>NZ_JBICTO010000002.1:649158-830680 GCF_043197715.1 Streptomyces sp. NPDC049040
GACCGCCAGGATCCTGGCACCGGCCCGTCCGTAGCGGCCACCCGGCGCCCGCGCCGGACCGTACGGCCACCCGGCACCCGCGCCGGACCGTACGGCCACCCGGCACCCGCGCCGGACCGTACGGCCGCCCCGTACCCGCGCCCGCGCCGGAATCGGCAGCCGCCCCACCGGTGCTGGTCGCCCTCACCCCGGAGGGCCGCCGCCTCACCGAGCTGGGCGCAGCCGAGATCGCCGACCGGCTCGCGGCGCTCGCCGCACCCCTGGACGCCGACGAGCAGGCGCTGCTCCGCACCCTGACCGCCAGGATCCTGGCACCGGCCCGTCCGTAGCGGCCACCCGGCGCCCGCGCCGGACCGTACGGCCACCCGGCACCCGCGCCGGACCGTACGGCCGCCGCTCACCCCGCGCCCGCGCCGGAATCGGCAGCCGCCCCACCCCCGCGACCACCCCCACACCCGCGCCACACCCGCCGGACGGACGCGGCGCCCCGGTTCCGCGTCACGCACCGCCCGGGTCGTCGGCGACGAGGGCGGCCAGGGTGCTCGGGCCGTCCGCGGTCGCGCCGCGGGTGTACGCGGCGGAGTAGCCGGCCTCGCCGAGTGCCGCGCGTACCGTCTGCTCGCAGCGCTCGCGTACCGGCCGCAGCTCCGGGGCGCCGCGCTGCGGGTGCCCGACGCTGCGCCAGTACGCCTCGCCCGTCCCGTAGACGGCCGCGGCCTGCTCGGGCCGCCCGTCGGCGGCCATGGCGGCGGCCAGCAGATCGAGGCCGAGCGCGATGCCGAAGGCGTCGCCGAGCAGCCGCTTGCTCTCCAGCATGGTGCGCGCGTACGCGACCGCCTCGGCGGGCTCCGACGAGAAGAGGGCGACGATGGACAGCTGGTAGTCCAGATACGAGCGGGTCCACAGTTCGCCCGCGCGCACGCACTGCTCGCGCAGCTCCAGCGCCCGGGTCCGGCCTTCCTCGAAGGCGCCGAGACCGGTCAGCGAGAGCACCTCGACCAGGCTGCAGCGCAGCCGGTCGGAGGAGTCGAAGGGGCGGCCCGGTGCGGCCGCCAGCGCCCCGCGCACGGAGTCGAGGGCCTGCTGCGGCTGCCCGGTGAGCATGCCGAGCAGCCCGGTCAGGCAGGCCGCGGCGATCCGCAGCTCCGGGTCGCCGCCGGCCTCGACCGCGTCCGCCACCTCGGCGCTGATCCCGGCCGCGGCGGCGTAGTCGCCCTGGAGGGTCACGGTCGCCCCGAGGCCGATGAGCGCGCGGGTGCGCGCGGGGCCGGGGGCGGTGTGGACGTCGAGGACGCGCTCGAGGCAGCCGCGGGCCTCCTTGAGGTGGCCGCAGCAGGTCCAGAAGTAGACGAGCAGCCCGGCGAGTTCCGCGGCCGCCGCGGGGTCGTGGACCAGCAGGTGGTCGAGCGCGGAGTGCAGGTCGGGGTGCGCGTCCTCGACCCGCCGGTAGCCGGCGAGCTGGTCGGTGCCGACCCAGGCGGCCTCCGCCCAGCGCGCGACGCCGGTGAAGTGCTCGGCGTGCCGGTCGGCCGTGGCGGTCTCCTCGCCGAGCTCCAGCAGCCACGCGTGCCCGTATTCGCGGATGGTGTCGAGCATCCGGTAGCGGCTGCCTGCCACCGTGGACGTCCTGCGCACGACGGACTGGTCGGCCAGCCGGTCGAGTGCCGTCGCGACATCCGCGGCGCCGAGCGGACCTCCCGCGGCGACGGCCTGCGCGGCGGCGAGGTCGAAGGCCCCGCGGAAGACGCTGAGCCGCGCCCACAGCAGCCGTTCGAGCGGCGCGCACAGCTCGTGGCTCCAGCCGATCGCCGTGCGCAGCGCCTGGTGCCGCCGCGGCCAGACGAAGCCCTCGCGCGACAGCACCTCGAAGCGGGAGCCGAGCTGCTCGGCGACCTCGGCGACCCGGGCCGGGCCGACCTGGGCGGCGGCCAGCTCTATCGCCAGCGGGATCCCCTCCAGCCGGCGGCAGATCGCCCCGACGGCCTCGGCCGCGCCCGGCTCGGCCAGCGGCTGCGGGCCGAGCCGGGCGGCGACCCGCTCGCTGAACAGCAGGAAGGCGTCGGGCCCCGCCACCGGCAGCGGTTGGACCTCCACCAGCCGCTCCATCCTGGACGCCAGCGGCCGGCGGCTGGTGGCCAGTACGGTCACGCCCGGTGCTGCGGTCAGCACCTCCGCCACCATGGCCGCGCACGCGTCGATCAGGTGCTCGCAGGAGTCCAGTACGAGCAGCAGGCGCCGGTCGGCGAGCCATTCGCAGAGCGCCTCGACGGGCATCATGGGCGAGTGGTCGGCGAGGCCCACCGCGTCGCTGACGGTGGCGAGCAGCAGGCCGGGTCCTTCAAGTGTGCTGAGGTCCGCCCACCAGACGCCGTCGGGGAAGCGGAAGCCCTCGCCCGCGGCGGCCCGTTGGGCCAGGCGCGTCTTGCCGACGCCTCCCGCGCCGGTGAGCGTGATCAGCCGGTCCTGGGCCACCAGCGATTCCAGCAAGGCCAGTTCGGACGTCCGACCGACGAAGGTCGTCGTCTCCTGGGGAATGTTGCCCTTCACCGCAACAGCTTGACACCGACAGGGCACGCAGCGGAGCGAAGCGGCGGGTTCCGGCCGCTTCGGGAGGCGCCGGCGCGCGTGCCCGCGCCGTGCCGCCTGCCGGTTGTCCCGCCCGTGTTCACCGGCCCCTTGACGCCTGTTCCGCGTGGGTGAAAACTCGGGGCGCGCGTGGGTGACAACGTTGTCAAGGGAGTTTTTTGACAACCTCGGCCCACGCGGGAGAGCCGTGCAGGGTGACAGGGAAGGTCTCACGTGTACCGACACCGAGAGAAACACCGCCACACCACCAGCCGCAGGCGTATCGCCGTCGTCGCGGCGGTGCTCGCCGCGGCCGGCGCGCTGGCCGTGCCGTCCGCGCTCGCGGCGGGGCCGCCCGGGACGGCGGGGCGGGGCGGCACCGCGCTCGTCGCGGACCCCACCGCCTATGTCGACCCGTTCATCGGCACCCAGAAGGGAGTGGACTGGGAGAACACCTTCCCCGGCGTCACCGCGCCCTTCGGGATGATGCAGTTCAGCCCGGACACCGCTTCCGCGCCGACCGGTTACGGCTACACCGACAGCACCATCAAGGGCTTCAGCCTCGACCACTTCTCCGGCGGCTGCTCGTCCTTCGGGGACATCCCGATCCTGCCGGTGACCGGCGGGGTCGGCGCCGATCCGGCCGGCCGCACCGAGCACTTCTCGCACGAGGACGAGCACGCGGCACCCGGCTCGTACGACGTGCGCCTCACGGACTCCGACGTACAGGTCGACATCGGCGCGACGGCCAGGACCGGGATCGCGTCGTTCGGCTACCCGGCTGGCAGCCAGGCGCAGTTGCTGGTGAAGTCGGGCACGAGCCTGGGCGGCGACCTGGCCGCCGAGGTGAACGTGATCGGCGACCGCGAGATATCGGGGACGACCACACCGCACGGCCTGTGCAACAACAGCAAGTACACGATGTACTTCGACATCACCTTCGACCGCCCGTTCACCGCGCACGGCACCTGGCAGCGCGACGGCGGCGGCACCGCGGTGACGCCCGGCTCGTCGAGTGCGACCGGCTCGGGCTCCGGCACCTACCTCACCTTCGACACCTCCGCCGACCGCAGCGTGACGGCCAAGATCGGCATGTCGTACGTGAGCACGTCCGGCGCGGCGGCCAACGCGGCCGCGGAGATACCCGGTTGGAGCGTCGGCCACGTCCAGGCGCAGACCCGGGACGCCTGGCGCGACGCCCTGCGCAAGGTCTCGGTCGGCGGCGCGTCCAAGGACGAACTGACGACGTTCTACACCTCGTTGTACCGGTCCCTGCAGTCGCCGAGCGTCTTCAACGACGTGGACGGCCGCTACATCGGATTCGACGACGCCATCCACCGGGTGCCGCGCGGGCACACCCAGTACGCGACCTTCTCCGACTGGGACATCTACCGGTCTCTTGCCCCGCTCCAGACGATGCTCTATCCGGACCGGGCCGGCGACATGGCCGACTCGCTGCTGCGGGACGCCCAGCAGCAGGGCGGCTGGTGGCCCAAGTGGCCCTCGCAGAACATGACGGGGAACGTCATGAACGGCGACAACGGCGTCCCGCTCTTCGCCCAGTACGTCGCCTTCGGCGCGACCGGCGTGGACATCGCGGACGCCCTGCCGATCATGAAGAAGGCCGCGACGCGGTCGGAGAAGGTCGGCTGGGGCTGGGTGGAGCGGCCGGGCGTGGAGGACTACGTACGCCTGGGGTACGCGCCCAACAACAGCACCTCGCAGGGCGACCACGGCTTCCAGGGCGCCTCCGAGACCCTGGAGTGGGCCACGGACGACTTCACGATCTCGCAGCTTGCCGCGAGGATCGGCGACCACGCGACGGCCGCCGAGTACGCGGTGCGCGGCAACAACTGGCAGAACATCTTCGACCCGGCCACCGGCTACCTGCGCCCGCGCGACGACAACGGCGCCTTCCCGGCGGGACCCGGCTTCCAGACCCCGCCGGCCGGCGCGTTCGGGCAGGACGGCTACGACGAGGGCAACGCGGCGCAGTACAACTGGTCGGTGCAGCAGGACGTCGCCGGCCTGGTCACCGCGATGGGCGGCAACGCCAAGGTGGCCGCGCGCCTCGACGGCTACTTCAGCCGGCTCAACGCGGGCGGCAACGAGCCCTACGACTGGGCGGGCAACGAGATCGACACCACCACCCCGTGGATGTACGACTACGTCGGCCGGCCGTGGAAGACCCAGGAGGTCACCCGGCGGTTCGAGACCGAGCTGTTCACCACCGCCCCCGACGGGCTGCCGGGCAACGACGACAACGGCGCGCTGTCGTCCGAATACGTGTGGGCGGCGCTCGGCATGATGCCGGCCACTCCCGGCACCCCGACGCTGGCGCTGAGCAGCCCGCTGGTCAAGCGGGCGGTGATCAGCCTCGGCAACGGCCACCGGATCACCATCGACGCGCCGCGGGCGGCGGACGACGCCCCCTACGTCACCGGAATGCGGCTGGACGGGCGGCACTTCGAGTCCACCGCCCTGCCCGCCTCCTTCGCCACCAGGGGCGGCGACCTGGACGTCGACCTGTCCACCCGGCCCGACACCCACTGGGCCACCGGCCCCGCCGCCGCCCCGCCGTCGTACCGCACCGGTGAGGTGCCCGCGGTCGGCTACCTCACCCCCACCGGCACCCAGGTGACCCCGGGCGGCACCAGCCTGCCCGCGACGGTCGGCGTCTCGGACCTGGCAGGGCACGCGGGCACCGTGCGCTGGAGCGCTGCGTCGGATGTACCGGGGGTCACCGTGACCCCGTCGTCCGGCACCCTCGACCTGCGGCACGCCGACCGCGCCGCCGTGCCCGTCACCATCTCGGTCGCGGCGGACGCCCCGTCGGGCTACCACCCGGTGAAGGTCGCCTTCCGTACGTCGTCCGGCACGCCGCTGCCGGGCGGCGCGGTCGTGGTGACCGTACCGGCCGCTGACGGCGCCGCCACCGCCTGCGACACGCTCGGCGCCACCGACACCGAGTGCGGGCTGCGCTTCCGCGACAACGGCGACGGGCACACCGAGCCGGTCACCCTCGGCGGCCGCAGCGGGCGGTCCACCACCGAAGGCTCGCCCTTCGAGTACTTCGACATCGACAACACCATCGTCCCCGGGGGCGCCTACCACGCGACCGTCACCATCGACTACTACGACCACGGCACCGGCAGCTGGAGCCTCCAGTACGACTCGACGGCCGGCGCCTACAAGCAGTCGCCCTCGGTGGCCAAGACCGGCACCGACACCTGGAAGACCGCCACGTTCACACTGGACGACGCGGCCTTCCACAACGGCGAGAACGCCGGCAGCGACTTCCGGGTCGCCAACAGCGGCGACACCGGCACGCTCGGCCGCGTCCACGTGGCCGTGACCGGCGGCAACGTCCTGGCCCTGCACCTGTGCCCGGACGACGCCGGCTGACCGCACCCGCGGGACCTGCCGCGACAGGCGCTCACCGATCGTGATCGACGGTGACGGAAAAGCCCCGGTGTACCGGAGGGAATGGCCCTCGGGTACACCGGGCGCTGTCCTTTTTTGTCCTCTTCCACGCCGCGCTGACCTGCGGAGATGCCCCTCCGGGCATCCTTGCGGAATCTTGTCGCGGTCACCGGGGTGATTTTTTCGTCATGAGTCGTATTGTGGTGATCGACAACAAATAGGCCACCGGTGGAGCAGAGCCCGCACCTGTGGCCGTGCGCCGCGACCGCGCCCCCACGAGGCGACGGGAACGGCCCCGACGCGGGAGCGTCACGCACCCAGTGCCGACCCGCCGCCCGACAGGCGGCGGACCGGGACCCGCCTACAGGCCAGGTACCGACATGCGCATCCTCACCCCCGACCCAGCACTTCCGGACCTCCACCCGGCGCTTTCGCCGAAGTGGGCGGGCCGGGGCCGGTCACGTCTGGCGTGGCCGGCCGGCTCCCCGCACCCCTGCGGCGGCGGAGCCGGGGCGGCCGGCACCGGCGCGGATGCCGGGACAGGCCCCGGCACCGGGACGGACGCCGCAGTCGACACCGACACCGGGACCGGGTCCTGGATCGGCTGCCTGCCGCTGCCGCACCGGCCGGAGGCCGGGCGGGAGGCCCGCAGGTCGGCGGAGGCCGTGCTGGCCCGCTGGGAGGTGCCGGAAGAGGCGGCCGCCGACGTCGTGCTGGTGATATCGGAGCTGGTCACCAACGCGCTCAACCACGCCCTGCCCGCGGTCTGCCTGCACATGTCCCGGCTGCCCTGCGGCACCGTACGCGTCGAGGTCACCGACGGCGGCCCGTGCGGCTCGCCGCTTCAGCGCGACCCCGGCGACGGCGGTCGCGGCCTCGCCCTGGTCCAGGCGCTCGCGTCGGCCCACGGCCGCCACGTCGGCCCCGCGGGCACCCTCGCCTGGGCCGAGTTCAGCGTGCCCGTGCCCCCCGGCGGCGCCCCCGGCTGAGCGCGCCCGCCGCCTCCCGCGCGCCGAGCGTGCGCACCCCCCACGGCGAGGAGGTCGCCATGCCCTTCCCTCCGGGCGAGACGACGGCAGGACAGGTGCCGCAGGCCGAGGTGCGGCGGCGCCACCTCAGCGTGCTGCTGCGGCACGTCCACGCCGAGGGCGCCGTCTCACGTTCGGAGCTGACCCGGGCGACCTGCGTCAACCGCAGCACCACGGCGGCCCTGGTCGGTGTACTGGCCGGCGCGGGGCTGGTGCGCGAGGAGGTCCCGCGCACCCACCGTTCGGCCGGCCGGCCCTCGCCCGTGGTGCGGCCGGTCCCCGGGAGCGCCCAGGTGATCGCCCTTGAGGTCGGCGTGGAGCGGATCAGGGCGGAGCGGGTGGGCCTGGGCGGCGAGGTGCTCGCGGAACGCACCCTGCTGCCCCCGCCCGGCGGGCCCACGGGGTTCGAGGACACCGTCGGCAGGCTGGCCGGGCTCGTGGGGTCGCTGGGCGGCCCCTCGACGGCGGGCGGCCGCTGCACCGGCGTCGGCATCGCCGTGCCCGGCCTGGTGCGGCGTGCGGACGGCCTGGTGCGCTTCGCGCCGAACCTCGGATGGACCGACGAACCGCTCGCCGCCGCCCTCACGGGCCGCCTGGCGCCGCCCTGGTCGCGGGTGCCGGTCGCCGTCGCCAACGACGCGGACCTCGGCGCGCTGGGCGAACACTGCCGCGGCGCGGCCCGCGGCTGTGACGACTTCGTGTACATCTCGGCGAACGTCGGTGTCGGCGGCGGCCTGTTCTGCGGCGGCCGGCCGGTGCCGGGGCAGCGCGGCTACGCGGGCGAGATCGGCCACATGATCGTCAACCCCGGCGGCCGGCAGTGCCGTTGCGGTGCCCGCGGCTGCTGGGAGACCGAGATCGGCACGGACGTCGTCACCGAGGCGGCGGGCCTGCGGGTGCCGCCCGACCACTCGCTGTCGGGCGTGGTCGAGGCGGCCGAGGCCGGTGACGAGCGTGCCGCGCGCGCCCTGGACGACGCCGCGCGCTGGCTCGCCATCGGACTCGGCAACCTCGCCGCCGTGCTGAGCCCGCGTCTGGTGATCTTCGGCGGCGGCCTCCAGGACATCTACGAGGCGACCTTCGACCGGATCGAGGCGTACAGCGCCACCACGGGCCTGGCGCGAAGCCGCGCCCCCTACACCCACAGGAGATCCGCGCTGGCCCACCGCGCCCCGCTGGTCGGCGCCGCCGAACTCGCCTTCGCCCCGCTGCTGGACGACCCGCTCGCGGCCTGCCGCGCGGCGGCGGCGTAGCGGCGGGCCCTGCGCGCCGCCGCCCGGGGGCGGGCCGGGGCCTGTTCGCGAACGGCTTCGCGAACAGAGGCGGAAACGGCACCACTTGGTGACCGGCCGAGTACGCAGCGCGAATTTTTACGCCAAACCTTGTGACGGGATTCCGCCACGGCATAATCACGCTTCAAGACAGTTTCGGGGTGGGGTCGCGTCGTGCTCTTTGCTTTCATCGGTCTTCTCTTGGCCGCCGTCCTCGGCGGTGTCTGGTCGGGCCTCAGACATGTGCGGGACGCCCAACTGGTGCGGATGGCGCGCACCACGGTCCAGACCGCGGAGGTGCGGGCCAAGAACGCCGAGGAGCAACTCCGGATCGCCATCGAGGAACTGCGCTTCCTCGCCGCCGACCGGATCCCGGCCGCAGTCCTGGCGCTGACCCACGAGCACGCCCCCGTCCCCGGCCTGCTGCACCCGCAGGAGGCCAACGCCACGCTGGCCAAGGCGATGCGGGACGTGCTTTCGGCCACCAGCACGGCCGCGGCGGGCGAGCGCGACCGGGTCGACGCGGCGGCCAGGGCCGCGATGCGCGGTGCCACCGCCAAGGTGCAGTCGCTGCTCTACCAGACCCAGAGCGTCCTGCAGGACCTGCAGCACGAGCTCGACGACCCGCGGCTGCTCGAACTGGACTTCCGCAACGAGCTGGCGCTGCGCCGCATCCAGGCGACCGCGGTGCTCTGCGAAGCCTGGCCGGGGCTGGCCCGCAGCGACTCGCCGCTCGCCGAGATCGTGATCGGAGCCCAGTCCAGGGTCGCGGGCTACGCGCGTATCAAGATGGCCAACCATCTGCGCGAGCAGCGCCTCGCGGTGGTCGCGCGGGCCGCGGAGCCGCTGGCCATCGCGGTCGCGGAACTGCTGGCCAACGCGACGTCTTACTCGCACCCCGACACCGCGGTGCCGGTGACGATCCAGCAGAGCGGCGGGCGCGGCGCGCTGATCGTGGTGGACGACGGCGGCATCGGCATGGACGGGGAGACGCTGGAGCGCGCCCGGCGGCTGCTGGCCGGCCCGGAGGTGCTGCTGCTGACCGAGCTCGGCAACCCGCCGCAGGCCGGATTCGCCGTGGTGGGCCGGCTGGTGCGGCAGTACGGCTTCTCCTGCCACGTCGAGTCGTCGCCCTACGGCGGGGTCCGCGCGATGCTGCGGGTGCCGGCCGAGCTGCTGACCGTACTCGACGAGGAGCACACGCTGTCCGTGCTGGTACCCGCCCCGGCCGACACCGCGGCCCCGGCCAGACCCGCCGAGGACCCGGCGGCGGACGACGGCCCGGTCGTGGAGGCCACTCCACTGCCCTCCCGGCGCCGCCGCGCCCCGAGAACCGCCGCCGCACGCCCGGTCGCGCCGGTGCCGCCGGCCGCCGAGGCGCCCGTGGCGCGCACACCAGAGCAGGCGGGCGCGCTGTGGGGCGCGCTCCAGGACGGCACCCGCAGCGGCAGGTCCGCGGCGGGGAGCGGCACGACCGCGGCCGGGGGAACCGCCGCAGGCGACAAGCAAGGAGAACACCGTTCATGACCACCCGCCGACCCTTGGCAGAGGACCTGGCCTGGGTGCTGGAACCGCTGCTCGAACTGCCGGGCGTCCAGCACGCGTTGATCGCAACCGGTGACGGCCTGCTGGAAGGCTCCTCGCCCGGCCTCGACCGGGCCGCAGCGGAGCGGGTGGCCGCGATGACCGCCACCCTGCACGCCTCGGCCCGCGCCTTCACCACCGCCTTCACCGACGTCGAGGCGCCACGCCTGGCGCAGACCGTGGTGGAGTCCGAGCAGGGCTTCGCCATCGTGGTGCCCGCAGGCCAGAACACCTCGCTCGCGGTCTTCGCCGCACCCGACACCCAGCTGGGGAACATCGCCTACCAGATGCAGGTGCAGGTCGCCGCGCTCGCCAGGGCGATGAGCGCCCCCGCCCGCGAGCCGGACGCAGCCGGCCGGCCATGACATCCGGCCGGCCCGGCACTTCAGGAGCCGCCGCCACGCCGGAACCCGGGGCGCAGGGCGGCCGGGGACGCCGCCTGGTGCCGGCGTACCTGGCCACCGGCGGCAGGGAACGCCCGCGTGGCACCTCCGACTTCGACCGGCTCACACTGCTGGTGTCCACCGACCAGCAGCCGCCGGAGCTGGAGTTCGGCCCGGAGCACCGCAGGCTGTGGACGCTGCTGCGCCCCGGCGCGCTGACCGTGGTGGAGTGCTCGGCCCACCTGGGCCTGCCGGTCAGTGCCACCGTCTTCCTGGCCGCCGACCTGGTCGGCGGCGGCCACCTGCTCGCCCGGTCCCCGGTCCCCAAGGCCGAAGAGATCGACCGAACGCTCATCGAGAGGCTGCTCGTTGGACTCCGTGCCCTCCCCTGAACCGGCGACCGCGCCGGCCGCGGAACCGCGGTCAGAGCCGCGCCCCGGCCCGGTCCGCTACCTGCCCGCGACCGGGCAGACCCTGATGAAGCTGGTCGTGACCGGGCCCTTCGGCGTCGGCAAGACCACCCTCATCCGTACCCTCTCCGAGATCCCCACCCTGCACACCGAGGAGGTGATGACCACCTCGAGCGCGGGCCTCGACGACCTGCGCGGCCTGCCGGAGAAGTCCACCACCACCGTCGCGGTCGACTTCGGGCGGCTCACCGTCCCCGGCGACCTGGTGCTCTACCTGTTCGGCACCCCCGGCCAGGAGCGCTTCTTCCCGCTGTGGCAGGACATCGCCCGCGGCGCGCTCGGCGCCCTGGTGATGGCCGACACCCGGCGGCTGGCCGACTCCTTCCCGGTGATGGACATGGTCGAGGAGCAGGGCCTGCCCTACGCCGTCGCCGTCAACCGCTTCCCCGGCGCGCCCGCGCACAGCGACGAGGTGCTGCGCAAGCACCTCGACCTGGCCCCCGAGACCCCGCTGGTGCAGTGCGACGCCCGCAACCGCCGCGACAGCATCGGCACCCTCATCGCGCTCGCCGAGTACGTACTGACCCGACTGCCCGAGGACGCGCCATGACCGCCGGTACGCTGCCCGCCATGTACGGCGAGGACTTCGCCGCCGACCCCGGGCGCCACTACGAGCAGCTGCGCAGCCAGGGGCCGCTGGCCCGGGTCGAGATCGCCCCCGGCGCGGAGGCGGTGCTGGTCACCGACTACCAGGCCGCGCTCGACGTGCTGCGCGACACCCACACCTTCTCCAAGGACCCGCGGCCCTGGCCCGACACCATCCCCGAGGACTCCCCGGTGCGTTCGGTGCTCGCCTACCGCCCGGCCGCGGTCTTCACCGACGGCGACACCCACTCCCGGTACCGCAAGGTCATCGGCGACAGCCTCGGCCTGCTCGGCCCGCACCTGCTCCAGACGCAGGTCGCCGACGCCGCCGCCCAGCTCATCGGCCGCTTCGCCGCCGCGGGCAGCGCCGACCTGGTCGCCGGCTACGCCAGGCAGCTGCCGCTGCGGGTGTTCAACACCTGGTTCGGCGTCCCCGACGCCGAGGGCGAGCTGCTGACGGACAAGATCAGCTCCATGTTCGCAGCGGGTGCCGACTCGATGGACGCGTCCACCGACCTCACCAACGTCATCGGCGGCCTGGTCGCCGAGCGCCGCGCGCGCCCGCGACGCGACCTGACCTCGTACTTCATCCAGCACCCCGCCGGCCTCGACGACGCCGAGACGGTCATGCAGATCGCCGTGACCTTCGCCGGCGGCTACGAGTTCACCGCGAACCTCATCGCCAACACCCTGCTCCACATGCTCGCCGACCCGCGCTACGACGGCTCGGTGACCGCCGGCGCCATGACCGCCCACGAGGCCATCAACGAGGTGCTGTGGCGCAATCCGCCGCAGTCCACGTCCACCGGCTACTACGTGCGGTACGACACCACCTTCCACGGTGTCGGCCTGCGCGCCGGCCAGCTGGTGCTGGTCTCCTACGCGGCGGCCAACAGCCAGTCCTCGCCGGGCGGCGAGACAGACGCGTGGGGGGCGAGCGAGAGCGCGCACCTGGCGTGGAGCGCGGGACCGCACAGCTGCCCCGCCCGGCAGCCGGCCCTGCTGATCGCGATCTCGGCGGTGGAGCAGCTCACCAGCCGGCTGTGCGACATGCGGCTCGCCCGCCCGGCCGACGGCCTGCGCTGGCGGCCGGGCCTCTTCCAGCGTTCCCTGACGACCCTGCCTGTCCACTTCACCCCCTGGGCCCCCAAGCCGGTGTCCGCGGCTGAGTAGTGCCGCGACCGGCACCGGGGCCGCACGACGCGCCGTCGCACCGGCTCGGTGGGACGATGAGGGCATGCCTTACGCGGAACCGCTGTCAGCGGAAGAGATCGATGCCCGGCTCGGCGGCCTCGACGGCTGGGCGGTGAGCGAGGACGGACGCACGCTGCACCGTACGTACCACCTCGCGCACCTGCCCGCGGCGATCTTCGCCCTGCACATCGCCGGGATCCAGGCCGAGCTGAACCACCACTCCGACCTCACCCTCGGCTACGACACGCTGCGCGCGGAGATCACCACGCACGCGGCCGGCGGGCGGCTGACCGGGAAGGACTTCGACCTGGCCGACCGCATCGCCGCCGTCGCGCCCGGCCACGGCGCCCGCTAGCCGCCAGGTCAGTCGACCCCCGGGTAGCGGACCCCGATCTGCTCCCGGATGGTGTCCAGGGTGCGCATCACGGACAGCGTGCCGGCCAGCGGCACGAGCGGGGACCCGGTCAGCCCCTGCTGGAGGCAGCGCGTCACCTCGGCGGCCTCGTAGCGCATCGTGCCGCGGTCGAGTCCGTCGTCGGTGACCTCGGAGAAGTGCACGGTGTGCGGGGTCTCGCCCTGGCGGTGCAGGACGAAGCGGTCGGGGTTGAAGAAGCCCTCGGGGATCTCGATCCGCCCCGCGGTGCCGGTGATCGTCGCCGGCGCACCGGTGTCCGCGGTGAAGGTGCAGGTCAGGGTCGCCACGGCGCCGTCGTTCCAGCCGAGCAGTATCCCGGTGTTGTCGTCGACGCGCTCCGGGGTCAGGTGCGCCCAGGCCTGTACGGTGTCGGGCTCGCCGAGCAGCAGCTGCGCGAAGGACACCGGGTAGACGCCCAGGTCGAGCAGCGCGCCGCCGCCCTGCGCGGGGTCGCGCAGCCGGTGCTCGGGCGGGAAGTCGCCGCCGAAGCCGAAATCGGCCGAGACGTTGCGGATCTCGCCGATCGCCCCGTCGGCGACGACCGCGGCCAGGTGGCGTATCAGCGGGTTGCAGTACGTCCACATGGCCTCCATCAGGAACAGCCCGCGGTCCTCCGCGAGCTCCACCAGCTCGCGGGCCTCGCGCGAGTTCAGGGTGAACGCCTTCTCGCACAGCACCGCCTTGCCGGCCTCCAGGCACAGCCCGGCAGCCGCCCGGTGCGCGGAGTGCGGGGTGGCCACGTAGACGACGTCCACGCCGTCGTCCGCGGCCAGTTCGGCCCAACTGCCGTACGCCCGCGGGATCCCGAACCGCTCGGCGAAGGCCTTCGCGCCCTCGGCGCTGCGCGATCCGACCGCCACCACCTCGGCGCCCGGCACGGTGGCCAGCGCCTCGGTGAAGGTCGCGGCGATACCGCCGGTGGCCAGAATGCCCCAGCGCACAGTGCGCTTCACGTCACTCATCAATGCCCCACTACCTGGTCTCGGCTGTCCCCGATCACTGAAAGAATAGGCAACGATTCAACGACCCTTGATGGAGAGTGCCACCGTGCAGGACGCCGGTCCGAGATCCGCTGCTCAGGCCACCGCCCCGACCCCTTTCGCCACCCTCACCCCCGCCGCCGGCCGCCAGGCCCGCGTCGGACTGCTCGTCACCCTGGTACTCGGCGGCCTCACCGCGCTGCCGCCGCTGTCCATGGACATGTACCTGCCCGCGCTGCCCCAGGTCACCGACGCCCTGCACAGCACCTCGTCCACCGTCCAGTTCACCCTGACCGCCTGCCTGGCCGGCATGGCGCTCGGCCAGCTCGTGGTCGGCCCGCTCAGCGACCGCTTCGGGCGCCGCAAGCCGCTGCTGATCGGCATGGTCGTCTACGTACTGGCGACCGCCGTCTGCGCCTTCGCGCCCACCGCCCCGCTGCTGGTCGGCTTCCGGCTGCTCCAGGGCCTGGCCGGCGCCGCCGGCATCGTGATCTCCCGGGCCGTCGTCCGGGACCTCTACGACGGGGTGGAGATGGCCCGCTTCTTCTCCACCCTCATGCTCATCTCCGGCGTGGCCCCGATCGTGGCCCCCGTCATCGGCGGCCAGATCCTGCGGCTCACCGACTGGCGCGGCGTCTTCGTGGTGTGCACGGCCATCGGCATCCTGCTCACCACGGTGGTGTGGCGCTGGCTGGGCGAGACCCTGCCGCCGGAGCACCGCCACACCGGTGAGCTGGCCGGCACCTTCAGCGCCTTCCGCGGCCTGCTCGCCGACCGGGTCTTCACCGGGTACGTCGTCGCCGGCAGTTTCGGCTTCGCGGCACTGTTCACCTACGTGTCCGCGTCGTCCTTCGTGGTGCAGGACATCTACGGCGCCTCGCCGCAGACCTTCAGCCTGCTGTTCGGCCTGAACTCGATCGGCATCGTCGGCATCGGCCAGCTCAACGGCAAGGTGCTCGTCGGACGGGTCTCCATGGACCGGGTGCTCGGGGTCGGCCTGGTGCTGATCACCGCGGCTTCCGCGGCGCTCGTGCTGCTCACCACCGGTGTCTTCGGCCGGGCCTCGCTCGCCGAGATCGCGGCCGCGCTGTTCGTCCTGATGGCGTCCATGGGCCTGGTGCTGCCCACCACGAACACCCAGGCGCTGCTGCGTACCAAGCGCAACGCGGGATCGGCCTCCGCGCTGATCGGCACCTCGTCCTTCCTGATCGGCGCGCTGATCGCGCCGCTCGCGGGAGTCGCGGGCGACGGCACCGCGGTACCCATGGCCGTGACCCAGCTGACCTGCACGCTCATCGCCTGCGCGGCCTTCGTCGGGCTCTGCGTGCCGGGCAGACGTACCGTGGAGGGACCGTAGGCCGAACAGGCGATCACGTCGCCTGGCCATCAGGAGGAAGCGATGTCCGATCCGGACGAACGCACCTGGGCGTTCAAGACAGCCGACAGCTCGCTGCACACGGGGTCAGAGACCGGTGTCGACCCGGAGGACCTGGTCATGGCCTCCGGGCGGGACTGCACACCGGAACTGATCGAGAAGGCCCGCAAGGATCTGGAGGAAAATGGCCCCGCCGCTGTCGAGAGGTACCTGCCCTGAGGCGGGCCTCGATGCCGACGAGATCGGCCTGATCGTCCCGGAGCTGGCCGCCGCGCTGGAGCCGGCGCCGGCAGGGGAGGCGGCGCTGCCGTGGTGCGCGGGGGCCGTCGTGCTGGCCGGGCGCGGCCCGGTGGTGGCGCTGCACGAGGCGGTCGGCTGGGCGGTGCGCTACCGCTCGTACGACGGCGGCGCCGGCCGCGGGGTGGAGCTTCCGGCGGCGGAGCGGGTGCCGATGCGGCCCGGCACCGTCTTCGACCTGGCCTCGCTCACCAAGCTCTTCACCGCTGTCGCCGCTGTCCAGCAGGTCGAGGCCGGCGCCCTGGACCCGGACCGCCCGATCACGGCGTACGTCCCCGGTCTCGTGCCCGGCATCACCCTGCGCCACCTGCTCACCCACACCTCGGGGCTGCGTCCCGAGCTGCCGCTTTACGACCTGCCGGGACCCGGGGAGCGGGCGGCCGCCCTCGCCGCCGAGCAGCCGCTCACGCCGCCGGGCGAGCGGCGCTGCTACTCCGACCTGAATCTGCTGCTCACCCAGACCCTGCTGGAGCAGGTCACCGGCCGGCCGCTCGACCGGCTGGTCGCCGACGGCATCACCACGCCGCTCGGCATGGCCGCCACCCGCTTCGCCCCGCCGCCCTCCTGGCTGCCGCGCATCGCGGCCACCGAGGACCAGCGGCGCCCGTGGGGCAAGCTCGACCGGGGCATGGTGCACGGCACCGTCCACGACGAGAACGCCTACGCGATGGGCGGCGTCGCGGGCCACGCAGGCCTCTTCTCGACCGCGTGGGACCTGGCGGTCTTCGCCACCGCGCTGCTCGACGGCACCCTTCCGCTGCTCGACGGTCTCGGCTTCGAGACCGACCAGCCGTGGTTCATGGGTGAGCTGGCCGGCCGCGGCACGTTCGGCCACACCGGCTTCACCGGCACCAGCCTGGTCATCGACCCGGCCACCGGCTCGTACCTCGTCCTGCTGGCCAACACCGTCCACCCGGTCCGCCACCGCCAGGGCAGTGTCCCGCGCGCGAGGGCGGCCTCGCGGCTGGCGAGGGCGGCCCCGGTGCGCTGAAGGGGTCAGCGGAAGATGCCGGTGTGGCCCAGCGAGTAGCGGCCGGGCTGCGGGTAGACGGCCAGCCCGTGCGGGCCCGCGCCGACCGGGATCTTGGCCAGGGTGCGGCCGGTGGCCGTGTCGAGGGCGTAGACCTCGGCGTCGTAGCGGCCGGTCAGCCAGAGGACCTTGCCGTCGGCGGAGACGCCGCCCATGTCGGGGCTGCCGCCGCCGTCGATGTGCCACTTCGCGCTGAGCCGGCCGGTGGCGAAGTCCAGCAGGGAGACCGAGCCCTCACCGCGGTTGGTGATGTAGAGGTACTTCGAGTCGCGTGACACGTAGAGGCCGTGGGCGCCCTTGCCGGTGGGCAGCAGCACCGGCTTGGAGAAGGTGTCGCCGTTCATCGTCCACACCCCGTTGGCGACCATGTCGGCGATGTACCAGGTGCTGCCGTCCGGCGAGATCTTGACGTCCTGCGGCATCGCGCCGTCCATCGGCAGCCGCTGCTGCCCGATGATCCTCATGGCCGCGGTGTCGACCTTCAGCAGCTCGCCGGAGAACTCGCAGCTGACGATGAAGTAGCGGCCGTCGGGCGAGAAGTCGGCGTGGTTCACGCCGTAGCAGCTCACCGGGACGATCTTCCTGATCGCCATGGTGTGCGCGTCGCGGAAGACCAGCTGCCGGTCGAGCGAGGCCATCACGATCGCGTACTTGCCGTCGGGCGTGAAGTAGAGGTTGTAGGGGTCGTGGACGGAGACGGCCTCGCCGACGTGGCCGTCGGACGGGTCGATCGGGGTGAGGCTGTTGCCGACGTCGTTGTTGACCCACAGCGTCCGCAGGTCCCAGGACGGCACGACGTGCTGCGGCTGGAGGCCCACCGGGATGGTCCTGACCACCTTGTACGTCTTCGGGTCGATGACCGAGACGGTGTTCGACTCGGTGTTCGGCACGTAGACCAGCGAGGGGAAGCCGCGGACCACGGGCGACAGCGCGTTCGGGCGGTCGGCGGCGTAGACGTCCTTCTGGTTCACCAGCGGCGGCATGCCGGCCAGCCCCGGGTGGGCTGCGGCCGCGCGCCGCTGCGCCTTGACGGCGGCCTGCGCGGCGGCCGCCTGCGCGGCCAGGGCGGCCTGCGCGGGGGAGGGGGCGAGCGACCGGGTGCCGCTGTCGCCGCATCCGGCGGCCAGCACGGCGACGGCGGCGACCGCGGCGGTGACGGCCGCGCGGCGGAGGGGACTCAGGTGACGGCGCATCAGCTCAGCAGCTCCGAGGTCGTGACCGCGCGCAGGCCGCGGCGGTGCAGGTCGTCGAGGATCCCGGGCAGCGCGGCGACGGTGCCGCTGTGCCCGAAGTGCAGCGAGACCACAGAGCCGGGTCCGGCCTTGGCGGCCACGGCGGAGCGGACCGCCTCCGCGCCCGGGTCGGTGTAGTCCAGCGGGTCCACGTCGTACGACAGCAGGTGCGGGTAGCCGGCCTTCCTGGCCAGCGAGACCACCAGCGGGGTGGTGAGCCGGGCCTGCGAAGGCCGGAACCAGCGGCCCGGGCTGCCGGTCAGCCGGCGCAGCCGGCCGGCGCAGCCCTCGATCTCGGCGGTGGCCGCGGCGGCGTCCATGGCACCGATGTCGCCGTGCGTCTGGGTGTGGTTGCCCAGCTCGTGGCCGCCCGCAAGCACCCGGGCGGCGAGCTGCGGGTAGGCGTCGAGCCAGTCGCCGACGGCCAGCACGGTGACCCGGGCGCCGAAACGTTCCGCCTCGGTCAGCAGCACCTCGGCCTGGGCGGGGTCGCCCTGGCCGTGGAAGGTCAGGGCCAGTTGCGGGCGGGTGCGCGGGCCGTGTTCGATCTGGTCGGGCAGCCCCGGCGGCAGCGGAGGCAGCGGCGCCACCGGGGTGACCGTGGCGGGCGCCCCGCTGCGCGCGGCGGACGCCGCCCCGGCCGCGGGCGGCGGCATCGCGGGGTCCGGCCCCGCATGCGGGGCGCTGCCGCCGGTGCAGCCGGACAGCAGCGCCTCGGAGGCGGTCACCTGGAGGAGGTTGCGGCGAGAGATCGACATTGGCGCCCACTTTAAGGCGTAATATCCGATTCATCCCACCGGTGGCGCCGCGCGTCCCACGGATGCCGCATCGGCGGCGGCACGCCCCTGCCATCATGGGCCTTCGCGTCCCGCCCGCGGCGGCCCCAGGGCCCGCCGCGGACGGCGGGCCTGTCCTAGGGGAGACGAGGGCGCACGTGATACCGACACCGGCCGACCCGGCGCCCGCGGCGCCGTCCGGCGGGCCCGCGGAGCACGCCCCCGCGGCGGCCAGGCCGCTGCGATACGGCGAAGCGCTGCACCGGCTGGCCGACGCGCAGAAGACCGCCAAGGGCGTCTCGCTCTACTCGCGGTACGTGAACAGGCCCGCAGGGCGCGTGCTCGCCGCGGGCGCCTACCGCGCCGGGATGACACCCGACCAGGTCACCCTCGTCAGCGCCGCCCTCAGCTACGGCGGCATCGCCGCCCTCGCGATCGCCGCGCCCTCGTGGTGGCTGGCCCTGGCCGTCTACGCGGCGCTCGCGGTCGGCTTCGCCTTCGACTCCGCCGACGGGCAGCTCGCCCGGCTGCTCGGCACCGGCGGACCCGCGGGGGAGTGGCTGGACCACGTGGTGGACTGCGCGAAGATCACCGCGGTGCACGCCGCCGTGCTGATCACCTTCCACCGGCACTTCGCCCTGCCGGGCGACGGCTGGCTGCTGCTCCCGCTGGGCTTCCAGCTGGCGGCCGTCATGATCTTCTTCGGCGGGCTGCTGACCGACAAGCTCAAGCCGAAGGCCGCGGCGCCGCCCGCCGCCCCCTCACGGCTGCGGGCGGTCGCCCTGCTCCCGGTCGACTACGGCGTCTTCTGCGCGGTCTTCCTGCTGCTCGGCAGCCAGGACGCCTTCCGCTACGGCTACCTCGCGCTCTTCGCCGTGCACGCCGTCTTCCTCGCGGCCTTCCTCACCAAGTGGTTCAGAGAGCTTCGGAGGGTCTGACCGGCTCGCCCAGCACGTCGAGCGCCCGGCGCAACTGGGTGCTCGACGTGTGCACGGTGTAGGGGAAGTACACGATCTCCACCCCCACCGCCGCGAAGTCGCGCTCCAGGCGCAGCCCCTTGTCCGTACCGCGCCAGTCGTCGCCCTTGAACAGCACGTCGAACCTGACCTGCCGCCAGGTCTCCACCTTGTCCGGGACCGTCTCCACGAACGCGGCGTCCACGAAGCGCACGCTGCGGACGATCTCCAGCCGCTCCACCAGCGGCACCACGGGGCTGCGGCCCTTGGCGAGCTGCGCCATCTCGTCCGAGACCACCCCCGCCACCAGGTAGTCGCACTGGCTGCGCGCGTGCCGCAGGATGTTGAGATGGCCGACGTGGAAGAGGTCGTAGACCCCCGGTGCGTAGCCGACCCGATGTGTGCCGACCTGTTGTGCGCTGACCCGATGTGTCATGACACGACCCCCCAGTCGCACGGAAAACCGTACAACGCTCCCAGGCGTTGCGGAGTCTCAGACGATAGCCGGGCCACCGCGCGCCCAGCCGGTGAATCGCGAAGTCCGATTGCCGGGATGCGACGATCGGCAAGCACGGGCGTGATGCCCCGGTGAACGGATAGTGTGGGCAGTTGTTCGTCTCTGGGGGGAAGGAACACTCCGTGGCCGATTCCGGCACGCGCCGCCGACTGCTGCTGGTCTCCACCAACTACGCACCCGAGCACGCCGGAATCGGCCCCTACGCCACCCAGATCGCCGAGCACTGGGCGGCGGGCGGCGCCGAGGTGCACGTACTCGCGGGAATGCCGCACTACCCCGCCTGGCGGGTCGACCCCGCGTACGCGGGTGTGTGGCGCACCGAGGAGGAGCGGGCAGGCGTGACGGTGCACAGGCGCCGCCACACGGTCCCGCCGCGGCAGACCGCCCTGCGCCGGGCGCTGTTCGAGGCGTCGGTGCTCGGGCACGGCCTGTGCGTGCCGCCCGCGATGGGCAGACCGGACGCCGTCGTCGCCCAACTGCCCAGCCTGGCAGGGGGGATCATCGGCGCCCGGCTCGCCCGCCGGCACGGGGTGCCGTATGTGCCCGTGGTCCAGGACCTGATGGGCGCCGCCGCCGCGCAGAGCGGCATACGCGGCGGCGGCAGGGTCGCCGCCGTGGCCGGTGCCGCGGAGTCCTACGCGCTGCGCAGAGCCACCCTGGTCGGCGTGATCCACGAGACGTTCGTGCCGAAGGTCGCCGCGCTCGGCGTGCCCGAGGACCGGATACGGCTGGTGCCCAACTGGTCGCACGTCCGCAGCCCTTCGCGCCCCCGGGAGGAGATGCGCGCCCGGCTCGGCTGGCGGCCTGAGCACACGGTGCTGCTGCACTCCGGCAACATGGGCCTCAAGCAGGGCCTCGAAGTCCTGGTGGCGGCCGCCAGGCTGGACCCCGCGCTCCAGGTCGTCCTGATGGGCGACGGCAACCAGCGGGAGAAACTGCGGGAGTCGGCGGGCGGCCTGCCCAACCTCCGCTTCGCGCCGCCCGCGGACGACGCCGACTTCCCCGACGTGCTCGCGGCCGCCGACGTGCTCGCCGTCACCCAGCGGGCGTCGGTGCTGGACATGAGCATCCCGTCCAAGCTCACCTCCTACTTCGCCGCGGGACGCCCCGTGCTCGCCTCGGTGGCCGCGGCCGGCGGCACCGCCCAGGAGGTCGAACGCTCGGGCGCCGGGGTCGTGGTCCCCCCGGAGGATCCGCGCGCGCTGCTGGACGCGGTGCGCGCACTGGCCGATGATCCTGACAGGGCCGACGCGCTGGGGGCGCGCGGGCCGGTCTACGTACGGGAGCACCTGAGCCGCGAGGCCGGCCTCGCACGGATCGACGCGCTGCTCGCGGAAGCACTGGGCGAGCGCCCGCGGGAGACGACGACGGCCGCGGCGGAGCCCGGGACCGGGGAAGACGAGGGGGCGCAGGCCAAGTGACCGACGTGACGCGCACGGAGCAGGCACCGGACGAACCCGACCTGCTGCGCGACCAGTTCCGCCAGCTGATCCGCTACCGGGCACTGATCGTGGCAGGCCTGCTGGTCGGCCTGCTCGGCGGCGCCTACCTCGCCTTCAGCGGCGCCGACACCTACACCGCGACCAGCGAGGTACGCGTCAAGGCCGCCATAGAGGATCCCTTCGTCGCCGGAGCCACCGCCGACAAGAACATCGACATCGGCACGGAACGGCAGAGCGCGCTCAGCAGCACCGTCGCCGACGCGGCGGCCAAGGCCACGGGCGCCGAGGTGGCGGTGATGTCGCGCTGCCTCCAGGTCACCAACCCGCCCAACACCCTGGTGCTGCGCTTCACCTGCGCCGCGGACAGCGCCCGGCACGCGGCGGACTGGGTGAACGCCTTCATGAAGGCCTACCTCGACGACCGCCAGGCGCAGACCAAGGCCACCGTCCAGCGCATGGTGACCAGTTACCAGTCCCAACTGGACCCCATGGTCACCCAGCGCAACGACCTGCTCGACCAGATCGAGCACGCCAAGACCAACCAGATCGTCGGCACCCTGGTCTCCTCGCAGACCAACCTGCTCAGCCGGATCACCGAACTCAACGCCGACATCAGCGGTCTGCGCGCCCTGGACACCACACCCGGCATCATCATCAAGCCGGGAGTGCCGCCGCAGGCGCCCTCGGGCCCGGGGCTGCCGATGATGCTCGGCCTCGGCGGCGGCGTCGGCATCGCACTCGGACTGCTCGGCGCCTGGGTGCGCCTGGTGTTCGACCCGACCGTGCGCAGCGAGAGCGAGGTCACCCGCGCGCTGGGCGCCCCCGTGCTCGGCACCCTGCCCCGGCTGCGCGGCCGGGCCGCGGCGGCCGGCGGCAGGGACGGGCTGCTGGCGGGCGGCCGCGGCGACGGGCGGCTCGCGGAGGAGTACCGGGCGGTCGCCTTCCGGCTCACCCACGACAAGCGCTTCTCCGAGCGGCGCCGCCTGCTGGTCGTCGCCCCGCGCGGCACCGGAGAGACCCCCGCGGCAGTCGCCGTCAACCTGGCCGCGTCCTTCGCCGAGATGGGCATGGAGGTGCTGCTGGTCGAGGCCGACCTGCGCACCCCCGGGCTGTCCGGCCGGCTGCGCACGGCGGACGGCGCGAGGCCCGGCTGGGCCAGAGCGCCGGGCCTCGGCGAGGGCGGCTGGCCCGCGGGGCTGCAAATGCCCATCGACGCGGGGGAGTCCGGCTCCTTCGACCTGGTGCCAGGACGCCGGGTGCGCAATGTGGCCCGCGCCCTCACCTCCGCCCCTGCCGGGCGGCTCTTCGCGGAGGCCGACGAGCCCGGCTCGGTCGTGGTCGTCCTCGCGCCGCCCGTCCTCGGCTACGCCGACGCCGTCGCGCTGGCCGACCGCGTCGACGGCGTCGTCGTGGTGTGCGACCCGCGGGCGGTGCACCGGGTCGACCTGGAACGCGTACGCGAACTCATCGACGCCGCGGGCGCCGCCGTCCTCGGCGTCGTCCTGCACTCCGCGGAAGCCGGCAGCACCCGCCGCTTCGGCTTCCGGCGGTCCTCCCGGCCGGCCGGGCCCCCGGCGCCCACCGCCCCGCGCGACGGCGAACCGCCGCGCGAGGCGACCAGCACCCCGCCGGAGCGCCACCCGGTCCCTTGACCGGCCCCGCCCCGCGGCATCCCGCCGCGGCCGGGGCCTCCCCAGCCGACCCGCCGGCGGCCGACCCGCCGGGCGGTACGCCCGCGTCCGCGGTGTCCGGCGCCCCCGTGGTGTCGGCTCGCGTCGCCGAGGATGCCCCGGAGGCCGACCCGCCGGGCGGTACGCCCATGCCCGCAGTGCCCGCGTCCGGCGTGCCCGAGGAGGCGCCGGAGGCCGACCCGCACGGCGACGGCGACGGCGTCCACGAGCGGAGCTCCGCGGGCATCGGCTCCAAGGCCGCCATCGTCAGCTCGGTAGCCGACCAGGGCGTGGCCGCCTTCACCAACATCATCGTGCTGGTGGTCGCCGCCCGGCTGTCCACCGCGGCCGGCTTCTCGGTCTTCTCGATGGTCTACATGATCTTCACCGTGCTACTCGGTGTCGGCGTGTCCTACGTCGGCCAGGCGCTGGTGCTGGAGCGCGGTACCGAACGGGTACGGGCCGCCTGCCGCTCCGCGGCCGCCTTCACCGCGGTCGCCTCCACCGCGATCGGCCTCACGATGGCCGCCGGGCTGAGCCTGGCGGACGGCGCGACCGCGCACGGCCTCGCGGTGCTCGGCCTGGTGCTGCCGATCGTCCTCACCCAGGACGGCCTGCGCTACTGCTTCTCCGCGCTGCGGCTGCCGCACTACGCCCTGGTCGGCGACACCGTGCGGCTGCTGGTGGCGGTGCCCGCACTGGCGGTGCAGCCGCACGGGGCAGGGCCGCAGCGGCTGGTGGCGGTGTGGGGGCTGTCCGCGCTGCCCGCGCTGGTGGTGGCCGCCGCGCTGCTGTGGCCGCGGGTCAGGGGAGCGCGGACGGACCTGCGGAAGTTCGTCAGGCGCGGGCACCTCGGGCAGCGGTTCGTGATCGAGTTCGGCGTCGGCAATGCGACCAGCCAGCTGGCCGTGGTCGGCCTCGGCCTGTTCGCCGCGCCTCTCGCGGTCGGCGCCCTGCGCGGCGCCACCACCCTCTTCGGCCCGATGAACGTCCTGTTCAACTCCGCCACCGCCTTCGGGCCGCCGCTGCTCAACCGGGTACGCGGCACCGACGGCAAGGTCCGGGCCACCGCGGTGCTGGCCGTCGCCCTCGCCTGGGTGGCGGTGGTCTGGACGATCGTGCTGATGCTGCTGCCCGACCATGTCGGCAGGCAACTCCTCGGCGACACCTGGGCGGCGTCCTCCGGGCTGCTCGCCGCGTCCGGCAGCCAGTACGCGGGCATCGCGCTGGGCACCAGCGCCCTGCTCACCCTGCGGGTGCTGCAGCCGAAGGCGACACTGCCGATCCAGGTGGCCTTCTCCCTCGCGTCGGTCGCCTTCATGCTCGGCGGCTACCGGATCGACGGTGTCTACGGAGCGGCCTGGGGCCTGTGCCTGGGCTCCGCGCTCAAGGCGGCCGCCCTGTGGCTGCGGATCGCCGCCGTCCGGCGCCGCCCGGTGCCCGCCGCCGGGCGGCAGGCCCAGGGCGGCACCGGCGAGGCGGTCACCGCAGGATCTTCCGCCGGTCCTCGCTGAAGGTGGTGACCAGGGCCAGGCACACGGCCGCGATGCCGATCCGGCCGGACGCCTGGAGCAGCGGGCCGCGCAGCAGGATGAAGGAATACCCGCACACCAGCGGGATCACCACCGCCATCACCGTGCCGGGCCTGCCGTCCTCCACGGTCCGCTGCGCGTAGCGCCGGTCGCCCCGCGCGCACAGGTAGCCCAGTGCGAGGAATCCGCCGGTCATCCCCACCGGGCCGAAGTCCAGCCACAGTTCGGCCCACAGCGGGGACGACAGGTTGGTGTTGGTCATGCCCATCCACTGGCCGACCTGCACACCTGAGTCCAGCGGCTTGCCGTGCCACACGGAACGCGGCACGAAGAAGAAGACATCGGCGGCCAGTTGCCGCCCGTGGGCGTGGCCCTTCCTCGAGTGCACGAAGGTCAGGGTGTTCGCGAACATCCCCACCTGGTCGTAGTCCTTGATGGTCAGCGGCTCCAGCACCGACGTGGACTGCACCGGGTGGTAGCCGCCCGAGTCGTAGCGGAAGCGGTCGAGGAAGGGGAAGAGGAGCAGCGCCGCGACCACCCCGGTCACCAGGGCCGTCCTGTACATCACCGGGCTCCTGGGGAAGGCGGTGAACAGCAGCGAGAACACGACGGTCAGGAACCAGTAACGCGGGTTCGACACCGGGTTGTTGACGATCGCGTTGATCACCACGAGGCCGCAGAGCGCGGCGATCGCCAGCGGGGTGCGCCGGGCCACCCGGGAGGTGATCATCCAGCGTACGAGGAACAGCATGGCCAGCAGGGCGGGTACGGTCCCGAAGCCGCGGATGAAGGCCGAGCCGACGTGGCTGTCGCCGCCGCCGGCCAGCCCGCTGGACTGCACGGACTCGCTGATCGCCTGCCGGCTGCTGAAGAAGACGGCAGGGCCGCCGAGTTTGAGGATGGAGATCGCGCTGCCCACGTAGGCGACCGCGATCAGCAGCCACAGCCTGCGGCGGGACACCTGGGCGGACGGGCGCGCCCGGCGCACCCGGGCAGCCGGTCGGTGCCGGGCCAGCAGGGCGCCCACGTCGAAGGCGACGCAGCCGACGAGGACGAGGACGATCGCGGTCGTGGTGTCGGACCGCGGGCCGACCACCGGGGTGGGGACCTGGCCGATCACCTCCTGGGCGAGCGGTGCGACGCCCATGGCCACGTAGACGAAGAGCCAGAAGGCGCCCTGGATCAGCCGGCGCCTGCGGGTCAGGACCATGGCGGCGAGCCGGCCGCCGGAGTAGACGGTCAGGGTCAGTTGCAGCCAGTACGCCGCGTCGCGGACGCCGGTGCCGGGCTGCCCGACGACGTAACCGGGCAGCAGGCCGACCAGTGCGAGGGCGAGCGGCACGGCGAGCGCGCGGGACAGTGCCGCGCGGGGCACGGAAGCCGTCGCCCTCGCGGGCTGCGCCGCACGCGGGCTCGCGCTGAGCGTCACGCCTCCACCCCCTCCCCGGGTTCCGAGTCTATTCGGGCTGCCCGTCCGCGGTGGGCTGTCGCGCGGTTCCGGGTGCCCTGGAGAGGCGCCCCGGCTGTCGGCTTCGCGGGTGCGGCGGGCGTTGCGCGGGTCGTGGTGACAAAAGGGCGGAAGGGGCGCGGGGCGGGGCGTACCCGGATAGGCTGCGGGGGAGCGGTGCCTGGGGGCACCCGGGGGGAAGGGAGAGCGCATGCGGGTCTTGCATGTCGTCACGCTGCACACGCCCACGAACGACTTCGGCGGCCCCACCAGGGTGGCCCTGAACCTGTGCGCGGGCCTGCGCCGCAAGCAGGTGGACGCCCGTATCGCCACGCTGGGCGACAAGTTCACCGGCCCCCTCCCCACGGAGGTGGAAGGCGTGCCGTCCTTCGTGCACCAGGCCCGGCACGTGCTGCCCGCGTTCGAGGTGAGCGGCATCACCTCGCCCGCGCTGCTGGCCAGGGCGCGCCGCATGGTGAAGGGCGCCGACGTGGTCCACGTCCACCTCATGCGGGACCTGATCACGCTGCCCTTCGCGCTGATCGCCCTGGAGGCGGGCGTCCCCCTCGTGGTGCAGACGCACGGCATGATCGACCCGACCGAGAAGCTGTTCGCGAAGGCCGTCGACCTCCTGGGCATGAAGCGGGTGCTGCGCAAGGCGGACGCGATCCTGCACCTGACGGAGATGGAGCGGGAGGGCGTCCAGGCGGTCGTCCCGACGACCCCGCTGCGGACCTTCCACCGGCTGGTCAACGGGGTCACCCCGCAAGAGGCGCGCCCGCCGCGCGGCGACCGGCCGCCGACGGTGCTCTACCTGGCCCGGGTGCAGAAGCGCAAGCGGCCTGAGGACTTCGTCAACGCGATGCCGGCCGTGCTCGCGGAGCACCCGGACGCCAGATTCGTGCTGGCGGGACCCGACACGGGTGACCTGACAGGGCCGATGCGGAAGCTGGCGGCGGATCTGGGGGTCGCCGGGTCCCTTGAGTGCGTGGGCGCGCTCGGCCACGACGAGGTGCTGGCCCGGCTGCGGGCGGCCGACGTGTACGTACTCCCCTCGGTGGTCGAGCCGTTCGCGGTGTCGATCCTGGAGGCGATGTCGGTGGGCTTGCCCGTGGTGGTGGCCCGCACGGGCGGCCTGTCGCCCGACGTGGCGGCGGCGGGGGCGGGCCGCGTGACCGACAGCCTGCCCGACGCCGACAACGGCCCGCTGGTCGCGCGGGCGATCCTGGAACTGCTCGACCCGGCCGCCAACGAGCAGGCCTCGCGGGCCGCCCGGCAGCTCGTCGACGACCGCTTCTCGATCGACGCGGTCGTCGACACGCTGCTCGGCGTCTACGCCGGTGTCATGACGCCGGGCGGCGCTGTTCGCGGGTTTTGAGCCCGATCTGCCAGCGGTAGAAGCTCATGGCCAGGGCGTAGTCCAGGCCCGCCCGGCCGTCCAGGAAGCCGCGCTTGTAGACGTAGGCGTAGCCGAAGGACACCAGCGGCTTGAAGGGCACCTTGTGGAAGAGCTGCCCCTGCCGGGTCTTGACCTTTCTGATCTGCTCCTTCACCTGCGGGTTGAGTTCGAGCCACGCCTCCCAGTCCGAGTAGCGGTTGTGCCGGTCGAACCAGGTGCGCACCGGGTCGAGGTCCTCGTGCTCGATCGGGGAGCGCAGCCGGGCGGCGGACTCGGCCACCGGCTGGTAGTGGCCCTCCTGCTCGCCCATGCCCGGCGCGTCGAGGTCGCCGACCTCGGGGAAACGGCAGCGGGTGCGGTCCATCAGGGCGCGCTTGACGATGGTGTAGCCGTGCCGCAGCCGCCGACCGGCGAACCAGTAGCCCAGCGGGATGTCGAAGGCCGCGACCGACGGCGGCCCCGCGGCGAACACCGACCGCAGCTCGCCGAGCAGTTCGGGGCTCGGCGTCTCGTCGCCGTCGAGGAAGAGCAGCCACGGGATCTCGGGGTGCACCTGGTCGAGGCACCACTGCTTCTTCTTGGGGTAGCGGCCGTCCCAGGTGTAGTCGACGGTCTCCGCGCCGAGTTCCGCGGCGATCTTGCAGGTGTCGTCGGTGCTGTTCGAGTCGACCACGACGACGGCCTGGACGTGGTCGATGACCGACGACACCGTACGGGCGATGTTCTCGGCCTCGTTCTTGGTCGGTATCGCCACGACGAGCGGCAGCTTGTCCATCAGGTCCCTCCGGTGGCCAGCCAGGCGTAGCACCCGCTGGACGTGACGCCGCGCGCGGCGGCCGGTACGGTCAGCCGGGCCGTGCCGCCCGACGTCAGGGTGGCGCCGTTCGCGCCGGTCACCCGCCAGGAGCAGGACGGCGACGGATGCGGCGCGCGGTAGCTGCCCGGCGCCACCGAGGTGCCCGGCACGGCCGTGCCCGCCACCGTGAAGGTCCCGTCGGCGAAGCCGCGCCGTGCGGCGTCGATGACGGGCTGCTGGTCGGGGCAGAGCGCGCCGACGGCCGCGGCGGCACCCGACATGCTGATGTCGCCGGTGACGATCGCGCCGGCCGCCGCGTCCTTGTCGACCTTCGCGGTACGGGTCAGCCGCTCGCAGATCTCCTGGCCGCCCTCAAGCACCGCGACGGGGTCGGTGCCCTTGGGCACCCGGCCCGACAGGTAGGTCTTCTGCTTCCGGGTGAAGGTGCCGCCGCCGGGCGGCGTGAGCCGCGCGTCGGGCACCTTGGGGGCGTCGGCGGCGGACCCGGGCGCCTCGGTGGCGGGCGCGGGCGCGGCGCTGTCCTGTGCGGCGCCAGGGGTGCCGGAGCGGGCGCCGGCCGGAACCTGGGCGGCGGTCGCCGGGCGGTCCCCGGCCGTGGCGCCGCCGGAGCCGCAGCCGCCGAGCAGCAGCGCTGCCGCCGCCGTCACGAGGACGGCGGCGGCAGCTGCCGGGCGACGCCGGGGCAACCCCCGGGCGAAGCTCTGGGGGAGTGTCACCCGGCGGTCCCGAGGGCGTAGTGGTTCGCGACCTGCGCCGGCGTGAGGACCGTCGGGTAGACGGCGGCCTCGTCGATCGAGCCGGCGAAGTACGAACTCGCGGGAGCCGAGGGCCAGCTGCCCAGGCTGTCGTAGCCGATGTGCCAGTAGCCCTGGTAGTTCTGGCTGGTGGTGACCGTGGGGTCGGCGGCCCGCAGTACGCCGTCGACGTACAGCCGCATCCCGCCCGGGCCCTGGGTGGCCACGGCATGGTGCCAGTTGCCGTCGTTGTAGGCACCCGGGGTGGTGACGATCCGGGTGGCACCGGTGTAGACGCCGAAGATCAGCCGGCCGTTGTTGGCCATGTAGATGTGCTTGTCGTAGTTGCCGCTGGGGTGGGTGGAGTTGCTGCCGAAGCCCATGAGCTTGCCGCCCGAGGTGGTGGTCGTCTTGAACCACGTCTCGATGCTGTACTGGGTGGGCGTGGGGTGCAGCCGGTCGCTGTAGGTCCACTGCGACGAGCCGTTGAAGGTGTAGGCCTTGGATCCCGGCACCGCGCCCGGCGTCACGCCGTGCACGGGACCGCCGACGCTGATCCCGCTGTCGTCACCGGTCGAGGAGTCCGCGTTGTACGACCCGGAGGCCGCGTCGTATCGCCAGTACAGGCTCGCCCCGTCGGCGAGCACCTGGGCCGGGTACGCCTCCGCCGACGCCGGCACGGTGGCCGAGGCGTTGGGGGACAGCGCGCTGGTGTTGGTGCCGTCGCTGGCCGAGACCCGGTAGGTGTACTTCACGCCGGGGGTCACATCGGTGTCGGTGTACGTGAGCTGCGGCCTGATCCACGGCAGCGAGCTGCCGGTGACGGTGTAGACCGGGGTGCTGCCGCCGTTGCGGTAGACCCGGTAGGTCAGCAGGCCGTCGTCGGTGTCGGTGCTCGACTGCCAACTGACCTTCACCGAGCCGGGATCGATGCTGGTCGCCGACGTCTGCGGCAGGGTCGGCGCCCCGGTGTCGGGACCGCTGGCGAAGCGGGTCAGGCCCTGCTGGGCCGTGCCGTTGACGGTGGTGAACTCGCCGCCCACCCACAGGTAGTCGGTGCCGCCGGAGGACGACAGCGCCATCACCCGGGGGCCGATCTTCTCCCCGATGCCGTCGTTGGTGTCGGGGAACCAGGCCAGCAGGTGCGGGTCGTCCACCGACTCGGCCAGCAGGTGCTTGCGCACCGAGTCGGGGTACTCGCCCATGCTGGAGCAGTCGTGCGCGTGGCTGCCGCTGTAGAGCACGGTCTGGTGGACCGCGAGCGACTGGGTGGCGCCGAGGCAGTTGTCCCGCCACACCTGGTTGAAGTCGGTGAGGCTGATCCTGATCCGGCCGTCGAAGACGCCGCCGCCGGTGCCCTCGTTGGCCACGTAGAAGCTGTTGCTCGCCGCGTCCACGACGATGTCCTTGGTCACCGAGGTCGCGTCGATGAAGCCGGTCGGATACGCCTTGACCAGGGCGCCTGTCGTGGTGTCGACCACCGCGATGGAGTGCGAGTTCACCCCGTCCACGGTGTTGAAGTCGCCGCCCAGGATGGCGTCCTGGCCGTCGGGGGTGAGCCCGAGCGCGCGGCCCGGGTTGTCGGCGTTGGGCGCCCACGGCAGCAGTGAGCCGTCGGTGCCGACCGCCGCGTAGCGGCCCCTCGGCTGGCTGTTGACGGAGGTGACGTCGCCGCCGAAGAAGACGGTGTCGGCGGTGGCCTGGATGGCCCGTACCGTGCCCGCCACCCCGGGGTGGAAGGTGTTGCTCACCGCGCAGGTGTCCAGGTCGATAGCGGCGAGGCTGCTCACCCCGACCCCGTTGACCTGGCCGAAGAAGCCGCCGGCGTAGAGCGTGTGGCCGTCGGGCGAGACCGCCAGCGCGCGTACCGTCGCGTTGTTGGAGCCGACGGTGAAGTTCAGCCGGCATCCCGCGGGTTGTCCGGTGGCCGCGTCGAAGGCGGCGAAGTTCGCCACCGCGGTCTCGTTGGTGCCGGCCGCGGATCCGGCCGGTCGGATCGCGGAGAAGGTCCCCGCGGTGTAGACGATGCCGTTCGCCTGGGCCATCGCCCAGACGACGCCGTTGGTCTGATAGGTGCCGAGGTTGTCGGCGGTCAGGCCGACAGGTGGTTGGAGTGCGGTCGCCGACGGTGACGACAGTGCTCCCAGCGTCGCGGCTGCCAGCACGGCGGCAGCCGAGAACACCGGCCATTTACGCATGAGTTGCCCCCCAGGCCCATGATGTGCAACGGCCGTGACCGGCCGTTGTGGTGCACGGCACAGTAGGGCGTTCCGCTTGCCGCAGTCTCGCTTTTTGCCGAAACCGGTGAAGTACGGTGAAGTCGCCTGACATCAGGGCATCTGTCGACCGTGGAGCCCGGAGCGCGCGCCGGGTCATCTGTCGATCCGTATGGTGGCGCCCGCCAGCTGGTCGGCGACCTGCCGGATGTCGGCCTCGACCATGATTCCGGCCAGGTCGGCGACCCGGACCTTCGGTTCCCAGTCCAGCAGGTCCCGGGCCTTGGACGCGTCGCCGATCAGCGCGTCGACCTCGCTGGGGCGCTCGTACTTGGGGTCGTAGCGGACGTACTCCCGCCAGTCCAGGTCCGCGTGCCCGAAGGCGACCTCGACGAACTGCCGTACGGTGGCGGCCTCGCCGGTCGCCACCACGTAGTCCTCCGGTTCGTCGCGCTGGAGCATCCGCCACATGGCGTCCACGTACTCGGGTGCGTAGCCCCAGTCGCGCACGGCGTCCAGGTTGCCCAGGTACAGCCGGTCCTGCAGGCCCGCCTTGATCCTGGCCACCGCCCGGGTGATCTTGCGGGTCACGAAGGTCTCACCGCGGCGCGGCGACTCGTGGTTGAACAGGATGCCGTTGACGGCGTACATCCCGTACGCCTCGCGGTAGTTGACCGTCGCCCAGAAGCCGAAGACCTTCGCGCAGCCGTAGGGGCTCCGCGGGTGGAAAGGGGTGTGCTCGCTCTGCGGCGGCGGGGCCGACCCGAACATCTCGGAGGACGAGGCCTGGTAGATCCGCGCCTCGGTGCCGCTGGCGCGTACCGCCTCCAGCAGCCGCAGGGTGGAAAGACCGGTCACGTCGCCGGTGTAGAGCGGCGCGTCGAAGGACACCCGGACGTGGGACTGGGCGCCGAGGTTGTAGATCTCGTCCGGCCGCAGGTCGTGCAGCAGGTTGACCAGGGCGACACCGTCGGTGAGGTCGGCGTGGTGCAGGACGAAGGACCGGTCTGCGGCTTGCGGGTCCTGGTAGATGTGGTCGATGCGCTCGGTGTTGAACGACGAGGAGCGGCGCACCAAGCCGTGCACCGTGTAGCCCTTCTCCAGCAGCAGTTCGGCGAGATAGGAGCCGTCCTGCCCGGTCACGCCGGTGATGAGCGCGGTCTTGCCCATGCGTTCCCCCAACTGCTCTCGGTTCAGGTCCGTATGAATGCGGAATTAATGCCCGAACAGCCAAAGTGTGCTGACACAATGCTGTTCATGACGGAACTACTGCCGGACGGTGCCCGGGTCTTCGTCGCGGGGCACCGCGGCCTGGTCGGCTCGGCGGTGGTCCGCCGCCTCACCGCCGAGGGTCACCCCGTGCTGGTGCGGACCCGCGCGGAGCTCGACCTGCGCGACGCGGCGGCGACCGCCGCCTGGCTGCGTGAGACCCGGCCGGACGCGGTGGTGCTCGCCGCCGCAAGGGTCGGGGGGATCATGGCCAACTCGACCCACCCCGTGCAGTTCCTCGAGGACAACCTGCGGATCCAGCTGAGCGTCATCGCGGGTGCGCACGCGGCCGGGATCAGCCGGCTGCTGTTCCTCGGGTCGTCGTGCATCTACCCCAAGTTCGCCCCGCAGCCGATCCGCGAGGACGCGCTGCTGACCGGCCCGCTGGAGCCGACCAACGAGGCGTACGCGCTGGCGAAGATCGCCGGGATCGTGCAGGTGCAGTCCTACCGCAGGCAGTACGGCGCCGCCTACATATCGGCGATGCCCACCAACCTCTACGGTCCCGGCGACAACTTCGACCTGGCCACCTCGCATGTGCTGCCCGCGCTGATCCGCCGCTTCGACGAGGCCGCGCGGGAGGGTGCGCCCGAGGTGACGCTGTGGGGCAGCGGCACCCCGCGCCGCGAATTCCTGCACGTGGACGACCTCGCCGCGGCCTGCACGCTGCTGCTGCGCGAGTACGACGCCGACGAGCCGGTCAACGTCGGCTGCGGCGAGGACCTGACCATCAGGGAGCTCGCCGAGACCGTCGCCGAGGTCGTCGGCTACCAGGGCGGCATCGGCTGGGACACCACCAAGCCGGACGGCACCCCGCGCAAACTGCTGGACGTCTCCCGGCTGTTCGCGCTTGGCTGGCGCCCCGGCATCGCCCTGCGCGACGGGGTCGCGGCCGTCCACGGACTGTGGCGGGCGCAGGCCGGGGCCGAGGCGGCGGCCCCGGGCGCCGGGTCTGAGCCGGACCCGGGCCCGGATGAGCCGGCTGCCGCCCACTAGTACGCCCCGCGGCCGTCGACCACGGCCCGCACGGTGCGGGCCATGACGTCCAGGTCGCCGGCCAGCGACCAGTTGTCCACGTAGCGCAGGTCGAGCGCGAGCGTCTCGTCCCACGACAGGTCGGAGCGCCCGCTGACCTGCCACAGCCCGGTGAGGCCCGGCTTGACCGCGAGCCGGCGCAGCGCCGTCTCGTCGTAGTGGTCGACCTCCTCCGGCAGCGGCGGCCGCGGCCCGACCAGCGACATCTCGCCGCGCAGCACGTTGACCAGCTGCGGCAGTTCGTCCAGCGAGCAGCGCCGCAGGAAGCGGCCGACCGCGGTGATCCGCGGATCGCGCCGCATCTTGAACATCAGCCCGTCGTGCTCGTTGGCGCCCGTACGCTCCAACTCGGCCTTGCGGGCCTCGGCGTCGGCCACCATCGTGCGGAACTTCCACATGGTGAAGTGCGTCCTGTGCTGGCCGCAGCGCACCTGCCGGTGGAAGGCGGGACCCGGCGAGGTGAGCCGTATCGCCGCCGCGACCACGCAGAACAGCGGTGCCAGCAGCACCAGTCCGAGCGCCGCGCCCGTCTTGTCGAGCGCCGTCTTCAGACCGACCTGCACCCCGTGCCTGACCGGCGGTGCGATGTGCAGCACCAGCAGCCCGGCCGTGGCGTCCAGGCCGATCCGGCTCACCTGCACGTCGATCAGGCCCGGCAGCAGCGCCACCGGCAGCCCCGCGTCGTGCAGGCGCCAGGACAGCCGGCGCAGCCGCTCGGCCGGCAGCCGCGGCCCCGGCGCCACCAGCACCAGTTCCGCGCTGTGCTCATGTGCCGCCCGTAGTACGGCCGCCGCGTCGTCCGCGTGCGCCGCCGGGGCCAGCGCGCCGAGCCGTTCGGTCACCGGCGCCCCGCACTCGAGTTTCGCGCTGCCCACCGGGACCACCCCGACGACCACGTACGCGTGCTCGGTCCTGGACGCCAGATGTCCCACCACATGGTCGGCGGCGCCCGGTTCACCGATGACCAGCACCCGGCGCACCGCGTGCGCCTCGCGCCGGGCGGCGATCAGCCGGTGGTAGGTGACCCGGCGGCAGACCGTCGTCAGCAGTGGCGCCCAGGCGAGCCCGGCGAGCGCCGACGAGGGCTCCGCGACCTCGCCGACGGCGGTGCGCAGCACCGCGAGCACCCCGAGCAGCACCATCCAGTCGCCGAGCACCTGGAGGCTGCCGCGGCTCTCGCCGAGCGCGCCCGCCGTGTAGCGCCGCCGCGCCGCTCTCACCGCCGGCCAGGCGACGGCGGCGGCCAGCGCACACAGCAGCGGGTGCGACTGGTGGCTCACCTGCAGCATCACCGCGGTGGGCACACCCGCGCCCAGCGCGTCCCCGGCCAGCGCGACCGGCAGGTACCAGGCGGCCTTCCGGCCGTACCCCTGCTGCCGGCCGCGCCGGCCTGCCGCCGCCACGCGCCCGTGCTCCTGGCGGTCTCGCCGCCGGGAGCGGGGCAGTGGCACAGGCGCGCCGAGCGTGCCGGCGGCAGAGGCCGGTTGTCCCTGTGCTCCGAACCCGAGCGGATTTCCGTTCCGCCCGGTTCTCCGCTCACTTGCAACGGGTATCACTGGTATCGCCGACTGTGCTTCGACACGCCGCATGGACCCCCCAGGCACCTCGCGACCTTCGACGCCCTTCCACTTCCCCAAGTGGCGGCTCGCCGTGGTATTTGCGAACGCTAGGCCAACAGGCCTTCCTTCCGCTGTGGTTTACGCATATTCGAGCCGATGTTATGACCGAGTTAACATAGCTATGGCGCGCGGTTGGCCACACAGTGTAAGGGTGGCGTTACGCGAGTCAACGCCCCTTACAGTTGGGGCTTGTGCCTACCGTGCCCCTTCCCGACGACCTGCGTGCGGCTCTCGCAGACCAGCTGCGGTCCACCGCCCCGAGCGCGGCATCCGCGCAGGTCGAGCGGCTGATGGTGAGCTACCGCGGGACGACCCCGACCGCCGCGCCGATCCTGCGCGACGCGGCCGATGTCGCCGCCTACGCCGCGTACCGGATGCCCGCCACCTATGCCGCTGTCAGAACGGCCCTCGGCGCATTCCGCTTGCGCTCCGGCGACTGGAGCCCGCAAACCCACCTCGACCTCGGCGGCGGAACCGGGGCCGCCACGTGGGCGGTCGCCGACGCCTGGCAGGACGCGGGGCACCGCAGCACCGTGCTGGACTGGTCCCAGGCCGCACTGACCCTGGGCGCCGCCCTGGCGAAGGCCGCGCACACCCCTGCCGTACGCGACGCCGAGTGGACCAGGCAGCCGCTGGGCGGCACGCCCCGGCTGCCGCGGACCGACCTGGTCACCGTCTCCTACGTACTCGGCGAACTCCCCGCCGCCGACCGGGAGTCCCTGGTCACCGCCGCCGCAGAGGCCGCAGGCGGGGCGGTCGTCGTGGTCGAGCCGGGCACCCCTGAGGGGTACGCCCGGGTCATCGCCGCCCGCGACCGGCTCATCGCCGCCGGGATGCGCGTCCTCGCCCCGTGCCCGCACGACGACACCTGCCCGGTCACCGGCGACGACTGGTGCCACTTCGCCTCGCGGGTGCAGCGCACCGCCCTGCACCGGCAGATCAAGGGGGCGTCGCTGCCCTACGAGGACGAGAAGTTCAGCTACGTCGCCGCCGCCAGGTTCCCGGCCGGGCCGGCGGACGCCCGGGTGGTGCGGCACCCGCAGATCCGCAAGGGGCTGGTCCTGCTCGACCTGTGCGTGCGCCCCCCGGCGCTGACCCGCACGACGGTGAGCAAGCGGCAGGGCGCCGACTACCGCGCGGCCCGCGACACCGAGTGGGGCGACCCCTGGCCCCCGGCCGCCGGCAGCGGGGAGGACGGCACCCCGCAGCCGTAGCAGCAGTCGCGGCCGCGCGGCAGCCGGATCGCGGTACGGCCTTCAGAGCCAGCCGATACGGCGGAAGGCGCGGTAGACCACCGCGGACAGCACCGCCGTCACGCCCACCATCAAGGGGTAGCCGAACCTCCAGCCCAGCTCAGGCATGTGGCGGAAGTTCATGCCGTAGAAGCCGGCGATCATCGTCGGGATCGCCAGGATCGCCGCGGCGGCGCTGATCCGCCGCATGTCGACGTTCTGCTGCACGGCGAGTTGGCTGAGATTCGCCGCCAGCAGGCCGTCCACCAGCTCGCTGTACGCCGTCAGCCGCTCCTTCACATGCGACAGGTGGTCCGACACGTCACGGAAGTAGCGCCGCATCTCCGTGCCGATCAGCCCGTCCGCGCCCTCCGTCAGCCGCTCCAGCGGGCGGGTCGTGGGGTAGACGGCGTGCTTGAACTCGATGAGCTCCCGCTTGAGCTGGTAGATCCGCTCCGCGTCGTCGCCGTGGGCGGTGGAGAAGACGTCGGACTCCAGGGTGTCCACGTCGAGTTCGACCGCGTCCGCGACGTCCAGGAAGTCGTCGGTGACCTGGTCGGCGATGGCGTGCAGCACCGCGGCGGGGCCGTGCCTGAGCATGTCGGGCCTGGCCTCCAGGGCCGAGCGCACCCGGGCGAGGCCGGGAGCGCTGCCGTGCCGGACGACGACCACGAAGTCAGGACCGAGGAAGATCATCAGCTCGCCGGTGTCGACGACCTCGCTGGTCGCGGTCAGCTTCTCGTGCTCCACGAAGACGATCGTCTTGAGCACCAGGAAGAGCGTGTCGCCGTAGCGCTCCAGCTTCGGCCGCTGGTGCGCCTGCACCGCGTCCTCGACCGCCAGCGGGTGCAGCCCGAAGACCTCGGCGATCTCCGCCAGGTGCTCGGCCTCCGGCTGGTGCAGCCCGATCCACGCGAAGCCGCCCCGCTTGCGTGCCTCGTCGAGCGCCTGCTGCGGCGGCAGCGACGCCGTCCGGCAGCCTTCCTCGTACACCGCGCAGTCCACCACGACGTCCGCTGTGCAGCGGCGCTGCTCGGGCACGCCCTCCGCGCTCTCCAGGGTGTGCCACCGGCCGCCGCGCCGCCACTGCCGGCCGATCGCCCGCCTGGCCACCGCCGTGGTCCTGTGCTGCTTCATCGTGCTTTCTCCAGTACCGCCATCGCCGCGTTGTGCCCGGGGACACCACTGACCCCGCCGCCGCGGACCGCGCCCGCGCCGCACAGGTAGACGTTCGCATACGAGGTGCCCACGCCCCACCTGCCTGTGGTGTCCTTCACCTCGTCCCCCGCGTACGGCCACGACAGGTCGCGGTGGAAGATGTGCCCGCCGGGCAGCCCCACCTCGTGCTCCAGGTCCTGCGGCGACTTCGCCTCGATGCAGGGCCGCCCCCGCGCGTCCAGCGCCAGGCAGTTCTCCAGCGGCTCGGCGAGCACCGCGTCAAGCTGCGCCAGGGTGGCCCGCAGCAGCGCCTCCTTGGCACCCGCGGGGTCGGCCGCGAAGAGCCGCGCGGGCGCGTGCAGGCCGAACAGCGTGAGGGTGTGCGTGCCGCGGCCGGCCAGTTCCGGGGACAGGATCGACGGGTCGGTCAGGCTGTGGCAGTAGATCTCCGACGGCGGCGCGTCCGGCACCTGGCCGGCCGCGGCCTGCTCGTACGCCGCCTGGAGCCCGTCGTAGCCCTCGGCGACGTGGAAGGTCCCGGCGAAGGCCTCCCGCGGGTCCACCCAGCCGTCCCGCAGCCGCGGCAGGCGGCGCAGCAGCATGTTGACCTTGAGCTGGGCGCCCTCGGGAGCCGGCTCGGGCCGCTGCTCGCCGAGCAGGCCGGCCAGCGTGTAGGGGGAGGCGTTGACCAGGACGTCCCGTGCCCCGACGATGCGGCCGTCCGCCAAGGTCAGCTCCGCCCGTACCCCGTCGGCCGCGAGACCGGTCACCTCGGTGCCGGTGGCGATCTCCGCGCCGGCCGCCCATGCCGCGTCCGCCAGCGCGTCGGTGAACGCGCCCATGCCGCCGACCGGCACGTCCCAGTCGCCGGTGCCGCCGCCGATCACGTGGTAGAGGAAGCAGCGGTTCTGCCGCAGCGACGGGTCGTGCGCGTGGGTGAAGGTGCCGATCAGCGCGTCCGTCAGCACGATGCCGCGCACGACGTCGTCGGCGAAGGCCGCTTCCACGGTCTCGCCGAGAGGCCGCTCGAAAAGCGCCGACCAGGCCTCGGTGTCGCCCACCCGGCGCTCCAGTTCCGCCCGGCTCGGCAGCGGCCGGGTGAGCGTCGGGAAGACGGCCCGCGCCACCCGGCCGGTCATCGCGTAGAAGCGCTCCCAGGCCTCGTACTCCCGGTCGGACCCGGTCAGCCGTGCGAAGCCGTCGCGGGTCCTCGCCGGATCCTGCGCGTCGACCAGCAGCCCGGCGTCCCCGTAGGGCGTGTACGAGGAGATCCGGCGCCGCCGGACCGCGAAGTCCAGGCCCAGGTCGTCGACGATCTTCCTGGGCAGGAGGCTGACCAGGTACGAATACCGCGACAGCCGGGCGTCGAGCCCGTCGAACGCCCGGGTCGACACGGCGGCGCCGCCGACCGCGCCGAGCCGCTCGACCACCAGTACGGTGCGGCCGGCCCTGGCCAGGTAGGCCGCCGCCACCAGCCCGTTGTGCCCGCCGCCCACCACGACCACGTCGTATGCCATCCGAGCACCATAGGGCCTGTCCGGCGGATCACGGTGGACCAGCCCGCGCCGTCAGGTGCCGTGCACCGCACCGGCGGACGGCCCCGGTGCGCAGGCGGGTCCCGGGGCCGGAAGGGCGGTCAGGACTTGTCGTCCCAGCGGGGGTCGGTGTCCCATTCGAGATTGCGCTCCGCCGCCCGCTCCATCGCGTGTTCCGCCTCCGCCTTGGAGGCGTAAGGCCCGAAGCGGTTCTTGGACGGGCAGTCCGGGCCCTCCTCGGCCCGCTTGTGCTCGATGCAGTAGAACCACTCGCCCGGCTTGCCTGCCGGCTTCTTCACTCGGAAGACTGCCATCTGCCTCTCCTGTCGTCGCGCCGGGCGGAGCCCCATGCGGCCAGCCTGCCCGATCGTGCGCCGATACACTCGTCGGTATGTCTGGTCAGTCGCTGCTCGTCCCCGGCAAGCTCTCCCCCGTACGGCAGGTGCCTGCCTCGATCCCGCGCCCCGAATACGTGGGGAAGCCAGGACCGGCGCCCTACACGGGCCCCGAAGTGCAGGACGCGGAGACCGTGGGCCGGATGCGGGTCGCGTCGCGGATCGCCGCGCAGGCGATGGCGGAGGCGGCGAAGGCCGTGGCGCCCGGGGTGACCACCGACGAGCTGGACCGGATCGCGCACGAGTACATGATCGCCCACGACGCGTACCCGTCCGACCTTGGCTACCGCGGCTTCCCGAAGTCGCTGTGCACCTCGCTCAACGAGGTCATCTGCCACGGCATCCCCGACTCCACGGTGCTGCGCGACGGCGACATCGTGAACCTCGACGTGACCGCGTTCATCCACGGCGTGCACGGCGACTGCAATGCCACCTACCTCGTCGGCGAGGTCGACGAGGAGTCGCAGCTGCTGGTGGAGCGCACCAGGGAGTCGCTGGCGCGGGCCATCAAGGCGGTCAGGCCCGGCCGGCAGATCAACGTGATCGGCCGGGTCATCGAGTCCTACGCGAAGCGCTTCGGCTACGGCGTGGTCCGGGACTTCACCGGCCACGGCATCAACACGTCCTTCCACTCGGGCCTGATCATCCCGCACTACGACGACCCGCGGGCGACCACCGTGATGCGTCCCGGCATGACCTTCACGATCGAGCCGATGCTGACCCTCGGCACCCACGAGTACGACGTGTGGGACGACGGCTGGACGGTCGTCACCAAGGACCGCAAGCGGACGGCCCAGTTCGAGCACACCCTGGTCGTCACCGACGACGGTGCGGAGATCCTGACCCTGCCGTGAGAGCCGGGCCGCGGCGGGTAGGGTGGCGGCGATTGTGCGGATGACTTGTTGAGGAGCCGACGCGCCATGTACCGCCGCAGGTTGTGCCTCGGGGCCGCCGCCATCGCGCTGACGCTGCCGCTGGCCGGCTGCATGACGGTGCACGGCGAGCGGGAGAACATCCCCTCGGTGGGCGAGGGCGAGGCCGCCCGGGTGCTGGCGAACTTCGCCGCGGTCAACAACCGGATCGGCAGGACGTACGACGCCAAGGGCGTCACCGCGGTCGAGTCGGGCGCGCTCGGCACGACCGACGAGGCAGGTCTGCGCGCCAAACACACCAACAACCCGGCAGGCAACCCCGGTTACCGGCCGCTGGTCTTCTCCGACTCGCGGTACCTGATACCCCGGCAGGTCGGCTGGCCGAAGTACTTCGTCGCCGACACCGCCACCAACCGCGCCACCGGGGCGCGTTGGCTGCTGGTCTTCCGGCGGTCAGCCGCCGGCCTGCCGTGGAAGGCGTCGTACGTCGCGTCGATCGCCACCGCGGACCTACCGGAATTCGCCCGTGACAAGGCCGGCCACCCGATCGCCCTGGGCATCGCCGGCACCGACCTGCTGGTGCAGCCGGGCAAGTTGAGCGCCGAGTACGCTGCTTACCTCGGCGGCAGCGGCGCGAGCGACGTCTTCGCCGAGGGGCCGTCCACCTCGCAGCTGCGCAGCGACCGCAACGCCCACGCCAAGACCGCGAACTCGGTCACCCAGTACGTCGACCAGGCCGCCTCCGGCGGCGACCTCACGCCCGTCGCGCTGCGGACGGCCGACGGCGGGGCGCTCGTCTTCTTCGCGTCGCACCACCAGTCGAGGGCCACCTTCAGGACCGGCTACAAACTCGCGATGGACGCGGACACCAAGGCCCTCATGACGGGCACCCCGCGCACGTCGGTCACCCTCACCCGCCTCGGCGACGAGGCGGCCACCGTCCCGGCGGCAGGCGGCGGCAAGGTGGTCTTCCTCAGCCGGGTCGTCGGCCTGGTCTCGGCCAAGGGCGAGTAGGACCGAGGGCAGCGGGTCAGCGCAGCCAGGTGGCCGGTTCGCGCTCCGGCTCGTAGGAGAACTGGGCGCAGGCGTCGGACAGCACGTCGAGCACCGGCAGCGGGTCGGGCAGCGGCAGGTCGGGACCGTGCTGGGGCAGCCACTCGACGGTGTGGCCCGAGGGCAGCCGGGAAGGCGGCAGGAGCACGTAGCTGCCGCGGGAGTGCCAGCGGATACCGGGGTGCTCGTCGGCGGTCTCGGGGTGGCTGTCCAGCTCGCAGGGCCACCACTCGTCCTCGTCCGCCGGATTGCCGCGGGTCTCGGTGAAGAACAGCAGCCGGTCGGCGCGGGCGGCGACCGGGCCGAGCGTGGCGCCGTCGGCGATCAGCCGTTCGATGGCGAGCCTGCCGGCCTCGGCGGGGACGTCCAGGACGTCGTGGGCGATGCCGGTGGCGGTGACGAAGTTGGCCAGCGGGTCGGTGCGCAGCCAGTGGTCGAGCTTGTCCCGGTCGGTGCTGGCCTGCGTCTGCCAGGCGAGCGAGACCGGGTGGACGGCGGGGATCGGACAGCCGATGCGCTCGCAGGAACAGCCGAAGTTGGCCGGGTGCGCGGCGGGCGCGACCGGGAAGCCCGCGATGGCGGCGGCCTTGACCAGAGGGTCCCGGCGCAGGTCCGGCTCCGCTGCCCGGGCGGCAGCAGAAGTGCCCTCCGTGCGGCGGCGCACCCACTCGGACAACCTGCTCTTGCCTGCCATCGAGCTCCTTCCCTCGCCCCCGTCCCGCGGTGTCCACGGTACGCGGCTGGTGGAGGACATCCTCCCTCTTGCCGGGAATGAACACCCACCCGGGGTGGAAGTGTTCCCCCGGAAGGCGTTCCCGACGGCATGTCGGCAAGCCATTGACTTAGGTATGCCTAAGTTGCCAGGATCGGGCCGTCGACCAGCGGTCCGCCCGCCACGAACCGGAGGCCCCATGCCCGCCGAGCCCTTTTCCGCCGTCATCCGTGCCGCGAGCAGGCAGCAGCACACCGAGGCGGAGAATTCCGCCTTCATGGCCGACATGCTCGGCGGCCGGCTCGGCGTCGCTGCATACGCCCGGTACACCGAGCAGCTGTGGTTCGTCTACCGGGCGCTGGAGGAGGGGGCCGCAGGACTCGCCGAGGACCCGGTGGCAGGGCCGTTCGTCCAGCCCGAGCTGCTCAGAGTGGCCGCGCTGGAACGCGACCTCGGGCACCTGCTCGGCGAGGACTGGCGGCAGCGGGCGTCACCGCTGCCCGCCACCGCCCGCTACGCCGCCCGGATCACCGAGACCGCGGCCGGCTGGCCCGCCGGCTACGTCGCGCACCACTACACCCGCTATCTGGGTGACCTTTCCGGCGGCCAGGTGATCCGCGGCATCGCGGAGAAGACGTGGGGCCTGCCGCACAAAGGGGACGGCGTCCGCTTCTACGTCTTCGAGGACATCGCCAACCCGGCCGCCTTCAAGCGGGACTACCGCAAGCTGCTGGACGAGCTGCCGGTGGACGACCTGGAACGGCAGCGGGTGGTGGAGGAGTGCCGGGTCGCGTTCGCGCTGAACAGCGCGCTTTTCGCTGCGCTGGGCGAGGCCTTCCCGCGCACCGCCTGAGCCCGGGGCGGCCGGTCCTGGCGGGCCGAGCGCCGCGGTGCCGCCCGGGACGGCGGTCGGCGGCGGTCGGCGGCGCGACTGCGCGTGAGCGGGCGCGGGCGGGCGCGGGCAGGCCGTTTTCCCGGGAAACGTATACGACGGGTGAGCCGAAGGGCGCGGGGTTCACGCCGCGGCCGCGGCGGGCGGCCGGCGGCGCCTGACCAGGCACCGCCCGCGGCTGCCGGGACGCGGGCGCGCCGGTCCTTCCGCCGGAGGGCCCGCCCGTCCTGCCCTTGGTCCGCCCGCCGGTCCTGCCCTTGGTCCGCCCGCCGGTCCTGCCGCCGGTCCTGCCCGCGGGGCGGTCGCCGGTCCTTCCGCCGGTCCGCCCGCCGGTCCTGCCCCCGGTCCTGCCTGCGGGGCGGTCGCCGGTCCTTCCGCCGGGCCGCCCGCGGGTCCTGCCCGCGGGTCCTGCCCGCGGGCCGCCCGCCGGTCCTGCCGCCGGGGGGCCGCCGGTCCTGCCGCCCGTCCTGCCTGCGGGGCGGTCGACGAGCCGCCCGCTCGGGCGCCATGACACGGCCGTCATGGCCGGAACGGCCGCAACATCTGCGGCAATCCGCGGCTTCTGCGCGAAGTCAGGCCTCGAAAAGCCCGACCAGGCGCACAATCCTCCTAAGTACGTTCCCCCGCCGGGCCGACCGTCCGGCGCGGGACGGCACTGTGCACCCCAGGCACACTCACCACCACGAGGAGCCCTCATTGCGCACTGCGACACCCCGCCGGTATCTGATGTGCCCCCCGGCGCACTTCCGTGTGGCCTACTCCATCAACCCGTGGATGGACCCCGACAAACCGGTGGACCCGGCCCTCGCGCTCTTCCAGTGGGAGGACCTGCGCGACCGCTACCGCACCCTCGGCCACACCGTCGAGATCCTGGACCCCGTCGCGGGTCTGCCCGACATGGTCTTCGCGGCCAACGGCGCCACCGTCGTGGACGGCCGGGTGCTCGGCGCGCGGTTCGCCAACCCCGAGCGGGCCGCCGAGGCCCCGGCGCACCTCGCCTGGTTCAGATCGCGCGCGGCCGGCTTCGCGGACGTACGGGAGCCCGAGCACGTCAACGAGGCCGAGGGGGACTTCGCCGTCACCTCGTCCTGGCTGCTCGCCGGCCAGGGCTTCCGCAGCAGCCCGCTCGCGCACGACGAGGCGCAGGAGTTCTTCGGACGGCCGGTGATCAGCCTGGAACTGACCGACCCGCGCTACTACCACCTCGACACCGCGCTGGCCGTGCTGGACGACGGCGCCGACGAGATCATGTACTACCCCGGCGCCTTCTCGCCGGGCTCCAGGGCCGTCCTCGCCCGGCTCTTCCCCGGCGCGCTGCTCGCCTCGGCCGAGGACGCGGCCGTCCTCGGGCTCAACGCCGTCAGCGACGGGCTGAACGTCCTGCTGCCGCGGGAGGCGACCGGGCTCATCGGGCCGCTGCGGGACCGCGGTTACGCGCCGGTCGGCGTCGACATGTCGGAACTCCACAAGGCGGGCGGCAGCGTCAAGTGCTGCACGATGGAGCTGCGGCCCGCCCCGCGGGCCTGACACCCGCCGCGCCGGGTGATCCCCGCCACCCGGGCGGGGCACCCGGCGCCGTACCGCCCCGCACCTGGCAGGATCGCCGTCATGACTAACGCTGACGACAGCAAGACCGCCCCTGCCAAGGCCCCGGTCAAGGACCCCCGGGAGCTGCCCGACGTGTCGGGCCTGGTGGTCGGGGTACTCGGCGGCACCGGCGACCAGGGCCGCGGCCTGGCCTACCGGCTGGCCAGGGCCGGCCAGCAGGTGATCATCGGCTCGCGCGACGCCGAGCGGGCGCGGGGCGCCGCCGCGGAGCTCGGCCTCGGCGTCGAAGGCGCGGACAACGCCGAGTGCGCGCGGCGCAGCGACGTGGTGATCGTCGCCGTGCCGTGGGAGGGCCACGCCAAGACCCTGGAGTCGCTGCGCACGGAGCTGGCGGGGAAGCTCATCGTCGACTGCGTCAACCCGCTCGGTTTCGACAAGCAGGGCGCGTACGCCCTCACGCCCGACGAGGGCAGCGCCGCCCAGCAGGCCGCCGCGCTGCTGCCCGACTCCCGGGTCACGGCCGCCTTCCACCACCTGTCGGCGGTGCTGCTGACCAACCCGGAGATCGAGAAGATCGACACCGACGTGATGGTGCTCGGCGAGGTCCGCGCCGACACCGACATCGTGCAGGCGCTTGCCGCCCGCATCCCCGGCATGCGCGGCATCTTCGCCGGCCGCCTGCGCAACGCCCACCAGGTCGAGTCCCTGGTGGCCAACCTGATCTCGGTCAACCGCCGCTACAAGGCCCACGCGGGCCTGCGCCTGACCGACGTCTGAGCCCCCGTGGCGGGCCCGCCCGCCACGGGGTCCCGTGCCGGGGCGGCACCAGGCCTGCGCGGCCCCGCGCAGGCCTGGTGCCCGCGGACAGGCCCGTGCGGGTGCGTTCGGGGTGTGATCCGGCGCCGCGGCGGCAGGTGCAACCCCCGTGCGCGGGCCGCGGTGCCGGTTCGGTGCCGGGCTCAGGCGACGCGCAGGACGACCTTGCCGCGGCGGGCCCGCGCAGGCCTGGTGCCCGCGGACGGCCCGTGCGGGTGCGTTCGGGGTGTGATCCGACGCCGCGGCGGCAGGTGCGCCCGGGTGCGCGCGTGCCGCGGTGCCGGTTCGGTGCCGGGCTCAGGCGACGCGCAGGACGACCTTGCCGCGGCGGCCCCGCTTCTCCAGCGCGGCATACGCGGCTGCCGCGCCGGACAGCGGCACCACCTGGTCGACCGGCACGGTCAACCGCCCGGCGTCGACCAGCCGGGTGAGTTCGACCAGGCCGTCGCGGTCCGGCTCGACCACGAAGAACGCCCCGCGCGGCCCGTGGCCGTCCCCGCCCTCGCGCTGCGGCGGGGACACGATGCTCACCAGGACCCCGCTGTTCCGTAGCACCTGCCAGGAGCGCTGCTGCGTGTCGCCGCCCGCGGTGTCGAAGACCACGTCCACCTCGTCGACCACGTCCTCGAAGCGCTCCGCCCGGTAGTCGAGGGCGCGGGCGGCGCCCAGTCCGCGGACGAAGTCCAGGTGGTCGGCGCCCGCGGTGCCGATCACCTCGGCGCCGAGCGCCACCGCGATCTGCACGGCAAGCGAGCCGACGCCGCCCGCGGCACCGTGCACCAGGACCCGGCCGCCCTCGCGCAGGCCGCCGTGCCGCACCAGGCCCTGCCACGCGGTCAGCCCCGCCAGGGTGAGGGCGGCGGCCTCGTCGAAGCCCAGGCCCGCCGGTTTCGGGGCCAGCGCCGCGGCCGGCACCGCGGTGAACTCGGCGGCGGCGCCGTCCCGGTTGAAGGGGATCAGCCCGAAGACCTTGTCGCCCACCGCGGGGTCCCCCTCGCGGTCGGCGCCGGGCCCGGCCGCGACGACCACCCCCGACACCTCCTTCGCCGGGATCGCCGGCAGCCTCGGCTCCCCGCCGGGGTCCAGGCGGTCGGTCCAGGTGGCGTCCCAGGTCAGCTCGTCCGGGGTGATCGACGCCGACCGCACCTCGACCAGCACCTCGCCGTCGCCTGGCACGGGGCGCGGGGCGACCTCGTACACCAGTACCTCGGGCCCGCCGCGCCGGTGGCCGCGTACCGCGTGCATGGTGGTGTCCACAGGGACGTCCTTTCCGATCCGGTGGCGCTGTCGTGTCCAGTCAACCGGCTCCGCGGGCCGCCCGCCTCCCCGCCGTGGCCCATGGGGGACAATGGGCGCAGCCAGCCGTACGCGCACGGACAGGAGCCGTCCACCCCATGCCCCGCCTCGCCCTCTACGCACTCGTCGTCTGCGTGCTCGCCGTCGCCGCCGCGGTCGTGTCCTTCGTCAACGGCAACTGGCTCGGCGTGGTGTGGGTGCTGCTCGCGGGCGCGTCGAGCAACATGTGGTGGTATTACCGCCGCAAGGCCCGGGCGGAGTCCGGAAGCGCCGCCTGAGGTCCCGGCGGCCGCGGATCCTGCCTCCGGGGGTCAGTGCTTCCAGAAGCGGAAGAGCCAGTAGCCGTAGTCCACGGCCACGCCCGGCACCTTGAACCAGCCCATCACGTGGTAGACGCCCTCGAAGAACTTCTCGTTGACCGCGGGGATGTAGAGCACCCCGAAGGTGGCGATCAGGCCGAAGGGCGCGAAGACCTCCGCCTGGCGGCGGACGCTGTAGGGCAGCCACGGCTCCCAGATGCCGTAGCCGTCCAGGCCCGGGATCGGCAGCAGGTTGAGGAAGGCCGCGCTGACCTGGAGGAACGCCAGGAAGCCGAGCGCGACCAGGAACGTCTGCGGCCAGCTGTCGAGCGCGCCCATGGTGAAGGGCAGCATCAGCAGGACGGCGAACAGCACGTTCGTCAGCGGGCCCGCGGCCGAGATCATGCTGTGCCGCCACCGGCCGTGGATGCGGCCCCGCTCGATGAAGACGGCGCCACCTGGCAGCCCGATGCCGCCCATGATCACGAAGATCACCGGCAGGATGATCGACAGCGCGGCGTTGGCGTACTTCAGCGGGTTGAGGGTGAGGTAGCCCTTGTCGCCGACGGTGATGTCGCCGCTGTGCAGGGCGGTCCTGGCGTGGGCGTACTCGTGCAGGCACAGCGAGACGACCCAGCCGGACACGACGAAGAGGAAGACCGCGAAGCCCGCGTCGGAGGCGAACCCGCTCCACACCGCCCACCCGGACACGGCCATGACCGCCGCGATGCCGAGGAAGACGGGGCTGACCCCGCGCGCACCGCTGCCGCGGGCCTGACGAATCGGCGTGACGCTCATGAGAGTGCTCCAGCTTCCGGACGGTGACGTGCCCCGGGGGACGTCGGCGCCCCGGGCGCCCGATCATCCCATGCGGGGCGGCCGGCTGGTCGCCGCCGCCGAGGCGACTCCGCAAGAATGGTGCGGTGCGATACACGATCCTCGGCACCACCCAGGCCCTGCGGGACGACGGGGAGCCGGTCGCCCTCGCGGGCGGCCGGCTCCGTGCGCTGCTCACGGCGCTCGCGCTGCGGCCCGGCCGGGTGGTCACCGCGGACGTGCTGATCGACGAGGTGTGGGACGGTGACCCGCCGGCCGGGGCCACCGGGGCGCTCCAGGCCCTGGTCGGGCGGCTGCGCAGGGCGGTGGGGCACGACGCGGTCGGCTCGGTCGAGGGCGGCTACCGGCTGGCGGCCGCGCACGACGACGTCGACCTCTACCGTTTCGAGCGGCTCGCCGACGAGGGCGCGCGGGCGCTGGCCGACGCCGACCCGGTGAAGGCCTCGGGGCTGCTCGCGGACGCGCTCGCGCTGTGGCGCGGCCCCGCGCTCGCCGACCTGCCGGACCGCGGTACCGCGGCGGTGCGCAGCGAGGCCCTGCGGCTGGACACCCGGCGGCTGCGGCTGACCGCGGAGCTCGAACTCGGCCGGGCCGCCCACGTGTTGCCCGAGCTGGCGGGCCTGGCCGCCGACCACCCGCTGGACGAGCCGCTGCACGCGCTGTACATCCGCGCGCTGCGCGCGGCCGGCCGCACCGCGGACGCGCTGGCGGCTTACGAGTCGGTGCGCCGGGCACTGGCCGACGGGCTCGGGGCCGACCCGAGCCCTGAACTGCGGTCGCTGCACGCCGAACTGCTCAATCCCGAGGACCGCCGGGACCACCGCGACCACCCGGACGGACGGGCCGTCACCCGCCCGCGGCCCGGCGGCGGCACCGGCAGGCCGGGGGGCAACGCGCGTGCCCGGCTGACCAGTTTCGTCGGCCGGGAGGCCGAGATCGCGGCGGTGGGGGCCGACTTGTCGCGGGCCCGGCTGGTGACGATCACCGGCCCAGGCGGCACCGGCAAGACCCGCCTGTCGCAGGAGGCGGGCGACCTGGTCGCCGGGCGCTGGCCGGACGGCGTCTGGTATGCCGAACTCGCCCCGGTCAGCGATCCCCGCACCCTCCCCGAGGCCGTGATCAGCTCGCTCGGGCTGCGTGACACCCAGTTGCACGGCGGCGCGGCGGAGACGGCGATCGCCGTCGAGACCAAGGCGAAGGACCCGCTGCGCCGGCTCGCCGACCACCTCGCGCCTCGCGAGATATTGCTCGTGCTGGACAACTGCGAGCACGTGATCGACGCGGCGGCCACGCTGGCCGAGCGGCTGCTCGCCGACTGCCCCGGCCTGGCGGTGCTGGCCACCAGCCGTGAACCGCTCGGCGTACCCGGGGAGTTGGTGCGCCCGCTCGACCCGCTGCCGGAACCCACCGCGCTGCGGCTGCTGGCCGACAGGGGAGCCGCCGCCCGCCCCGGCTTCTCGGTGGACGACGACCCGGCTGCCTGCGCCGAGCTGTGCCACCGGCTCGACGGGCTGCCGCTGGCGATCGAGCTGGCCGCGGCCCGGCTGCGCAGCCTGTCCCCGCGCGGGCTCGCCGACCGGCTCGACGACCGCTTCCGGCTGCTCACCGGCGGCAGCCGCACGCTGCTGCCCCGGCAGCAGACCCTGCGGGCCGTGGTCGACTGGTCCTGGGACCTGCTCGACCCGCCGGAGCGCACCCTGCTGCGCCGGCTCGCGGTCTTCCGCGGCGGCTGGACCCTCGAAGCGGTCGAGGCGATCTGCACGGACCTGCCCGCCGAGGATCCCGCGGCCCCTGGCCGGCCGGGGCGGCCGTCGCCGATCGACGCCCCCGACGTCGCCGCCCTGCTGGCCTCCCTGGTCGACAAGTCGCTGGTCCTCGCCGAACTGACCGCGGACAGCGACCGCTACCGGATGCTGGAGACCATCTCCGAATACGCCGCCGAGCGGCTGGACGAGTCGGGCGAGCGGGCCGCGGTCGAGCGGCGGCACATGACGTACTTCCGCGAATACGCCCGCATCGCGGACCCGTTGCTGCGGAAGGCGGGCCAGCTGGTCTGGTTCGAGCGGCTGGAGCGCGAGCACGAGAACCTGCGGGCCGCACTGCGCCGGGCGGTGGACGGCGGGGACGAGGAGGAGGCGCTGCTGCTGGTGCTGGGCTGCGCCTGGTTCTGGGAGGTGCGCAACTACGCCTCCGAGCGGCGCTACTGGCCCAAGCAGGTCAGCGAGCTCGGCGAGGACCCCTTCGGCGGGCCGCCGATCACCGAGCCGATCGAGCGCGGGCCGCTGGAGGACCCGCCGCCGCTCAGCCCCGAGCAGCTGATCGAGGCCCGCCGCTGGGTGCGGGTGATCCAGCTGGCCGCCAACGAGAACGACACGGAGTGGTGGACGGAGCCGAGCATGGCCGGCCTGGGCGAGTCCATGATCGCCAACTACCCGCCGCACCTCCCGCAGTCGGCACGCGTACCCGGCATCCTGCGGCCCTACGGCGCCTTCTTCACCGGCCGGTTCGACCAGCTGCCCGTCCTGGTCGACGAGACCGTGGACGCCTGCCGCCGCCACCACCGCGACTGGGAGCTGGCGTTCGCGCTGCAACTTCGGGCGAAGGTCAACAACGACGTCATCGAGCGCATCGCGGACTCGCTCCTCGACGTCGGCGAGAGCCGCCGGATCTTCGAGCGGCTCGGCGACGAGTGGGGCATGGCGGAGACGCTGTCGGCGGAGGCCGAGGCAGCGAGCAACGCCGGCGACTGGGCGCACGCCGCCGAGTGCTGCGTCCAGGGCATCGAGCTGGCCCGCAAGATCGGCTCCCACCAGCGGGTCCCGGTCCTCACCGTCAGGCTCGGCGACTCGCTGGTCAACGCCGGCCGGGTCGAGGAGGGCATGCGCAAGCTCTGGGAGGGCGTGGACGACGCCGGGCGCTTCGGCCACGACAGCGACGGCGCCGGCTTCTACGGCAGGATCCTGCTCGCCGGTGCGCTCAGCCACACAGGGAAGGCCGCCGAGGCGCTGGCGCTGGTCGAGGAGACGATGCTGGACAGCGAGGCCGCCGTCGGCCAGCCCGGCTTCGTCGTCGGCATGCTGATGGGCCTGAAGGGCTATCTGGTCGGCACGCTCGGCGAACCCGAGGCGGGCCTGGCCCTCATGGAGGAGGGCGTCGGGGTGCTGGCCGCGCACCCGCTGGCCCACGTGATCACCCCGCGGCTCGGCATCCTGCTCACGCCCGGCACCATCGAGCTGCTCGGGGTGCTGGCCGAGCAGGGCGCCTCCTCCCCGGTCGCCGAGGCCCGCGCGCGCCGGGCCGCGATCCTCTCCAACGCCCACGACCGGCTCCGCCCGTCAGTGGTGCCGCCCTCGGAGGCCCTCGAACTGGCCCGCTCCAAGGACCGGTTGCTGCGTGTCCTGGGGGAGGAGGGCTACGCCGCCGCGTATGCGGAAGGCGACGGCCTCGATGCGGACGAGGCCGTCGCCCTGATGCGCGACGTGGTCTGAGAGCCGCCGGGCGCGGCGCCCGTCAGGTCTTCTTGCGGAAGCGCGCCACCGCGAGCGGTGCGGTCACCGCGGTGATGCCCACCGCCCAGGCCAGCGTGATCCACACCGAGTGGGCCACGGGGCCGCCGTTGATCAACGCGCGGGCCGCGTCCGCCAGGTTGGACAGCGGATTGACCTTGGTGAATCCCTCGAGCCAGCCCGGCATCGTGGTGGGCTTGGCGAAGATCGAGCTGCCGAACTGCAACGGCATCAGCACGAGCATGGCGACCCCCTGAACCGCCTGCGGCGTTTTCATGGTCAGACCCAGCAGGATGAAGATCCACATCAGCGAGGCGCCGAAGACGGCCGCCAGGGCGACGGCCCCGAGCAGGTGCAGCACATCGGTGTGGACGGTCAGGCCGAGCGCGAACCCCACGCCCAGCAGGATCACGGTGGCGATCATCATGCGGCCCAGCTCGACGACGATCTTGGCGATCAGTACCGAGGACCGTGCGATGGGCATCGTACGGAACCGGTCCATGACCCCCTTCTTGAAGTCGTCGTTGATGCCGGTGCCGACGGCCATCGCGATGTTCATGCCCATCATCGCCATCAGGCCGGGCACCACGTAGTTCACGTACTCCTGCTGGTTGCCCTTGCCGGAGACGGCGCCGCCGAAGACGTAGACGAACAGCAGGGTGAAGATGATCGGCATCAGCAGGACGTCGAACATCGACTCCGGGTCCTGCTTGATCTGGAGCATGTTGCGCCGGGCCAGGGCGCCGATGTGCCGCAGGTTCGCCCGCAGCCCGATCCGGCCCTCGTCGGCCGTGATGGCCTTGGCCGGCCGGTCGAAGGCGGCCGTGGCCGTGGTCATACCGTCACCTCTTCCTTGTCGTCCGCGAGCGCGGGCTCCGCCGCGGTCTGCGGGGCGGCCTTCTTGCCGGTGATCGCCAGGAACACCTCGTCCAGGCTGGGCAGATGGGTGCCGATGTGGGCGATGCCGAAGCCGCGTGCCGCCAGCAGGCCCACCACCGCGGTCAGCTGCTCGTCGGTGAGGATCGGCACCAGGACCGTGCCCGCCGCCGGGTCGGTCCGTACCCCGGCGATCCCGTCGAGGCCCGCCTCGCCGACGGCCGCGGCCATCGCGCCGAGCATCGCCGGGTCCGAGGGCGCGATCTGCAGCGTCCGGCCGCCGACCTTCGCCTTGAGCTCCGCCACCTTGCCGTTGGCGATCACCTTGCCGCGGTCGATGACCGTCAGCTCGCCGGCCAGCTGCTCGGCCTCCTCCATGTACTGCGTGGTGAGCAGTACGGTCGCGCCTTCCGCGACCATCCGCTGGACCTCTTCCCACACCTCGTTGCGGGTCCGCGGGTCGAGCCCTGTGGTCGGCTCGTCCAGATACAGCACCGCGGGGTGCCCGATCATGCTCGCCGCGAGGTCGAGCCGGCGGCGCATGCCGCCCGAATACTGCATCGCGGGCCGCTTGGCCGCCTCGGTCAGCGAGAACCGCTCGAGCAGCTCGTCCGCCCGGGACTTGGCCTCCCTGCTCGGCAGGTCGAGCAGCCGACCGATCATGTAGAGGTTCTCCCGGCCGGACAGCTTCTCGTCCACCGAGGCGTACTGCCCGGTGAGGCCGATCACCCGGCGCAGCTGCCGCGGCTGCCTGAGCACGTCGTAGCCGGCCACCCTCGCGGTGCCCGCGTCGGGCTTGACCAGTGTGGAGAGCACCCTGACCAGGGTGGTCTTCCCGGCCCCGTTGGGCCCGAGCACCCCGAGCACCGTCCCCTGCCGTACATCGAGGTCGACCCCGTCGAGTGCCTTGGTCTGGCCGTAGTGCTTGACCAGCCCCCGTACCTCGACGGCGGCGCCTTTTTCCTTCGGTCGCGTCGTCATGTCCCCAACGATGCCCTGCCCTCCCGACACGGCACCGACATCCCACCGACAGCCCGTATCGGTCCGGTGTCGGGGCCGTCCCCGGACCGCTCAGGCGACGTCGGAGCGGTGCGGTGCCAGGTCGGGAGGGGCGGGGTCAGGTCGGGACGGTGACCAGGAGGGCCCCGGTGTCGGTGCGGACGTCGAAGTGGGTGATGCCGGAGGCGTGCAGGCCCGCCGCGCCGTGGACGGTGAGGGGCGCGGGCTGCGTGTCGGTGCCGTAGCCGGCGGAGGGCACGGACCAGGTGGCCACCGTCTGAGAGCTGCCGTCGCCGCCGAACGCGATGAGACTGCAGGTCAATGGGCCGTGCACGCCGGTGAGCCGGAGGTCGACCGCACTGCCCCATCCCTTGTCGGTGACCGCGACGACGGCCGAGACACCGGTCGCCGGGTTGGAGGCCCGGTGCTGGTCGGAGCCGAAACTCTGGACCGCGGCGGGGGAGCCGCCGCCGTTGTCCTGTGCGGCCAGCACGGCGACCGCGGGACCGCCGACGACCAGGACCGCGGCTGCGGCGACCGAGACCAGCCGGCGCCGGCGGTGCGCCCGGCGCTCGCCCGCGACCTGCGCGAGCAGCCGTTCGAGCATGGCGTCGCCGCTGGGCAGCTCCGCGACGCCGAGACCGTCGGCCCGCAGCTCTTCGAGTACCGGCACCACACCGCTGAGCTCGTCCAGCTCCTGCCCGCACAGCTCGCACTCCACGAGGTGCGCCTCGAACCGCGCCATCTCGTCGTCGTCCAGCGCGCCGAGCAGATAGGCGCCCACGTCCATGTGCGGGTTCATGAGGTCACCCCTCTCTCCTCCAGCGCGTTCCGCAGGGCGCGCAGCGCGTAGAACACCCGGGACCGCACGGTCCCGGCCGGCAGTCCCAGCTCCTGTGCGGCCTCGTTGACGGTCCGGCCGCGGAAGTACGTCTCGATCAGGGCCTCCCGGTGCGCGTCCGACAGGTCCTGGAGCGCGTCCGAGATGGTCATCAGCCGCAGCGAGCGTTCCATCTCGTCATTGGCGGGCAGTTGGTCCAGCCCCGCGGGCGACGTCTCCGGCGGGCGGGCCTGGCGGCTGCGGTGGCCGTCGATGACGATGCGCCGGGCCACCGTGACCAGCCAGGGCCGCAGCGACCTGGCGGCAGGGTCGAGCCGGGACGCGCTCTTCCACGCCCGCAGCAGGGTCTCCTGCACGACGTCCTCGGCCAGGAAGCGGTCGCCGGCGACGAGCCGGAGTACGTAGGCGTAGAGCGCGCCCGCGTGCTCGCGGTACAGCGCCCGCATCAGCTCCTCCTCCGGGGCCGAGCCCGCAGGCCCCGAAGGTCCGGGTGGTGGTCCTTCCACGGGCGCATCCTGCCCTACCCGGCGCGCCCGGTCGAGTTCGCGTGCAGCCTGCCGGGACATCAGTAGCCGTCGGAGCCAGAGGCCGGCGCGGTCGCGGCGGCCTTGCCACCGGTGGGTGTCACCGCCCACCAGATGCCCATGACGCCCTGGCCGCCGGTGTCTCCGGCCTTGCTGTCGGCGGAGTACGTGTACATCGGCCACCCGCCGATGGTGAGCTGTTTCACGCCGCCCGCCCCGGTGATGCTGCCGACGAGAGCGGGGTCGACGCCCTTGACCGACGCGGCGTCGGCGGCCGGTGCGGCCGGCCACAGCGCCGCGCAGGTGCCTGCGCAGTGCGAGGCGGGCGGGTTGTCCGTGTCCTTGTCGAAGCGGTAGAGCGTGAAGCCCTTGCCGTTCACCAGAATGCTGCCGAGTGTGGCGTCGGTCACGGTGTGCACGGTCCCCGCGCCGCCGGCGGAGCTGCCGGAGGAGGACGAGGCCGAGGAGGAGCCCGCGGAGTCCGAGGAGCCGGAGGCGCCGCACCCGGAGACGGCGAGGAGCAGGCCTGCTGTGAGGACGCTCGCGGTGAGCGCACCGCGGCGAGTGGTGAGGGTCATCGTGACTTCCCGTGTGTGCCGGTGGCCGCCGTCTGGAGGGCGGGGCTCACCGGCACATACGGACCCGGCGGCAGGTTGTCTCAAAAGAAACCACGGCACTTTCGGAAAAACGCCGAAGTGTCAGGACTGCCGCCGCAGCCGGCGCCGGGCCGCAGTCAGTGGAAGGTGTGCTCCTCGGCGGGGAAGGCCCCGCCGACGACCTCTTCCGCGTACGCCTTCGCCGCGTCGCCGAGGGTCTGCCGCAGGTTCAGGTACTGCTTGGTGAAGCGCGGCACCTTCCCGCCGGTCAGGCCCACCATGTCGGTCCACACCAGCACCTGCGCGTCGGTGTCGGGGCCCGCCCCGATGCCGATCACCGGGATGTGCAGCGAGCGGGTGACCTCGGCCGCCACCTCGGCCGGCACCAGTTCGAGCACCACCGCGAAGGCACCGGCGTCCTGCGCCGCCTTCGCGTCCCTGATCAGGACGTGCGCCGCCTCCTCGCCGCGGCCCTGCACCCGGTGGCCGAGCGTGTTCACCGACTGCGGGGTCAGCCCGAGGTGCGCCATCACCGGGATGCCGGCCTGCACGATCGTCTCGGTCTGCGGCAGCGACCGCTCGCCGCCCTCCAGCTTCACCGCGCCGACCCCGGCCTCCTTGACCAGCCGGGTGGCGCTGCGCAGTGCCTGGACCGGGCCTTCCTGGTACGAGCCGAAGGTCAGGTCGCCGACGACCAGCGCCCGGCTCGTACCGCGGACGACCGCCGCGGCCAGCATCGTCATGTGGTCCATCGTGACCGGCACCGTGCTGTCGAAGCCGAGGTGGCAGTTCCCCATCGAGTCGCCGACCAGCAGCACCGGGATCCCGGCCTCGTCGAAGACCGAGGCGGTCATCGCGTCGTACGCGGTGAGCATGGGCCACCGCTCGCCCCGCTCCTTGGCCAGCGCCAGGTCGCGCACGGTGACCCTGCGGGTGCCGGTGCCGCCGTAGAGCGCCTTGGGGTTGTCGGTGCCCTTGCCGGTGGTCTTGTCGCTGCCCGCGGGCGTCTCCTGGGCAGCCGGAAGTTGCGTCATGGTGACAGCTCCCTCATGTCATCTCGAGGCGCCCTGACGGCGTCCCCGGATCCCCTCCATGCTGACACGGCTCGCCTACCGCGCAAAGGGGAGGAGCGCTGTGCGGTACGGCACGGTCCGCGCTCCGGCCACCGGGCGGCGGGCCGGTGGCCGGAGCGGCGCCTAGGCCGTCCGGGTGGTCCACGGCGCCGTCGCTGTGCGCCGTCGGGGGGACTCGGGCGCGTCACCGGGGAGGACGCGGGGCAGCGGTGGGCGCCGGAAGGCCGGCTACGTCGCGGAACCGGTGTAGGCGGCGAGGTGCCGGCCGGTGAGGGTGCCGGCGGCGGTGAGGTCGGCGGGGGTGCCCTCGAAGACGACGCGGCCGCCGTCGTGGCCCGCGCCGGGGCCGAGGTCGATGATCCAGTCGGCGTGGGCCATGACCGCCTGGTGGTGCTCCACGACGATGACGGACTTGCCGGAGTCGACGATGCGGTCGAGCAGGGCGAGGAGCTGCTCGACGTCCGCGAGGTGCAGGCCGGTGGTCGGCTCGTCCAGGACGTAGACGCCGCCCTTGTCACCCAGGTGGGTGGCCAGCTTGAGGCGCTGCCGCTCGCCGCCGGACAGCGTGGTGAGCGGCTGGCCGAGGCCGAGGTAGCCGAGGCCCACGTCGGCGAGCCTGGCCAGCACGGTGTGCGCCGCCGGCGTCCGCGCGTCGCCGGCGCCGAAGAACTCCTCCGCCTGTGCCACCGACATCGCGAGCACCTCGCTGATGTCGCGTCCGCCGAGGCGGTATTCGAGAACCGAGGCCTGGAACCGCTTCCCCTCGCACTCCTCGCACACGCTGGCGACGCCGGCCATCATCGCCAGGTCGGTGTAGACGACGCCGATGCCGTTGCAGGTGGGGCAGGCGCCCTCGGAGTTGGCGCTGAAGAGGGCCGGCTTCACGCCGTTGGCCTTGGCGAACGCCTTGCGGATCGGGTCGAGCAGCCCGGTGTACGTCGCCGGGTTGCTGCGCCGCGAGCCGCGGATCGGCGCCTGGTCGACCGACACCACGCCGGCGTCGGCCGGGATCGACCCGTGCACGAGCGAGCTCTTGCCGGAACCCGCGACGCCGGTGACGACGGTGAGCACCCCGAGCGGGATGTCGACGTCGACGTCGCGCAGGTTGTGCGCCGACGCGCCGCGGACCTCCAGGACGCCGGTGGGCTCGCGTACCGCCTTCTTCAGGCCGGCCCGGTCGTCCAGGTGGCGCCCCGTGACGGTGCCGCAGGACCGCAGGCCCTCGACGGTGCCCTCGAAGCAGACGGTGCCGCCGGCCGCACCGGCGCCGGGGCCGAGGTCGACCACATGGTCGGCGATGACGATCGTCTCCGGCTTGTGCTCCACCACCAGCACCGTGTTGCCCTTGTCCCGCAGCCGCAGCAGCAGGTCGTTCATCCGCTGGATGTCGTGCGGGTGCAGCCCGATGGTGGGCTCGTCGAAGACGTAGGTGACGTCGGTGAGCGGCGAGCCGAGGTGGCGGACCATCTTGACCCGCTGCGCCTCGCCGCCCGACAGCGTGCCGGCCGGGCGGTCGAGCGAGAGGTAGCCGAGGCCGATCTCCACGAAGGAGTCCAGGCTGTCGCGCAGCGACGCGAGCAGCGGGGCGACCGAGGGCTCGTCGAGACCGCCGACCCACTGTGCGAGGTCGCTGATCTGCATCGCGCAAGCCTCGGCGATGCCGACCTTCCCGATCTTCGACGACCTGGCGCCCTCGCTGAGCCGGGTGCCGTCGCACCCGGGGCAGGTGGTGAAGGTGACCGCCCGCTCGACGAAGGCCCTGATGTGCGGCTGGAGCGCGTCCTTGTCCTTGGACAGCATCGACTTCTGGATCTTGGGGATCAGCCCCTCGTAGGTGAGGTTGACGCCCTCGACCTTGACCTTGGTCGGCTCCTTGTGCAGGAAGTCGTGCATCTCCTTCTTGGTGTACTTGCGGATCGGCTTGTCCGGGTCGAGGAAGCCGGACTCGGCGTACACCCTTACGGTCCAGAAGCTGTCCTTGGTCCAGCCGGGGATGGTCAGCGCGCCCTCGGCGATCGACTTGGAGTCGTCGTAGAGCTGGGTCAGGTCGATGTCGGAGACCGTGCCGCGGCCCTCGCAGCGCGGGCACATGCCGCCGGTGCGGTTGAAGGTGGCCTTCACCGCCTTCCTGTCGCCGCGCTCGACGGTGATCGCGCCGCTCGCGCTGACCGAGGGGACGTTGAAGGCGTAGGCGCTCGGCGGGCCGATGTGCGGCTGCCCGAGCCGGCTGAAGAGGATCCGCAGCATGGCGTTGGCGTCGGTGGCGGTGCCGACCGTGGAGCGCGGGTCGGCTCCCATCCGCTGCTGGTCGACGATGATCGCGGTCGTCAGGCCTTCCAGCACGTCGACGTCCGGCCTGGCCTGCGTCGGCATGAAGCCCTGGACGAAGGCGCTGTAGGTCTCGTTGATCAGCCGCTGGGACTCCGCGGCGACCGTGCCGAAGACCAGGGAGCTCTTGCCCGAGCCTGAGACCCCGGTGAAGACGGTGAGGCGGCGCTTGGGGATCTCGACGCTGACGTCCCTGAGGTTGTTCACGCGGGCGCCGTGCACGCGGATCACGTCGTGGCTGTCGGCGCCCTCCGGCGCCGCCGGCTTCGGGTCCGTCCTCGTGGCCGTGCTCATCGTGTCTCCCTCATTGTGCGGACCGCCTCGGCGGGGTCGGCCATGGTGCCACGCTACGGGCGGCGGGCGGCCGGTGCTTCTCGATTCCTGACGGACCTCCCCGGCGGCCGGTTTTACCCGGACTTTACGATACGAGACGCCTCCGTATCGTAAGTGCCGCTTAGTCTGACAATATGTCCGACAACGCGAACTTCACCGTCCCCGAGGCGATACACCGCCGTCGCTGGGCGATCCTCATCGTGCTGCTGTTCAGCCTGCTCGTCGTGGTGCTGGACAACTCGATCCTCAACGTGGCGATGAAGACGATCGCGCAGCCCAAGCCGACCGGCCTCGGAGCGACGCAGAGCCAGCTGGAATGGGCGATCAACTCCTACACCCTGGTCTTCGCGGGCCTGCTGTTCACCGCCGGGCTGCTGGGCGACCGGCTCGGGCGCAAGAAGGTGCTGCTGTTCGGGATGCTGGTGTTCGGCATCGGGTCCGGGCTGTCGGCGTGGGCCGGCTCCGCGGGTGAACTCATCGCGTTCCGCGGCCTGATGGGCTTCGGCGGCGCCTTCATCATGCCCGCGACCCTGGCGATCATCATGAACGTCTTCCAGCGCGAGGAGCAGCCGAAGGCGATCGGCATCTGGGCAGGCGTCGTCGGCCTCGCCATCGCCATCGGCCCGATCACCGGCGGCCTGCTGCTGCAGCACTTCTGGTGGGGCTCGGTCTTCCTGGTCAACGTGCCGATCGTGATCGCCGGCCTGATCGCGATGTTCGTGCTCGTGCCCGACTCCAAGGACCCCAGGCCCGGGCGGCTCGACCCGGTGGGCGTGCTGACGTCCATCGCCGGACTCGTTCTGCTGATCTACGGCATCATCAAGGGCGGCCAGGCGGGCGACTTCACCAAGCCCGAGGTATGGGCCACCGCGCTCGGCGGCCTGCTGGTCCTGGCGGCCTTCGTCCTGTACGAGAAGCGCAGCGACCACCCGGCGCTGGACATGTCGTATTTCAAGAAGCGGCAGTTCTCCGCGTCGGTCGCCGCCATCGGCCTGGTGTTCTTCGCCCTGATGGGCGTGACCTTCTTCATCGTCTTCTACACCCAGTCCGTCCGCGGCTACAGCGCCCTGCAGTCCGGCCTGCTGCTGCTCCCGCTCGCCGGGGCGCAGATGATATTCGCCCCCAGGGCCCGGCTGCTGGTCGACAGGTTCGGCGCCAGGGCGGTCTGCGCCGCCGGTATGGCGCTGACCGGCCTGTCCTTCCTCGGCTTCCTGCTGCTCGGCACGGACACCCCGATCTGGGTGCTCGAAGTGCTGTTCTTCCTGATGGGCGCGTCCATGGCGCACGTCATGCCGCCCGCCACCGTGATGATCATGTCGTCGCTGCCGCGCGAGAAGGCGGGCTCGGGCTCCGCGGTCAACAACGTCTTCCGGCAGGTCGGCGGTGCGATCGGCGTCGCCGTGCTCGGCTCCCTGATGTCCACGGTCTACCGCAACGGGGTGCAGGGCCACCTCGACAGCCTGCCCGCGCCCGCCCGGCACGCCGCGGGGGAGTCCATCGAGGCCACACTCGGCGTCGCCGCGAAGCTCGGCCCCAAGGGCCAGGGCCTGGTCGGCCCGGCCGACGACGCCTTCATCCACGCCATGCACATCACGGCCGCCGCCTCCGGCGGCGTCGCCCTGTTCGGCGCGCTCGTCGTCCTCGTCTTCCTGCCCGCCAAGGACAGGCCCGAGACCGCCGGGCCCGGCGGTGAGGCGGAGCTGACGATGGCCGGTGCCGAGCAGTGAACGACCCGGATACGTCGGCCGTGCCGCGCGGGCGTCCGCGCGACGCGGCCGTCGGCCACAAGGTCGTCGAGACCGTGCTGCGGCTGATCGCCGACGGCACCACCTTCGGCGATCTGACGATGGAGGGCATCGCCCGCGAGGCAGGCGTCGGCAAGGCCACCGTCTACCGGCGGTGGGCGAGCAAGGACGCGCTGCTGCTCGACGCGATGGCCGCGGTCGACAGCCCGGCGCTGCCCGCGCTGCCCGGCACGTCCTTCCGCGACGACCTGGTCGTCGCGGTGGAGACGATACGCAGGCGGGGCCTGGCCAAGCGGGACTCCGCGATGCTGCGCAACATGCTCACCCAGATCCAGAACAACCCCGAGCTGTGGCGCAGCTACCACGACACCGTCATCGCCACCCGGCGCGCCGCGCTCGCGCGGCTGCTGGAGCGCGGCATCGCGCTCGGCGCGGTCAGGCCGGAGTTGGGCGGTGACATGGACCTCCTGGTCGACTTCGTCGCCGGGCCGCTGCTCACCCGCACGGCGTTCCACCAGGGCGCGGCCCTGCCGGAGGACCTCTCCGAGCGGGTCGTCGACATGATCCTGCGCGGCATCGCACCCTGACAGCCGTCCCGCGGCACCGGATTCGCGCCCGCTCCCGCGCGGACGGCACGTGATGGTTTTGTCACAAGCGCGTCGTTATGGGGCCACGGTGGGAACCCGTGGCCCCCCGCGCCCCGTCGGATCACCTACCGATCCCCTAAGGTCGGCAGTGCACCCGGCAAGGCAGCGAGGATCCTCATGACCCAGGCGCAGAGCAGCACGGACGCGGCCGCGGACGGCGACGGCACGCCGGAGCAGGCCGGCGCCGGGCGGCGCGACCGGATCGTGGAGCGCTTCCTGCGGTGGTGGCGGCCGGCCGGCATGTGGCGGCGCGGCATCGTGCTCGCCGCCGTCTGCCTGCTGCTCACCGGCGTGCTGTTCCTGCACTCCGACGTGCCCAACAGGATCGGCAACCTGGGCAGCCTGCTGGAGACGTTCCTGCCCTGGGTCGGCCTCGCGCTGCCGGTGCTTTTCGTGCTCGCGGTGCTGCGGCGTTCCACGACCGCGTTGATCGCGCTGCTGCTGCCGACACTGGTGTGGCTGAACCTCTTCGGCGGCCTGCTCACCGACAAGTCCTCGCCCGGCGGCGACCTGACCGTACTGACGCACAACGTCAACGCCGAGAACCCCGACCCGGACGGCACCGCCCAGGACGTGATCGCGGCCGGGGCCGACGTGGTGGCGCTCGAGGAGCTGGCCGAGAGCGAAGTGCCCAGGTACACCCGGGATCTGGCCACCGCCTACCGCTACCACTCGGTGCAGGGCACGGTCGGGCTGTGGAGCAAGTACCCGCTGAGCGGGGTGCGCACGGTGGACATCAAGATGGGGTGGACCCGGGCGATGCGGGCCGCGGTGAGCACGCCCGACGGGAAGGTCGCGGTCTACGTCGCCCATCTGCCGTCCGTGCGGGTGAAGTTCGACGCCGGTTTCACCGCCGGGCAGCGGGACGACGCCGCCGACGCGCTCGGGCAGGCCATCGCCTCCGAGCAGTTGCACAGCGTCGTCCTGCTCGGCGACCTCAACGGCACCATGAACGACCGGGCGTTGGCCTCGGTCACCTCGCAGATGCGCTCCACGCAGGGCGCCGCGGGCAACGGCATGGGATTCAGCTGGCCGGCCCGGCTGCCGATGGCGCGGATCGACCAGATCATGGTCAAGGGCGTGGAGCCCAGGTCCTCCTGGACGCTGCCGAAGACGGGCAGCGACCACCTCCCGGTCGCCGCCCGCCTCCAGCTCCCGCAGAGCTGAGGCCCGCCCGCTCAGAGGACCTGTTCGCCCTCGCGCCAGCGGTTGGTGATCGGCAGCCTGCGGTCCTTGCCGAAGCCCTTCGCGGAGATCTTCGTGCCCGGCGGGTACTGCCGCCGCTTGTACTCGGCGGTGTCGGTGAGCTTGAGGATCCGGGTCACCAGCTCCGCGTCGAAGCCGGCCGCGATGATCGCCTCCCGGCCCTGGTCGCGGTCCACGTACAGCTCCAGGACCCGGTCGAGCACGTCGTAGTCCGGCAGCGAGTCGGTGTCGACCTGGCCAGGGCGCAGTTCGGCGCTCGGCGGCTTGCTGATGGAGTTCTCCGGGATCGGCGGGGTCTCGCCCTGCGCGGCCGCCGCCGCGTTCCGCCAGCGGGCCAGCCGGAAGACGGTGGTCTTGTAGACGTCCTTGATCGGGCCGTAGGCGCCCACCGAGTCGCCGTACAGTGTCGAGTAGCCCACCGCCAGCTCGCTCTTGTTGCCCGGCGCGAGCACGATGTGGCCCTCCTGGTTGGAGATCGCCATCAGCGTCACGCCGCGCAGCCGGGACTGGAGGTTCTCCTCCGCGAGCCCGGTCAGGGCCAGCGAGTCCATGTACGCGTCGAACATCGGCGCGATCGGCACCGTGCGGTGATTGAGGCCCGTCCTGCGGGCCAACTCGGCCGCGTCGCCCTGCGAGTGGTCCGAGGAGTAGGCCGACGGCATCGACACGCCGTAGACGTTGGCCGGTCCGACCGCGTCGCACGCGATGGCCGCGACCAGGGCCGAGTCGATCCCGCCGGAGACGCCGATGAGGACCGAGCTGAAGCCGTTCTTCTCCACGTACGCGCGCAGGCCGGTGACCAGCGCCCCGTAGACCTCGGCGTCGTCCGCCAGGCGCTCGGCGACATCGCCGGTGAACTGCGGCGCGTACGGGGCGACCGGCTCCTCTGACAGCGTCACATGGGTGATCTCCAGGCCGTCGGCCACCCGGCCTGACGGCACCTCGGGCGCCGCGGCCGGCAGGTCGAGGTCGAGCATGACGCACTCCTCGGCGAACTGCGGCACCCGGGCGATCACCTCGCCGTCCGGCGAGACCGCGATCGTGTCCCCGTCGAAGACCAGCTCGTCCTGGCCGCCGACCATCGCGAGGTACACCAGGGTGCAGCGGGCCTCCTGGGCCCGCTTGCGGACCAGGTCGAGGCGGGTGTCGTCCTTGTCCCGCTCGTACGGCGACGCGTTGATCGACAGCAGCAGGCCCGCGCCCGCCGCGCGGGCCGCGGGCACCCGGCCGCCGTCCTGCCACAGGTCCTCGCAGATCGCCAGCGCCACGTCCACACCGCGGACCCGGATCACCGGCATGGTGTCGCCCGGCACGAAGTAGCGGAATTCGTCGAAGACGCCGTAGTTGGGCAGGTGGTGCTTGGCGAAGCGCAGTGCCACCTTGCCGTGGTGCAGCACCGCCGCGCAGTTCTGCGGGGCGCCGGCCGGCTGGCCGAACCTGGGGCGGGCGTCGCGGCTGCGGCCCAGGTAGCCGAGGACGACCGGCAGCTCGCCGAGCCCCTCGGCGGCGAGCCGCTCGGCCAGCTCCACCAGCCCGGCGCGGCTCGCCTCGACGAACGAGGACCGCAGCGCCAGGTCCTCCACCGGGTAGCCGGTGAGCATCATCTCCGGGAACGCCACGAGGTGGGCTCCCTGCCCGGCGGCATGCCGGGACCAGCGCAGGACCGACTCGGCGTTCCCGGCGATGTCGCCGACGCGGGCGTCGATCTGATTCAGGGCGAGTCGTAGTTGAGGCACGCCCCCAGTCTAATCGTCACCTAGACGAAATCGCTGTCGCCCGGGTCACACCGGGCCTGTCCGCGCCTGCCTGGGCGGCCCCGCGGCGCGTCGCCCCGCGGTTCCCCGCCCCCGCAGGGGACCGCGGGACGGCTCTCAGCCCCGGAGCCAGACCGCCGTGTCGGCCGGCAGCCTGCCGTCCGCGAGGGGCCCGCTGGCCAGCAGGACGTCCGTGCCCTCGGGCAGCTCCGCGGCGGAGTCGGCCAGGTTGACCAGGCAGACGAACCCCGGGGAGCGGCGGAAGGCCAGCACGCCGGGCGCGGACTCCAGCCAGGCGAAGGTGCCGTCGCCGAGGCCCGGCTCGCCGCGCCGCAGGCGCAGTGCCGCCCGGTACAGCGACAGCATCGAGTCGGGGTCCGCGGCCTGGACCTCCGCGGTGCGCGACGCCCAGTCCGCCGGCTGCGGGAGCCACGGCTCCGCGGCGCCACCCGCGGGACTGAAGCCGAACGGGGACGCGGAGCCCCCCCACGGCAGGGGGACCCGGCAGCCGTCCCGACCCGGGTTGGTGTCCGCCGAGCGCAGGTACATCGGGTCCTGGAGCTTGCCCAGCGGGATGTCCTCGACCTCGGGCAGCCCCAGCTCCTCGCCCTGGTAGAGGTACACCGAGCCGGGCAGTGCCAGCGTGAGCAGGGCCGCGGCCCGCGCCCGCCGGGTGCCGAGCTCCAGGTCGGTCGGTATCCCGAAGGCCTTCGTGGCGAAGTCGAATCCGGTGTCGGCCCGCCCGTAGCGCGTCACCGTACGCGTCACGTCGTGGTTGCACAGCACCCAGGTGGCGGGCGCGCTGACCGGTGCGTGCGCGGTCAGCGTCACGTCGATCGACGTACGCAGCCGGTCGGCCTCCCACGGGCACGACAGGAAGTCGAAGTTGAAGGCGGTGTGCATCTCGTCGGGCCGCAGATACCGTGCGAAGCGCTCCGCGTCGGGCAGCCACACCTCGCCGACCAGGATGCGCGCCCCGGGGTAGGAGTCGGCGATCCGCCGCCAGCCGCGGTAGATGTCGTGCAGCTCGTCCCGGTCGACGTACGGGTGCGCCGCCAGGACCGCGTCCGCGCCCGCGGCCGGATCGGGCAGGTCGGGCAGCTCCGGGTCCTTGGAGACCATGGCGGCGGAGTCGATGCGCACACCGCCGGCCCCGCGGTCGAACCAGAACCGCAGGATGTCCTCGTGCTCGGCGCGGACATCGGGGTGGTTCCAGTTGAGGTCGGGCTGCTCGGAGTCGAAGAGGTTCAAGAACCAGTCGCCCGGGGTGCCGTCCGGGTCCGTGGTCCTGGTCCACGCCGGGCCGCCGAACTGCGACGGCCAGTTGTTGGGCGGCAGTTCACCGTGCTCGCCGCGCCCCGGCCGGAACCAGAAGCGCTCCCGCGCGGCGGAACCGGCCCCCGCGGCCAGTGCCTCGCGGAACCAGGGGTGCGCGGCGGATATGTGGTTCGGCACGACGTCGATGATGGTCCTGATGCCCAGCGCGAGGGCCTCGGAGATCAGCTTCTCGGCCTCGGCCAGCGTCCCGAAGACCGGCTCGACGTCGCGGTAGTCGGCCACGTCGTAGCCGCCGTCGGCCATCGGCGACGGATACCAGGGGCAGAACCACAGAGCGTTGACGCCCAGCTCGGCCAGGTACGGCAGCCGGGACCGCACGCCGGCGAGATCACCGGTCCCGTCACCGTTGCTGTCGGCGAAGCTCCGCGGATAGACCTGGTAGATGACCGCGCCGCGCCACCAGTTCTCGTCGGCCTCGGGCTGAGGGGTGTCTGCCACGTCAACGTCCTTTCGGGCAGGTGGGACCCCGCCGCCGGCCCCGGATGGCGGGGATGTGGGCATGAGGACCGGCGGCGGAGTGCTGTGGGGTGGAGCGTTACGGAAGGCTGCGCGGCGTCATGGGCCGGTCAGCCCTTGAGGCTGCCGGCGGTCAGGCCGGACATGATGTTGCGCTGGAAGAGCAGGAAGATCAGCAGCGTCGGCAGCGCGGAGATGGCGAGCGCGGCGATGAGCACGTTCTGCGGTACGCCCTGCGACAGCGAGTTGATGCCGATGTTGATCGGCTGCTTCGACGGGTCGGGCTCCACCAGCATCGGCCAGAGGAAGTCCTTCCAGACGTTCACCACGGCGAAGATCGACACCACACCGAGGATCGGCCGGGACATCGGCAGCACGATCGACACCAGGGTGCGCATCGGCCCGGCCCCGTCGATGGCCGCCGCGGCCATCAGGTCGTTGGGGATCGAGTCGAAGAATCGTTTGAGCAGGAAGATGTTGAAGCCGTTGGCCACCGTCGGCAGCCAGATCGCCCACGGGTGGTTGATCAGGTTGACGTGCAGCAGCGGCAGGTCGAGCACCGTCATGTACTGCGGGATGATCAGCACCGCCGACGGGATCATCAGCGTGGCGAGCATGCCGCCGAGCACCACGTTGCCCAGGACGGGGCGCAGCTTGGACAGCGCGTAGGCCGCCGTCACGTCGAAGACCAGCTGGAAGGCCAGCGCGCCGAAGGCGTAGTAGAAGGTGTTCCACAGCAGCTTGGCGAGCTTGAGCTGGGTCCACGCCGTCTTGTAGTTCGACGGGTGGGGGTCCTTCGGTATCAGGGTCGGCGGGTTGTGCAGCACTTCGTGCACGGACTTGAAGCCGCTGGTCACCATCCAGTACAGCGGTCCGACGAAGACCAGGGTGAAGACCACGAGCACCACGGACAGCACGGTCCAGTAGATGACTCTTCCCCGGGGCCTTGCCAGGGTCGCGGACGAGATCAGCGTCCGGTTCGCGGGAGTGAACTCTGCCATGATCGTGATCCGTCCTAGTCGCTGTTCCGGTTGAGCCGCGCATACAGGCCGGAGAATCCGGCGAGTACCAGGAGCAGGAAGAGGCCGAGCGCCGCCGCGCCACCGAAGTTGTTGTAGCGGTATCCGTACTGGTAGACCATGTAGACCACGGTCATCGTGGAATTCTCGGGACCGTTTCCGCCGGCCATCAGAAAGACGTTGGTGAACTCCTGCATGGTCGCCACGATCTGGAGCAGCAGCATCAGCGAGAGCACCAGCCGGGTCTGCGGGATGGTCACGTGCCAGATCTTGCTCCACAGGCCCGCGCCGTCCAGGTCCGCGGCCTCGTAGAGCTCACCGGGTATGTTCTGCAGCGCCGCCAGATAGATCAGCGTGGCGCTGCCCATGCTCATCCAGGTGGCCGCGAGGACCACCGAGATCAGTGCGGTGTGCGACGAGTCGAGCCACTGTGACGTCGGCAGGTGGAAGATCTTGAGAATGCGGTTGAAAAGTCCGTATTCGGGGTTGTAGAAGTATTTGAAAAGCAGCGCGCCCGCCACCGGCGGGAGCATGACGGGCAGGTACACCAGGATGCGCAGATAGGCCCGTGCGTGCCGCAGTTCGTTGAGCAGGATCGCCACGAAGAACGGCACCGCGAAACCGAGGATCAGGGCGTAGAGCGTGAACATCCCGGTGTTCTTCCACGCCGTCCAGAAGTACGGGTCGTGGTAGACGGTCTTGATGTTCTTGAATCCGACCCAGCTGGTCACCCCGCGCTTGGTCTGCTGGAAGCTCATGATGAACTCCCGGACCATCGGGTACCAGGAGAAGAACCCGAAGCAGAGGATCGCGCCGATCAGGAACCCGTAGGCCTGGATGTTGTGGCTCAGCTTGCGGCTCAGGCCGCCCCGGCCGCCTTGGGTCCTGGGACCTGCGGCGCGCCCGGCGTGGCGCCTGGTTGTTTTGTCGGGGACGGTCGTCGCCGCCATGAAGGCTCCTCGGCTGGAAGCGGTGCTTGAAGTCCGTGCCGCGCCGCGGGGGCCGGTCGCCGACCGGCCCCCGCGGGCTGTGCTGCTACTGGCCCGCGGCCAGCAGCTGGTTCGCCTGCGTCTCCGCGGACGAGAGCAGCTTGCCGATGTCGGCGTTCTTGTTGCTCAGCACGCCGGACATCACGGTGTCGAGCACGGTGTAGAGCTTCTGCGCGTTCGGCGGCTCGCCCTTCACCGGGACCTGCGCGTCGACGTACGACTTGTAGTTCTGCACCGGCACGGTCGCGTACTGGGTCTTGTCCGCGGTGTCCGTGGCCTTGGACTGGCCGGTGAAGAAGAAGGGCTGCGGCAGGCCGACGGGGATGCCGTCGGTCTTGTTGCGCGCGTAGTTGAACTGGCCCTTCTTCAGGGTCAGGAACTTGAAGTTGATCCAGGCGATGCCGGCCTTGATCTGGTCCGGGCTGTCCGACTTCTTGAAGAAGTAGTCGTTGCCGCCCATCAGCGAGGTCTTGCCGCCGGGGATCGGCGCCATGCCCAGGTCGTTGAAGTTGGCACCGTACTGCTGGACCATGAGCTGGATGTCGTCGGGAGCGGCGAGGTACATGCCGATCTGCCCGGCGCCCATCGCCTTCTGGCTCTCGCCCCACGCCTTGCCCGCGCTGGACGGCATGCTGTTGTCCACCCACCGCATGTCGTGGATGGTCTGCAGGATCGAGGTGGCCTCGGGGCCGTTGAACGCGGCCTTGCTGCCGTCGTCGCTGACCACGTTGTTGCCCGCGCCGTACAGCGCCGAGGTCAGGTGCCAGCCGCCCTGGTTGCCCGCGCCGTACTCGAAGAATCCGTGGATGCCCTTGCTGCCGAGCTTGTCCTGGATGGTCTTGGCGTCGGTGCGGATCTCGTCCCAGGTGGTCGGCGGCTTGTCGGGGTCGAGGCCGGCGTCCTTGAAGATCTTCCGGTTGTAGATCAGGCCCATCGAGTAGTTGGTCGTCGGGAGGCCGTAGAGCTTGCCGCTGTCCTTCAGGATCGCCAGGACGTTGGGGTCGATGTCCTTGAGGTTCGGCACCGTCTTGTCATTGACGTAGTCGGTGATGTCGGCGGCCTGGCCCGCGTCGAGGACCTGGTTGAGGTCGGTGACGTAGCTGTAGAAGACGTTGGTCTCGGACTGGCCCTGGAGCTGGGCGGTGAACTTGTCCGTGTCCTCGCAGGGGAACGTGTCCTTGCTGTTGATCGTCACGTTCGGGTACGTCTTGTGGAACTCGGCGATGTCGTCGAGCCACTGCTTGCGCTCGGGCTTCTTCGTCGTGGGCGGCATGCAGTCGACGCTGATCGTCACCTTGGTCTTCGGGTCCAAGGGGGTACCGGCGCTGGAGCTGCTGGCCTTGCTGCTGCCGCCGTTGTCGTCCTTCTTGTCGCTTGAGGAGCACGCGGCGCTCGTCAATCCGATGCCTGCGACCAGCGCGACTGCCACCAGTCTGCGGTAGCGGATTCTGCTCATGATCAAACCCTTCCCCTGAACCACTGCGCGTCGTTGGACTGCGATCTGGGACCCCCGCGGCGCATGGATGCACATGGTGTCCGGCGCAGGTGCGCGCCGCCGTCTCGGGTTGGCTCAACGTACTTAACCCGATAGATGTCCGCAAGATGTCGCGTGAATTTCGCAAAGACACGACTTGGTCACGACGGCTGAGGGGGCAGGTCGCGCCGTGGAGACGACTGAGCGCGCAGTCGCACCGCGCCGGCGTCCGGCACGGGAACTGCGCGCTCAGCCCCTCTGAGGCGACTCTCGGGGGCGCCTTCAGGCGTTCGTACGGGCCTCCGGATGCGGGATGCGAGCGGGGTGCGGGGCCGGTCCCGTGGAACCGCGTACTACCAGTTCCGGTTCGAAGAACAGCTCGTCGTGGTCGACCGACGCACCACTGATCTCCCCCGCCAGCAGGTCGACCGCGGCCCGTCCCATGGCCTCGATGGGCTGCCGTACGGTCGTCAGCGGCGGCTCGGTGCAGTTCATCAGCGACGAGTCGTCGTAACCGATGACCGACACGTCTTCCGGCACCGAGAGCCGCCGTCTGCGGGCCGCCCTGATGGTGCCGAGCGCCAGCAGGTCGGAGGCGCAGATGAAGGCCGTGATGCCGCGGGCCAGCAGCCTGCTCGCGGCGGCCTGGCCGCCCTCCAGGGTGAACAGCGCGTGCTCCACGGTCACCGAAGGATCCACCCGGCGGGCCGCGGCCAGCTTGCGCCTGGACGGCACATGGTCGGGCGGCCCGAGCACCAGCGCGATCCGCTGGTGGCCGAGCGAGATCAGATGGTTCATCGCCTGCTCCACCGCCACCGCGTCGTCGCAGGAGACCCGGGGGAAGTCGAGATGGTCGATGGCCGCGTTCATCAGCACGGTGGGCAGGTTGCGTTCCGCGAGCCGTGCGTAGTGGTCGTGGGGTGATTCGGCCTGGGCGTAGAGCCCGCCGAAGAAGACGACCCCCGAGACGTGTTGCTGGAGCAGCAACTCCACGTAGTCGGCCTCGGAGACGCCGCCCGCGGTCTGTGTACACAGCACCGGGGTGAAGCCCTGCTGTGCCAGTGCGCCGCCGACCACCTCCGCGAAAGCAGGGAAGATCGGATTCTGCAGCTCAGGCATGACCATGCCGACCAGCCGGGCGCGTTCGCCCCGCAGCTGGGTGGGCCGTTCGTAACCGAGCACGTCAAGGGCGGTGAGGACCGCGGCCCGGGTGGCGTCGGAGACGCCGGGCTTTCCGTTCAGCACCCGGCTGACGGTGGCCTCGCTCACCCCGACCTTCTTTGCCACCTCGGCAAGTCGTCGTGTCATGGCGTCGATTCTAGTACAGGTGGCGCAAGATTCTTGCGGTGAATTTGCGGGAATTCTGCAAGTCATCCAAATTTTGCGAAACGCGGTCGACATATTGCTGCGTCAGGTCGTGGTCCTTAGGGTGTCGGTCGTCACACCAGCGACTCCCGTCAGAAGGGACCCCCCCACCGCATGGACACCAGACGTCGCTCCTCGGTCTGGCTCGCCTCGGCGACCGCCGCCGCGCTCGCCGCCGGCGGACTCGCCTTCGCCCTGACCGCCCAGCAGGCCAGTGCCGCCCCCACCGCACAGGCCGTCTCGCCCTTCGCCGTCAGCGGCGGTGCCACCGTACCGTTCACCGAATACGAGGCGGAGGCCGCCGCCACCAACGGTTCCCCACTCGGCCCCGACTACACCCAGTCAACCGTCGCCTCCGAGGCGTCGGGCCGCCGCGCCGTCACGCTCAGTGGCCAGGGCAAGTACGTCGAGTTCACCCTGACCAAGCCGGCCAACGCCGTCGACGTCGCCGTGAACCTGCCGCGCGGCGCCTCGGGCACCGTGTCGGTCTACGTCAACGGCACCAGGATCGCCGGCAGGCTCGCGGTGACCTCCCAGTACTCCTACGTGGACACCGGCTGGATCGCCGGCGCCAGAACGCACCACTACTTCGACGACTCCCGGCTGCTGCTCGGCCAGAACGTGGCCGCGGGCGGCAAGGTGAAGCTGCAGCTCGACGCGGGCGACACCGGCAGCGCCACCGTCGACGTGGCCGACTTCGAGCAGGTCGCGGGCGCCGCCACCCAGCCCGCGAACTCCGTCTCGGTCGTCACCGACGGCGCCGACGCAGGCGGCAGCGGCGACTCGACGCAGGCATTCCGGCAGGCGATATCCGACGCCAAGGCGCAGGGCAAGGAGGTCTGGATCCCGCCGGGGAACTTCAAGGTCACCTCGCAGATCCCCGCCGACGGAGTCACCCTGCGCGGCGCCGGCAACTGGTATTCGGTGGTGCACAGTTCGCACTTCATCGACCAGGGCTCGGCGGGCGGCAACACCAAGCTCTACGACTTCGCCGTCTTCGGCGACGTCAGCGTCCGCAACGACAACTCGCCCGACAACTTCGTCACCGGCAGCCTCGGCCCGAACTCCGTGGTCTCCGGGATGTGGGTGCAGCGCGAGAAGGTCGGCCTGTGGCTGACCGGCAACAACGACAACCTGGTGGTGCAGAACAGCCGGATCATCGGCACCACCGCCGACGGGCTGAACCTCGACGGCAGCGCGCACAACGTCACCGTCAAGAACAACTTCCTGCGCAACCAGGGTGACGACTCGCTCGCCATGTGGTCGCTGGGCTCACCCGACACCGGCAACAGCTTCACCGGCAACACCATCGTGCAGCCCAACCTGGCCAACGGCATCGCGATCTACGGCGGCAGCAACAACACCGCGTCCGGCAACGTGATCGCCGACACCAACGCGCTCGGCAGCGGCATCGCGATCTCCAACCAGGCCTTCCTGCAGCCCTTCAACCCGCTGTCCGGCACGGTCACCGTCTCCGGCAACACCCTGATCCGCACCGGGGCGCTCAACCCCAACTGGGGCCACCCGATGGGCGCGCTGCGGGTCGACTCCTACGACTACGCCATCAGCAACGATGTGCGGATCAGCAACACCACCTTCATCGACAGCCCCTACAGCGACTTCGAGTTCGTCTCGGGCGGCGGCCACGGCTACCAGGTCAGCGGGGTCACGATCAGCGGCGCGACCGCGTCCGGCACCGGCACCGTGGTGGTGCAGGCCGAGACCCCCGGCTCCGCGTCGATCAGCAACGTGACGGCCACCGGCACCGGTGCGACCGGCGTCTACAACTGCCCCTACCCGGCGAACCTGCCCGCCTTCACGATCAACAAGGGCGCGGGCAACAGCGGCTGGGACGGCAACTGGGGCGACTGCGGCAGCTGGCCGCAGCCCGGCAGCGGCCCCGGCACCGGAACGGGCGGCACCACCGGCGGCACGACCACACCGCCGCCTGCCGACGTGAACCTGGCCAAGGGCCGCCCGGTCACCGACACCGGCCACGCCGACGTCTACACCGCGGGCAACGCCGTCGACGGCAACGCCTCCACCTACTGGGAATCCACCAACAACGCCTTCCCCCAGTCCCTCACCGTCGACCTCGGCGCCACCAGGACCATCGGCCGCGTCGTCGTCAAACTCCCCCCCGCCACCGCCTGGGCCACCCGCACGGAAACCCTCTCCGTACTCGGCTCCACCGACAACGGCACCTGGACCACCCTCAAACCCTCCACCGGCTACACACTCAACCCCGCCACCGGCAACACCGCCACCATCACCCTGACCCCCACCACCACCCGCTACCTGCGACTCACCATCACAGGAAACACCGGCTGGCCCGCAGCCCAGCTCTCCGAAGTGGAGGCCTACACCTCCTGAGCGGGACGACCTCCCGCGCGGCGGCGGACGGCGGTGCCCACGGCGGGCGCCGCCGTCCGCGGCCTTGCCGGTCAGCGCTTGTCAGGGGCCTTCGCCGTCTTCTGGGCCTTCGGCGCCCGGGGCCCGGCGGGCCGTCGCGGGGCGCGGGCGCGGGCGGGGGCGCCGCCGTCGCGCAGGTGCAGGGCACGCAGCGCGATCTCGGTGGCGAACCGCTCGTCGGGATGGACCAGCTGCTGGCCGAAGGCCCGCTCCAGGATCCGCATCCGGTAGCGCACGGTCTGCGGGTGGACTCCCAGCTGCTCGGCGATCTGCGCCGCGGTGCCGCGGGTCGTCAGCCAGAGCCGCAGCGTGTCGACGAGCCTGGCCTGCTGGGTGGGCGTCAGGGCGCCGAGCGGGGCGAGGTACTTGGCGGCCATCTGGTCGGCCAGGGCCGGGTCGCCCAGCAGCCACAGGGATAACAGCCGGTCCTCGCTGAGGAGTAAGGACTCGCCCGCCGTGGCGTCGCTGCCGGCCAGCGCGAGGGTGTGCCGGGCCCAGCGCAGCGAGTCCGCGGCCTCGCCGAGGCCGGTGGTCAGCCCGACCGCCGCCCGGCAGCCGCCGAGCGCCTCCTCGATGCAGGCGCGGCGCTCCTCGGTCCACGGCCCCGGCACCAGCAGGTGCGGCTCGGGGTCGGCCAGGTCCTGGAGCATGTCCGCGTCCAGGGCCTGGCGGCGCGGCCGGGTGCCGGGGGCGAGCGCCACCATGGTCACCTCGTCCGGCAGCCGCCAGGCGCAGTGCTCGGCGAGTTCGGCCAGCGCGCTGCGGGCCACCGCTGTGCCGCCGAGGATGCGGCGCAGCAGCCGCCGGCGCCGGTTGTCGGGTTCCTCGCCGAGCTCGGCCAGCGCCTGGACGTAGCCCTCGCGGGAGAGTTCCGCCAGGTCGCCCATGTAGGCGAAGAGGGCGTCGGCGAAGGTGAGCATGAAGCCGGCCGACAGGTTGTAGCGGCGGCCGACCGCGCGCACCCGGCGCAGCGCCACCTGGCATCCGATCCGGTAGGCGGCCTGGAGGTTGTCGAGACTGCGGCCTTCGTACGCCTCGTAGCGGCCGAAGCGCCGGCACAGGTCGTCGCGCAGCGAGGTGGTGGCGGTGGGGGCGGCGACCCGGTCCACGAAACTGGCGATGCTCTGCTCGATACCGAAGCGGATCACCCTGCTGTTCGGGCCTTCCAGGAGATGCCCGTATTCGGGGATCGCGGCGACGATTTCAGCTGCCATCTCTTTTAAAAGGCTTGGCAGTTCCGGGCGCATGATCGCGGCGAACTCCCGGGGTATCGGGCCCGCGATCTCCCCTTGATCCGGGACCTGCCGCATGACGGACATCGCCGAACCCCTCCCGTACCGCCTCATTGCGTCGGTGGCCTCGCTGCAACATAGACCAAATGTTCACGCTGCGCAGCCCCGCGGATGCGTAAACGTTGTCGGCCGGGCGGCACCCGGTGCCGCGGCCGGGCCCGCGGGCCGGATCGGCGGCGGGGTGCGGCCGGATGAATGCTCACTCGCCGACAAAAGAAGGCGGGGCGGTGTTGCCCCGGTGACAGAAAATTACCCGACGGTAGCCTTCCGGATGGAATCTTGGCCGCACTTGTTGCGCCGTCCGGTTACCCGTGCGTAACGTCCAGCCCTGCAAGGGCACCCGAGGGAATCGGTGCCCCACGTTCCAGGTAGCAGTCGCAGCCGAATTCCGCCCCCGGCGTGCAGAGATGTGCACGTGAAGAGCGCGGTCTTCCGGTTTATCAGGTACGTCGAACTCCTCGGTCTCACGGAAGGAAATCAGCCCATGCGCAAGCTCACGAGGGCCTTCACCGGTACGGCGGCCACGGGTGTCGCGATCATCGCCGCGGTCGGCCTGGCCGCAGCCCCGGCCTTCGCCACCGTCAGCTCGGCGAAGGTCAGCGGCAGCACCGGCACCGGCGGTGCCTTCACCGCCACCGCCACCAGCCCGACGCTCACCGACAGCAAGACCCACGTCAAGCTCACCTGCGCCTCCGCCACCGCCGCGGGCACCGCGCCGAACGGCACCTACACGGCCGGAGCGCCCACCGCGATCAAGGTCGCCTCGCTGACCTCCCTCGCGTGGAGCCAGTGCACGATCAGCGGCATCCCCTTCACGGTGAAGGCCAACGCCACTCCGTGGAGCCTGAACGCCACCGGTGCCACCAGCAGCGGCGTCACCCCGGGCTCCATCACCGGCGTCAACGCCAGCCTGTCGGGCGCGTGCAACGCGACCGTCACCGGCACCGTCACCGGCACGTACAGCAACACCCCGCACACGCTGGCCATCAACGCCGGCACGCTGACCGTCTCCGGCGTCAGCGGCCTGTGCCTCGGCCTGATCAACAACGGCGACGCGGTCGTCTACAACGCGAACTACGTCGTCACGCCGGCGACCCTGGCCGTCAACGCGACCTGAGGCCGGCTTCGCTCATCCGCGGGTACGGCATCCCGGCCCCGCGGGGCGACGGCATCCCTCGTCGTCCGCACCAGAGCCCCGGCGGGCACCTCGCCCGCCGGGGCTCGCCGTCCCCGGACGCAAAGCCCTCCGTACTCGCCCGGCGACAAGAACGGGCCGCCGGATTGTCAACGGATGACAAGAAAAGCGGCTCCTCGCACGCTCGCCGAATTCGCCCTCGTCGATCACTTGTACGGCCTTATTACCCGCCCGTAATGTCCGTGCGTCGCCGACGCACCACCTGGAGGAGTCAGCCGATGCGAGGTGCCGCGAACCTGCGCCGGGCGGCGCTGACGGCTGCCACGGCCTCGGTCGCCGTCCTGGCAGGGATGCTGCCCGGCACCCCGTCCGCGGCCACCGGTCCCGACGGCGCCGTCGAACTCGCCTACACCTGCCGCTTCACCCCGGGCACCGCGGCGGGCCCCGGCACGGCGGGCGCCTCCGCCTCCGCGACTCCCGGTCCGGGAGCCGGCTCCGGCTCCGACGCTGGCGTGACCGAGGACGCCACCGTCACCGTCCACCAGGACTACCCGGCCACCGGGGCCGTCGGCGCACGTATCCAGCCCGGCCCGCTCACCGTCGAGGTCGCCCTCGGCAAGGACGCCGCAGGCGCCGTCCTGCCGACCGGCACCGCCTCGGCCACCGCCACCGGATCGCTGACGGCCCGCGTCACCCAGGGCCCGTCCGCGGCCGACGCGGTGTGGTCCGGGCTGCGCGCCGCCTCGACACCCACCGCCGGCGGCCTCGACCTGACCTTCACCGGGGACGCCGCCGCGCTCAGCGTCACCGCCCCCGGCACGGTCCGCTTCGACGCAGGACGGCTGGACATGGTCGTCTACGCCGCACCCGGCGCCACCGCCCCGCCCACCGGGTCCTCCGCGCCCGCGCAACCGGAGTCGGCAGGCACCGGCGGGCCGGGCGCGGCGGCCGGCGGCGGCAGCGCACCGGACACCGCCGCCACCGGCACCTCGGCGGACGGGTCGGCTGACGGCGCGGCGAAGGACTCCACGGGTACGGCGGCCGGCAACGCCCCGGCCACCGCCGCCTCCGGTGGCGCGACCGCCGCCTGCACGCCCAAGGACGGCCAGTCCACCCTGCTCGGCGAGGTCGGCGTCCTCAGGAAGCCGGTGGCGTCCCCGCCGTCCCGCCACGGCACGGGCCCCGCGGGCGCAACCGGCGCCGGGACCGGCAGCGCGGCGCCCGGCCCGTCCACCGGTGCCGCCACGGCGGAGGCCGACCGGCACGGCACCATCGCGCTGGCCGCGCCTGCGCACTCCGGCATCTCGACCTGCCCCGATCCGCCCAAGGGCGAGCCGGACCAGCAGATCCTGGACCAGCAGCCCCGCCCGCCGGGCTCCTTCAACATCCCCGTCGCACCGGAGGACCGCCAGGCCGAGTGCACCTTCCTCACCGGGCTGTCCAACGTCGGCAAGCAGAACGGCGCCTCCGTCATCAACGACCTCGACGACCACCCGGCGCTGACCGACGTCACCCAGACCGGGGTGTGGATCGGCTTCCAGGAGGACGGATCCCTCTACAGCGAGTTCGACTCCGTCGCCACCCTCGCGCTGCCGCCGTCGGACTCCACCTTCCTGACCTTCGGGTTCATGCCGACCAGCGCCGTGCTGACACTGACCCAGGTCGGGCCGCTGACCCTGGTCATCGTCGGCAGCAGCGGCAGCGACTACATCACCACCACCACCGTCTACGGCAAGCTGCAACTGCGGCTGAGCCGGATCGAGGTCAACGGCACCCCGCTGGACGTCGGTGCGAACTGCCGCACCGTGAGGCCGCTCGACATCAAGCTGGTCGGCATCGACAAGAGCAACACCGCGGGAGCCGGCGGCGTCATCAAGCCGACGGACTACAACGAGATCAGCGGCGGCCCGCTCTCCCAGTCCGGCCTCGTCATCCCGCCGTTCACCGGCTGCACCGCCCACGGGGACAACGTCGACGCCCTGCTCACCGCGTCGATCTCCGGGAACGACAACTCGCTCAACCTCATCCAGGGACCGCTGTGCATCCCCAGTGCCGACCTGAACTGCCACCCCGAGATCCAGTACCCGACCCCGCCGCACCGCTGACCTGCCCGCGGCCCCGCCCGACAGCCGCCCGTCCGAACCGAACCCCCTCAGGGAGGTGCCCGTGGGAATCGAAGTGACCGTCGAGGGACTGACCAAGTCCTTCGGAACGCAGACCGTCTGGCAGGACGTCACGCTCACTCTGCCGCCCGGCGAGATCAGCGTGATGCTCGGCCCCTCAGGAACCGGCAAGACCGTCTTCCTCAAGTCGCTGATCGGACTGCTCAAACCCGAGCGCGGGCGGGTCCTGGTGGACGGCGTCGACATGGTCGGCGGCAGCGAGCGGGACATCTACAGGACCCGCAGGCTGTTCGGCCTGATGTTCCAGGACGGCGCGCTGTTCGGCTCGATGAACCTCTTCGACAACATCGCCTTCCCGCTGCGCGAGCACACCCGCAAGAAGGAGTCGGAGATCCGCCGCATCGTCATGGAGCGGATGGACATGGTCGGCCTGGTCGGCTCCGAGGGCAAGCTGCCGGGCGAGATATCCGGCGGCATGCGCAAACGCGCCGGCCTCGCCCGCGCGCTGGTGCTCGACCCGCAGATCATCCTGTGCGACGAGCCCGACTCGGGCCTCGACCCGGTCCGCACCTCGTACATCTCGCAGTTGCTGATCGACCTCAACGCGCAGATCGACGCGACCATGCTCATCGTCACCCACAACCTCGACATCGCCGCGACCGTGCCGGACAACATGGGCATGCTCTTCCGCCGCGAACTGGTGGCCTTCGGGCCGCGGGAGCTGCTGCTGACCAGCGATGTGCCGGTGGTCAGGCAGTTCCTCAGCGGGCGCCGCGAAGGCCCGATCGGGATGGCGGAGGAGAAGGACGAGGCCACCCTCGCCATGGAGCAGCTCGCCGACGACGCCACCGTGCCGCCCGCCAGGCCCGAGGTCGTACCGCAGCTGAAGCCGAGCCCGGGGATGCCGCCGCGGCAGGCGGTGCAGCGGCGCAAGGCGCGGGTGCTGGCGATGTGGGACCAGCTGCCCGCCGCGGCACGCACCGCCGTGCAGGCAGGGCTGGCGCCGGTCCAGGGAGGTCCGGCATGAGCGCACCGGTGCGCGAGCGCCGGACCGTGCGGCGCCGGCAGATCCCCGGCACCGGGGCGCTGCGCCAGACCGGGCAGCTGATGACGCTCGCCGCCACGACCGTGAGGGACGCCTTCCGGCGCCCCTTCCAGGTCCGCGAGCTCATCGAGCAGTTCTGGTTCGTGGCCAGCGTCACGATCCTGCCCGCCGCGCTGGTGTCGATCCCCTTCGGCGCGGTCATCGCCCTCCAGGTCGGCTCGCTCACCCAGCAGCTGGGCGCCCAGTCCTTCACCGGCGGCGCCAGCGTGCTCGCCGTGATCCAGCAGGCCAGCCCGCTGATCGTGGCGCTGCTCATCGCCGGCGCCGGTGGCAGCGCGATCTGCGCCGACCTCGGCTCGCGGAAGATCCGCGAGGAGCTGGACGCGATGGAGGTGATGGGCGTCTCGCCGGTGCAGCGGCTGATCGTGCCGCGGGTGCTGGCCACCATGCTGGTCGCGCTGCTGCTCAACGGCCTGGTCTCGGTGGTCGGCACGGCAGGCGGCTACTTCTTCAACGTCATCATCCAGCACGGCACCCCGGGCGCCTACCTGTCCAGCTTCTCCTCGCTCGCGCAGCTGCCCGACCTCTACATCAGCGAGATCAAGGCGGTGGTCTTCGGCTTCATCGCCGGCATCGTCGCCGCCTACCGCGGCCTGCACCCCAGGGGCGGCCCCAAGGGCGTGGGCGACGCGGTCAACCAGTCCGTGGTGATCACCTTCCTGCTGCTGTTCTTCGTCAACGTCGTGCTCACCGCGATCTACCTCCAGCTCGTCCCGCAGAAGGGGGCCTGACCTGATGGCACTCCTTGACCGCCCGCTGCGCTGGCTGGACGAGACCGGCGACCACTTCATCTTCCACGTCACCGCGGTGCTGTGGATCCCGCGCACCCTGCGCCGCTACCTCAAGGAGGTGCAGCGGCTACTCGCCGAGGTCGCCTTCGGCAGCGGCGGCCTCGGGGTGATCGGCGGCACCGTCGGGGTGATGATCGGCATGACGCTTGCCACCGGCACCGTCGTCGGCCTCCAGGGCTACGCGGCCATGAACCAGCTCGGCACCGCCGCCTTCACCGGCTTCATCTCCGCGTACTTCAACACCCGCGAGATCGCCCCGCTGGTCGCGGGCCTCGCGCTGTCCGCCACCGTCGGCGCCGGCTTCACCGCGCAGCTCGGCGCGATGCGGATCAACGAGGAGGTCGACGCGCTGGAGGGCATGGGCATCCGCTCCATGCCCTACCTGGTCAGCACCCGCATCATCGCCGGGGTGGTGGCCATCGTGCCGCTGTACGGCATCGGCCTGCTCAGCAGCTACGCCGCCTCCCGGCTGGTCACCGTGTGGGTCAACGGCCAGTCACCCGGCACCTACGACCACTACTTCAACCTCTTCCTGTCGCCCGAGGACGTCCTGCTGTCCACCCTGAAGGTGCTGGTCTTCAGCGTGATCGTGATCCTCGCGCACTGCTACTACGGCTACACCGCCAAGGGCGGCCCCGCCGGGGTGGGCATCGCGGTCGGGCGCTCGGTGCGCAACGCCATCGTGATCATCTCCATCACCGACTTCTTCCTGTCGCTGGCGCTGTGGGGCGCCACCACCACCGTGCGGGTGGCCGGATGACCGCCACCGAGACCCGTGCACCCGCAGCCCCCGCGCCCGGCCGCGCCCGGCTGCGCGCCACCACCACGGGACGCAGGACGGCCGGCATCGTCTTCCTGCTGGTCCCCGCGCTGCTGGCGTGGCTCGCGGTCGCCGTCTACGACAAGGACTTCAGCCACGAGGCGACCGTGACCGTGCTGACCGGCAGCGCGGGCAACGAGATGCACCCGGGCGCCGACGTCAAGGTCCGCGGGGTCGTCGTCGGCCGCGTCAGCGCCATCCACGCCGACGGGCAGGGCGCCAGGCTGACCCTGGCCATCCAGCGGGGCCAACTGCACCGCATCCCCGCGGACGTCACCGCCCAGATGCTGCCCACCACCCTCTTCGGCGCCCGCTTCGTCGCCCTGGTGCCGCCGGCCCACACCCCCGCGGACGGCCCCGCCCTCACCGCGAGCAGCACCATCAGGCAGGACCGGTCGAGCGACGCCGTCGAACTCCAGCAGGTGCTGGACAACGTGATGCCGCTGCTGACCGCGGTCCAGCCGCAGAAGCTCGCCGCCACCCTCGACGCGGTCGCCACCGCGCTGGACGGCCGCGGCACCCAACTCGGCACCACCCTGGTCCGGCTCGACGGCTACCTCCGCCGGCTCAACCCCGAACTGCCGGTGCTCAACGACGACATCAAGCAACTCGTCACCGTCAGCCACATCTACAACGCGGCCGCCCCCGACATCGTGCAGGCGCTCACCGACTTCACGAAGACCAGCAGCACCATCGCCGCCGAGCGGGCGAACCTCGGCACCCTCTACGGAACCGCCACCACGACCGCCCAGGACCTCACCACCTACCTGCGGCAGAACAGCGGCAACATCATCCGGCTCGCCGCCGACAGCCGCGGCACCCTCGGCCTGCTCGCCCGATACGCGCCCTCCTTCCCCTGCACCCTGCGCACCCTCGCCGACTTCGTCCCCGTCATGGACAAGGCGCTCGGCAAGGGCACCCACCAGCCAGGCCTGCACGTGGACGTCACGACCGTCCCCTCGCGCGGCGCGTACACGCCGGGCCAGGACACCCCGGTCTACGGCAAGAGCGGCGGACCGCAGTGCTACCCCGTCCCCTACACCGGCAAGGGCACCGCCCCGCCGGCCAACTCCCCGCAGGAGAACGAGCTGATCGACGAACTCCTCGCGCCCGGCGCGCACACCGCCCCCGACCGGCTGCCCGACTGGAGCAGCCTGCTCACCGGGCCGGTCTTCCGCGGAGCGGAGGTGACCGTCAAGTGAAGCGCCGCAGCCTGGTCGGACCGGTCGTCAAGTCGCTGATCTTCATCCTGGTCACGGCGCTGGCCACCACCGCCCTCGCGATCAGCATCGCCGGGTCCGGCGTCGGCGACACCTCCGGCTACAACGCGCTGTTCACCGACACCACCGGCCTGATGTCCGGCGACAGCGTACGGATCGCCGGGGTGAAGGTCGGCCAGGTCGACTCGATCAAGGTCTACCGGCACAACCTGGCCCGGGTGCACTTCTCGGTCCAGCGCGAGCGGACCCTGCCAGGCTCCGCCGACGCCACCATCAAATACCTGAACCTGGTCGGGCAGCGCTACATCGACCTGGAGCAGGGCACAGGGCCGGTCGGCGGGACACTGCGGCCGGGCCAGACCATCCAGCTCGACCACACCACCCCCGCGCTGGACCTCACCCAGCTCTTCGCCGGCTTCCAGCCGCTCTTCGAGGGCCTGTCCCCGAAGGACGTCAACCAGCTCGCCGGCGAGATCGTCCAGGTGCTCCAGGGCGAAGGCGGCACCGTCGACAGCCTGATCGGCAGCATCGGCTCGCTGACCACCACGCTGGCCGCCAAGGACCAGGTGATCGGGCAGGTCATCGACAACCTCAACACCGTGCTGACCACCGTCAACACCCGCGAGGCCGACTTCAACGACCTGGTCGACACCCTCCAGCAGCTCGTCACCGGCTTCTCAGGCGACCGTGAGCCCATCGGCCAGTCCATCACCGCGATCTCGCAGCTGACCACCAGCACGGCAGGCCTGCTCACCGCCGGCCGGCAGCCGCTCAAGGACTCCATCGCCCAGCTCGGCAGGCTGTCGACCAACCTCGCCGACTCCACACCGCAGCTGCGGGACTTCCTGGTCACCACCCCGCAGAAGTTCCGGACCATCGGGCGGCTGTCCTCCTACGGGTCCTGGTTCAACCTCTACCTGTGCCAGGCAACGGTCGCCGGGGTGACCACCTCGGACGGCAGCAGGGCGCCCACCGGCATAGCGATCACCGAATCGAGGTGCCGGTCATGAACCGCCCGCGCCTGCGCGGCATCCGGTCGCGCCTCCGTGCCCCCGCCGACCGCGGCCGGCCGCTCTTCAGACCGCTGCGGGAACGCAACCCGGTGGCCGTCGGCGCGGTCGGGCTGCTGGTGCTCGCGCTGGTGGGCCTGGTCGCCTACAACGCCGACGCGCTGCCGCTGATCGGCGGCGGCACCAGCTACTCGGCGGACTTCACCGAGGCGGCGGGCCTGCGTCCCGGCAACGAGGTGCGGGTCGCAGGCGTCAAGGTCGGCAAGGTCACCGGGGTGTCGCTCGACGGCGCCCAGGTGAAGGTCACCTTCAAGGTCAGGCACACCTGGATCGGTGACGCCAGCACCGCCGCCATCGGCATCAAGACGCTGCTCGGCGAGAAGTACCTGGCCGTCGACCCGCTCGGCAGCCGCGAGCAGAACCCCGGCACCCGCATCCCGAAGAACCGCACCACCTCGCCGTACGACGTCACCCAGGCCTTCGACGGCCTCGGCCAGACCCTCGGGTCGATCGACACCCGGCAGCTCGCGGCGAGCTTCAGGACGATCTCCGACACCTTCAAGGACACCCCGTCCTCGGTACGCAGCGCCGCCACCGGGCTGTCGTCGCTGTCGCAGACCATCTCCAGCCGGGACGCGCAGCTCGCCGACCTGCTCACCGGCAGCAGGCAGCTCACCCAGACCCTCTCCGACCAGAACAGCCGCTTCCAGACCCTGATCTCGGACGGCGACCTGCTGCTCGGCGAGATCCAGAAACGGCGGGACGCCATCCACACCCTGCTCACCGGTACCCAGGACCTGGGCATCCAGCTGAACGGCCTGGTCGCCGACAACACCCGGCAGCTCGCGCCGACCCTGGACGCCCTCGACCGGGTCACCGGCGTGCTGGTCGCCAACCAGTCCAGCCTCGACCAGGCGCTGGCACTTGCGGGCCCCTACTACCGGCTGGTCGGCAACACCCTCGGCAACGGGCGCTGGTTCGACAGCTACCTGTGCGGCCTCGTACCCGCGAGCTACCTGCCGGCCGGCGCATCGCAGCAGCCCGGGTGCATGCCGCCCAAGGCGGCGGGAGGCGCGTCATGACCCTGCTGCGACCGAACCCGCGCCCGCGGCTGCCGCGCCCCGCCCGCCCCCGGGCAGGGCAGGCCGGGCGGCTGCTGGTGGCGGGTCTCGTGCTCGCCGTGGTCGCCGCGGCCGCCGTCACGGCCGGCTTCGTGGCCTTCAGCGGCCCCGGCGGCAACCACGTCACCGCCTACTTCGACCGCACCGTCGGCGTCTACAAAGGCTCCGACCTGCGCATCCTGGGTGTGAAGGTCGGCACCGTCGAGGCGGTGCGGCCCAAGGGCAAGCAGGTCGAGGTCACCTTGCACCTCGACCACGGCGTCAAGGTGCCGGCGGACGCGGGAGCCGTCGTGGTGGCCCCCAGCGTCGTCGCCGACCGCTACGTCCAGCTCACCCCCGCCTACACCGGCGGCCCGCAGCTGAAGGACCACGCGGTCATCCCGGCGGACCGCACCGCGACCCCCGTCGAGATCGACCAGCTCTACGACAGCATCACCCAGCTCAGCGACGCCCTCGGCCCCGACGGAGCCAACACCACCGGCGCGCTGTCCGGGCTGCTGGACACCGGCGCCCAGAACCTCGACGGCAACGGCAAGGCCATCGGCGACAGCATCAACCAGCTCGGCCAGGCCTCCAAGACGCTCGACAGCCACAGCGGCGACCTCTTCGCCACCCTGTCCTACCTCCAGTCCTTCACCACGATGCTCGCGAACAACGACGGCAAGGTGAAGGCCGCGGCCGACCAGCTGTCCACCGTCACCGGCTTCCTGGCCGCCGACAAGCAGGACCTCGGCGGCGCGCTCCAGCAGCTGTCCACCGCGCTGGGCCAGGTGAAGACCTTCATCCAGGACAACCGCGGCCGGCTCACGGCCAGCATCGACAAGCTCACCCCGATCACCGCGACCCTGGTCGACCAGCGCGCCTCGCTCGCCGAACTCCTCGACACCGCACCGCTCGCGGCCGACAACCTGCTGAACGCCTACGACCCGAAGCACCACACCATCGACGGCCGCGCCGACATCAACGAGCTCAGCATGGGCCGCGACCTCACCCCCGCGGCCGGCACCCCGGCGTCCGCCGCCGGTGCGACCACGGGTTCCCCGGCCGCGAAGCACCTGCCGCTGCCCTTCCCCGCGGCCGGCGACATCACCATCCAGGGGGCCGGGCGATGAACCGACGGCGTACGAGAGCGGCGGCCGCCGGCGCGCTGCTCGGACTCACCCTCACCGGCTGCTCCTTCGGCGGGGTGCAGAGCATCCCGCTGCCGGGCGGCGCCGACCTCGGCAGCCACCCCTACACGGTCAAGGCCCGCTTCACCGACGTCCTCGACCTCGTACCGCAGGCGTCGGTGCGGGTCAACGACGTCGCCGTCGGCCGGGTCACCTCCATCCACCTGGCCGACGACGGCTGGTCGGCGCTGGTCACCATGAAGGTCAACGGCGAGGTCGAACTGCCCGCCAACGCCTACGCGCACCTGGAGCAGTCCAGCCTGCTCGGCGAGAAGTACGTCCAGCTGTCCGCGCCGCCCTCCGACGAGGCGCCGCACGGCCGGCTCGCGGCCGGCGCCCTCATCCCCGCCTCGCACACCAACCGCAACCCCGAGGTCGAAGAGGTCTTCGGCGCGCTGTCGCTGCTGCTCAACGGCGGCGGCATCCAGCAGCTCAAGGCCATCAGCACCGAGCTGAACAAGGCGCTGACCGGCAACGAACCCCAGGTCAGAGACATGCTCACCCAGGTGGACACCCTGGTGAGCGACCTGGACACGCACAAGCAGGACATCACCGACGCCCTCGACGGCGTCAACCAGCTGTCCGCCACCCTCGCCGTACGCGACCAGAAGATCGGCTCGGTGCTGACCGGAGTGAGTCCGGGCCTGAAAGTGCTCGACCAGCAGCGCGGCTCGCTCGTCACGATGCTGCGGGCGCTCGACACCCTCTCCGGCGTCGCGGTGGACACCGTCAACCAGAGCAAGGACGACATGGTCGCCGACCTCCAGGCCCTCGCCCCCACCCTGCAGCGGCTCGCGGACGCCGGGAAGGACCTGCCCGACTCGCTCCAGGTGCTGCTCACCTACCCGTTCACCGACGAGGTGCTCAACGGCGTCAAGGGCGACTACCTCAACGTCTACCTCGACCTGACGGCGGTGCCCGGCACCAGCCTCGTCCCGATCCTGGAGTCGCAGGACAACCGCTACGACAGCACGGCGCAGCCACTGGACAAGAAGAAGATCCCCAAGGGCCTCCCGCTGCCGCTGCCTTCGGTCACCACCACCAAGGGGGGCCGCTGATGCCGACCAAGACCACCCTCGTCAAGAACATCGCCTTCCTGCTCGTCGCCGTCCTGGTGCTCGGCTGGATCGGGGTGCGCTACGCCGACCTCGGCCGCTACGTGGGGCTGAGCGGCTACTACACCGTCAAGGTCGAACTCCCCGAAGCGGGCGGCCTGTTCGAGCACTCCGACGTGACCTACCGGGGCGTCTCGGTCGGCCGGGTCGGGCCGATCAGGCTCACCTCCGACGGCGTCGAGGCCGACCTGCGCATCAAGGACTCGGCGCCGCGCATCCCGGTCCACCTCCAGGCCGTCGTCGCCAGCCTGTCCGCGGTCGGCGAGCAGTACATCGACCTTCGGCCCAGCACCGACCAGGGCCCCTTCCTGCACGACGGCTCGCACGTCGACGAGGCCGACACCCACATCCCCGCACCGGTCACCAACCTGCTGACCAGCGTCAACGACCTCGCCGCCTCCGTACCGCTGGACTCGCTGCGGACCGTGGTGGACGAATTCGGCCAGGCCTTCGACGGGCAGGCGGACAACCTCCAGTCGCTGCTGGACTCCAGCGGCCGGTTCATCTCCGCCGCCGACACCAACCTGCCGGTCGACACCCGGCTGATGGTCGACGGGCGGACCGTGCTGCGCACACAGGCCGACGAGGGGGCCGCCATCACATCCTTCGCGGACAGCGCACGACAGCTCGCCGCCCAACTCGACGCCTCCGACACCGACCTGCGCCGGCTCATCACCGCGGCGCCCGACGCGGCCACCCAGGTCAGCGCGCTGCTGCGGGACGTGGGACCGCAGCTGAGCGTGGTCCTGGCCAACCTGCTCACCACCTCCGACATCGCGGCGACCCGGCAGCAGGGGATCGAGGAATTCCTCGTGACGGTGCCCAAGGTGGTCGCCGCCGGGTCCTCCTCGGTGGACGCCAGGGGCCTGCACCTGGGGATGGCGGTCACCTTCTTCTCCCCGCTGCCCTGCACCTCCGGGTACGGCGGCACCACCTATCGCAACGGCCTCGACACCAGCGCCCCCGCCACCGCCCTCAACACCGCCGCCCGCTGCACCGCACCCGCGGCCGGCGGCATCGACGTGCGCGGCTCCGCGCACGCCCCGTCCGGCGGCGGGGTGCCGGCACCCGCGGAGCCCGGCTCGGTCCTGCCCACCGGCACGGCCCAGGGCGCCGGCACCCCGTACGCCGCCCCCGCGGGGCCCGCACTGCCCGGCGCGCTCGGCCTGCCCGCGCTGCCACCGGGCGGGCCCGCCTCGCTGGCCGACCTGCTGGGGGTGGCCTCATGAAGCCGCCGCAGGCTCTGCGCGCCAGGGTCGCCGGATGGGTGGCGGCCTGGACGGTCGCCGCGGTCGTCTGCGCGCTCGGCGCCTGGTCGTACACCGGCACCCGGGGCGACGACGCGCTGAACTACGGCAAGGCGCGGGACACCGCGCTCTCCGACGGGCAGCGCGACATCGCCCTGCTCAACACGGTCGACGCCGCCCACGCCGAGGCGGACCTCGGCCGGTGGCTCACCGCGACCACAGGACCGCTGCACGACCGGCTGGCCGGTACGCACACCGCGGACGCCGCCACGCTGAAGCAGTCCGGCACCTCCACCCGGGGCACCGTGACCGACGCGGCGGTCACGGAACTCGACACCAGGGCGGGCACGGCCAAGCTCATCGCCACCGTGGAGGTCAGGGTCACCCCGGCCGCGGGCACGGCCACCACCGACCGCAAACGCTTCGAGGCGGGCCTGTCGCGAACCGCCGGCGGCTGGAAGCTCACGGCACTCACCGCGGTCCCGGTCGGGGCGAGTTGAGAGCGGAGGATGGATCCCAGGTGAAGACGACAGCCCAACCGGCCACCCAGCCACCACCCGGTGACCAGCCCGAGCCCATCGCCGAGCCCGAGCCCATCGCCGGGTCGGCGCCCGGGTCCTGCGAGGCGGCGGACCCCGCCCCGGTCTCCGCTGGCGGGACCGGGTCCTGCGGTGAGCCGGTGGCCCGTGACGGGGCGGAGCCCGAGGCCGAGCCCGAGCCGGAGCCGGAGCCGGAGCCCGCTTCCCGCGAGGCGGCGGACCCCGCTCCCGACCCGGCATCGGACTCCGGCGGCACCGCAGCGGGGCGGCGGCCCCGGGCGCCGTGGCCCGGGTTCCCGCGGGGCCTGCGGCCCGCGTGGCCGCGGGTGCTGCGGAGCAACCCGCGGCGGGCGGCCGCCGTCGCGGTGATCGCCGTACTCCTGCTGACCGGCGGCGGACTCGGCTACGCGGGACACCGGTTGAAGGACCCGGCCGCGGTACGCAACCACGCGCTCACGGACACCGAGGCCACCAGCCGGCTCACCGGCGACGTCAGCGACACCCTCAGCCGGATCTTCGCCTACACCCCCGACGACACCCAGTCCACCGCCCAGGCCGCCCACGACCTGCTGGAGGGTGCGGCCGCGAAGCAGTACCAGCAGCTCTTCGCCCAGATCAGGCAGCAGGTCGCCGACCAGCGGCTGACCCTGGGCACCCGGGTGACACGGGCCGGTGTCGTGTCGCTCACCGGCGACCACGCCAGGCTGCTGGTCTTCCTCGACCAGACCGCCCAGCGCGCGGGCGCCACCGCCACCACCGCGGCGGCCCAACTCTCGGTGACCGCGCACCTGGTCGGCGGCCACTGGCGGATCAGCGACCTCAAGGCCCGGTAGGAGAAGCCCAGATGGCACGTATGAAGTCCGTCCTGTCGCGCCGGCGGCAGCCCCTGCCCCGTCCGCGCCGCCCGCTGCTCGCGGCGGCGCTCGCCCTCGCGGTGGCCGCGGCCCTCACCGCCGCCCTGACCGGCTGGTCCTGGTACGGCGCCGCCCACGACGGCGACGCCGCCTTCGCCCGCAACCGCGACGCCGTGCTGGCCGCCGGCGAGCAGGCCGTACAGAACCTCAACACCCTGGACCACAACGACCTGGACCACGGCCTGGACATCTGGGAGGACTCCACCACCGGCGACCTGCACAGCCAACTCGCCCAGGGCAGGGCCGACTTCGCCAAGCAGGTGCAGCAGGCCCAGACGGTCAGCACCGCCAAGGTGCTCTCCGGCGCGGTCACGGAACTGGACACCAGGACCGGCAAGGCCGGGGTGATGATCGCTCTGCGGATCACCGTCCAGGCGCCCAAGGCGAAGCCCGCGGTGAAGGAGAGCCGGATGCTCGGCGAGCTGACCAGGACCGCGGACGGCTGGAAGCTCAGCGCCCTGGGCCAGGCCCCGATGGGTGACAGCGACCCCGCCCCCGCCGCCACGTCCGCCACCCCCGGCCCCGCCGCCTCCACCCCGCAGCCCACCGTGAGCCACTGACGCCGTACGCGAGAGGACCGACGCACCATGTCGACCACCCGTCATCTGATCAACCGGCAGCGCAGGCTGGCCGCGGTGTCCGCGGCGGCGGAGGAGCGCGCGGGGGAGCGTACGGTACGCGGCGGCGCCCCGGCGCCGGCCCGGGTGCGCACCCGTACCGACGCCGACCGCCCCGCGCTCGAGGCGGCCGAGGCGCCCGAGGCGAAGCGTGCCGCCCGTCGCCCGGTGCCGGTCGCCGTCACCCTGCTTGCCGTCGCCACCGTGCTGCTCGCCGGATTCGCGGCCGTCGCGGCGAGCCGGGCCTCCGCCCTGCACGACTCGGTCGCCGCGCACAACACCGCGCTGACCGACACCGCCCGCACCAGCGAGGTCAAGGGCCAGATCGCCGCGGCGGTGAACGCCGTCTTCTCCTACGACTACGCCGACACCGCCCGCACCGACGCGGCGGCCAGGCGGCTGCTCACCGGAAAGGCCGTACAGCAGTACGCGGGCATGCTCGCCGAGGTGCGCACCCAGGCCCCGGCGCAGAAGCTGGTGCTGACCACCACCGTCACCGACACCGGGGTCGAGACGATCGACGGGGACAGGGCGCACGTCCTGGTCTTCGCCGACCAGCGCAACACGAGCACCGCCAAGGCGGGCGCGGGCAGCACCTACGCCGCAGCCATGTTCGCGGTGGACGCCGTTCACCAGGACGGCACGTGGAAGATCGCCTCGATCGACACCTTCGGCTGAGGTGCCGCAGCGGGCACTATGGGGGTGGGCCGCCACTGCAACACACCCGAAACGGTGTGATGCAATGCTCATGATCCCCCGCCCGGACCAGGCAGGGGGAGCGGTGCCTGACCGGCGAGGATGGATGGATATGGATAAGCAGCAGGAGTTCGTTCTCCGGACCCTCGAGGAGCGGGACATCCGCTTCGTACGGCTGTGGTTCACCGACGTACTCGGCTACCTCAAGTCGGTCGCCGTCGCCCCCGCGGAGCTTGAACAGGCGTTCGACGAGGGCATCGGCTTCGACGGCTCCGCCATCGAGGGCTTCGCCCGGGTGTACGAATCGGACATGATCGCCAAGCCCGACCCCGGCACCTTCCAGATCCTGCCCTGGCGTGCCGAGGGCCCCGGCACCGCCCGGATGTTCTGCGACATCCTGATGCCCGACGGCTCCCCGTCCTACGCCGACCCGCGCTACGTCCTCAAGCGCGCCCTGGCCAAGACCTCCGACCTCGGCTTCACCTTCTACACGCACCCCGAGATCGAGTTCTACCTGCTCAAGGACAAGCCGCTGGACGGCGGCCGCCCCACCCCCGCCGACAATTCCGGCTACTTCGACCACACCCCGCAGAACGTCGGCATGGACTTCCGCCGCCAGGCGATCACCATGCTGGAGTCCATGGGCATCTCGGTGGAGTTCTCCCACCACGAGGGCGCCCCCGGCCAGCAGGAGATCGACCTGCGGTACGCCGACGCGCTGTCGACCGCCGACAACGTGATGACCTTCCGGCTGGTCATGAAGCAGGTCGCGCTCGAACAGGGCGTGCACGCCACCTTCATGCCCAAGCCTTTCTCGGAGTTCCCCGGCTCCGGCATGCACACCCACCTCTCGCTGTTCGAGGGCGACCGCAACGCCTTCTACGAGTCCGGCGCCGAATTCCAGCTCTCCAAGGTCGGCCGGTCCTTCATCGCGGGCCTGCTGCGGCACGCCGGTGAGATCTCCGCGGTGACCAACCAGTGGGTCAACTCCTACAAGCGGATCTGGGGCGGCTCCCAGCGCACCGCGGGCGCCGGCGGCGAGGCCCCCTCGTACATCTGCTGGGGCCACAACAACCGCTCCGCCCTCATCCGGGTCCCGATGTACAAGCCCGGCAAGACCGGCTCCACCCGCGTCGAGGTCCGCTCCCTCGACTCCGGCGCCAACCCCTACCTGTCCTACGCCGTGCTGCTGGCCGCCGGCATGAAGGGCATCCAGGACGGCTACGAACTCCCCGCAGGCGCCGACGACGACGTGTGGGCCCTGTCCGACTCCGAACGCCGCGCCCTCGGCATCGAGCCGCTCCCGCAGAACCTCGGCGAGGCCATCGACCTGATGCAGCGCAGCGAACTGGTCGCCGAGACCCTGGGCGAGCACGTCTTCGACTTCTTCCTCCGCAACAAGAAGCAGGAGTGGGAGGAGTACCGCTCCGAGGTCACCGCCTTCGAGCTCCGCAAGAACCTGCCGGTGCTGTAGGGCCAGGCCAGAGGTAATCTCCCCCCTTCACGGGCAACCGGGCCGGCGGCGCCACGCCGCCGGCCCGTGGCCGCCTCACCCCATCCGGGGCCGCCGGTGGGCCGTCCAGCGCAGGCACTGCGGAGCCGGTGGCGCTCCGGCCGCGGAAGTCCCGGTCGGCGGGACGTGCCGCCGGACCGGACGCGTCCGCCTGCCCGGCCCCGCCGGTGTCGCGGAGGCCTCCCCTCCGCGGGGCGGGCGCGCCTACGCTGGCGGTGTGACGATGGGGGACGATCTGCTCCTGCTCGCGATGGTGCCGGGCAGGCGGCGTATACGGGTACGGTCCGAGGAGCGGCTCAGGTTCGCCCTGCGCGCCGCGGAGTTGGCCGAGCTGAGCCTTGCGGGGCGGATCACCGTGGGTCCGCGGCGGATCGAGGTGCTGGACTCCCGGCGGGTCGAGACCCCCCGGCTGACGAATGTCCTGCACGGCCTGGCCTCGGCCGATTCGCCGCCCGGCCTGCAGAGTTGGCTGCGCCGCACACCGCGCTCGCTGACCACGGAGTACCTCTCCCGGCTCGAGGACCAGAAGACGGTCCGGGTCCGCAGGCAGCGGGACCGCGGCGGCCGCACCCGCTACCACATCCTGTCCGTCGACCTGCCGCGCCGCCGGGCGGTCGTCTCCCGGCTCGACGCCGCGATACAGGCCGACCCCCGCACGGCCGCGCACGAGCGCGACCTCGTCCTGGCCCGGCTCGCCCACGCCGCGGGCATCGCCGGCGCCGTCCACCCGGGGCTGAGCGGGTATGCCGGTCGCCGGCGGATGGCCGCATTGGCCGAGATGGACGGGACAGCCGCCGCCGTCGCCGCGGCGGTCCCGGCCGCGGACGGCGAGCTCACCGATGCGCTCACCGCAGGCGTCCGCACCCTGACCGACCGCCTCGACCACGAGCTCCGCGAGGTCTACTCCGACCTCACCACCGGGGGCCACGGCCTCGGTCACGACCTGCACGCGGGCAACTGGTCCGACGGCGGGGGCGGCGGCCACCACGGCGGAGGCCACCACGGCGGAGGCCATCACGGCGGGGGCGACGGGGACGGCGGGCATGGAGGCTGGTGACACGGCAGCCCCGCCACTGCCGCCGGGCGGTGCGCGGCCCATCGGGCCCCGGCGGTCGGGGGATTCACGCCGGAGCGGTCGCGGCACCGACAACCCGGGGCCCGAGCACGCAACCACGTCGCGCCGCCTCGCCCTGCCCGGCGCCGTGACCCGCACCGGCGCCTGAGCCACCACCCGGCCCGCGGCACACCGCGGTTCCACCTCATCACCACCACGAAAGGCACGGTCCCCTCTCCATGCGCATCCTCAGAGCCGGCATACCGGCCCTGCTGCTCGCCGCGTCCGCGGCGACCTTCTTCACCGCCTGCGGCAAGGCCGGCGGCGCCGACGCCACCGCAGGCGCGCAACTGCCGTCGGTCCGCACCCTCGCCGATGCGGACCGCCAACTGCACACCTACCTGCTGGACGTCACGCCGATCCACGGCCATGACAACATCACCCGGGCCGGCTCGGTGCTGCCCCACACGGTGGGCTCGACCGCGTGCTCCGAGCCCGGCCAGTCCACCCATGTGGTGGCGGAGACCGTCATCGGCGCCCCCGACGGATACGCCACCCAGGTCGTGGGTGCCCTGCGCCACCGCGGTTGGCACATCGTCGGCTGGAACGACGACACCCCGGACGGCTCCCGGGTCACCGGCGCGATCCAGGCCGGCTACCGGGTGTCGGTCCTGGAGAGGTTCGACACCGTCGACGTCACCATCGAGACCCCCTGCCTCCAGGGCGAACCGATCGCCAAGCGCTCGGACTTCCCCGACAACTTCGCCGACGCGCGTGACGTCTGACGCGGGATGCCTGACGCGGGATGCCTGACGCGTGACGCGTGACGACTGACAAGCATGCAGGCCCGCGAGCGGTCGCCGCGGGCCCGGGAGGGGGACGGACATGAAGCCGGGCAAGGCGCTGGTGCCGGTGCTGGTCGGTGCCGCGGTGCCGTGGGCGGTCGGCACCCTGGTGAAGCACTGGTGGTCCCACGAGCCATGGCCGCACGCGGCCCTCGCGGGCGTCGCCTTCGGCATCCTCGGCCTGGCAGGCGGGATCAACGACGTGCGGGTGCGGGCGCGCCGGTCCGACGCCGACAGCCGCCCGTCGGGACCGCCTCCTCCGCTGGCTTAGCGGCGCCCCCTGAGCACCTCCGCGGGCCGAGGCGGTCAGCCGAGCCAGGACGGCGCCAGGGCGGAGGGGGTGAGGAGCGTCGCGGCACCTGTGCCGTCGGCGGGGACGGTGTAGAGGTCGGAGCCGTAGTCGCCCGGCATCGAGTAGGCGAGGGTGTGGTCGTCGGTCCACACGGCCTGGTCGTCGACATTGCGGGTCTCGGCCGTGGGGTGGTCGCGCAGGGTGGACAGGTCGAGGACGTAGAGGCGCCAGGGGGCGTCGGGGGACAGCCCGGGGACGCGCTTCTTGAAGGCGATCCGGGTGCCGTCGGGCGACAGCGAAGGGCATTCGACGTTCGTGCGCAGGGTGACCGCGGTCTTCGACGCCACGTCGCCGCGGATCAGGTAGGTGCGGCCGCCGGTGGCCAGGGTGGCGTAGAAGTGCGTGTCGTCTGCGAAGGTGACGCCCCAGAAGTTCACGTCGGCGGCACGGAGCCGCTTGCCGTCACGGGTCACCGTGTAGTCCTCGAGCGTGGACTGGAGGGCGCCGGTGCGGGTGTCGAGGATCGAGGTGCGGGTGGAGAAGTTCGTGCCCGCATAGGAGTCGCCGCCGACGAAGACCGTCCAGGCGACCAGGTGGCCGCTGGGGGAGACCCGGGCCCTGGTGGGGATGCCGGCCAGGCCGACCTTGCGGGTGGTGCGCAGCCGGGAGTCGAGCACCAGGGCGCGGTAGCTGTCGTTGACCGGTCCGCGTTCGGCCTGGAGGCAGATCCCGGTCCCCGCGGCGGCGTCGAAGCGCAGGCAGCTCACCCCGGAGGCGGTGCGGGGCCCGTCGGGCGCGTCGGCAGGGACGCTGGCCAGTTCGTCGCGGTGCGGGCCCCAGGCCATCGAACGGAAGACGATACGCGGCGGGCCCGAGCCGGCCAGCGACACCGTGCCCGAGTGCACCGCGGGGCCGCCCGCCTGCACCTGGTTCCTGCGGTCCGCCCGGTCCGCGGCCCGCCACACCGCGACGCCCGCGACCGTCGCGAGCACCACGATGCCGGCGAGCAGCACCAGCAGCCGGGCGCGGGTGCTCATCGGCGCCGCATCCTGCAGGGGCGGGGCGTACTCCTGGTCCGTGCTCATACCGCCTCCGCGGGTCGCAGCCGTATCGACAGGCCGACGCTCACCAGCAGCGCGACCGTGGCCCCCGCGAGCGCCGACCGGTCGCCGAAGGCGGTCCAGGCCGCGCCGAAGGCGATCGAGCAGCAGAAGCGCGCCGCGGCCTGCCCGGTCTGCACCAGCGCGAGGCCGCCGCCGCGCAGCGCCGCGGGCACGGAGCCTGCCGCCGCGGCCATCAGCACCCCGTCGGTGGCCGCGTAGAAGGTGCCGTGCAGGGCGAGCACCGCGTAGGGGAGGACGCCTGCCCGCAGTTGGGTGAGCAGCAGGCCGTACGCGAGCAGCAGCGCGAGATGGCCGCCGACGAAGACCCGCCAGCGGCCCACCCGGTCGGCGAGGCGGCCGAGCGGCACGGCGAGGAGCAGGAAGGACGCGGCGGTGCCCAGCGGCAGCAGCGCGAACCACCGGTCGGGCACCCCGAGGCGGCGCTGGAGCAGCAGGTAGACGAAGGAGTCGCTGACCGTGGCCAGGCCGAGCGCCACCGCGCACAGCGCCAGGCCGCGCAGTTCGCGCCGGCCGAGCAGCGCCACCGAGGCCCGCAGCGACGGCCGTACGGGCTCGCTCCCGGCGGCGGGGACGGTGGCTGGGGCGGTGGCGCGCTCCCGGGTGCGTGCGGGCACGAAGAGCAGCAGGACCAGCACGCCCACCGCGGCGACGCAGAAGCTGACCGTGAAGACGGCGTCGTAGCCGTCCGCGGCCTGGCGCAGGATCAGGAAGGCGACCAGCGGGCCGAACAGCGCACCCGTGGTGTCCATCGCCCGGTGCACCCCGAAGGCCCGGCCGCGGTCCTGCGGCGGCGAGGAGAGCGAGATCAGCGCGTCGCGCGGTGCGGTGCGCAGCCCCTTGCCGGTGCGGTCGGCGGCCAGCACCGCGCCGATCAGCGGCAGGGTGTGGACGGCGAGCAGCAGCGGCTTGCACAGCGCGGACAGGCCGTAGCCGATGGCGGCCACCTGCTTGTGCCGGCCGCCGCGGTCGGCGAGGTGGCCGCCGACCAGCCGGACCAGGGCGCTGAAGCCGTTGTAGACGCCGTCGAGCAGACCGAAGCCCAGCGGGGACAGGCCGAGCCCGGTGACCAGGTAGAGCGGCAGCACCGCGGTGACCATCTCCGAGGAGATGTCGGTGATCAGGCTGACCGCGCCGAGGGCGAGCACGGTGGAGGCGACCGCGGACCGCCGCCCGGGGCGCAGGCCCCGGGCGGCGGTTCGCGAGGCCGCCGCGGGCGTGCTCGCGCGGCTCTCGCTGACGTACATCGGTCAGCTGGTCCAGATGCCGGTGATGTCCGACGCGGACGCGGCCTGGCCGGCGTGCGTGGAGCTGCCCGCGAGATCCTCCAGCGTCCGCAGGAGGTTGTAGTGGTTGTACGTGGTCGAACTGGAGCTGCCCGGGGTGACCGGCTGCCCGTAGAGCACCGTCGGGATGCGGTTGCCGCTCAGCGAGTTGTCCTCGTCGAAGGTCACGACCAGCAGGCTGTTGTGGGTCTTCGCCCAGGTCGCGTACGCGCCGAGGTTGTTCTTGATCCAGGTGTCGCCGGTGGAGACCGAGCAGTCGTGCATGTCGCTGCACAGGTTCGGCACCACGAAGGACATCGTCGGCAGCGTCGAGTAGTCGGTCGGGAACTGCGCGAAGGTCTTCGCGGACGACGTCGCGACGTTGGAGAAGCCGAACCACGGGTTGTGCTTCTGCGCGTAGTTGCCGCTCTTGCAGGTGGTCGAACCCTGGCTCGGCAGCGTCTCGTTGTAGCTTCCCCAGGTGTGTCCCGCGGCGGTCACCTCGGAGCCCAGGTTCGCGGCCGAGCTGAAGCCGGGGGTGACGCAGCTGTCGCTGGTGACGCCCTGCGTCGAGCCGGAGAAGAGGGCGTAGTAGTTGGGCTGGCTCGGGTGGGTGATGGCGTGGCTCTGGCTGAGGTTGGCGCCGCCGGACTTCAGCGAGTTGATGTAGGGGGCGCTGGAGCTGCCGATCACCTGGCTGTAGGCGTGGTTCTCCATGACCACCACGACGGTGTGGGCGGGGGTGGGGACGGGGCCTGCCGCCTGGGCGGCACCGCCGAGACCGGCCCAGAGGCTGGCGGAGGCGGCGGCGAGGCCACCGGCGGTCAGCAGGGCGGTACGGCTTCGGCTGCGCACGGATTTACCTCCGGTGAGGGGGGTGGGTCGGAAGTGCGGGGTGCGGTGTGCATGCCAAAGGTAGAAGCGGACGGGTACGCGTGGACCGTGAGCCGGGTGAAGAACACGCGAACGCTGAGGTACACCCAGGTTCAGCGGGTCGGCGGCAGCGACAACCGGAGCCGCACGCCCTGGGCCAGCGGCTCCGCCGCCACGCTGCCGCCGTGGGTCTCGGCGATCTGCCGCACGATGGCGAGACCGAGTCCCGAACCCGGCAGCGACCGCGCGGCCGGTGAGCGGTAGAAGCGGTCGAAGACGTACGGCAGGTCCGCCGCCGGAATGCCGGGGCCGCCGTCGCTCACCGACACGGTGCCGTCCGCCGTCGCCGTCACGGTGATCCGGCCGCCGTCGGGACTCCATTTCACGGCGTTGTCCACCAGGTTGCCGATCGCCCGCTCCACCGCGTCGGGGTCGGCGTGCACCAGGCACGGTGCCAGGTCCGCGGTGAAGCTCAGCCGCGGCGACCTCGCCGCCGCCCGGTCCAGCACCCGCCGCGCCAGCAGGTCGAGCCGCGTGTCCTCGGTGTGGGCCCGCGCACCGCCGTAACGGCCCAGGTCCACCAGGTCGTTGACCAGCGAGGTCAGCTCGGCTGCCTGGACGCGGGCCTCGCGCACCAGCTCCGGTGCCTGCGGGTCGTCGAGGCCGGGGCCCTCGCCGAGCAGTTCCAGGTTGGTGGTCAGGCTGGTGAGCGGGGTGCGCAGCTCGTGCGACGCGTCCGCGACCAGCCGCCGCTGCGCGCCCACCGACTCGTCGAGCGCCGCCATCATCGCCGCGAACGACCTGGTCAGCCGGGCGATCTCGTCCCGCCCGTCCGCCGAGAGCCGCGCGGTCAGATCCTGCGTCGCGGTGACGTGCTCGACCGTATCGGTGAGCTGCCGCACCGGCCGCAGCACCCGGCCGGCCGCCAGCCGCGCCGCGCCCGCCGCCAGCACGCAGCCGCCCGCGGTGATCCCCACCAGCAGCATCGCCAGCCGGTCCAGCGTGCTGTGCACCACCGACGTCGGAACCGCCGTACGCACCAGGGTGTGCGGGTCGTCCGGCATCGGCGCGGTGTAGATCCGGTAGCGGGTCCCCGCGTAGTCGGCGTCGTGGAAATACGCAGGCTGGGTGCCGTCGGCGACCGCCGCGTCCCGGTCGCTGATGTCGACGAACCCGTCGGTGGGCCCCGCCGCGACCGGTGGGATCACGAACTGCACCAGGGTGGGGCCGACATCGACCGGCTTCTCGGGGATGACCGACCTGCCCGGCCCCGCGTCGGGCTCCACCTTGGCCGCGTTCTTCTCCTTAAACGCCCGTATCAGGTCGGGCGCCTGGGCGGCGGCCGTCACCAGCCCGGCGTCGTGCTGGTCGTTCAACTTCACGCGGAGCGACGGGTAGAGCACGAGCGAGGCGAGCACCAGCGCGGCGAACACCACGGCGCCGCCCGCGAGCGCGAGCCGGTTGCGCAGGGTCACGGCCCCTCCCGCAGGACGTACCCGAGCCCGCGCACGGTCTGCACCAGCCGCGGCTCGCCCCCCGCCTCCAGCTTGGCGCGCAGATAACTCACGTACACCCACAGGGCGTTCGACGAGGGGCCGAAGTCGTAGCCCCACACCGAGTCGAAGATCAGCGTGCGGCTCAGCACCCGGCGGGGGTTGCGCAGGAAGAGTTCCAGCAGCGCGTACTCCGTCCGGGTCAGGTCCAGCACCCGGCCGCCGCGGGTCGCCCGGCACGCGGCGGTGTCCACTTCGAGGTCGGCGAACCGCAGCACCTCCTGGTCGGCGCCGCTGCGCCGGAGCAGGGCGCGGATCCTGGCCCGCAGCTCCTCAAGCGCGAAGGGCTTGGCCAGGTAGTCGTCCGCGCCCGCGTCGAGGCCCGCGACCCGGTCGGCGACCAGGTCGCGGGCGGTGAGCATCAGGATCGGAGTACGGTCGCCGCGTGCCCGCAGGGTGCGGCACACTTCGAGGCCGTTGGGCTCCGGCATCAGGATGTCGAGCACCACCGCGTCCTGCCGTGCGGCGGCCAGCGACTCCAGCGCGGCGACGCCGTCCGCCGCCACCGCGACCTCGTACCCGTCCCGGGTCAGGGCGTGCGCCAGCGAACGGCGTACCGCGTCATCGTCGTCGACCACCAGTACTCGCATGGCGTCAGGGTGCCGTAACCGTTGTCAGCGGGGCATCAGGGCTTGGGCGTTCCGGGCTTGGGTGCGCCGGGCTTGCCGGCGGCCTCCTTGAGCACGGTGAGCACCTTGGTCAGCTGCTGGGGCGTCACACCCAGCTTTGCGGCGATGGCTGCGAAGGCCGGGCTGTTCTCGTCGACGGTGCCCCTCGGGCCCTTGGCCAGCTTCTGGAGCGCGTCCAGGGCCGCCTGGGCCCTGGCCTGCGGTACACCGAGCGCCTTGGCGAGGTCCTTCGCGGTGATCACGGCCGCCGGGCCGCCGGGCCGGTCCTTGCCGCCCTTGCCGCCCTTGCCACCGTCCTTGCCTCCCTTGCCGCCTTTGCCGGGGTCCTTGTCGCCCTTCCCGCCCTTGCCCCCCTTGTCGCCGGGCGGCTTCGGGCCCACCTCGTCCCCGCCGAAGAACTGCCTGAGTATCGCCCGCGCCTTGGCCGTGGACACGCCGAGGTCCTTGGCGACCCTCGCCACCACGGCCGGGTCGGTGACCCTGCCGCCGTCGGGGCCGAGCATCTGCTTGACGTCGCGCAGCGCCCGCTCCAGGCGCTCGGCGGACACCCCGGGGATCTTGTCCCCGGGCTTGGCCGGTGCGTGCGAGGCGGGCTGGGTGCCGGAGCCGGCCGCGGTGGCCGCGGTGGTGCCGGTGAGCAGCAGGAGGGCTGTTCCGGCGGCGAGCAGTGCGGTTCTGTGGCGCATGGTGCGCCCCCTTTCTCTGGGTGCGCCCAGCACACCAACCCCCGCTTCACGCCACCGTTGCCGCACCTTAGGACTTCCTTGGAACCCGGCCCCCGCACCGCCCGGACCACCGGGACCCGGCCCGCCCGCGCCGCCGGGAGCGCCCGCCGGGCCGCACACCCGGGGAGGGGCCGGGGTTGGGCTGTGAGCCCCGGCCCCGGGGGACAGCGGCGGAGCGGGCCGCAGGCGGTTACGCTCGGGTTGGCACCTTGATCAGGTCGCGGCCCGGGCGGGCCGGGGATGGGAGGGTCGATGCAGGGCCGACGCAGCAGTACGTTCACCCGGCTGCTCCGGCACGGCTTCACCGACCCGGCGGCCGCCGAGCGGCTGCTCGACGCGGACGAGCTGTCGGCCGTCAGGGCGGACCCGGTGCTGCTGGAGGCGCTGGGCGCGACCTCCGACCCCGACCAGGCGCTGCTGGGCCTGGTGCGGCTCGTGGAGGCGCTGGAAGCGCCGGAGCGGCAGACCCTGCTGGACACCGTGACCACCGCGAAGCCGCTGCGCGACCGGCTGCTGGGTGTGCTGGGCGCCTCAGAGGCGCTGGGCGACCACCTGGCCAGGCACCCGGCGGACTGGCACGCGCTGGTCACCTACGAGGCGGCCGACCTGCATCCGGGAGTCGCCGACTTCGAGCGCGGGCTCGCCGCCGCGACCGGCCCCGACGCGCTGCGGGCCGCCTACCGCAAGTGCCTGCTGGGGATCGCGGCCCGCGATGTGTGCGGCACCAGCGACCTGGTGCGTACCGCCGCCGAGCTGGCCGACCTCGCGACGGCCACGCTGCGCTCGGCGCTGGCCATCGCCGCCGCGGAGGCCCCGCAGGACGCCGCCGCCGCCCGCCTGGCGGTGATCGGCATGGGCAAGTGCGGCGGCCACGAGCTGAACTACGTCTCCGACGTCGATGTGATCTTCGTGGCGGAACCCGCGGAGGGCGTCGAGGAGGCCGAGGCGATGCGGGCGGCGACCCGGGTCGCCGCCCGCATGATGCGGGTGTGCTCGGACACCACCGTCGAGGGCACGATCTGGCCGGTCGACGCGAATCTGCGGCCCGAGGGGAAGAACGGCCCGCTGGTGCGCACCCTGTCCAGCCACTTGGCGTACTACGCCAGATGGGCGAAGACCTGGGAGTTCCAGGCGCTGCTCAAGGCCCGCCCGGTCGCCGGCGACCAGGCCCTCGGCGCGGAGTACATCGCCGCGATACGCCCGCTGGTGTGGCAGGCGGCCGAGCGCGAGCACTTCGTGACCGATGTGCAGCAGATGCGCCGCCGGGTGGTGGACAACATCCCGGCCGCCCAGGTGGAGCGGGAGCTGAAGCTCGGCCCCGGCGGCCTGCGGGACGTGGAGTTCGCCGTCCAGCTGCTGCAACTGGTGCACGGCCGCACCGACACCTCGCTGCGCAGCGGCACCACGCTGACCGCGCTGGCGGATCTGGCCGCGGGCGGCTACGTGGGCCGCGCCGACGCCGCCTCGCTGGACGCCGCGTACCGCTTCCTGCGACTGATGGAGCACCGCATCCAGCTGCACAAGATGCGCCGCACCCACCTGGTGCCCGACGACGAGGCGGGCCTGCGCCGCCTCGGCCGGGGACTCGGTTTCCGCTCCGAGCCGGTCGCCAGCCTGACCAGGGAGTGGAAGCGGCAGGCCATGGAGGTGCGGCGGCTGCACGAGAAGCTCTTCTACCGCCCGCTGCTGGAGTCCGTGGCGCAGCTCGGCGACGACACCCGGCTGAGCACCGGCGCGGCCCGGCAGCGCCTCCAGGCGCTCGGTTACGCCGACCCGGCCGCCGCCATGCGCCACCTGGAGGCGCTGGCCAGCGGAGTCAGCCGCAAGGCGGCGATCCAGCGCACCCTGCTGCCGGTACTGCTCGGCTGGTTCGCGGACTCCGCCGACCCGGACGCGGGGCTGCTGGGCTTCCGCAAGGTCTCCGACGCGCTCGGCAACACCCCCTGGTATCTGCGGCTGCTGCGCGACGAGGGCGCCGCGGCCCAGCGGCTCGCCCGGGTGCTCTCGTCCGGGCGGCTGGCCCCCGACCTGCTGATGCGTGCCCCCGAGGCGGTCGCCGTGCTCGGCTCGATCGACGGCGGCCTGGTGCCGCGCGACCACGCCGTGCTCGAACAGGAGGTGCTGGAGATGGTCGGCCGCGCCGGCGGCGCGGAGCAGGCCATCGCCGCGGTCCGCGGGGTCCGCAGGCGGGAGCTGTTCAGGACCGCCGCAGCCGACCTCATCGACACCTACGGCGACGACGTCCACACCGCCGGGGACCGGGTGCCCCCCGCGGACCTGGTCGACCGGGTCGGCTGCGCCGTGTTCGGGGTGACCTCGGCGACCGTCGCGGGCGCCCTGCGCGCCGCGGTCAAGGCGGTGACCGGCAACGACACCCGTCCGCTGCCCACGCGTCTCGCGGTGATCGGCATGGGCCGCTTCGGCGGCCGGGAGCTGGCCTACGGCTCGGACGCCGACGTGCTCTTCGTGCACGAGCCGCACGAAGGCGTCGACCAAGAGGAGGCGGGCCGGGCCGCGCTGGCCGTGGCGGACGAGCTGCGCAGGCTGCTGCAGATCCCCACCGCGGACCCGCCGCTGCTGGTCGACGCGGACCTGCGCCCCGAGGGCAAGAGCGGCCCGCTGGTGCGCAGCCTCGCCTCCTACGCCGCCTACTACCGCAGGTGGTCGCTGGTGTGGGAGAGCCAGGCACTGCTGCGGGCCACCCCCGTGGCGGGCGACCAGGACCTGGGGGCGCGCTTCGTCGAGCTGATCGACCCGCTGCGCTACCCGGCGGACGGCCTGGAGGACGAGGCGGTCCGCGAGATCCGCCGGCTCAAGGCGCGTATGGAGTCCGAGCGGATGCCGCGCGGCGCCGACCGCACCACGCACGCCAAACTCGGCCGCGGCGGCCTGTCCGACGTCGAGTGGACCGTCCAGCTGCTCCAGCTCCAGCACGCGGGCCGGCTGCCCGAGCTGCGGACCACCGGCACCCGGCACGCGCTGGCCGCGGCGGCGGAGGCGGGGCTGATCGAGACGGCGGACGCGGCGGTCCTGGACGAGGCCTGGGTGCTGGCCACCCGGGTGCGCAACGCGGTGATGCTGGTCCGCGGCCGGCCGGGCGACACCTTCCCCGGCGATGGCCGCGAGCTGGCTGCGGTGGCCCGCTACCTGGGCTTCGCCCCCGGCCACGTCGGCGACATGCTGGAGGACTACCGGCGCCGCACCCGGCGGGCCAGGGCCGTGGTGGACCGGCTGTTCTACGAAGGGTGACCGGAAGGACCGGTCCTGTCACCTGCCGGTGGAGCTGGCCTGCTCCTCCAGCGCCAGGGTGCCCGTCGCGTACTTCGGCAGCGCGTACACCCAGCGGCCGTAGACGAGGTAGACCACCGTGTAGCCGACGGCCAGGCACACCGCGCCCCCGACCGCGTCCATCCAGAAGTGGTTGCCGGTGGAGATGATCACCAGCAGGGTCAGCGCGGGGTAGAGCGCCCCCAGGATCCTGGCCCACAGCGGTTTGGCCAGCGTCACGATGGTGATGCCGCACCACAGCGACCAGCCGATGTGCATCGAGGGCATGGCCGCGTACTGGTTGGACACCTGGGCCAGGTTGCCCTGCGACATGGAGCCCCAGGTGTGGTGCACCATCACCGTGTCGATGAAGCCGCCGCCGGTCATCAGACGCGGCGGGGCCAGCGGATACGCCCAGAAGCCGACGAGCGCCAGCCAGGTGGTCAGGAAGACCACCAGGCGGGCAGGGCCGTACCGCCCCGGGTGGTAGATGTAGAGCCATATCAACACGCCGACCGTGATGATGAAGTGCAGGGTGGCGTAGTAGTAGTTCATCCCCACGATCAGCCACGTCACCGAGTTCACGCCGTGGTTGATGCCGCGCTCGACGGCGAGGCCGAGGTGGTGCTCGAAGGCCCAGATCGCGTCGGCGTGGCGCAGCGCCACCGCCTGCTGCTGCGGCACCGCGTTCCTGATCTGCGAGTAAAGGGTGTAACTGACACCGATCAGCAGGATCTCGAACCACAGCTTCGGGTGGCGGGGGGTGCGCACTCGCTCCAGGAGCGTATGGAACATCGCGGCTGCGCCGTCGCGGCCCGCTCCATCCGAAACACGGGAACCGGTGGAGCGCTGCGGTGCGGCGGAACGGCCTTCTGTCTTGTTCGCGGTCTTCGCAGTCGGTTCCCCCATAGGAGACCAGTCTGCCAGATCTGTCCCGTGATGCGGGTCAGCCATCCGTAGGATCGTGGGCCGTCCGGGTGACCCTCGGGGCGGTGGACTGGGCGGGCAGCGGTGCGTTCTGCCCGGTGGGACCCGCTGCCGTCGAACCGCGCACGACCAGCTCCGGCAGGAAGACGAACTCGCTGTGCGGCGCCGGGGTGCCCCCGATCTCCTCCAGCAGCGCGTTGACCGCCGCTTGGCCCATGGCCGTCACCGGCTGCCTGATGGTGGTCAGCGGCGGGTCGGTGAAGGCGATCAGCGGCGAGTCGTCGAAGCCGACCACCGAGACATCGCCCGGTACGGTCAGGCCCTGCTGCCTGGCGGCCCTGATGGCACCGAGCGCCATCATGTCGGACGCGCAGACGATCGCCGTGCACCCGTCCGCTATCAGCGCCGACGCGGCTGCCTGGCCGCCTTCGAGCGTGTACAGCGAGTGCTGGACCAGTGACAGCGCCTCGTCCTCGGCCAGGCCGAGCACGTCGGCCATGGACGCCACGAAGCCCTCGATCTTCCTGCGCACCGGGACGAAACGCTTCTGCCCCACGGCCAGGCCGATCCTGCGGTGCCCGAGCGCCGCCAGATGCGTGACCGCCAGGCGCATCGCGCCCCGGTCGTCGGGCGACACGAAGGGCGCGTTGACCTTCTCCGTGAACCCGTTGATCAGCACGAACGGCACGCCCTGCCCCTGGAGCCTGGAGTAGCGCTCCATGTCGGCGGTGCAGTCGGCGTGCAGGCCGGACACGAAGATGATGCCGGCCACCCCCCGCTCCACCAGCATCTCCACCAGCTCGTCCTCGGTGGAACCGCCCGGCGTCTGGGTGGCGAGCACCGGGGTGTAGCCCTGGCGGGTCAGCCCCTGGCCGATGATCTGCGCGAAAGCCGGGAAGATCGGGTTGTCCAGCTCGGGCGTGATCAGCCCGACCAGGCCCGCGCTGCGCTGCCGCAGCCGGACCGGGCGCTCGTACCCCAGCAGGTCGAGCGCGGCCAGCACTGATTCGCGGGTGGTGGCGGAAACCCCGGGCTTGCCGTTGAGCACCCGGCTGACCGTCGCTTCGCTGACCCCCGCCTGGGCTGCGATGTCAGCGAGCCGCGCGGTCACAGCACCGGATGCTATTGGACGGAGCGCCACCACGTCAGATCGCCCACCAAATTGCCGTGTCCCCGGCGATAGTGACGTCAATGCCGCCAACCTGGTCCAATGCTGCCGCGGCCGGGGCCGTCACGGGCGCCTGCTCCGAGCTGGCCAGCAGCGAGCGGCCGCCCGGCAGCGCCAGCGTCACCGGCTCGCGGGTCAGGTTGACCAGGCACAGGAAGCCGTCGCCCGCGCCGTCCCTGCGGAAGGCCAGCACGCCCTCGGGGGTGTCGAGCCACTGCACGGACTCGCCCGCACCCAGCGCCGGCAACTCGCGGCGCAGCGCCAGCGCCGCCCGGTACAGCTCCAGGGTGGAGCCGGGGTCGCCGGTCTGCGCCTCGACACTGAGCTGCGCCCAGCTCGCCGGCTGCGGCAGCCAGCTCGGGCCGCCCGCCGGGCCGAAGCCGTAGGGCGCCTCGCCGCCCGACCACGGGATCGGCACCCGGCAGCCGTCCCTGAAGCCGTCCTGGCCCGCGGCGCGGAAGAACGACGGGTCCTGCCGCACCTCGTCCGGCAGGTCGGTGACGTCCGGCAGGCCCAGCTCCTCGCCCTGGTAGAGGTAGGCGGAGCCGGGCAGCGCCAGCATCAGCAAGGTGGCCGCCCGCGCCCTGCGCAGGCCGAGCTCGCGGTCGCCGGCCTCGCGCAGCTGGAGGGAGTTGCCGGTGGCGGTCTCGCCGCCGGCGGGGGTGGGGTTGCCGAAGCGGGTGGCGTGCCGGGTCACGTCGTGGTTGGACAGCACCCAGGTGGCGGGGGCGCCGACCGCGCTCATGGCGGCCAGCGACTTGTCGATGACCCGGTGCAGGGCCGCCGCGTCCCACGGGGTGCCCAGGTACTCGAAGTTGAAGGCCTGGTGCAGCTCGTCCGGCCGCAGGTAGAGGGCTGCCCGCTCGATGGTCGGCGTCCACGCCTCGGCGACCCCGATCCGGTCACTGGGTGCACCTCCGGGACGGAGGCTGGGGGAGTACTCGTCCAGGATGCGCCGCCAGCCGCGGTAGATCTCGTGCACACCGTCCTGGTCGAAGTACGGCATGGGCGCGCTGCCCAGCAGCGCCAGCTGCTCGCTGTGCCCGATGTCGGGCAGGCCCGCGGCCTTGACCAGGCCGTGCGCCACGTCGATGCGGAAGCCGTCGATGCCCAGGTCGAGCCAGAAGCGCAGCACCGAGCGGAATTCGTCGTGCACCGCCGGGTGGTTCCAGTTGAAGTCGGGCTGCTCGGGGGCGAAGAGGTGCAGATACCACTCGCCCGGGGTGCCGTCCTGGTCGGTGGTCCTGGTCCAGGCCGGTCCGCCGAAGATGGACTCCCAGTCGTTGGGCGGCAGTTCGCCCTGCGGGCCCTTGCCGGGCCGGAAGTGGAAGCGGTCCCGCAGCGGCGAGCCCGGGCCGTCGCGCAGCGCCTGCTTGAACCACTCGTGCTGGTCGGAGCAGTGGTTGGGCACCACGTCCACGATGACCCGCAGATTCAGCGCGTGCGCGGTGCGCACCAGGTCGTCCGCGTCGTTGAGGTCGCCGAACATCGGGTCGACCTCGCGGTAGTCCGCCACGTCGTAGCCCGCGTCGGCCTGCGGGGAGGCGTAGAAGGGCGACAGCCACACCGCGTCCACCCCGAGGTCCCGCAGGTAGGGCAGCCGGGCGGTGATGCCGGGCAGGTCACCCATGCCGTCGCCGTTGCCGTCGGCGAAGCTGCGCGGATAGACCTGGTAGATGACCGCATCGCGCCACCAGTCTCTGTGCCCGGCGTCGGCAGCGGGAGCGGCGGCGGAACGGGGCGCGTCGGAGAGGTGCTGGCTCATGGAATCCCTTGTATGTGCGGGTATATGCGGGTGGGGGCACCTGCATGGGGGCACCCCCCGGCCCGGGGCCGGGGGAGACTCGTGGCATACGTGGCTACGGGGGTGGTGCTGGGGGTGTCAGCCCTTGGTGCCGCCGGCGGTCAGGCCGGTCACCAGGTGGCGCTGGACGAGCAGGAAGACGATCGTCGCGGGTATCGCGATCAGCACCGAGGCGGCGGTCATGCTGCCCCAGTCCGCGCGCTGGTCGGAGGCGAAGGTGCGGATGCCGACCGCGAGGGTGGAGTGGTCGCGGCCCATGAACTGCGCCGCGTAGGCGACTTCGCCCCAGGCGGTCAGGAAGCTGTAGAAGGCGGTGACGGCGAGCCCCGGGCGGGCCAGCGGCACGATCAGCCGCCAGAAGGTGCCGAACGGGCTCAGCCCGTCGACCCGGCCGGCCTCGTCGATGTCCCGCGGGATGGTGTCGAAGTAGCCCTTGAGCATCCAGGCGCAGAAGGGCACCGCGATGGTGCAGTAGACCAGGATCAGGCCGAGGTAGCTGTCGATCAGGTCGAGCTGCGCCAGCAGGTTGTACAGCGGCACGATCAGCACGGCCATCGGGAACATCTGGGTGACCAGGAAGGTCCACATCAGCGACCTGTGGCCGGGGAAGCGCATCCGGGAGATCGCGTAGCCCGCGCTGGCGGAGATCAGCACGCCGAGCACGGTGGTGGCGCCGGCCACGATCACCGAGTTGAGGAACCACTTCGGGAAGCTGGTGTGCATCAGCACGAAGCGGTAGTTGCCCAGGCCGAGGTGGTGGAGCACCTCGTGCGGCTGCTGCCAGGAGGAGCTGGGGCCCAGCGAGATGAACAGGATCCACAGCACGGGGAAGACCGCGATGGCGCTCGCGGTGAGCAGGGTGGCGTGCAGGGCGATCGAGGCGCCGCGGCTGCGCTCGCCGCGGCCGCGCGGCTTCGCCGCCGCCGCTGCCTGTGGGGTGAGGGTGCTGGCGGCGGGGCCGCTGTGGGTGGTGGCACTCATGCTGATCCGGCTCCTAGGCCTGCTCGGACTTCAACTGGCGGCGGTAGAAGGTGGAGAAGGCCACGAGGATGAGGAGGATGACGATTCCGTAGGTGGCGGCCGCGGAATAATCGGACACTCCGGTGAACGCCTTCTCGTAGGCGTATGTCACCAGGATGTCGGTGTCGCCCGTGGTGTTGTTGCCCAGCAGCAGGTAGATGATCGCGAACATGTTGAACGTCCAGACGGTGCTCAGCAGCACCACCGTGCTGGTGACCGGACGCAGCCCGGGGACCGTGACGTTGGTGAAGCGCTGGAGCGGCGAGGCGCCGTCCATCTCGGCCGCCTCGTAGAGCTCGCCCGGTATCGACTGCAGGCCGCCGAGCAGGGCGACCATCATGAAGGGCACGCCGACCCAGATGTTCACCATGATCACCGCGATCTTCTGCGACAGCGGTGTGCCGAGCCAGTCCTGCGCGGGCAGCCCGACGCCGGTGATGATGTCGTTGAAGACGCCGTACTGCGAGTTGAGCATCAGCCGCCAGGCGAAGACGCCGATGAAGGCGGGCACCGCCCAGGGCAGGATCAGGCAGAGCCGGTAGAACAGCCGGAATTTCACCTTGCGGTTGAGCAGCATCGCCATCGCGAGCCCGATGGCGTAGGTGATCGCCACGCAGCAGACGGTCCACACGATCGTCCACTCGAAGCGCGGGTAGAAGTCGCCGTCCTTGCCCGACAGCACCTGCCAGTAGTTGTGCAGGCCCACCCAGTGGTAGCTGGCGCCGATGTGGACCGGGCCGATGTCCTTGGCGACGTTGGTCTCGTTGGCGTCGGTCAGCGACAGGTAGGCGCCGTAGCCGAGCGGATAGAAGACCAGGACCGCCAGCACGATCACGACCGGGGCGACCATCGCCCAGGCGTACCAGTGCCGGTCCCAGGAACGCCTGATCGAGGTCATCAGGCCGGGCCGCGGCTCGCGCGGCGGGCGGGCGGCCGTCCCCAGGGCGGGGTCGTCCAAGCGTGCGGTGGTCATCGCTCCTCGGCTCTTTCGTCTCTGGCGGCCGGATGGCTCGCGGTCCGCGGCTCGCGGTGTACGGCTGACGGCCGGCGGCCCGCGGGGGAGCGCGGGGCGCCGGTGACCGGACCGGCCGGCCGGGCGCGTGGGCCCCGTACGCCCTGTGGCGGGCGGGGCCCCGGCCGGCCGATCCGGAACTGGGGGCCGGCTACTGCACGGTGTAGCCGGGCAGCAGCTTGCCGAACTCCTTGGCCGCGGCGTCCAGGCCGTCCTGGACCGAGGTCTTGCCCTGGAGGATCTTGATGTATTCCTGCTGGAGCGGCGTGAACAGGCTGCCCACCTGCGGCAGCGCGACCCGCGGCCGCGCGGTGTCCATGATCGGCTTGAAGCCGGCGATGGTCTGGTTCTTGAGCACCTCTGCGGTGTAGGCGGAGGTCCTGGTCGGCAGGGTGCCGTTCTTCAGCGCGATCGTCTGCTGGCTTGCGGACGACGTCATGAACTGGGTGAACAGGTAGGCCGCGTCGATGTTCTTCGAGCCCTGGTAGACCGCCAGGTCGTGGCCGCCGGTGGGCGCCAGCGCCTTGCCGGTGGTGCCGGCCGGCACCGGGGCGTAGCCGAGGTTGGCCTCCTTGCCCTGGAAGGCGGACCCGGTCAGGTCGTCGCCGACCGACCACGGGCCCTGGATCAGCATGGCGACCTTGCCGGTCTTGAAGGAGGTCTGCATGTTGTCGTACGCGCTGGCGAAGTCGACCTTCAGCGAGGAGGTGTCGTAGACCTTCTTCGCCTCGGTGACCGCCTTGACGGCCTCGGGCGAGTTGATCGTGACCTTCTTGCCGGCCGGGTCGGCCAGGTCGGCGCCCTCGCCGAACAGCATCGGGAAGAGGAAGTACGAGTCGGGGTTGACGTACGTGCCGGCGACACCGGGCACCTTCGCCTTGATGGTCGCGGAGTCGGCGATCAGCTCGTCCCAGGTGGCCGGGGGAGTGGTGATCCCGGCCTTGGCGAAGATGTCCTTGTTGTAGAGCAGGCCGAGGGTGTCGGTCACCGACGGCACGCCGTAGGTCTTGCCCTCGTACTTGGTGGTGTTCATCGGGCCCGCCACGAAGTCCTGCGTGTCGGTCAGCGCCGCGGTGCCGTCCAGCGGGGCGATGTAGTGGAGTGAGGCGTACTCGGGGATCAGCCCGACGTCGGTTCTCACCACGTCCGGGGCGCCCTTGCCGCTCTGCGCCGCCGCCTTGAACTTCTGCTCCACGGTCGTGAAGTCGACGTTCTGGTAATCGACCTTGATGTTGGGGTACTTCGCCTCGAAGTCCTTGATGAGGGCCTGGTAGGTCGGGGCCTCGTTCTTGGCGTCCGAGGTGTCCCAGTAGGTGATCGTCCCGGAGACCGCCGCCGGGTCCTTGGCCGCCGCCCCCTTGTCGTTCTTGTCGTCGCTACCACTACCGCCACAGGCGGTGACCCCGAGAACGATGGCCGCGGCCATCGCCACGGCGGATATGCCGCGTCGCATACCTGACTCCTTGATGAGGGAAGTGCCCGTTCGCCCTGGCCAGGCTGGCTGCCGGCCGCTGTCGTCCCAACGGGGCCGCTCGGGCTGGGCAGGAACGTAACAGCGATGTAATGGTTTGCGAAAGAGGCTGCAAGAAACTTTCCGCAAGATCCTTCATCCGTGACGCCCCCGTGATCCGGGCGTGTCGTCGCGGGGTCGCCGTGGGGTCGCCCCGTAGCCCCCGGCGCACTCCCCGGCGCCCCCGCGGCGCGCGGACCGGCCGGGTCGCGGCACCGGCCGCGGGGATCGTCGCGGAAACTGCTTACAGAGTCTTGCTGCAACGGCCCGTTGGGGGATACGTTCCCGCTCAGCTTCGGCACCGACGCCGCAGTGGCGACCGGTTCATGCGCGTGGACCCGGGCGCGAGGCTGTCCCCAGCAAGGAGAACCGCCCGTGGCCCTGGAGTTCAGGCTGCCCGCATTCAGGACGCGCCGCCGCGCCTCCGACCCCCTGCCGGGGTCCCGCACCGGCCGGGGGCCCGGCCGGGGGTCCCCCGCCGGCCGCAGGCGCTGGGGGAGGGTCGCCGCCGCCACCGCCTTCACCGCGCTGGCCGCGTTCGTCCAACCGGCCTACGCGCACGGCTCGCCGCAGCCGCCGGCCCCGCCGTCCGACCGGGCGCTCGCGGGACAGGCCGCCCGGCACGACGACACGCGCGAGCAGTTCTACTTCGTGATGCCGGACCGCTTCGCCGACGGCGACAAGGCCAACGACACCGGCGGCCTGACCGGCAGCCGGCTGAGCACCGGCTACGACCCCACGGACAAGGGCTTCTACCAGGGCGGCGACCTCAAGGGCCTCACGCAGAAGCTGGACTACATCAAGGGCCTGGGCACCACCGCGATCTGGATGGCGCCGATCTTCAAGAACCAGCCGGTGCAGGGCACAGGAACCGCGGGAGTCTCCGCCGGCTACCACGGCTACTGGATCACCGACTTCACCCAGGTGGACCCGCACTTCGGCACCAACGACGACCTGAGGAAGCTGATATCCGCGGCCCACGCCAAGGGCATGAAGATCTTCTTCGACGTCATCACCAACCACACCGCCGACGTCATCGGCAACACCGAGGACACGTACGGCTACCTGTCCAAGGGCGCCTTCCCCTACCTGTCCGCCGACGGCACCCCCTTCGACGACGACACCTACGCCGGGGGCTCTGCGGCCTTCCCGAAGGTCACCGCCGCGTCCTTCCCGCGCACCCCGACCGTGCCCGCGGACAGCGCGAACGCCAAGGTCCCCGCCTGGCTCAACGACCCCACGATGTACCACAACCGCGGCGACTCCACCTTCGCGGGCGAGAGCGCCGACCAGGGCGACTTCACCGGCCTCGACGACCTGTGGACGCAGCGGCCCGAGGTCGTGCACGGCATGGAGCAGATCTACGAGAAGTGGGTCAGGGACTTCGCGATCGACGGCTTCCGCATCGACACCGTCAAGAACGTCGACCTGCCCTTCTGGACCCAGTGGGCGACCGCCCTGGACAGCTACGCGGCGGAGCACGGCCGGAAGAACTTCTTCATGTTCGGCGAGACCTACGACGCCGACCCGGCCGTCACCTCCCCCTACGTCACCCAGGGACGGCTCGACGCGACGCTGGACTTCCCGTTCCAGGACGCGGCCCGCGGCTACGCCTCGCAGGGCGCGGCACCCGGCAGGCTCGCCGGCGTCTACGGGCAGGACTACCGCTACACGACCGACAAGGCCAACGCGTACGAGGAGGTCACCTTCCTCGGCAACCACGACATGGGCCGCATCGGCAGCTTCCTCGCCCAGGACAACCCGGGCGCGGACGACGCGGAGCTGCTCGCGCGCGACGAGCTGGCCAATGCGGTGATGTTCCTCGGCCGCGGCAACCCGGTGGTCTACTACGGCGACGAGCAGGGCTTCACCGGCGCCCCCGGCGGCGACAAGAACGCCCGGCAGACGATGTTCGCCTCCCAGGTCGCCGACTACCTCGACGACGACGAGATCGGCACCTCCCGCACCGCGGCCAGTGACGCCTACGACCCGCAGCACACCCTCTACCGTGCGATCGCCGCGCTGTCCCGGCTCACCAAGGACCACCCGGCGCTGCGCGACGGCGTGCAGACCGAGCGCTACACCGCGCCCGGCACCGGCCCCGGGGTCTACGCCTACTCCCGTACCGACGCCGCGAGCCGCGACGACTACCTGGTCGCCCTCAACAACGCCACCACCGCCAGGACCGTGACCCTGCCGACCGGCAACACCGCGGGCGCCGCCTACCAGGGCCTCTACGGCACGACCGGCACCAGCGCCACCGCCGCCGACGGGACCCTCACCCTCACCGTGCCGCCGCTCCAGGCCGTCGTCCTGCACGCCGCCAAGCCGCTGCCCGCGCCCGCGGGCGCCCCGCACCTGGCCCTCACCCCGCCCGCGGCCGGCGCGACCGGCACCGTCGAACTGTCCGCCGACGTCACCGGCGGCGGGCTGAACAGGGTCGTCTTCGCCGCGCAGGTCGGCAACGCCCCCTGGAAGGTGCTCGGCTCCGCCGACCACGCGCCCTACAAGGTCACCCAGGTCCTCGACCAGAAGACGGCGGCCGGCACACCGGTGCGCTACAAGGCCGTCGTGGTCGACGCCGCGGGGCGTACCGCCTCGGCGACCGCCGCCACCGTCACCGGCGCCGCGCCGGTCACCGCCCCGCCGACCGCGATCAGCCACGACTACGCGATCGTCCACTACCGGCGCACCGACGCGGACTACGCCGACTGGGGCCTCTACGCCTGGGGCGACATCGCCGACGGCGAGGCGACCACCTGGCCGGCCGGCCACCCGTTCACCGGCCGCGATGCCTACGGGGCCTTCGCCTACGTGAAGCTCAAGCCGGGCGCGTCCAGCGTCGGCTTCATCGTGGTGGACAGGAACGGCGTCAAGGACACCGACGGCGACCGCACCATCGACCTGGGCACCAGCGGCGAGGTGTGGATCACCCAGGGCAGCCCGGCGGTGGCCACCAGCGCCCCGGACGGCGCCTACCCGCCGCAGGACACCGCGAAGGCCGTCCTGCACTACCACCGGGACGGGGACACCTCCCAGGCCGGAGGCTCCGGGGGTGGCGACTACACCGGCTGGGGCCTGCACGTCTGGAGCGGTGCCGCGAACCCCACCGACTGGTCCGCGCCGATCCTGCCCAGCCGCTTCGACTCCTACGGCGCCGTCTACGAGGTGCCGCTCGCCGCTGGCGCCACCTCGCTCAGCTACATCCTGCACAACGGCGACACCAAGGACCTGCCCAGCGACCAGTCCCTCGACCTGACCGGCACGGGCCACGAGGTGTGGCTGCTGGGCGGCACCCCCGCGTACCTGCTGCCGCAGCCCCAGGGCAGCGGCGCAGACCTGGACCTGGCCAAGGCGCAGGCCCAGTGGATCGACCGCGACACCGTCGCCTGGCAGACCAGCGCCCCCTCGCTGTCCCAGCAGCTCGTCTACGCCCCCGACGGCGGCATCACCGTCAAGGACGGCGCCCTGTCCGACGAGGGCCACTGGCTGCGCTTGCAGAAGGTCCCCGGCGGCCTCACCGCGGCGCAGCTCGCCCGATTCCCCCAGCTGAAGGGCTATTCGGCCTTCACCGTCGACCCGCGCGACCGCGGCCGGGTGCGCGACGCCCTGCGCGGGCAGCTCATCGCCACCCAGCGGGCGGCCAGCGGAGCCCTGCTGGCGGCCACCGGGGTGCAGACCCAGGGCATCCTGGACGACCTCTACTCAGGCGCCGCACAAAAGGCCGTGCTCGGCCCGGTGTTCAGCCACGGCAAGCCCAGCCTGTCGGTGTGGGCGCCGACCGCCCACAGCGTCGCGGTGGAGATCGGCGGCCGCACCGTCCCGATGAAGGAGGACCAGGCAAGCGGCGTCTGGTCGGTCACCGGCACCCCCTCGTGGACCGGTGAGCCGTACCGCTACGACGTGACCGTCTGGGCGCCCGGCGTGCAGCGGCTCGTCGTCAACAAGGTCACCGACCCCTACTCCGTGGCCCTCACCGCCGACTCCGGGCAGAGCCTGCTGGTGAACCTGGACGACCCGGCACTCGCCCCCAAGGGGTGGGCGCGGCAGCGCAAGCCGGCCGCCGTGCCGATGAGCCAGGCGGAGATCCAGGAACTGCACGTCCGCGACTTCTCCGTCGCCGACACCACGGTCCCGGCCGCCGACCGCGGCAAGTACGCCGCCTTCACCGACACCTCCTCGGCCGGCATGACCCATCTGCGGGACCTGGCCAGGGCGGGCGTCAACTACGTCCACCTGCTGCCGGTGTTCGACTTCGCGACCGTGCCCGAGCGGGCCGCCGACCAGACCGCCCCGGCCTGCGACCTGGCCGCCTACGGTCCGTCAAGTGACAAGCAGCAGGCCTGCGTCACCGCGCAGCAGGCCACCGACGCGTACAACTGGGGCTACGACCCCTACCACTTCACGGTGCCCGAAGGCTCCTACGCCAAGGACCCGGACGGCACCGGGCGGACGGTGGAATTCCGGCAGATGGTGCAGGGGCTCAACAGCGCCGGGCTGCGGGTGGTGATGGACGTGGTCTACAACCACACCTCCGCCGCGGGCCAGGCCGACACCTCCGTACTCGACAAGATCGTGCCCGGCTACTACCAGCGCCTGATGGCCGACGGCTCGGTCGCCACCTCCACCTGCTGCTCGGGCACCGCGCCGGAGAACGCCATGATGGGCAAGCTCGTCGTGGACTCGATCGTCACCTGGGCCAAGGAGTACAAGGTCGACGGCTTCCGCTTCGACCTCATGGGCCACCACCCGAAGGCGAACATCCTCGCCGTCCGCAAGGCCCTGGACGCGCTCACCGTCGCCAAGGACGGAGTCGACGGCAAGAAGATCATCCTCTACGGCGAGGGCTGGAACTTCGGCGAGGCCGCCGACGACGCGCGCTTCGTCCAGGCCACCCAGGCCAACATGGCGGGCACCGGCATCGCCACCTTCTCCGACAGGTCGCGGGACGCCGTACGCGGCGGCAGCCCCTTCGACGCCGACCCCGGCATCCAGGGCTTCGCCTCCGGCCTCTACACCGACCCCAACTCCTCCACCGCCAACGGCACCCCGGCCGAGCAGAAGGCCAGGCTGCTGCACTACCAGGACCTCATCAAGGTCGGACTCACCGGAAACCTGCGGCAGTTCGCCTTCACCGACTCGGCCGGCAAGCAGGTCACCGGCGCCGAGATCGACTACAACGGCGCGCCCGCCGGATACGCCGACGCACCCGGTGACGCGCTCGCGTACGCCGACGCGCACGACAACGAGTCGCTCTACGACGCGCTGACCTACAAGCTCCCGGCCGGCACGCCGGCCGCCGACCGGGCCAGGATGCAGGTCATCGCCGAGGCCACCGCGGCGCTCTCGCAGGGCCCCGCGCTCGCCCAGGCGGGCTCCGACCTGCTGCGCTCCAAGTCGCTCGACCGCAATTCCTTCGACTCGGGCGACTGGTTCAACGCCATCCACTGGTCGTGCCGGCAGGGCAACGGCATCGGCCGGGGCCTGCCGCCCGCGGCCGACAACCAGGACAAGTGGCCCTACGCCACGCCCCTGCTGACCGACCCGGCCGCGGTCCCCTCGTGCGCCGAGATCGACGGCGCGTCCGCCGCCTACCAGGACCTGCTGCGGATCCGCACGAGCGAGCCGGCCTTCCACCTGGCCACCGCAGGCCAGGTGCAGCACGATCTGGCCTTCCCGCTGTCCGGGTCCGCCGAGACCCCGGGCGTCATCACCATGACCGCGGGCGACCTGGTGGTGGTCTTCAACGCCACCCCGCAGGCGCAGGACCAGAGCGTCGCGTCCCTGGCCGGTACCCGCTACGCCCTGCACCCGGTGCAGGCCGCCGGGTCCGACCCGGTGGTCAAGCACGCGGCCTACGCCGTGTCGACCGGCACCTTCTCGGTCCCGGCCCGCACGGTGGCCGTCTTCACCCGCACCCCCTGACCCGGGGCGCACAGCCGGGCCCCCGGGGGTTCTCCCCGAGGGCCCGGCCATGCGGGCGTCCGCGGCGGCGGGGAAGGCCGACCGCCGGGGACGGGCACCAGGGGCACCGGGCAGGGGCGCTCAGGAATCGGCCAGCGGATGGAGGACCAGGCCCGTGGCGGTGCGGGCGGAAAGCGTGGCGCGGGTGCCGCGCGGGGCCGGCACCGCCAGGAAGCGCCCCGACGCACCCGCGGTGACGCCGTCCGTGGCGGTGAGCGAGACGACGTCCCGGCTCCCCGCGGCGAGCACGTACCAGCGGCCGGCCGGGGACTGCCACATCACCCCGGCCATGACGTTCCGCCCGAAGCGGCCGCACGCGCTGCCGTCGCTCTGCTGTCCTGCGGGAGTGCCGGGCGCCGCGGCCGCGGCGCCCGGCGGCACGAACCTGACCGTCGCGCGGCCGGGCCCGCGCCAGGTGTCCGCCCGGTCGCAGGCCCACACCGCCGACCCGGCGCCGTCGGGCAGCACCGTGCTGGCGAACTCCCAGTCGTTGACGGACCGCACCCCCCGGCCGCGCAGCTCGCCGAGCCGGCAGGCGCCGTGCGCCCAGCCGGCCAGTGCCTGCGGCCCTGTGGCCTCGCGCGGGGAGCGGGCCGCGACGCCCGCGACGGGTGGCGGGGTGAAGGTCAGATGCACCGGGCTGAGGTCGCCGAGGTCGGTGAGCAGAAAGGAGTGCCGCTCCACGATCGCGGCGGAGGACCGCAGTTGCAGCGCCGGCCAGGTCGTACCGCAGGCACCGGCCGCCACCCCGGCGCCGGGCATGCGCACCGGGTCGGTGGTGCCGTCCGCGGCCCTGTGCAGGGCGGTGGCGGGCCGGTCGGGCCGCAGCAGGTCGCGGGTGTCGGCGGCGCTGACCCAGGGGGCGGTCAGGAAGCGGGTGTTGCCGTCGACCCGGTCGACGACGACCGCAGCGGCCGTGGTGAGGTCGGCGCCCGACACCTGCGCGAAGTCCAGCGCGGCGTCCCCGCCGCCGCTGCGGGCCTGGGCGTAGCGGACCAGCCGCAGCCCGTCGTAGAAGAGCACCACCGTGGCGCTGTCGACGTCGCCCGCGTAGAGGAGCTGCGGCGGCTGCGACGGCGCGGTCCGTGGGGTGCCGGGGGTCGCGGCGACCTTCACGGACGCCGCCGGGCGCGCCCACACCGCGAGCGCCCTGCGCAGCAGCGCGCTGTCCGAGGCCCGGTCGCCCCGGGCCGGCCACGCGGTGAAGTCGAGCCGGGACGTGGCGGTCCAGGCCCGCGGCCCGATCCGGATGACCGCCGCCGGGTCCAGCGCCCGCGCGGCGTCCGCGTCCGCGCCCGGCGACCCCGCGGAGTCGTACGGTTCCGGCGAACCACCGCGGGTGGACACCACCAGCAGCGCCGCGCAGACGAGGACCGCCCCCATCGCGACGAGCCCGGCCCTGGCGCGCTGCCGCCGCCGCAGCAGATCGGTGGGCCGCACCTGGACCGTGCACGGGTCGAACTCGCCCGCCGCCAGCAGCCGGTGGTCGTTGTCGACGGCCGCCGCGGCCATCACCGCGCCCACCGCGTCGGTGGCGCCGGCCGCCGCCAGGATCTCCCTGGCCGCGTGCTCGTCCAGGTCCTCCACGCCGAGCAGGGCGTAGGCCGCCCGCGCCGCGGGCGGCAGCGCGGCCAGCGCCCGGTCCAGGGCGAGTTCGTCGCTGCCGCCGGCCTGCGGGTGCAGCCGCAGGCCCACCACCTGCGGCAGCGCGGCGCCGGCCAGCACGCCGCGCGCCCACCCCGACTGCCTGCCATGCGCCAAGGCCCCGCGTAGCACCTCGCGGCGCAGCAGCGCGTACACCCCTTCGCCGCCCGACGAGGTGAGGGCGACACGCAGTGACCGCTGGGCGAGCCGGTGCGCGATGAGCACCCTGCGGTGCCGCCCCGTCGTGGCGGGCAGCGCCAGGTAGGCCAGCCGCACCAGCCTCGGATAATGCTCGACCAGTGCCGCCTCGGCCTCCGCCACCGGGATGTGCCCGGCGGCCTTCTTCGCGGACGCGGACAGCGCGCGTGACGGTCGGCTCTTCACTCTGCGTCAAACGACTCACACCGGTGATGGTCACCCGCGCGTGTGTCCCGGCACGGCGAAGGGCGCCCGTCCGGGTGACGGGCGCCCTTTCGCGACCGCGGGGAGGCGGTTGCCGTGCGGGATGCGGATCAGACCAGGCCGGCCTTCTCCAGCGCGCTGCCGCAGGTGTCCACGATCAGCCGGGTCACGACGTACGGGTCGACGTTGGCGTTCGGCCTGCGGTCCTCGATGTAACCCTTCTGGTCCACCTCGACCTGCCACGGGATGCGCACGGAGGCGCCGCGGTTCGAGACGCCGTAGCTGTACTCGTTCCACGGGGCGGTCTCGTGCGCGCCGGTGAGCCGGCCCTCGACGCCCGCGCCGTAGTTCTTGATGTGCTCCAGCGGCTTGTCGTCGCGGCCGAGCGACTCGGCGGCCTCGATGATCGCCGCGTAGTTCTCGCGCATCGCCTTGGTGGAGAAGTTGGTGTGCGCCCCGGCGCCGTTCCAGTCGCCCTTGGCGGGCTTGGGGTCGAGCGTCGCGGAGATGCCGAAGTCCTCCGCGGTGCGGTAGAGCAGCCAGCGGGCGACCCACAGGTGGTCGGAGACCTCGAGCGGGCTGAGCGGGCCGACCTGGAACTCCCACTGGCCGGGCATGACCTCGGCGTTGATGCCGGAGATGCCGATACCGGCGGCCAGGCAGTTCTCCAGGTGCTTCTCCACGACGGGGCGGCCGAAGATCTCGTCGGCGCCGACACCGCAGTAGTAGCCGCCCTGCGGGGCGGGGAAGCCGTTCTCAGGGAAGCCCAGCGGGCGCGAGCCCTGGAAGAAGGTGTACTCCTGCTCGATGCCGAACAGCGACTCCTGGTCCGCGAACTTCTCGGCGATCTCGCGCAGCGCGGCGCGGGTGTTGGACTCGTGCGGGGTGCCGTCGATGTTGAAGACCTCGCACATCACCAGCACGTCGTCGCCACCGCGGATCGGGTCGGGGAACGACGCGACCGGCTTGAGTACCCGGTCCGAGGCGTGGCCTTCGGCCTGGTTGGTGCTCGAGCCGTCGAAGCCCCAGATCGGAAGCTCGGCGCCGTCGGCAAGGATCCGCGTCTTGGACCGGAGCTTCGCAGTGGGCGAGGTGCCGTCTATCCAGATGTACTCAGCCTTGTAGGTCACGGTGACGCCATCCTTAACGAACGTGAGCGCGGGAGCGGCCGAGCTGCGCTGATCGGTCCGAAGGCAGCGTCGCAAGGACGGTTTTCCCGAGCGTTGCCCCTGTGTTAACGGGATGTAACCGAGGTGCGGGGGCCCGCCGACCTGCGACGTGAGACGCCTGCCGCCGCCCGAACCCGCCGGGATAGGGTCCGAGCCATGCCGCATACCACCGTGGAATACTCCGGATCGCTCGCAGAATCCCTCGACCGGCCCGCTTTCTGCAAGGCCCTGCACGAGGCCCTGGTCACCGTCGCGGGGGGCCGCGCGGGCGGTTGCAAGACCCGTTTCGTACGCCATGACGACCTCTTCATCGACGACGGCGCGCCCCACCACGCCATGGTCCACGTCGAGATGTCCCTGCTGTCGGGACGCACCCCGCAGACCAAGCGGGCCCTCACCGAGGCCGTGCTCGCCGCGCTGCGCGAACACACCGCTCCCACCCCGCACCTGGCGGTGCAGTTCTCCGTCGACCTCCGCGACCTGGACCGCGACGCCTACGTGGGCCACCAAGAGCCGCAGACCGCGTCATGACAACGCTGCGGGTCGGACTGCTCGGCACAGGACCGTGGGCGCGGCTCGCGTACGGCCCCGCGCTGGCCGCGCACCCGGCCGTCGAGTTCGCCGGGGTGTGGGGCCGCAGGCCCGAGGCCGCAGGCGAGGTCGCCCGGATGTTCGGGACCCGCGCCCACGAGGACGCGGACGCGCTGATCGCCGACGTCGACGCGGTGGCCTTCGCCCTGCCGCCCGCCGTGCAGGCGCCGCTCGCGGTCCGCGCGGCCCGCGCCGGGCGGCACCTGCTGCTCGACAAACCGCTGGCGGCCACCGTCGAGGCGGCCCGCGAGGTCGTCGAGGCGGTCGAGCAGGCCGGGGTGCGCTCCGTGGTCTTCTTCACCCTGCGCTTCGACGCGGGCGTCGCCGGCTGGATCGACCGGCAGGCCGCCGCCGGCGGCTGGTACACCGGCCGCGCCGACTGGTACGGCGACGTCTTCGGCGGCGAGGGGAGCCCGTTCGCCGACTCGCCCTGGCGGCGCGAGAAGGGCGGGCTGTGGGACGTCGGCCCGCACGCCCTGTCCGTGCTGCTGCCGGTGCTCGGCGACGTCGAGGCGGTCTCGGCTTCCCGCGGTCCTGCCGACACGGTGCACCTCGCGCTGCGCCACGCGAGCGGTGCGTCGAGCACCGCCGTGCTCACCCTCACCGCGCCCCCTGCCGCGGCCGGGGTGGCCGTCGAATTCCGCGGTACCCAGGGGGTCGTGTCCTGCCCCGACGACCTCGCGGTGCCCGCGACGGAGGCGCTCGCGCGCGCCGTCGACGTGCTCGCCACGGGCGAACCGCACCCGTGCGACGCCCGTTTCGGGCTGCGGGTCACCGAAATCCTCGCCGCGGCCGAGGCGTTGCTGGGGTGAGATAGATCCTTTTCGTCCGGTTGCCGCCGGACCCTTCCGGACCCGGCGGCAGGTGTCTATCGTCGAAACATGAGGGTTCAGGACTGGTGGTCGATCGAGGTCATGGACGGCGAGGACGGCGCGGTGCACACCGCGACCGGATGGCGCGAGGCGTACGCGCAGACGCTCACCGAATCACTCATCACGAACGGCGCCTCGTCCTGGCGGTGGTTCGGGTTCTCGTGGGGCGTCGTGCTCGAAGTGGCCTTCACCGAGGAGGCCGCGTGGGACGCGTGGCTCGCCCTGCCCGGCACGCAGGCCACGCTCGACGCGGTGCCTGACCCGGTACGCGGCCTGCTGGTCCACCGCGGCCACGGCGGCTCCTCCGGCGCGTACGTCCCCCGGTCGCCCGCCGTCGCGCCCCGGGCGGACCGCGCCGCGCTCCCCGAACCCCTGGTGTCCTGAGCCCGCGGCCGCCGCCCCCGAAGACCGCGCGACCGAGTCCGGGGTGGTCAGGCCAGGCCGTCCCAGCCCCAGTGCGGGACCGGGCCGGGGTCGCCGAGCTTGGTGCCGGGGCGGGAGACCGACGCGGCGATCCTGGTGCCCCACTCGATGTACTCGGCGAACCGGCGCTGCAAGAGCTCGTCCGGCGGCAGCTCCTTCGCCGCCGTGCCGATCATCACCTCGGCCCACCGGGCCCGCTGCTCCTCGGTGATGTGCAGATTCAGGTGGCTGGTCAGCAGCGCCTGGTGGCCGCCCAGGCGCTCGGTGTAGACCGCGGGCCCGCCGAAGACCTCCGACAGCCACACCACGACGTGGTCGATGTGCGTCGGGGTGAAGTGCGCGAACACCGGCTCGAGCAGCGGGTCCACCAGGACCTGCCGGTAGAAGGCCTCGACCAGCCGCCGCAGCGCCGGCTCGCCGCCGACGGCGTCGTAGAAGGTCCCCTCGTGCTGATCGGTCACGACCACTCCCCGTATGATCCGGTGCCGCCGGAGACCCGGCGGCCGTCCCAGCCTCACCCCGTACCCCGTCCCGCGTCGACCCGTTTCGCCCGCGGCACACCGAACGGAGCAGCGGATTCCGGGAAGAAAGCCGGCTGCGGGTAGCTTGTAGCGCTCATGAAGGCGATCACATACAAGACCAGCGGCGCCGCCGACGTGATGGCGCTGACCGACCGGCCGGTCCCCACCCCGGGAGAGGGCGAAGTCCGTGTCGCGGTGAAGGTGTCGGGGGTGAACCCGACCGACTGGAAGGCCCGGGAGGGCACCGCCCCGCAGGGCGAGCAGGTGCCGAACCAGGACGGCTCAGGCGTGATCGACGCGGTCGGTCCCGGCGTCCCCGAGGCCAGGATCGGCGAGCGGGTGTGGCTGTGGGAGGCCGCGTGGGCCCGCGCGGACGGCACCGCGCAGGAGTACCTGACGCTGCCGTCCCGGCAGGCGGTGCCGCTGCCCGAGCACGCGTCGTTCGACCTCGGTGCGAGCCTGGGCATCCCGGCGCTGACCGCCCACCGCACGCTGACCGTCGCGGACGGCGGCCCCACCCGCCTGGCGCCCGGCGCGCTGGCCGGCCGTACGGTGCTGGTCGCGGGCGGGGCGGGCGCGGTCGGCAACGCGGCGATCCAGCTGGCGCGCTGGGCGGGCGCCACCGTGGTGACCACGGTCAGCGGCCCCGCGAAGGGCGAGCTGGCCAGGGCGGCGGGCGCCCAGCACGTGGTCGACTACCGCGCCCAGGACGCGGCGGCCGAGATCCGCCGGATCGCCCCGGACGGTGTGCACATCGTGGTGGAGGTCGCCCCGGCGGCGAACGCGGCCCTGGACCGGGCGGTGGCCGCGCCGGACGCCGTCGTGGCCTTCTACGCCGACGACTCGGAGACCTTCGCGGTGCCCGCGCGGCCCTCGATGTTCGCCAACCTGCGCTGGCAGGGCGTGCTGGTCTACACGGTCCCCGCGGCGGCGAAGGACGAGGCGGTGGCGGCGGTGACCGCGGCGGTCGCGGACGGTGCGATCCGGGTGGGCGAGGCGGCGGGCCTTCCGCTGCACCGCTTCCCGCTGTCCCGCACGGGCGAGGCCCACGACGCGGTGCAGCAGGCCGCGATCGGCAAGGTCCTGATCGACGTCGCCGGCTGAGGGTCCTACGGGGCGGTGACCCCGGGGCGGTGCCCCGGGGTGGCGGGCCTCAGGACAGCAGGGCCTTGGCCGCCGCCGCGGCGGCGGCCTCGACCTTGTCGATGCCCGACTTCTCCGAGTGGTTGCCCGAGGACAGCACGCAGACCAGCAGCGTGTGGCCCTTGTAGTCGACCTCGCCGATGCTGTTGATGTCCCACAGGCCGGTGGCGGTGCGCTGCAGCCAGCCGTTCTTCAGCGCGAAGCCGCTGGCGTCCTCGTCCGCCGCGGACACGCCCCACTGCTGGCCCTTGGTGACCGTGTGCATCAGGCCCTTGATGTATTCGCGGGACGCCGACGACAGCGCCGAGTCACTGCTGAACACGTTCCGCAGCAGTGCGAGCTGGTCGGCCGTGGTGGTCTGGGTGAGCCCCCACAGGTCCGCGGAGCCGCCCTCGGTGTGGTGCAGGCCGAAGGCGCTGTTGGCCGCGTCGAGCCCGGTCTTGCGGTTGATCGCGTTCCACAGTGCGGTCGCCGCGTTGTTGTCGCTCTGCTGGATCATCACGGTGGCCTGCGACCGCTCGGTCGAGGTCATCGTCGTGCCCGCCTTCTGGTGCCGCAGCAGCAGCGTGGCCAGGATGTCGACCTTGACGATGCTCGCGGTGTCGTAGGTGCCGGAGCCGTCCGCGTACGACGCCGCGGTGTGGGCGTCGTTCAGGTCGGTCACAGCCACCGACAGCCGGCCCTTGCTGCCGGCCGACAGCGCCTTGATCGCGGTGGCGAGGTCGGAGGAGGCGTCGGCGGCGGACTTCGTCGGTGGTTTCGACGGGGTGGTCGGAGCGCTGGTGGACGGGGGAGCGGTGGTGGCCTCGGTGGTGCTTGCCGGGGGAGTGCCGCCGGCCGCGTCCTGGCCCTTGGCGTCGCCGGTCGCGGAGGAGTCGGTCCTGGCCTTGGCCGAGGGCGACCGGCTGACTATCGCCAGCGTGATCAGCCCGATCGTGGCCAGTACAGCCGCCGACACGACCGCCGGGCGCTTCCACCAGGGCGGTTTTCGCCGCCGCCGGTGGGAACGGGAGCGTGATGTGCCGCGCTCGCCGCCCGGTGGTCCTGAAACATGCGTCATGCACCAGACCGTATGAGCGGAATATTTCATTCTCCTAAGATTTTCGTACCGACTTGGCAGAGGGAGGTTTTTCCGCAGGCCAGGCTGTCATGAGGGCATGAGTGCTTCTTGCGTGACTTCTGTCAAATATTTCGCCTGATGCGCGATCTATTGCGAAGGGGTAACCCCGTCGTTACGATCCCCGCACCAGACTTCCGGTCCGCTGCCGTAGACCGATCGGCCGTGTGACGGCGGGAGTTGACAGCCGATCGGAGGAGTCCAGATGGGTGTCACACGCCGGGCGCTGCTGCAGGCAGCGCTTGCATCGACTGCCGTGGGAACCGTGGGAGCGGCGCAGACAGCGCTGGCCGGAGGTGCCGCTGCGGCGAGTCCGCCGGGCGACGTTGTGGGCAAGATCACGGTCGGGTATCAGGGGTGGTTTGCGTGCATCGGTGACGGTGCGCCCATCAATGCGTGGTGGCACTGGAGTGCCAACGCCGGCCAGGCCCCCTCGCCGTCGAACACCACGATCGTGGCGTGGCCGGATGTGCGCGAGTACACGAGGACCTACCCCACCGGATACGCCGCGCTGGGCAACGGGCAGCCCGCGACGCTGTTCTCGTCCTACGACCAGCAGACCGTCGACACGCAGTTCCTGTGGATGCAGCAGAACAACATCGACACCGCCGCCCTGCAGCGCTTCAACCCCACCGGCGGCGAGGGCCCCACCCGCGACGCGATGACCGCCAAGGTCCGCACCGCCGCAGAAGCCCACGGCCGGAAGTTCTACATCATGTACGACGTCTCGGACTGGACGACCATGCAGTCCGACATCAAGACCGACTGGACCAACAAGATGAAGGCGTACACCGCCTCACCCGCCTACGCCACACAGAACGGCAAGCCGGTGGTGTGCATCTGGGGCTTCGGCTTCGCCGACAACCAGCGCCCCTTCACCCCCGCCGCCTGCCTGGACGTCCTGAACTGGTTCAAGGCACAGGGCTGCTACGTCATCGGCGGCGTGCCCACCTGGTGGCGCACCGGCGACCGCGACTCCCGCCCCGGCTTCTCCGACGTCTACCACGGCTTCCACATGCTCAGCCCCTGGATGGTCGGCCGCATCGGCAACACCGCCGACGCCGACAACTTCTACAACGTGGCCACCGTGCCCGACATGGCCGAATGCGCCGCCCACGGCATCGACTACCAGCCCTGCGTCCTGCCCGGCTCGGTCACCGGACGCCAGCGCGCCCACGGCGACTTCATGTGGCGGCAGTTCTACAACATGTGCCGCGCCGGCGTCCAAGGCATCTACATCTCCATGTTCGACGAGTACAACGAAGGCAACCAGATCGCCAAGACCGCCGAATCCCAAGCCTTCGTCCCCACCAACTCCGGCTTCCTCGCCCTCGACGAAGACGGCACCGCCTGCTCCTCCGACTACTACCTCCGCCTCACCGGCGACGGCGGCCGCATGCTCAAAGGCCAGATCGCCCTCACCCCCACCCGCCCCACCAAACCCGTACTCGGGGGAGGCGGCGACACCACCCCGCCGACCGCGCCCGGCTCGCTGCACGCCACCGGGCACACCGACACCACCGTCGCCCTCGCCTGGACCGCCGCCACCGACAACGTCGCCGTCACCGGCTACCGCGTGCTCGAGGTCAGCGGCGGCACCAGCACCCAGGTCGGCAGCACCTCGGGCACCGCCTTCACCGTCACAGGACTGGCCCCCGCCAGCACCCACACCTTCGACGTCGTCGCGTTCGACGCGGCAGGCGGCACCTCCCAGCCGTCCAACCAGGTCACCGTCACCACCGACGGCACCTCGGCAGGCACCGACCTGGCGCTGCACAAGCCGACCTCGGAGAGCAGCCACACCCAGGTCTACGGCTCGGGCAACGCCGTCGACGGCGACCAGAACAGCTACTGGGAGAGCGCCAACAACGCCTTCCCGCAGTGGATCCAGGTCGACCTGGGCGGCGCCACCACCGTCAAGCGGGTCGTCGTCGACCTGCCGCCGTCCGCCGCATGGGCCACCCGCAGCCAGACCATCGCGGTCCAGGGCAGCACCGACGGCGCCTCCTTCAGCACCCTGCTGGCCGCCGCCGCCCGCACCTTCGACCCCGCCACGGGCAACACCACGACGCTCGTCCTGCCCAGCGCCGCCACCGCCCGCCACATCCGGCTGGTCTTCACCGCCAACACCGGCTGGCCCGCGGGCCAGGCCTCCGGAGTGCACGTCTTCAACGCCTGACCGGCACCCCGGGAAGCACGGCGGCGGTACGGCGGAGACGCCATCCCCCGGTCGTACCGCCGCCGGCCTCCCGGCCCGCCGCGCCCGTCAGCGCAGGATGCCCGCCTCCCGCGCGGCCTTCAGCCAGGACGGGAACTCGGTGAGGATCCGGTCGTAGAGCTCGGCGTCCGACAACGTGGCGATGTCGTCCACGGCGAAGAAGCCGACGTTGTCCACCCGCCGCCCGCCCATCGTGTCGAACCGTTCGAGGATGCCGTAGTTCGCGTGGCCCAGGCCCACGAACTGCCAGAAGATCGGCTCCTCCACCGCCGCCCGCAACTGCTGCTCGATCTCCGCGTTGCGGTGCACCCCGCCGTCGGAGAAGAACAGCACGAAGGTCGGCTCCTGCGACGGGACGTTGCGGACGAACTCCCGCACCTGCGCGATGACCTTCTGCTCCTCGTTCTGGATGCCGACCGCACGCATGTCGACCTGGCCCGGCTGCAGCCCCCGCGGCTGCTTCTTGCGGCGCCCGAAGAGCACCAGTTCGCCGATCCTGACGTGCAGGGCGATCCAGCCCGGCAGATCGCCCAGCCTCAGCTCCGGCAGCCGGGCCGGGTTGCTCGCGAACGTCCAGGCCTGCATGGCACCGTCGGAGGTGAGCTGCGCGGCGACCGCCGCCATCCGCTCCACCACCCCGGCGACCACCCCGCCCCCGTAGAGCTTCGCCATCGACCCCGAGGCGTCGAGCACCAGCACGATCCGCGCCCTCGCACCCTCGGCGCCGTGCTTGCGCAGGCTCACCGCGACCTGCTCCTTGCGCAGCGACAGCCGCTTGCGCATGTCGATGGGCAGGTCCTCCTCGCCCTTGACCAGCCGCGGCGCACCGGCCGGCGGCGTGGGCGCGGGGTAGGCGTTCTGGTGGCCCGCGCCGTACGCGGGCGGCGGCGGCAGCGGTGCCGCCGGCCCCGTCGGGGCGGGGGCGGGGTAGGCGTTCGGCGCCGGGTAGGCCGAAGGCGGCGGCGGCGGGTACGCCGGCGGGCCGGGCGGCGGCGTGGGGGCGGGCCGCGTGTAGGCAGGCGGCGCCGGCGGGGGAGCGGCGGGCCGCGGCGCGGCGGGGGTGTGCGCGGCCGTGTTGTCCTCGTCCACGGTGATCCCGAAGTCGGTCGCGAGCCCCGCAAGGCCCGCCGCGTACCCCTGCCCGATCGCCCGGAAGCGCCAGCCGCCGTCGCGACGGTAGAGCTCACCGCCGACCAGGGCGGTCTCGGTGGCGGCCACGAAGTCGAAGTGCGCCAGCTCCGTGCCCGACCCGGCGTCCACCAGCCGCAGCCCGAGGCCGGACAGCGCACCGAAGGTCCCGGTGTCCACCGACGCCGCGAGCACCACCCGGTCGATCACCGGCTCCAGGCCCGCGAGGTCCACCTCGACCGCGTCGGTGACGGTGCCGCCGCCGCCCTGCTTGCCCATGTGGCGTACCGCGCCCGACCGGTGCCGCGGCTGGTTGTAGAACACGAAGTCGTCGTCGCCGCGCACCTTCCCCTCCCGGGTCAGCAGCAGCGCGGACGCGTCCGGATCCGTTCCCCCGGGCGGCCCCGCGGCCCAGGTCAGCACCACGCGTACGGCGGACGCGGTGACCGGCGTATTGGCACCCTTGCTCAGCGGCTTCGACGTCATGCGGCAAGTCTGCCCCCACCTGCCCCGGAACGCCGAGGCTTTCGCCGGTACGGGCCGCCGCCGCGACCCGCCGATCACCGCTCTAGGCTGGGCACATGCAGTCGTACACCATCGGGCAGGCCGCCCGCCTTCTCGGCGTAAGCCCGGACACCGCGCGCCGCTGGGCCGACGCCGGCCGGGTCGCCACCCACCGCGACGAGGCGGGCCGCCGGCTGATCGACGGCCGCGACCTCGCCGCCTTCTCCGTCGAGATCGCCGACAACGACGACGGCGAGTCCTCCTCCACCTCGGTACGCAACGCCTTCCCCGGCATCGTGACCGCGGTCAAACTCGGCGACGTCGCCGCCCAGGTCGAGATCCAGGCAGGCCCGCACCGCCTGGTGTCCCTGGTCACCCGCGAGGCCGTCGAGGAGCTCGGGCTCGAGGTCGGCGCGGAGGCCGTCGCCCGGGTCAAGTCCACCAGCGTGCACATCGACCGCGTCTGAGTCCTCCCCCCGGCTCTCCTCTCCCCTTTCCCGCCGCCCCCCTCGCCGCCGCCCTTCTGACGCCACCCTCGGGAGTACGCACCATGACAACCGTCGCCGTCACCGGCGCGACCGGGAAGACCGGCCGTGTCGTCGTCACCGACCTGCTGGAGCACGGCATCGACGTCCTCGCCGTCGACATCGCCGTCAGCCCCGCCGCACGCGCCGAGTTCGACGCGCTCGGCACGCCCCTGATGCGGGCCGACCTCACCGACTACGGGCAGGCCGTCGACGCACTGGCCGGCGCCGACGCGGTGATCCACCTGGCCAACATCCCGGCCCCTGGCCTCGCCCCCGCCGCGCACACCCTGACCACCAACACCGCGATGAACGACAACGTCTTCCTCGCCGCCGCGCAGCACAAGCTCTCCCGGGTGGTCTGGGCGTCCAGCGAGACCACCCTCGGCCTGCCTTTCGACGTCCCGCCGCGCTACGCCCCGGTGGACGAGGGCCACTACCCGTACCCCACCTCCACCTACGCCCTGTCCAAGGTCGCGGGCGAGACCACCGCGGGGCACATCGCCGAGTGGTCCGGCATCCCCTTCGTCGCGCTGCGGCTGTCCAACGTGCACGTCGAGGACGACTACTGCCACGTGCCCGGCTACTGGGACGACGCCAGGTCCCGGCGGTGGAACCTGTGGGGCTACGTCGACGCCCGCGACGCCGCCGCTGCCTGCCGCCGGGCACTCACCGCGCCCGTCACCGGCGCCCAGAGCTTCGTCATCGCCGCAGCCGACACCATCATGAACCGCCCCTCGGCCGACCTGCTCGCCGAGGTCTTCCCCGGGGTCGCCCTCACCCGCGACATCGGCACCCACGAGACGCTGCTGAGCATCGACAGGGCCCGCGAAGTGCTCGGCTACCAGCCGGCGCACTCCTGGCGCGACCACGTCGACGCCCGCTGAGCGCAGCCTCGGCACCCGCAGGGCCGGCGGCCGCAAGGCCGGCCGCCCGCCCGGCGGCCGCTACTTCAGCAGCCGGGACATCCGGCGGTCGGCCAACGGCTTGCCGCCGGTCTGGCAGGTGGGGCAGTACTGGAGCGACGAGTCCCGGTAGGACACCTCGCGCACGGTGTCCCCGCACACCGGGCACGCCTCCCCCTTGCGCCCGTGCACCCGCAGCCCGCTCTTCTTCTCCGCCTTCAGATCGCGCAGCGGCAGCCCCCGGGACCGCTCGACGGCCTCGGCAAGCGTCGTACCGATCACCTCGTACAGCCGCGCCACCTCGTCCGGCGTCAGCGTCGCGGCCAGCTTGAAGGGCGACATCCTCGCCGCGTGCAGGATCTCGTCGGAGTACGCGTTGCCGATGCCCGCGATCACGCTCTGGTCCCGCAGCACCCCCTTGATCTGCCGCCGCTCGCCCTCCAGCAGGCCCGCGAAGACCTCAGGCGTGAAGGCCTCGTCCAGCGGGTCGGGCCCGAGCCGCGCGATCCCCGGCACCTCCTGCGGGTCCCGTACGACGTAGACGGCCAGGTGCTTCTGCGTCCCGGCCTCCGTCACATCGAACCCGGCCCCGCCCGCGAGCCGCACCCGCAGCGCCAGCGGCCCCTTCCCGCCCTTCGGCGGCGCCGCGGGCAGCTCGTCGTTCCACCGCACCCACCCGGCCCTGGCCAGGTGCATCACCAGATACAGCCCGTCCGCTTCCAGCGCCAGGAACTTCCCGTACCGCCCGACCCCGCCGAAGGTCCGCCCCTCCAGGGCCGAGACCGCCGGGTCGTACGTCTTCAAAGCGTGGAAGGCCAGCGGATACACCCGCTCCACGGTCCCCCCGCTCACCCGCTCGGCGAGGAACCGCCCCAACGACTCGACCTCAGGCAACTCCGGCATCCCCCCAGTCTGCCCCTTTTCACCGCAATACGTCGGCGCAGGTCAGCGCCCCGGCACGGCCCCAGCCCCGGCGGACCGCCCGGGGCCCGTCCGGCCCTAACCTGGTGAGGGTGATTACCTGTGTGGTCGAGTACGTGATCGATCCGGCCAAGACCGAGGCGTTCGAGCGCTTCGGGCGCCGCTGGATGGAGCTGGTCGACCGGCACGGCGGTACCCACCACGGGTACTTCCTGCCGTCGGAGGGCGCGAGCGACAAGGCGCTGGCGCTGTTCAGCTTCCCCAGCCTCGCCGCCTACGAGCAGTACAGGACCCTGTTCGGCCGCGACCCCGACTTCATCGAGGCGGACCGCATCAGGGACGAGAGCGGCTGCGTCCTGCGCTACGAGCGCACCTTCATGCGCCCGCTGCTGCCCGGCACCGCGTAGCGGGCGCCCCGATGACCGGCGAGGACACCGTCCGGCTGCTGCGGGCCCGCGCGCAGGCCCTCGCGGGCGGCGTGCGCGAGCCCACGGCCGAGGCCGTCGTGCGGCGGGTCGTCGCCGTGCAGGCCCAGGACGCCACCGCCGCCGACCTGGGCATCCGGGTGCGGGCGCGCGCGGACCTGACCCGCCGGGCGGTGCTCGCGGCCTACGAGGACGAACGGAGCATCGTCCGCGGCTGGTTCATGCGCGGCACCCTCCACACCGTCCTCGCCGAGGACGTCCGCGGACTGCTGGGACTGCTGGCCCCGCGGATCCTCGCCGCCGGCGGCCCGCGCTACCGGCAGCTCGGCCTGGACGAAGGGCTGCGCGAGCGCGCCGACCGGCTGATCCGGCGGGTCCTCGCGGCGCACGGCCCGCTCACCCGTGCGGAGCTGACCGGGCACCTCGGCACGCTGGGAGTGCCGCCGGAGGGGCAGGCCCCTTTCCACCTGATCCGCCACGCTGCCCTCACCGGCGTCCTGTGCCATGGCCCGCGCCGCGCCGGGGAAGCGACGTACGTTCTCCTCGACGACTGGCTGCCCGCCGCCGCGGCCCCGCCCGGCGACCAGGCGGCCGCCGCCGCCGAACTCGCCCGCCGCTACCTGGTCGCCCACGCCCCCGCGACCCCGCAGGACTTCGCCGCCTGGTCGGGCCTGCCGGCCGGTGCGGCCCGCACGGCCTGGAAGGACCTGGCGCAGTCCGGCGCCCTGGCCGACCACGGCACCCGCACGGTGCTCGCCGGCCGGCCGCAGGAGCCGGGCGAGCCGTCCGCCACCGAGGACGTCCGTCTGCTCCCCGCCTACGACGGCTACCTGGTCGGCCACCGCACCCGCGACCTGTCCGTACCCGCCCCCCACCAGAACCGCGTCCACCCGGGCGGCGGCGTCATCCGCGCCACGGTCGTCGCCGACGGCCTGGCCGTCGCCACCTGGTCCCGCAACCCGCTGCGGATCGACCCCTTCACCCCCCTTCCGCCCCGCCTCCAGCCCCTCCTGGACCAGGAGACCGCCGCGGTCACCCGCTTCCTGGACCCCGCGAACGACTGAGCCCCCCCATCGACCGAGCCCCCGCCGCCCGCCGAGGAGGACGGCGGGGAGCCGGCCGATCATGCGCACGAGTAGGGTGCTTCTGCTCCGGAAGGGGGTTCGGTTGCGGATGACGCGCGAGACAGCGGTCGCGCTGGTGCAGGACGTCATGAATGTCGAGTACGACGAGGACGAGATGGAGCGCGTGCTGGACGAACTCGACAAGGCGCTCGGCTGCCCGACTGGTCACGTCGGTGGATTGATCTTCTGGCCCAAGGACGGACTGGAGCCGACAGCGGCCGAAGTCGTCGACCAGGCTTTGGCCTACCAGCCGTTCGCGCTGTGAACGACGTCAGATGCGCCCTGCGGTGGTGTCCCGTGTGGGGTTGGGCATCAGGCAAGCACCGCTTCGATGGCCGGTCGGATGCTGGACAGGGCGCCGAGCCTCTGAGCGGCGTCCTGGAGGCCGGCGACGCCGCTCTGGCCGTATCTGTGCAGGTATCGATTGAGGGCACCGAGAGCCAGGGGCCCGTTGGCGGTGCCTCCGAGGCGCATGGCGTCCACGACGGAGCGCGCGGGGCTGTAGACGGGGATGGTCTCACCCGGGGCGGCCTCGAACCGGTCGACTGCGTAGCCGAAAGTGTCCGCCGCGTATTGGGACGTCCGGGTCGGTGGATAGGTGATCGCCGGTCGGTGCGTGCCGCGCGGAACCGCGATGTGGACCGCGTACGGGATGTCGTCGATCAATTCGTGCAGCGCCAGCGCGGACTCTCCGCAGACGACCGCGTGCGCGGCCCGGGTGCAGACGGCGATGAGATCGACGTGGGCTGTCGGTGCCGCACCGGCCTTGCGGTAGACACCCCGGGAGAGTGGGCCTCACGGCGTTGTCTTCCACCTGGCTGCCGAGAGACGCCGTGGCGAGGGGCAACCCCGTTCATGGCTGGCCCGGATGAAGAGTCGGAGCGCCTGGCGACGACGGTGGGCCGCACCTCGCGAAGAGATGCGGCCCACGGTCCACAGACGGCCCAGGGGAGCGGGAAGCCGCTCTGACCTGGGGTCTTCCTAGATGTCGAAGTACAGCTCGAACTCGTGCGGGTGCGGGCGGAGCTGGATCGGGGCGATCTCCTGGGTGCGCTTGAAGTCGATCCAGGTCTCGATCAGGTCCGCGGTGAAGACGCCGCCGGCCTGGAGGTACTCGTTGTCGTTCTCCAGGGCGGTGAGGACGGCCGGGAGGGACGTGGGGACCTGGGGGACGCCCGCGTGCTCCTCGGGGGCGAGCTCGTAGAGGTCCTTGTCGATCGGCTCGGCCGGCTCGATCTTGTTCTTGACGCCGTCGAGGCCCGCCAGCAGGAGGGCGGAGAAGGCGAGGTAGGGGTTCGAGGAGGGGTCGGGCGCGCGGAACTCGACCCGCTTGGCCTTGGGGTTGGAGCCGGTGATCGGGATGCGCATCGCGGCGGAGCGGTTGCGCTGCGAGTACACCAGGTTGACCGGGGCCTCGAAGCCGGGGACCAGGCGGTGGTAGGAGTTCACCGTCGGGTTGGTGAAGGCCAGCAGGGAGGGGGCGTGCTTGAGGATGCCGCCGATGTAGTAGCGGGCGGTGTCGGACAGGCCCGCGTAGCCCTGCTCGTCGTAGAAGAGCGGGGTGCCGCCCTGCCACAGCGACTGGTGGACGTGCATGCCGGAGCCGTTGTCACCGAAGATCGGCTTGGGCATGAAGGTCGCGGTCTTGCCGTTGCGCCAGGCGACGTTCTTCACGATGTACTTGAAGAGCATCAGGTCGTCGGCGGCGGCCAGCAGCGTGTTGAACTTGTAGTTGATCTCGGCCTGGCCCGCGGTGCCGACCTCGTGGTGCTGGCGCTCGACCTGGAGGCCGGCCGCTTCGAGCTCGAGGCTGATCTCGGCGCGCAGGTCGGCGAAGTGGTCGACCGGCGGGGCGGGGAAGTAACCGCCCTTGTAACGGACCTTGTACCCGCGGTTGTTCTCCACGGCACCGGTGTTCCAGGCGCCGGCCTCGGAGTCGATGTGGTAGAAGGACTCGTTCGCGGAGGTCTGGAAGCGCACGTTGTCGAAGACGTAGAACTCCGCCTCGGGACCGAAGTACGCGGTGTCCGCGATGCCGGTGGAGGTGAGGTACGCCTCGGCCTTCTTCGCCACGTTCCGCGGGTCGCGGCTGTACTGCTCGCCGGTGATCGGGTCGTGGATGAAGAAGTTGATGTTGAGCGTCTTGTCCTTGCGGAACGGGTCGACGCGGGCCGTGGACAGGTCGGCGCGCAGCGCCATGTCCGACTCGTGGATCGCCTGGAAGCCGCGGATGGACGAGCCGTCGAAGGCCAGTTCCTCGCTCGGGTCGAACGACGAGACCGGGACCGTGAAGTGCTGCATCACACCGGGCAGGTCACAGAATCGGACGTCGACGAACTTGACGCCCTCGTCCGAGATGAACTTGTTGACGTCGTCGGCGTTCTGGAACATCCAACTCCTCCTAGGCCCGGCCCCGCGGGTCGGGTTGGCGATCGAGGTGCGGCCAGTGCGGTGGCGCACACTGCCCTGACCATAGGGATCAGGGGTTTCTCCAGCATGACCCATTTGTTTCATGGACGTTAACCGCGACGCTGTCGGGGCGGTCCCCACCCGGTGGGACTGGGCCGTACGGGGGTTACCGTGGACGGGTGGACAACAGGGAAGTAATCGGATCGTGGCTCTCGGGGCCGCGGGCGGCCGCCGAGCAGATGGGTGCGGAGTTCGGTTACCGCGGTGAGCGGCTCGGACTGCCCAAGGACGGCCCCGGATCCATCGCATCGGTCGGCAGGCGGCTCGCCGCACTGTTCATCGACTGGGTTCTGAGCGTGCTGATCGCATACGGTCTGATCGCGCATCGTGACATCCACCAGGCGAACAACTGGGCGCTTGTCGTCTTCGCCGTGGTGAGTGTGATCGCTCTCGGACTCGTCGGCAGCACGCCAGGAAAGATGATCATGCGGCTGCGGGTGGTGCAGGTGGACGGCGGCCGGCTCAGCCCGCTCGGCGCCGCGCTGCGCACCCTGCTGCTGGTGCTGGTCGTCCCGGCCGTCGTCTGGGACCGCGACACGCGCGGCCTGCACGACAGGGCCGTGAAGGCCGTCCAGGTCCGCATCTGACGCAGGCCGTGTCCGGGACCGCGTGCCCGGACACCCGCGGTGCCCGTGCATGCGGAAGGGCGCCCCCGCGCGGGGGCGCCCTTCCGGGTGAAGCTGCTCAGCGGCCCTTCGGCATCCGCATGCCCTTGGGCATCGGACCCTTCGGGATCGGCATGTTGGACATGAGGTCGCCCAGCGCCTTGAGGCGGTCGTTGACCTCGGTGGTCTTGGGGCCGGACAGGGTGCGGGGGAGCCGCAGCAGGGTGGCGCGCAGCTTCTTCAGCGGCAGTTCGCCCTCGCCGTTGCCGACGATGAAGTCGTGCACCGGCACGTCGTAGACGACCCGGGCGACCTTCTTCTTCTCATTCGCCAGCAGGCTCTTGACCCGGTTGGGGTTGCCCTCGCCGACCAGCACCACACCGGCCTTGCCGACGGCACGGTGGACGACGTCCTGGCTCTTGTTCATGCCCACCGCCGGAGTCACCGTCCAGCCGCGGCCGACGTTCTGCAGCACGGCGGCAGCCGCACCCGGCTTGCCCTCCAGCTGTCCGAAGGCGGCCTTCTCGGCGCGGCGTCCGAAGACCACCGCCATCGCGAGGAAGGCCAGCAGGAATCCCAGGATCCCGGCCCAGATGGGGTGGTCGATCAAGAAGCCGAGGGCGAGGATGACACCGAAGGTGACGATTCCCACAGCCGCAATGACAAGCCCGATCTTGGAGTCGGCCTGCCTGGTCATCTTGTAGGTCTGGACGATCTGTGCCAGTCGCCCAGGGTTCTCGGATGTTTCCTTCCTCGCCATGGGGCAAAGGATACGTGGCCGCCCGGTCACGCGTCACGGCGGCCACCCTCGGGAGTCAGTCGAGTACGGCGTCCTCGCGCCCGGCCGTCACCAGGGCGGCCAGCTCGTGCTCGGCCTCCCTGCGGTCCTTGGCGCGCTGGCGGTCGGCGACGACGGATGCCCAGGCGTTGCGCCGGGCGGTCTGCTGGCCACCGCGCAGCAGAAAGGATTCGACAGCACGCAGCGCCCCGGCGACCGGGGTGTAGGCGGGCAGCTGTGGATACGGACGGGCGTGGACCGACTGCGACGGCATGGCGTCCCCCTCGGGGCAACGAGCGCAAGGGCAGCGAGAGCAAAGGCAGGGAGCGGAGCGGAGAAGCAGGAAACGCGGCGAACAGGTGTGCTGTGCGATGGAACCAGCCTCGCCACAACGTGTTACCAGCCGGTGACCACTCGGTCAATCTCACATGAAAGCCGCGGCATCGCCCGCACACCGCCCCGCCAGGTCACTCTTCCGGCAGCCCCGTACGGCCGGGTGAGCGGTTTCACATGGGTGCCGGGCGCGCGGCCCGGCGCGTCGTGGGCCTGCCCGGGACCGCCGTCCCGGGCCGCCCGGTACCTCAGACCGCCTGCGCGGCGTCCAGCTGCCTGCGGCGGTCGACGGCCTGCTGGAACAGCCGCCCGGCACGGTAGGACGAGCGGACCAGCGGCCCGGACATCACACCCGCGTAGCCGATCTCCTCGGCCTCCTCCTTCAGCTCCACGAACTCGGCCGGCTTGACCCACCGCTCCACCGGGTGGTGCCGCACCGAAGGCCGCAGGTACTGCGTGATGGTGATCAGCTCGCAACCCGCGTCGTGCAGGTCCTGCAGTGCCTGGCTGATCTCCTCGCGCTCCTCGCCCATGCCCAGGATCAGGTTGGACTTGGTGACCAGACCCGCCTCCCGTGCCCGGGTGATGACCTCGAGGGAGCGCTCGTAGCGGAAACCGGGGCGGATCCGTTTGAAGATCCGCGGCACCGTCTCGACGTTGTGCGCCAGCACCTCGGGGCGGGCGCCGAAGACCTCGGCGAGCTGGGCGGGCTCGGCGTTGAAGTCGGGGATCAGCAGCTCGACCTTGGTACGTCCGTCGGACCGGCCCGCGGTCATGGCGTGGATCTGCCGGACGGTCTCGGCGTACAGCCACGCGCCGCCGTCCTCCAGGTCGTCACGCGCCACGCCGGTGATGGTGGCGTAGTTCAGGTCCATGGTGACCACGGACTCGCCGACCCGGCGCGGCTCGTCGCGGTCCAGGGCCTGCGGCTTGCCGGTGTCGATCTGGCAGAAGTCGCAACGCCGGGTGCACTGGTCGCCGCCGATGAGGAACGTCGCCTCGCGGTCCTCCCAGCACTCGTAGATGTTGGGACAGCCGGCCTCCTGGCACACCGTGTGCAGGCCCTCGCTCTTGACGAGTTTTTGCATCTGCGTGTACTCGGGACCCATTTTCGCCCGGGTCTTGATCCACTCGGGCTTGCGCTCGATGGGGGTCTGGCTGTTGCGGACCTCCAGGCGCAGCATCTTGCGTCCGTCGGGTGCGACTGCGGACACGACCGGCTCCCTAAAGCTGAGATTGTGCCTACGGCTTAGATTCTTCGGTAAACGCCAGGGTACGCCCCGGCATTCCCAAGGGCTGCCCTCAGACGGCCCGGGGCAGCGGGACGGCCGCGCCCAGCACCGCGCCGAGGTGCTTGGTCACCACGGGCAGCGCCTCGGCGACGCCGACCTCCCGGCCCAGCTCCTCCGACAGCGACGTCACCCCGGCGTCCCTGATGCCGCACGGCACGATCCGGTCGAACCAGGTCGTGTCGGGATTGCAGTTCAGCGCGAAGCCGTGCATCGTCACGCCCTTGGCGACCCGGATGCCGATCGCGGCGAGCTTGCGGTCCTCGCGGCGCTGCCCGGCGTTGGAGGGGGCGTACTCGGGGCCGCTCAGCCGCGGGTCGAACTCCTCGTCCGCCAGCCGCGGGTCGAAGTCCAGCGTCAGCCCGCCGCTGCGCTCCGCCACCGGGTCGCCCAGCACCCACACCCCCGAGCGGCCCTCCACCCGGCTGGTCTCGATGCCGAACTCGGCCGCCGTCGCGATCAGCGCGTCCTCCAGCCGCCGCACATGGGCCACCACGTCGACCGGGCGGGGCAGCTTCAGGATCGGGTAGCCCACCAGCTGGCCGGGGCCGTGCCAGGTGATCTTGCCGCCGCGGTCCACGTCCACCACGGGGGTGCCGTCGAGCGGCCGCTCGTTGTCGGCCGTACGCCGCCCCGCCGTGTACACCGGCGGGTGTTCGAGCAGCAGGCAGGTGTCAGGGATCTCGTCGGCGAAACGGGCCGCGTGCACCGTCCGCTGCCGCTGCCACGCCTCCCCGTACTCCACGGCGTCAGCCCCGAAACCCAGGTGAACGAACTGCAGCTCACTCACGACGACGACTCCTCTGCTGTGCGATACGCGCCCCTGCAACTGTACGGCGGCGGTGCGTGCAGGCCCCCGGCGGGCTGTGCCATACCACGGTGGCTTGCACCGGTGCGGGCGGCTTACCCGGTAATGATGTCTCTTGTCGCTCATTCGGACGAATATGCGGCTCTTGCGTCGAGCTGGACATCGCTGACCGTTACATTCACGCCGAATCTGAAGACACTCAGAGGAAGTGGGCCGCAGCGCCGATGACGGACCGTGCCACGCAGCGAACCCCGAACGGACCCCACGACCGCGCCGCCGCCCGGCCGGGAAGCGGACCGGGGCGGCCCCCGCAGGACCCACCCGACGCACCGGCCGAAGCGGCTGGCGCCCCGGGCCCGGCGCGCGGCGCCGCACCGCCCCCGGACGCACCGCCCCCGGACGCACCGCCCTCCGGCGCGCGGGCCGACCGCCCGCACCGGCACAACGCCAGGCTCGCCGCGCTGATCGCGGAAGCCGGCTTCTCGCACGCCGGACTGGCCCGCCGCGTCGACCGGCTCGGACAGGAGCACGGGCTCGACCTGCGCTACGACAAGACGTCCGTCACCCGCTGGCTGCGCGGCCAGCAGCCGCGCGGCACCTCCCCCGCGCTGATCGCCGAGGTCTTCACCCAGCGGCTCGGCCGCCGGCTGTCCGCGCAGGACCTCGGCCTCGACGCGTGCGCACCCGTCTACGCCGGGCTCGAATACGCCGCCTCCGCCGGCGAGGCGGTCGACATCGTCAGCGGCCTGTGGCGCAAGGACACCGGGAACCAGGCCGAGCTGCGCACGATCGCCTTCAGCCCCGCGGGCCTCGTCGTCCCCAGCAGGGACTGGCTGATCGGCTCCGCCGACGACACCGTCGTCCGCAAGGGGGCGCTGCGGGTGCCCGCGCAGACCCGCGGCACACCACGGGGCGCCCAGGATTTACGCCACGCCCCGCCGGCCGCCGGCGGCCGGGTCGGCGCCGGCGACATCGCGGCGCTGCGGGCCGTCGGCGACCTCTTCCGCACCCTCGACCACGCCTACGGCGGCGGGCACGCCCGCCAGGCGCTCGTCCGCTACCTCGAACACGAGGCCGAGCCGATGCTGCGCGGCAGCTACGGGGAGGTCCAGGGCCGGCGGCTCTTCGCCTCCGTGGCCGACCTGACCCGGCTGGCCGGCTGGACGTCCTACGACATCGGCGCGCACGGCCTCGCGCAGCGCTACTTCGTCCAGTCGCTGCGGCTCACCCAGGCGGCCGGCGACCGGGTCCACGGCGGCTACGTCCTGGTCACGATGAGCCGCCAGGCCGTCTACCTCGGGCACGGCCGAGAAGCGGTGCAGCTGGCCCGGGTGGCGCAGCAGGGTATCGGCACGACGGCGCCGCCCGCCGTCCAGGCCCTGATGCACGCGGCCGAGGCGCGCGGGCACGGCGTCATGGGCGAGACCCGGGCGTGCACGGCGGCGCTCGTCCGGGCGGAACGCGCCTTCGCGGCGGCCAGGGCGGGCGACGAGGTGCCGTCCTGGGCGCGCTTCTTCGACGAGGCGCAGCTCGCCGACGAGTTCGGGCACTGCCACCGGGACCTCCAGCAGCACCGGGCGGCCGTCCAGCAGGCCGAAAGGTCGCTGCAGCTGCGGGCACCCGGGTACGCGCGCAGCCGGCTCTTCTGCCAGGCCGTCCTGGCCTCGGCCAGGCTCGCCCTCGGCGAGGTCGACGCCGCCTGCGCGCTCGGGGCCGACGTGGTCCGCCAGGCCGCCGACATGCGGTCCGCGCGCGCGGCGGAATACGCCCGCGACTTCGCCCGGCGGCTCGACCCCTTCCGCGACAGCGCCCCCGCCCGCGCCTTCTTCGCCCAGGCCCAGGCGACCGGCTTCGCCCTCTGACCCGCGCGAAGCCGGGCCCCGGCCGGCCCGGGGGCACGGCGCCGCACTGCCCGACGGCCCGGGTCGGCCGTCGGGCCTTGCCGCGGGCCGTCGCAGGCCCGCGCACGGGTGCCGCTCCCGGGCCCTCGGGCAGGCCCTTGGGGGGACGGGCCTGCGCCCGTCGTCGTAGGCGTTCGTACCGAAGGTGGGCCAACGATGCGGTTTCCGCGTACTTGGGCGGTGACCGACGGTATGTTCGCGGTCACGGTGTGGGCGTCCGCCCGGCCGGGGGCGGGCCAGGGTCCGGCCGGGGCAGCGCGACACGGCCGGGGGGCCGGACCAGGGGGTGCTGATGTCCGCCACTGCTGTGGCCGGGGAGACGGACTGGGCGGAACGGATCCGCACGGGTCTGATCCAGCCGGTGGAGCGGGCCTTCACCGGGCAGCGGGCGGCCGTGGAGACGGCCGCGCTGTGCCTGCTCGCCGGGGGCCACCTGCTGGTCGAGGGCCGGCCGGGGACCGGCAAGACCACGCTGGCGCGGGCGATCGCGGCCTGCGTGGCGCCGGCGCCGGGCGCGGAGGCGTGGCGGCGGGTCCAGTTCACCCCCGACCTGCTGCCGGCCGAGATCACCGGGTACGAGCAGCCGCTGCTCACCGGTGGCATGAGCGACTTCAGGCCCGGGCCGCTGTTCGCCCACGTGGTCGTCGCGGACGAGATCAACAGGGCGTCGCCCAGGACGCAGTCCGCGCTGCTCGAAGCCATGGAGGAGGGCAAGGTGACCGTGGCCGACCGTACGCACCTGCTGCCCGCGCCCTTCTTCGTGGTCGCCACGCAGAACCCGGTGGACCTCGACGGCACATATCTGCTGCCCGAGGCGGAGCTGGACCGCTTCCTGATCCGGGTGGCGGTCGACTTCCCCGCGCGGGAGGCCGAAGTGGCCATCGCCGGGGGCCGGTTGACCGACCCCGACGACTTCGGTGCCCCCGCGCTGCACGCCGCCGACATCCTGGCGGCCCGCGCCCGCCTCCGCTCCGTCGCCGCCACCGACACCCTCGTCGGCTATGCCGTCGACCTCGCCGAGGCCACCCGCAGGACAGACCGCCTGACGCACGGCGTCAGCGTCAGGGCCACCGGCGCCCTGGTGGCCGCGGCCCGTGCCCGCGCCTTCCTCGACGGGCGCGGCCATGCCGACGCCAAGGATGTACAGCAGCTGGCCGTGCCGGTGCTGGCCCACCGGGTCGAGCCGACGGCCGCCGCGGGCGGCTGCGCGGCGGACGTGATCACCGAGCTGCTGGCCCGCATACCGGCCCCGGAGAACGCCGCGTGCGCGCCCTGAGCGACCGCGCAGCGGGGCGCCGGGTCCGACTCACCGCCACGGGCCGGTGGGCCGGCGGCGCGGGCACGGCGGGCGTCGTACTCGGAGCGGTCGGCGAGCTGCGCCCGGTCTTCGGCGCCGGCGCCGCCGCGCTGCTGTCCTGCGCCGCGGCCTGGGCCGCCGGACGGTTCGGGCGCCGGCCCGGTGTCGCCCACGCCCCGCCGGCGCGGACGGAGTTCGTCCGCGGCGAGCGGCTGCCGGCGGCCTTCGCACCGGCCGGCCGGCCCGGCAGCGACCCGCCGACGATCCACGGCACGCTGGAGGACGCGCTGCCCGGCGGCTCGCGCACGCTGCCGCTCACGGGCCGCGGCTGGACCCTCACCAGCCCCGCCCTGCCCCGCGGGGTGTGGCGGCTCGGCCCGGCAGTCGCGCAATACCGCGACCCGCTCGGCCTGGCGGTGACGCGCACGGAACCGTCTCCGCCAGGGGCGGGTCTCACGGTCCGCCCGCGCACCACGGACGCCCTGCCGTGGGTCGCGGAGGCCGCAGCGGCCCACGCCTCGGGGGCCGCGCGGCTGGACACCTACGAGGCGTTCGAGATCCACGGCATGCGCCGCCACGTCCCGGGCGACGACCTGCGGCTCATCGACTGGCGCAGCACCCTGCGCACCGGCGCCTTCCACGTCCGCGAACGCCGCGGCGGCGGCACGGCCCCCGCCGTGGTCCTGCTGGACACCGCGGCCGGGGAGGGCGAGGCCTTCGAGACGGCGGTCGACTGCGCGGCCGCCGTCGCGCTGAGCGTGCTGCGGCTCGGCCGCCCGGTCACCCTGGCGGTGGTCGGGGCCGAGCCCCGCCTGATCGCCGCCGCCCCCGGTGCCCGCGACGCCGTCCTCGACCTGCTCACCCGGGTACGGCCCCGCCCGGCGGCTTCCGCCACCCCCGCCACCCGGCTTGCCGCGGCCGCCCCGGGCGGCGCCCTCGCCGTCCTGTCCACCACTCGCGACCCCGCCTTGTGGCGCCCTGCCCTCTCGGCGCTGAGCGCCCACCGCGCCACGGTGGTGTGCGTGCACGCCACCGCGGCCCCCACGCCCGCCGACTCCCCGCTGAGGCACCCCGGCTTCCGCACCCTGCGGGTCTCGGCACTGTCAGAGCTCGCCGACCTCCCGGCGCCGCGATGAGCGCCCCGGTGTCCCGGCGCGGGACGCGACCCGAGGCGTGCCCGCACCTGCCGCGGGCGCGCCGCTGTGGCCCGTCCCGGCGGTCGCCCGGATCCGCCTTCACGGCGGCGGCCGTGCTGCCATGCGTCCGCCCGCCGTGGCCGGGGCGGTGCCGCGGCGGGACGGGACCCGAGGGCTGTCCGCGCACGGCGGCCGGATGTGACGTGGTGGCCCGGCGGGGGAGGCAGCGGTGATGGGGACGGGGCGTGCGGGGGATGCGCTGCTTGCCGGGGTCGTCGCCGGCACGCTGGCCGGGATGCTGCTGGCCGGGCGCCGGGTCCGGCGGGGGCGGGGGATCGTCGTGGCCGCGGTCGTGGCGTGCGTCGCGGCCGCGGGCGTCTTCGTACCGCTGCCGCGGCTCGGCCCGCACCAACAGGTCGTCGCGGCTCGGCCCGCGGACCCGCCGGAGACCGACCCGCTGTCCCGGCTGCCGCGGTGGAACAGCTCGCCCGCGGCCCCGGTCCTGCACGCGCGATTCGCCGGGCCGCCGGGGCAGGCGGGCCGGTTGTGGCCGCTGCTCGCGTACGACGGCTACCGGGCCGACAGCGGCTGGCAGGCGTCCCCCGCCCTGACCGCGCTCCCGGCGGCAGGCGGCGGCACCCGGGTGGAGGTCGTGCTGGCGCACCCCGAGCGGCTGGTGCCGCACCCCTTCGGCGTACGGACCGCGCACCCCGCGGGCACCCGCTACGACCCGCGCTCGGAGGCGCTGCGCACGTCGGGCGCCCGTACGGCGTACTCGCTGGTGGTGGACACCGCGCCCCGGGCACCCGGCGGCCGGCCGCTGGCCGCCGAGCCGAGCACCGGCTGTGCGGGGCCGGAACTGCGCTCGCTGCTCGGGAGGGTGCACAGGAACGCACCGCTCGCCGACCAACTGGCGGAACTTCAGCAGGTGGTGGCCGGGACGGGCAGCGCGGACCCGGCAGGACCGGCCGAGGACGGCTGCGCCGGGGTGACGGCGGCGCTGCGCGAGGGCCACGGCACCAGCGACCAGTACGCCACCGCCTTCGCCCTCGCCGCGCGGATGCTCGGTGCGTCCAGCCGGGTCGTGGCGGGCTTCGCGCCCCAGCGGGAAGTCTCGGTGGACGGCGGCCTCGACGTGCTGGGCGGCGACGCGGTGGCCTGGCCGCAAATCGCCTGCGAAGGCGGCGTCTGGGTGGACTACTGGCCGCTGCCCGGCCGTACGGTCTCCGGCGGCGTGCTCGCTTCCCCCGGCCCCGCGGCCACGACGGAGGCGGCGCGCCCCCCCGCGCACCGCGGCACCGCGGGGTCCGGCCGGGCGGTCTGGCCGCTGGCGCTGGCCGCGGGCGCCGTGCTGCTGCTGTCCGCGGTCGCCTCGGGCCTCGTCGTCCTGCGCGACCGGCGGGCCGATCGGATCGCCGAGCGGCGGGCGGCGGCGGCGCGATGGGCGGCGCTGGACCCGCGGCAGCGGATCCTGGTCCTGTGGCAGCGCTCGCTGCGGGACGGCGGGGTGGCCGCCTCGCGGTCGACCACCGCACGCGACGTCGCCGCGGCCACGGACCTGCCGCCGCTGCGGGAGCTGGCGCTTCTGGTGGACCGTACGCTCTACGTCCCCGCCGCGGAGGCGGGGACGGAAGAGGCCGAGCGGGCGGCGCGGTTGGCGGCGGCCGTCCGTGCCGGTCCCGGCCCCGGGGACGAGTCCGGGGCCGGGAGGGGCCGTGCCGGGCGTGGGCCGCTCAGCAGGCGCCGGCCTCCATGTTGACGGTGACGTCGTCGAGCTTCTGGCTCCCCGACGGGATGGTGATCGGCCGGGACGGCTGCCACTGTGCGGCCTTCTTCGCCCCGCTCGGCGACAGCCAGTAGGTGAGGATCTCGGCCGGGCCGAAGTCGTGGCACGTGCCGTAGATCTGGAGGTCCTTGGTCCAGGTGGTGGCGCCGACCTCGCGCGCGTGCGCGGCGTCGATGGGGTAGGCGGCGAACATCGGGCGGTCGGCCAGCGGGGTGCCCTTGCCGTCGGACAGGATCCTGACGACCACCCACAGCTGCCCCTGCGAATCGTCGTCGGGATACGCCTGGACCCTGAGCGTGATCACCGGATACGGCGATTTGAGCTTCGCACCGGTGCAGGGACTGACGAAGGCGGCGGTGAAACCGTGGGCCTTCTTGGGCGTGGCACACGGAGCGTCGCCCACCGGCGGCTCGGACGTCTCCTGCGGGGTCGTCGTCACGGGCCCGGGGGCTGTGGTGACCACCGAGCCGCCTGACGAGGTCGAACTCCCGCCCGAGCCGCCGTCGCGGGTCACGAACGCGCTGATCAGGCCGATGAGCGCGACGACCACCAGGCCGGCCGCGCCGATCACCGCGATCTGGATCCTGGTCCTCGGTGTCTCGACCTCGACCGTGCCGGTGCCGTCGGCGACCGGGGGAGTGGTGCCGGCCGCCGCCTCGTCAGCGGGCGTCGGCTCGTTGTCTTCTGGCATGCGGGATCGTCCTTTCGGCTGCGGGATCTGCCGGGTGGCGCGGGGAGGCCGCGCCGGGGTCAGGGACCGGTCGGCGTCGGCGTGGTGGGAGGCGGCGTGGTGGGCGACGCGGTCGTGGGGGACGGTGTGCTGGGCGGCGGCGTGGTCGACGGGGAGCCGGTGGGCGGCGGGGTCGTCGGCTCGGGGCTCGGGCTCGTCGTCGGCGAAGGGCTTGTCGTGGGCGAACCCGTCGTGGGCGAAGGGCCGGTGTCGCAGGAACCGTGCCGTTCGACGGTCACCTCGTCCATCAACTCGCTGCCCGCGGGCATGCGCCCGATCGGGACGGCCGGCTTCCAGGTGCGGGCCGCCTCCTCGACGCCGGAGTCGGTCAGGAAGTAGATGCTCAGCGTCGTCCTGCCGCGGTCGTGCGTACACGGTGTGCCGACCTGGGCTTTACCCGTCCAGGTGTTCTTCTCCTTGCTCAGGTTCGAGCCCGGCGAGACACCGTCGGGGAACATACCGAAGACGGGCCGCTCTTTGATCGTCCCGTTCTTGTCGGTGAGTACGGTCTGCACGACCGTGAATCCCCCGTGGCCGGCCGCCGGATAACCCGATACGTGAATGACGAGCGTCGGGTAGGTGTCCGTCGCGGAGTTCTCGCACGGGAAAGTGAAGTGGACGTCGAAGCCGTGGACTTCTCTCGGCGAGCCGCACCCTGCCGGTGCGGGCGGGCCGGTGCCCGCCCCAGGGCCGGCCGTGCCGCGGGGCTTGCCTGCGGTGCCCGAGGGGCCCGGCGAACCGGCTGACCCGGGAGGCCCGTCGCCGCCCGACCCCGGCGGACCCGAGGCCGATGGATCCGAGGTCGGCGGGCCTGTCGTGGGGTTGCCAGGCGCCGCCGCGTCAGTCGACCGCGGCGGTGTGGCCGTGCTGGGCGGCGGCCCCGAGTGCGGGGTCGAGGACTGCGGCCAGGAGCTTCTGACGAGCCGCACCTGGTCGGCGTCCACGGTGGTGCGATGCATCTGCGTGCCCAGTTCGAGCGCGAGGCCCGCGGCGATGCAGGTGAGTGTGCAGGCGATGACGACTAATCGGGAGTCGCGTAATCCCCCCATGCCGATTTCCCCCCGGGAGGCCAAAGGCCCGGTGGCGCGGGCCTTGCCGAAAGTGTATCGGCGGCCCCGCCGGGTGACAGCGTTTCCGAATATCCGCGGAGTTTTCCGGAAACGGCCGTTGCCAAGGGGGCGTATTCGCATTACTGCGCTCCGGGGGACCGAGTCCCCACCGCCCGAGCCCAAGGGGCGAAGGGGGGACTGCGCGGGCGGCCCGTGTCGGGATGTACGTCGTCACCGGCCGGGAGGGGCTGTTCGGTCCGTGCCGGACCACCGGCCGGTGGGTGGTCGAGTGCGCGGCCGCCCGCCAGGCCCTATGCGGCAGCCCTCGCGGGAGCCGGCGGCGTCGCGGTGTCGTGGAGGAGGGTGGCCGTGGCGCGCCGCGCCGAGTGGAGGGCGCCCTGGAGGGTGCTGGTGGAGCGGTGGGAGCCGCAGACGTAGAGGCCGTGCAGGACGCGGACCGGCCGGCGCAGGTCGTGCGGCGCGGGCATCGCGGCGACGGCCTCGGGGTCGGTGTGGATCCCGAGCAGCTCCCACTCGTCGGTGCAGGTGCTGTACAGCTCCGCCAGATGCGCCCGCACCGACTTGTCGGAGTCCCCGTCGGGCGGCGGCCCCAGCACCACGGAGGTGATGAGCGGCCGCCCGCCGGGCGCCCTGGTGGGGTCGACGGCGCCGGTCGGCATCGTGTGGGACACGGGCCCGAGCCGGTCGGCGTCCAGCACCAGCACCGGTTCGCGCAGCGGCGCGACCGGCGCGGTGTGGTGGAAGACGGTGACCTGGTGGAAGGACGGCACCCGCAGGCCCGGCAGCAGCTCGGCCGCGGCCCGCGCCCCGGTCGCCACCAGGACCGCCCGGCAGGGCAGTTCGGTGCCGTCGGCGATCCTGACGCTGCTGACCGCGACCCGCGCCACGGGGGTACCGAGGCGTACCGTGCCGGGCGGAAGGGCCGCGGCGAGCCTTTCCGGCAGCCCGGCCGCACCACCGGCCGGCAGGCAGGTGCGCCCGCGGACGAAGCCGCGCAGCACCAGGTCGGCGGCCCGGCTGGAGGTCTGGAGTTCCGGGTCGCAGAGCAGCGCGGCCAGCAGCGGCCGAAGGAAGCCGTCGACGGTGCGCGGCGCGAACCCGCGGCCGTTCAGCGCCCGCGCGGCGGTCGTCTCAGGGCGGGCGGCGAGCCGCCCGTCGGGGGTGCCGGCGAGCCGGTTGAGGGTGGCGGTGAGCCGCGCCCGGTCGAGCGCGGAGCCGAAGGCCGCGCGCGCCCCCCGCTGGTCGCCGACCCGGTAGCCGCGGCCCCCGGCGCGTACCAGCGCCCCGGGTGCGAGCGGCGCGAGCGGCAGCCCGCGCAGCCCCGGCGTGCGGTGCAGTTCGGGGTAGGAGGTGTTGAGCAGTTGCGGCCTGCGGTCCAGCCGGAAGCCGGCGACCTCGTCGGTGGCCATCCGGCCGCCGACGCGTTCCGCCGCCTCCAGGACGGTGACCGTCAGTCCGGCGTCGAGCAGGTGGTGCGCGGCCGCCAGTCCGGCGGTCCCGGCTCCGATCACGATGACGTCCACAGGTGCCGTGGTCCCACGGCGTGCTGAAAGCACGATTTCCCTCCCCGAGGTCGGGTCGACTCCCCGCTCGTGCCGGCGACGGCGCGGTCCGCTCGAAGCGCGTGGCGCAGAACGCCGGTAAGGGTTCATGCCCTCGTCAAAGGCAACTGATGCGGGCGCAACCGCCCGGATCCGGCCTTATCCGGAACGCAACGCCGCACCGATCGCCTGGTCGATCTCCGGGAAGGCGTAGGCGAAGCCGGACTCCAGCAGCCGGGTGGGCCGTACCCGCTGGCTGCCCAGCACGTCGCCGGCGAACTCGCCGAGGGCCAGGCGCAGCGCGGGCGCGGGCACGGTGGCGAGCGTCGGCCGGCGCAGGACCCGGCCCATGGCGGCGGTGACCTCGCGGTTGGGCAGCGGCTGCGGGGCGGTCAGGTTGACCGGCCCCGACAGTGCGGGGGTGTCGAGGATGTGCCGCATCGCGGCGATCTCGTCGTGCAGGGAGATGAAGCTCCAGAACTGGCTGCCGCTGCCGAGCCGGCCGCCGAGGCCCGCCTTGAACAGCGGGAAGAGCCGGCCCCACGCGCCGCCGTGCCGCGCGACGACCAGTCCTGTGCGGGCGAACGCGGTGCGGATGCCGGCCGACGTGGCCGGTTCCGCCGCGGCCTCCCAGTCCTGGACCAGCTCCGCGAGGAATCCGGTGCCCGGCCCGCTGTCCTCGTCCACCCAGCTGTCGCCGGTGTCGCCGTAGTAGCCGATCGCGCTGCCGCACAGCAGCACGCCGGGCGGCGTGTCCAGTGCAGCGACGGCGGCGGCGATCGTGGCGGTGCCCAGCACCCGGCTGTCGTACAGGACCTTCTTGCGCTCGTCGGTCCAGCGGCGGTCCCCGACGCCGGCGCCGGCCAGGTGGACGACGGCCTGGCACCCGGCCAGCGCGTCCGGGTCGAGCGCTTTGCGCGCCGGGTCCCAGACCACCTCGTCGGGGGTCTCGGGCGGCCGCCGTACGAGGCGGACGATCTCGTGGCCGTCGGAGGCCAGGGCGGTGGTCAGCGCTGACCCGATCAGGCCGGAAGCGCCGGTGACGGCAATTCGCATGCGGTCATCCTCCCTCCCGGGGCGCCGGGGGGCCGTGTCCTGCGCCGTGCGGGCGCGCCTTTTCCGCGGGCGCGCACCGCCGTGCGGGAACGGTCAGGTGAAGCGGGACCAGAGCTGGGGGAAGCGCGCCGCCATCGCGCCCTCGTCGTCGAAGTCGAGCGGGTCGCCCTCGGGCCGGTCCTGCTGGGGGAGTCCGAGGTCGGGCAGCCGGACGGCGGTCAGCTGCTCGTACGCCTCGTCCGCGGCGTAGCCGAGATCCTCCGCGTCCCCGTCGGTCTCCGCGTCGAAGTCCGTGACGAGGAAGGCCAGATCGTCGGGGGAGTGCAGTGCGCCTTCGAAGACGTGCCTGCCCTGGCCGATGAGCCAGCAGCGGAAGTAGTCGAACGACTCGTCGTCGGCCCCGCCGAGCATGATGTCGGCGGCTCCCCACAGGTCCCATCTGAAGGCCCGGATGAAACGGGTCTCGAAGTGCCGCGCGAAGTCGATCACCGACTCGGGGTCGAGCTGGGCAAGACGCTCGACGAGCAGGTCGGCATGGTCCTCCGGATCGCCGCCTGCGGCCTCGCGGGTACTGTCGACGATCTCCCAGAACTGCGTCTCGTCCATCACCCGTACAGCTTCCCGGTTGCCGCCCGCCGGTGCACGCCCTGTCCGCCGGATGCGTCCGTGTCGTTACGCACAGGAAGCCGCACGGGGTACCGCTCAGCGCCTGCGCAACCGCAGGCGGTAACGGACGGTGCGGCGCAGCGGCCGGAAGCCGAGCGCGTTGTTCACCGCCAGCAGGTGGCGGCTGTCGTCGGGGACGCCGGTGTGGATCTCGGTGAGGTCCGGCTGCACGCCGGGCAGCCTGCGCAGCATCTCGGACTTCATCCACAGGGCGAGCCCGTGGCCGCGGTGGGCGGGGACGACCGCGGTGTCGTACTGGTGGGCCCGGCGGGCGCCGTCGCCGGGGAGCAGCACGGTGGTGTAGCCGGCGACCGCGCCGTCGTCCTCGTGCAGTGCGGCAACCGTCAGCAGCCGGTCGCCGCGGCGGGCGGCGAGCTCGGCGGTCTCCTGGACGGTGGCCGGATCCCAGCGGGTGTCGCCGTGGTCGAGGCCCGCCGCGGCGGCGGGCGGGGCCGGCAGGGCGCGCAGGGCGTCGGTGAAACCGCCGGTGAGGGTGTCGGGGACGGCGCCCTCCCATGCGGTCAGGCGGTAGCCGGGGTGCGGGACCTCGGGGAGCTTGCCGATCGGGCCCGGGATGTCGTCCAGCGCGAGGCGCTGCCAGGTGAGGCGGGTGACGGGGACGAAGTCGCGGGTGGCGAGGAAGCCCTCGCCGGGGGTGCCGGACACCGCTTCTGCGGCCAGGCTGCCGCAGCCCGCGGCGGTGGCGGCCTCGGTGACGGTGGCGAGCAGCCGGGAGCCGGTGCCGAGCCTGCGGTGGGCCGGGTGGACGGTCATCTGGATCTCGGCCGGGCCGCCGGCGGCCTTGCCGTCCTCGGCTGTCGCCGTCCCTTCCGACAGCCGCAGCACCGCTGTCGCCACCGGCTCGTCACCGGAGCCGCGCAGCAGCCACAGGACCAGCCGCCTGCGGCTGCCGGTCGTGGTCAGCCCGGCCCGCACCGCGGCCTGCGAAGGCACCGGCTCTCCGGGCCGGTCGTGCGCGAGCGCGGCGGACTGCACCCGGTACCAGGCACGGAGATCCTCGGCGGTGGGAGCCGTCAGAGGGCTGGGATTGGCAGGCATCCGGGGGAACTTAACCGGTACCTCCAGAGGCCCGCAATCCCTTTCGAGCCAGTAGGTTTGGCCGACTCCGGGGTTCCACGGGTTACTTGGGCGCCTTGCGCACCAAAAGGAAGCCGCCGTCACGGGAATCGGCACAGGCCACACCCGTGACGGCGGCGAGGGACCGGTTGGTCACCGGGGCCGCGGCGTCCTTCAGAGCCCGTAGCGCTCCGCCGCCTCCTTGACCTTGGACGTCGGGATCTCACCGCGCCTGGCGAGCGCCGCCAGTGCCTGGACGGTCAGCGACTGCGGGTCCACACCGAAGTGCCTGCGGGCCGCCTCGCGGGTGTCGGACAGGCCGAAGCCGTCGGTTCCGACGGACGTCCAGTCCTGCTCGACCCAGGGGGCGATCTGGTCGGGCACCGCCCGCATCCAGTCGCTGACGGCGACCACGGGACCCGGTGCGCCTTCCAGCGCCCGCGTCACGTACGGCGTGCGCTCCTCGCCGCGCAGCCGGGCCGCGTCGCACTCCAGCGCCTCGCGCCGCAGCTCGGTCCAGGACGGCGCGGACCACACGTCGGCGGCCACACCCCAGTCGTCGGCGAGCAGCCGCTGCGCGTCCAGTGCCCAGTGGATGGCGGTGCCGGAGGCCAGCAGCTGCGCCCGCGGGGCGCCGGGGGCGGCTTCCGCGGCCGGCCGGTAGCGGTAGAGGCCCTTGAGGATGCCCTCCTCGACACCGGCCGGCATCGCGGGCTGCACCTTCGGCTCGTTGTAGACCGTCAGGTAGTAGAAGACGTCCTCGGCCTCGGGCCCGTACATCCGCCGCAGGCCCTCGCGGACGATGACCCCGACCTCGTACGCGAACGCCGGGTCGTAGGAGATCGCCGCCGGGTTGGTGGAGGCGATCAGATGCGAGTGGCCGTCCGCGTGCTGGAGGCCCTCACCGGTCATCGTGGTACGGCCGGCGGTCGCGCCGATCACGAACCCGCGGCCCAACTGGTCGGCCAGCGCCCAGAACTGGTCGGCGGTGCGCTGGAAGCCGAACATCGAGTAGAAGATGTAGAACGGGATCATCGGCTCGCCGTGGGTGGCGTACGACGTGGCCGCGGCCGTGAAGTCGGCGAGCGAGCCGGCCTCGGTGATCCCCTCGTTGAGGATCTGGCCGTCCTTCGCCTCCTTGTAGTACAGGAGCTGGTCGCGGTCGACCGGGTCGTACGTCTGGCCCTTGGGCGAGTAGAGCCCGGCCGACGGGAAGAGCGACTCCATGCCGAAGGTGCGCGCCTCGTCCGGGACGATCGGCACCCAGCGGCGGCCGGTCTCCTTCTCCCGCATCAGGTCCTTGACCAGCCGCACGAAGGCCATGGTGGTCGCGATCTCCTGCGTGCCTGAGCCCTTCTCCAGGCTCTGGTAGGCCTTGTCGGGCGGCAGCGGCAGCGGTTTGGCGACGACCTTGCGGGCCGGGGCGGGGCCGCCGAGGGCCGCGCGCCGCTCGCGCAGGTAGCGCATCTCGGGCGAGTCCTCGCCGGGGTGCCAGTACGGGACGGTGTCCGCGTCCAGCGCGCTGTCCGGGATCGGCAGCTCGAGCAGGTCGCGCATCGTACGGAACTGCGGCCCGGTGAGCTTCTTCATCTGGTGGTTGGCGTTGCGCGACTCGAAGCCCGCGCCGAGCGTGTAGCCCTTCACCGTCTGGGCCAGCACCACCGTGGGGGCGCCCTTGTGGTCGAGGGCGGCACGGTAGGCCGCGTAGACCTTGCGCGGCTCGTGCCCGGCCCGCGAGGTCTGGAAGAGTTCGAGCAGCTTGGCGTCGGTGAGCCGGCCGCCGATCGCCCGCAGCGAGGCGTCCGCACCGAAGAAGTGCTCGCGTATGTAGGCCGCGTCGCGGGTGGCGTACGTCTGGAACTGCGCGTCGGGCACCTCGCGCAGCCTGCGGAGCAGGGCGCCGTCGGTGTCCTGCGCGAGCACCTCGTCCCAGGCCACGCCCCACAGCGCCTTGACGACGTTCCAGCCCGCGGCGCGGAACTGCGACTCCAGCTCCTGCACGATCTTGAAGTTGGGGCGGACCGGGCCGTCCAGCCGCTGGAGGTTGCAGTTGATCACGAAGGTCAGGTTGTCCAGGCCCTCGCGTCCGGCGAGCGCCAGGGCGGCCGTCGACTCGGGCTCGTCCATCTCGCCGTCGCCGAGGAAGGCCCACACGTGCGAGCCGGAGGTGTCCTTGATGCCGCGGTGCTCCAGGTAGCGGTTGAAGCGCGCCTGGTAGATCGCGGACAGCGGGCCGAGGCCCATCGACACGGTGGGGAACTCCCACAGCCACGGCAGCCGCCGCGGGTGCGGGTAGGACGGCAGGCCGTCGCCGCCGGCCTCCTGCCGGAAGCGGTCGAGCTGTCCTTCGGACACCCGGCCGTCCAGGAAGGCGCGGGCGTAGATGCCGGGGGAGGCGTGGCCCTGGAGGTACAGCTGGTCGCCGGAGCCGTCGCCTTCCTTGCCGTGGAAGAAGTGCTGGAAGCCGGTCTCGTAGAGCCAGGCCGCCGAGGCGAAGGTGGCGATGTGGCCGCCGAGGCCGAGCTTGCTGCCGCGGGTCACCATGGCCGCCGCGTTCCAGCGGTTCCAGGCGGTGATCCTGGCTTCCATCGCCTCGTCGCCCGGGTAGGCGGGCTCCGCGGCGGTCGGGATGGTGTTGATGTACTCGGTTTCGAGCAGTGAGGGCAGGCCGATGCCGTCGGCGTCGGCGCTTTCCAGCGTGCGCCGCATCAGATACGCGGCGCGGTGCGGACCGGCGGCCTTGGTGACGGCGTCCAGCGACGCGAGCCACTCAGTGGTCTCTTCCGGGTCGCGGTCCGGGATCTGATCGAGCTGACTCGGCCGGGTACGGCCAACAGCGTCAGGCATGGGGTGCCGCCTTCCGAGCGGAGGGAGGTGATGAGTGCGAGTTTTGAGTCGGCAGACAGGGCTCGCCCTCCGCATTCGACGATACGCCCGCGATCGATGATCGATCAATCCTTCTCCGGGGTCGATTCCAAACCGGCACGGGGTGCCAGCCTTCGAGGCACGCAATGCCATCGCCACTTCGCCTTCGATTCGCGCGAGACCCGCCCCCGGCAGGGGTGCGACGGAATCCCTCCGGTAGCCGTGGGTGGTGGATCAGTGACGTTCGGCGACGGCGGCGGTGCCGGGCGGCCTGTCCTGATACCGCCACTGCACCCTTGCCGCCCGCCGCCACGACCCCGGCGGCCCACCTGGACATCTGTGCCGCGACGGGCCTCCAATGCGATGCCCGGCATATGCATTGCGCGTCCGAATGTCGCACTGTTCAAAAGGAAATTACTTTCCGTGCGTAGTCATCGGGGCCGCTTGACACTCAGCGTGTCAAGCAGGCATGCTCAAACTGTTTTTTCGCGTCCGGATTCTTTCGATCGCCGACCGCTGATCTCGGCAGCGGGCAATGCGAACGCAACGGGGGACGACTGGTGCGCAACAAATCATTACGCGGTGTCGGGCGTGATCCGCGGGCCTCTCCAGGAGGCGGGGTCGACGCGGCCTTCCAGGTGCTCGTTCCCGAAGTGCTGGAGGCATTCCGGCACCGGCTTGTGGAATCCGGTAATCCGCTCGGTACCGACCGGGACTGCTGGCGGGTCTGCAAGGGACTGGCCGCCACGACGCTCACCGCGTGCGCACACGCCCTCGGCCACGCGGTCGAGTCGCCGCCGCCCGACCCCGGCGCCGACCGCACCCCCGGCCGGCTGCACGCCGTCCTGCTGGCCCGCGACATCCCGCCGCGGGCGTCGGTCCAGGCCTGGCTGCTGCTCTTCCGGGTCGCCGTCGACCGCCTCGGCGCGCTGTTCGGCGACCCGGACGGCGCCCTGCTGCTCGCCCTGCACGACGCCGTCGGCAGCCGCCTCGCCGAGGACGTCCGCGGCTACGACATGGCACTGCTCGACGCGGTCAGGGACGCCGAGGAACGCAGCCGCCGCGCCCTGGCCAGGGACGTCCACGACCGCATCGGCAGCGCCGCAAGCCTCGCGCTGCGCCAGCTGGAGCTGTTCGAACTCGAGCACGGCCTGTCGGCGGACACCGACCCGCGGCTGCGCAGCCTCCAGGACGCGGTGGTGGGCACCGTGCACACCGCGCGCGACATCGTCGGCGAGCTGCGCACCGAGACCTGCACCAGCACCCTGTCGCTGCGGCTCGCGCTGACCGGCTTCGCCGAGGCGATGGGCGTCGAGGGCACCGCCGTCGAGATCGACGTCCCCGACGCGGGCGGCCGGCTGCCGCCCGGCGTCGGCGACGACCTTTTCGTCATGCTCAGGGAGTGCATCCGCAACGCGCTCGCGCACGCCGACGCGACCCGGGTCACCGTCACGCTGCGCCTCGAGCGCGGCGAAGCGCACGCCGGGGTCCGCGACAACGGGTCCGGCTTCGCGCCGGGCGCGCGGCGCGGGGCGGGCCTGGCGTCGCTGGCCGAGCGGGTCGAACTCCTCGGCGGGCGGCTGGCCGTCGCCGGCGTCCCCGGGCGGGGTACGGCCATCGAGCTGTCCATCCCGATCGAGGAGGACGAACGTGCAGACCAGGGAGGGCAGGCCGTCCGCCACGGCTGAGCCGATCCGGATCATCGCCGTGGACGACCACTCGCTGCTGCGCGGCGCGCTGTGCCAGCTGATCGACTCGGAACGGGACCTGCAGGTCGTCGCCGACGTGGGGACCTCGGAACGGCTGGCGGACCTCGTGGAGCACACCCGCGCCCAAGTGGTCCTGATGGACGTCGAGATGCCCGGCCACCACGCGCCCACCGTCGTGGCGGAACTCGTCGCGCGCTTCCCCGACCTCCACGTGCTCATGCTCACCATGCACAACGACCCCCGCCTCGTGTACGAACTGCTCGCCCGCGGGGCCCGCGGCTACCTGCACAAGAGCGCCCCCCGCGAATCCCTTCTGCTGGCGATCCGGGCCGCGAGGGCCCGCGAACCCCAGCTGACCATCGCCGTGCCCCGCGGCGGGGTGGGCGGGCAGGAGCCGCAGGGCGGTGGCCAGCCGGTGCTGTCGGCCAGGGAGCGGGAAGTACTGACGCTCACCGCCGCCGCACTCAGCAACCGGCAGATCGCCGCCCGGCTGAAGATCACGGAAGGAACTGTCAAACGACACCTGCGCAACATATTCGGAAAACTCGGGGCCGTCTCGCGTATCGACGCTGTAAACAAAGCAGTGGATGCTCACTTCATACAACGTCCGCAGACACCGGGTCCGCGACCGCTTCAATAATGTAGCCGAAAATAAAGCGCGGCTGTCAATTACCTCTTTCGAAGGATCCCGCTACGTCCAGAAGAGCATGTTCACAGGCCCGCCGCTTGCCGTAGGTTCACCGTGAGCCCGCCCGGCCGATCCACGACCTGAACGGGGACCGCGATGACCCGCAACTTCACCCCGCTGCCCGGTGCCGGCACCGGAGTCGGCATTCGCATCCTGGGCCCGGTGGAGGCGTACGGCAACGGCGCCGCGCACCGCCCGCGCGGCCCCAAGGTGCGCAAGCTGCTCGCACTGCTCGCCGTCCGCGCGCACGACGTCGTCGACGTCGACACGGTCGTCGAGGAGCTGTGGGACGGCGCCGCCCCCGCGAGCGCGGTGAGCACCGTGCGCACCCACGTCTACCACCTGCGCCAGGAGCTGGCGCAGGAGCTGGGCGTGCCCGACGTGCACTGCGTGATCAGCACCGAGGGGACGGGCTACTCGCTGCGGACGGCCCCCGGCATGCTGGACGTCGAGGAGTTCACCCGCCTCTACGGCCAGGGCAGGAGCGCCCTGCACGACGGGAAGTACGACATGGCGCTCGACCGGCTGGACGCGGCGCTGGCCCTGTGGCGCGGCCGCACCCTCGCCGACGTCGCACGCGGCCGGGTGCTGGCCGCGCACGCCACCCGGATCGAGGAACTCCAGTCCCGCGCCAACGAGTTGCGGATCGAGGCCGCGATGCGGCTCGGACGGCACCGGGAGCTCGTCCCCGAGCTGCACCGGCTGATCGCCATCGACCCGCTCAACGAATGGCTGCACGCCCGGCTCATCGACGCCCTGCACCGCTGCGGGCGGCGCGGCGCGGCCCTGAGCGCCTTCCACCAGGTGCGCAGCGTGCTCGCGGAGGAACTGGGCCTAGAACCGTGCGAGGACCTGCTGCGCCTCCAGCGGCACATCCTGTCCGGGGCCGCCGCGTCCTGAGGGGTGCGCGGGAGCAGGAGCGCGGGGTCGGCTCGGGGTCGCCGGCGCGTGGCCGGGGGAAGGTGCGCCGGTCGGCTCAGGCCGAGTTGCGGGTGGGCCGGATCCGGCCCGAGACGTCCTCCTGGGCGATCCGGCGCAGGGCCGACATCGCCGCGTCCCCCAGCACGGTGCCCAGCACCGCGCCCTCCACCTTGCCGTCGGCGTTCGGCACATCGTCCAGCACGGCGAGCTCCGCGACGGCGAGTTCGCCCGCGCTGTCCGCGTACCGGTCGAGCAGCGCCAGCAGGTCCTCCCGGTCCAGATCCCGGTAGGTCACCACGATCTGCACCAGCGCCCGCCAGCCGGGGTTCTCCGGCTTGACCGCCCAGCCGTGCCGCTGGACCAGCTCGGCGACCTCGCGCTCGGCCCGCTCCCAGCGCCCGTCGTCGGCCTCCCGGTCCGCCGCGGGACGGGTGATGGCCGACTGGGCCACCCCGAGCACCCCGTGGATCGTCGTGAACGGCGAGTCGACCTTCGCCAGCACCTCGCGGGCCGCCGCCACCGACAGACCGCCGACCTCGAGCATCGCCCGGATCAGCTTGAGCCTGCGCACGTGCGTCTCGGAGTACGACACCTGGTTCGGGCTGGTCCGCTGGCCCGCCGGGAGCAGGCCTTCGCGCGAATAGAACTTGATCGTCGGAACCGGAACCCCGGTACGCCGCGACAGGTCGCCGATACGCATTCCACCAGCCTACTGCGCCGACCGGACCCCGGCCCAGAGCCTCGGACCCGGCCGCCCCCGCCCCGCCGCCTGGCCGGCCGCGAACGCTTCCACACCGCTTCCATCACCGCTGCACACGCGTGACATCGGGCTTCCAACGGCCGCTGCCAGGCTGAAACGGCAGCCCGCTGCGTGCACCCGGCCGCAGGACACAGGGGTACGCAGCCCCAGCCCAGCCGAAGGACGAGGTATGACCACACCCGTGGACCGGCAAGCCCCCGCGGTGCCCGTCGAGCTCGACTACGGCCGCACCGTCGACCGATCCCTGGTCCACCGGGACGCGGTCTCCGAGGTCTTCGTCACCGATGTCCGCCCGGTCGCCGACCGCCTGGTCAGCGCGGCGGTCCAACTGCCGCTCAACCACGGCTACTACAACGACCACGTGCAGCGGCCCGCCGCCCATGACGCGTTGCTGCTGCTGGAGGCCGGCCGGCAGGCCGCCATCGCCGGGTCGCACGTCCACATCGGACTGTCCCCCGGCACGCTGATGATCGTCGACACCTTCCGGCTGGAACTGCCGGGCTTCCGGCACCTGCTGATCGGCGCCGGCCCCGGCCGGCTGCGTATCGACACCGACTACATCGGCGAGCCCACCCGGCGGGGCCGCTACCGCAAGGGGAAGGTCGTCCAGCGGTTCCTGATCGACGGCACCGCCGAGGTCGGTGAGCACGAGATGGACGTGCTCTTCCTCAACGCCCACGAGCACGAGGTGCTGCGCCGCGCCCAGCGCGGCGGCCCCGCGCCGCTGACGTCGGACCGCCGGGACCGGGAGGAGGCGTCCGGCGGCCCGCCGCGGGTCGCGCCAGGACTCGTCGGCCGGGCCCTCCCGGTCAACGTCACCCTGTCCGACCCGCGCACCGGCGCCCGGGGGCTCTCCGCGGCCGTCACCCCCCGGTTCGACAACCGGTCGCTGTTCGACCACGTGTACGACCACCTGCCCGCCATGACGCTGGTCGAGGCGGCCCGGCAGATCGCCCTGCTCGCCACCGGCGCCCCGCTGACGACCTACGCCACCGGATTCACCGCCGCTTTCAGCCGGTTCGCCGAACTCGACGCCCCGCTGCGCGCGGAGGCGCCGGCGGCCGAGCACCGCGCGGGACCCGGCGAGTTACCGGTGCGCTTCGTGCAGGACGGCGCCGAGATCGCCCGTATCACCGTCACCACGACCGGGGGAGCCCCGTGAGCCCGACGACCACCGCACACCTTGCCGTATGGTCCGACTTCGGGGGCGTCATGACCCCGCCGATCGCTCACACCATGGGCACCTTCTGCGCCCGGCAGGGCATCGACCCTGGAGTGCTGCACCAGGCACTCGGCACGGTCACCGCCCGCTACGGCACCCGCGACACCATGGAGCCCATCGACACCCCGCTGGTCAGCGAGGAGGCATGGCTCGCCGAGGTCTCCGAGGTGCTGGACAAGGAGCACGGGGTGGCCGGGGTCCGGCTGACCACCCTCGCCGACGCGTGGTTCGACGGCCGGGAGACCAGCCACGCCTGGGCCGACCGGCTGGCCACCGCCCGCGCCCGCGGCGCGTTCGTCGGGATGCTGTCCAACATGGTCCCGACCTGGGACGCGTACTGGCGGCGCATGGTCGACGTCCCCGCGCTGTTCGACGACGTCGTGCTGTCCTTCGAGGTCGGCGCCCGCAAACCGTCCCCGGAGATCTTCGCCCTGGCCGCCGAGCGGGCCGGGGTGCCCGCAGGACGCTGCGTGCTGGTGGACGACCTGGAACACAACTGCGCGGGGGCGGTGGCGGCCGGCTGGCAGGCCGTGCACTTCACCGGCACAGCGGACGCCGCCCGACGCCTGACCGCACTGCTCGACGCCGCCGGGGCGCCCGCACCCGCACCAGGACCCGTCACCCGGGGAGCCGACCGACAAGGAGCCGACCGATGAGCCGTTCCGTGCTCGTGACCGGCGGGAACCGGGGCATCGGCCTCGCGACCGCGCGGCTGCTCGCAGAACAGGGCGACAAGGTCGCCGTCACCTACCGCACCGGGGAACCGCCCGAGGGGCTGTTCGGGGTGCGCTGCGACGTCACCGACCCCGAGTCCGTGCGGCGCGCCGTCGACGAGGCGCGTATCCAGCACGGACCGATCCAGGTGCTGGTCTCCAATGCCGGGATCACCCTCGACAACCTGCTGCTCGGGATGCCCGACGACGACTTCCGCACGGTCCTCGAGACCAATCTGCTGTCCGCGGTGACGGTCGCCCGCGAGGTCCTGCCCGACATGGTCAAGGCCCGCTGGGGCCGGGTGGTGCTCATGTCGTCGATGAGCGCGATGGCAGGCGCCCCCGGGCAGACCAACTACGCCGCCTCCAAGGCCGGCCTCATCGGGTTCGGCCGCTCGCTGGCCCGCGAGGTGGGGCGCCGCAAGATCACGGTGAACATCGTCTCGCCCGGCCTGATCGAGACCGACATGGTCAGGGACGTCACCGACGAGCGGCGCGAGCACGTGCTGTCCCAGACCTCGCTCTTCCGCCCTGGCACCGCCGAGGAGGTGGCCGCCGCCGTCCGGTTCCTGGTGAGCGAGGAGGCCTCGTACGTCACCGCGGCGATCCTCCCGGTCACCGGCGGGCTCGGCGTCGGCCACTGAACCGGCCGGCCGGGCCGCACGATCCGCTCGTCCTGCTCGTCCTGCTCGTCCGCAACGGAAGGAAGCACATGTCCAACGACACCGTGCTGGGGATCGCCCAGCAGATGGGCAAGGTCTTCAACGACCTTGACGAGAAGGTCGCCTACGAACTCGTCGCCGACGACTTCGTCGACCACGAGGCGCCGCCCGGGACCCCCGGCGGCCCCGGCGGCTACCTCGGCACCGCCCGCTGGATGAACTCGGTGTTCACCGAGGCCGCCTGGGACCACATCGACTCCTTCGCCGACGGCGACAAGGCCGTCATCCGGGTGCGGTTCACCGGCATCCACACCGGCGACTTCCTCGGCTTCGAGGGCAAGGGCAACAAGGTGGACGTCGAGCACATCCACATCTACCGGGTCGGCGACGACGGTCTCGTGCACGAGCACTGGGCCTGCCGCCAGGACCTGTTCCTGCTCGCGCAGATCGGTGCGGTGCAGCTCCGGCTGCCGCCCGCAGGCAGCCAGGCCTGACCCGGCCGCAGACCCGCGGGGCCGCCCCCGCGAAGGAGCCGCCGACCCACCCCGGGGCCGGCGGCTCCGCCACGTCCGCCCCCACCGGTTCCGGCGGGTGGCGGTGGTGCCGACGGGCCGCGTCGGCGCCGCGGTCGTACGTGGGGCCGCGGTGCGTGGCCCACGGGCCACCCACCGGTTCCGGCGGGCGGCGGTGGTGCCGACGGGCCGCGTCGGCGCCGCGGTCGTACGTGGGGCCGCGGTGCGTGGCCCACGGGCCGCGCCCGGCACCGGGGCGGCCCCTGCGCGGCCGCACCCGAACCCACGCGGACGCGGCGGCGCCCGCGGCCGGGGCCGCGGGCGCCGCCTTGATGCGGAAGGGGGTCAGTGGGGGGCGCGGACGACCAGGGCGGCGGCATTGCCGTCCCGGCCGACGGAGGTGACGAGGCCCGCGACGGGGCCGGCCGGCGGGGTCGCCTGCCAGCGGGCCAGCAGCGCGGCCAGCTGGAGCGCACCGCCCGCGCTGAACGTCTCGCCCAGCAGGTCGGACACCCGCAGCGCCGACGGCAGCCGGCCGCCGAGGGCCGCGCGGACACCGCGCTCCTCGATGCGGTCGAGGCCGCGGTGGTGGGCGGCGCCCAGCGACACCGCCTGCACCTCTTCTGGCCGTACCCCGCTGCGCGCCAGCGCCCGGGTCACGGCGTCGGCGAGCCCTTCCGCCCAGGCGCGCGGGTCGGGTGTGAAGCGCACCTCGCAGGCGAGGAGTTCGGCCAGCGCGCCGGGGGCGGGGTCGCGCTGCACCGCGAAGACCGCGGCACCCTCGCCCAGCGCGGCGTCCTGGTGCAGCACCCCGGTGCGGTGCCAGGCCCACGCCGCCGGCGCGTTCAGCTCCTCGGCGCCGCCCACCAGCAGCCGGTCGGCCCGGCCGAGGGTCAGTGCGAGCCGCGCGTGCCGGAAGGCCAGCAGCGAGGCCGTCTGGCCGCCCGCCACGGTCGCGTTGAGGCCGCGCAGCCCGTTGCGGATCGCGATCTGCCCCGAGGTGCTGTTCATGACGGTGCTGGGGAACCGCCCCGGGTTGACCAGATACGGCTTGGCCATCGTCAGGGTGTCGTACAGCAGCGTGCTGTGCGTCGACGTGGAGCCGGTGTTGGTGGCGAGCACCACCCCGGTACGCGCCCCGGCGGCCGCGTCCACGGGTCCCTCGCGCAGCACGTGCTTGCAGGCGACAAGCCCGAAGGACGTGAGGCGGTCGAGGTACTTGGTGCCCTTGCGGCCGAAGTACTCCTTGACGTCGAAGCCGTGGACGGCCCGCACCGGGCGCGGCGGGTAGCCGACCGCCTCGTCCACCGCGGGCCCGGAGGGCGGCGCCACCGCGCGGTCCGGTGCGGCCAGCGCCGCCAGGGTCTGCCCTGCGGCGGTGACCACGCCCGCGGAGGTGAGGTACAGCGGCAGGACCACGGAGGGCCGGGTGCCCGCCGCGGAGGCGGTGGCGGCGCCGGGACCGGCCGGCGCGTCGAGCGTATGGCCGAGGGATGTCACGAGGCCCTCCCGAAGACGGTGATGACGTTGTTGCCGCCGAAGGCGAACCCGTGGTTCTGCACGATGTCCAGCCTCGCCGGGCGCCCGGTTCCCGGTACGCAGTCCACGCCGGGCCCCAGCTGCGGGTCGGGCGCGCTGACATTGGCGGTCGGCGGCAGGAAGTCCTGCTCCAGCGCCTTGCAGCAGGCGATCGCCCCGAAGCCGGAGGCGGCGCCCATGGTGTGGCCCAGCATCGACTTGATGGAGCTGATCGGCGGCATGTCGTCGCCGAACACCTCGCGGACCGCGGCCACTTCCGTGGAGTCGTTGGTCGGGGTGCCGGTGCCGTGCGCGCAGATGTAGTCGATCTGCTCCGCCCGCACCCCGGCCGCCCGGTGTGCGGCCCTGATGCACTCGGCGATGCTGGCGGCGTCCGGGTGCACCATGTGGGTGGCGTCGCAGTTCGCCGCGTAGCCCAGCACCTCGGCGTAGACCCGCGCGCCGCGGGCGACCGCGTGCCCGTACGTCTCCAGCACCAGCACCGCTCCGCCTTCGCCGGTCACGATGCCGGACCGCTCGGCGGCGAACGGCCGCGGCACGTCCTCGGCCATCGCGCCCAGCGCGTAGAACCCGGCGTGCGTCAGCCGGTTGACGGCGTCGGCGCCGCCCGCGAGCATCACGTCGGCCTCGCCGCTGCGGACCAGGTCGTAGGCGTAGCCCAGCGCGTAGTTGGACGCCGAGCAGGCGGTCGGGATGGTCTGGGTGTCGCCGGTCAGGCCCAGCTCGGTGCTGACGGCGTTCGCGATCCTGGACGCCGGTACCTGGCCGGCCAGTTCACCGTCGAGACCCGGCAGGCCGACCGCCAGCCACTGCTCGGCGAGCGCCTGCACCACCGCGGACTCGCCGCTTGTGGTGCCGAGGATCGCACCGGCCCCGGTGCGTTCGAGTAGCCCCTCGTCGATGCCGGCGTCCGCGACCGCGAGCCGGGCGGCCGCGGCGGCCAGCAGGCCGCTGCGGCCCCAGCGACCCGGCTCGAGCCGCTTGAGGTGGTCGGCGGGATCGAAGTCCAGCACCTCGCCCGCCAGCCGGCGCGGGAAGCGGCTCGCGTCGAAGCTCCGGATGGGTGCGGTGCCGTCGGCGCCCTCGCGGACGGCGGAGGCGAACGCGTCGGCCCCGATGCCGACCGGCGAGACCGCGCCGAGGCCCGTGATGACCACCCGGCGCCCCCGCGGCGCACCGCCGGCCGCCTCAGCCATTCCCGTTCCCTGCGGCATGGCGCTCCACGGCGTCGGCCAGCGCCTTCAGGTTGACGAGGTCGCCCAGTTCCTCGGTGGGAATGGCGACTCCCAATTCCTTCTCGATGCGCGAGAGGACCGTGATCAGCGACAGTGAATCTCCCTCGTAGTCGTCGATGAAGTGCCCGCCGTCGGTCAGTTCACCCTCTTCGAGCTCCAGTTCCTCGATGACGATCATGCTGACCTTGGCACGGAATTTCGCGCTCGATTCCACGACCTGATGTGACATCGTCGTACCTCTCTCCAGCTGCACTACCAGTGGCTTCGGGCATGGAGAACGTAAACTCCGCACAGTTGAACGAGCAAGGGAAAGCTCATCCAAAGACACAGGCGATGCCCCGGAAGAAACACGCCACCCGGTCTTTCCCGGTCGTGCTTTCATTCGGCTTCCATGGACCTTCCACGGCGCTTCGACGATATTTCGGCAGGCTTTCCAGCCGGTACCGGGAAAATCGGTCGACCGGCAGGTCGGCCGCGAAGAGGAAACCGGAAAGAGGTGGTCCCGGGCCATGTACCGCGACAGGGAATACCAGCAGTGGGATGCCGTGGTCATCGGCTCCGGGATCGGCGGCCTGGTGTGCGCCGCCTATCTGGCGGTCACCGGCAGCAGGGTGCTGGTCGCCGAGCAGGGCGGGGTGGCCGGCGGCAACAGCCATGTCTTCCGCAGGCGCCGCGCCTACGAGTTCGACGTCGGGGTGCACTACCTGGGCGACTGCGGCCCCGGCGGGCTGCTGCCCGCCATCACCGACGGCCTCGGCCTGCGCGGGCGGCTGGAGTACCGGGAGATGGACCGGGACGGCTTCGACCGCATCATCATCCCCGGCGCCGTGCTCGACATGCCCGCCGACTGGGCGGCGTACCGCAGCCGGCTGCACGGACTGTGCCCGCGGGACGCGGCGGGCATCGACACGTTCCTCGACGTGGTGGGCGGCCTGGGCCGGGAACGCCGGGACGCCATCGTCGCCGCCGAGGACGTCCCCGTCGCGGAACTGCCGCAGCAAGCCCCGCAGTCGGTCGCCTGGGGGCGCCGCATGCTCGCCGAGCTCTTCGACCACTGCGGCCTGTCCCCGCGCGCACGCACCCTGCTGGCCGCGCAGTCCCCGAACTACGGCATGGCCCCGGACGAGGCGTCCGTCGCGCTGCACGCCACCGTGACCGACCACTACGTGCGCGGCGCGTACTACCCCGGCGGCGGCGGGCAGATGCTCGCCGCCGGACTCCTGGAGGTGATCCGCGCCCACGGCGGTGAGTTGCGCACCCGCAGCCTGGTCACCCGGATCGCGCTGGACGGGCACCGCGTGCGCGGGGTCGTCCTCGCCGACGGCAGCCGCCTCGACGCGCCCGTCGTCGTCTCCAACGCCGACTACCGGCGCACCATGCTGGACCTGGTCGGCGCCGAGCGGCTGCCGCGCAGGCTCGCCGCCAAGACCCGCGACGCCCGGATGGCGCTGCCGTGGGCCACCGTCTACGTCGCCCTGGACCGCGACCTCGGCCGGCAGGCGAACCTGTGGTGGTATCGCGGCGACGACATCGAGCGCTTCCACCGCGACCTGCGCAGCGGCGCCGCGCCGGCCGGCGGCGACTTCCTCTTCGCGTCCTTCGCCTCGGGCAAGGACCCGCGCACCGCGCGGATCTGCCCGCCGGGGCACTCCAACTTCCAGCTGATGACGCTCTGCCCGCCCGGCTTCGACGGCTGGGGCGGCGCCCAGGACGCGTCAGGCGGCCGCTACCGCAGCACCCCCGGCTACCGGCGGGAGAAGGACCGGCTCACCGAGGCCGTGCTCGACACCGCCGAGGAGCTGCTCGGCCCGCTGCGCCGCCACCTCACCCACCTGGAGACCGCGACGCCGCTCACCCACCAGCGCTACACGCTCTCCTCCGGCGGAACCCCCTTCGGCATGGCCCACTGGGGCACCCCCGGCAACCGCCCGGACAACGCCACCTTCGTCGAGGGCCTCTACGTCGCGGGCGCCGACACCCGCCACGGCAACGGGATCACCGGCGCCGCGGTCAGCGGCATCTCGTGCGCCGGGCGGATCACCGGGCGGCGGCTCATGCACGAGGTGCACACCGGCTCCGTCCTCGGCGACCCGGCGCTGCTGCCGCATCGGCACGGCACCTGGGACCCGCTGGCCGTCTCGCGCGGCGACAGCCGCACCGCCGCCTGAGACGGGGGACGGACGAGGCCGCCGCCCCGGCCGTGCACGCGGCCGGGGCGGCGGCTTCCCACCGGGGAGTGGACTCAGAACTCCAGGCGCTCGAGCCAGAAGTCGTCGGTGACGCCGGACTGCGTCATGAGGGTCGCCAGCCGCCCGCTCAGTACGTAGGGCGCCGGGCCGCCGATCGCGACCGTCGTCGGGCCCGCCACCGGCCAGGGGTCGGTCTGCCGCACCACCCGGCTGGTGCGCCAGCCGTCGGAGGTGGCCAGCTCCGTCACCGCGTCGATGCCGCCGGGGATGCCGTGCAGGGCCCCCAGCGTGTTCTGGACGGCCAGCAGCCTTCCGTCGGGCTCCAGCACCAGGCCGTCCACGCCCCGCATCGACACCGGCACGTCCACCAGCTTCGCCACCGGGTGCCGGGTCAGCGGGATCTTGAAGACGGCGCCGGTGTCGTGCCTGCTGGCCAGCAGGTAGCCGCCGGGGCTCCACTCGATGCCGTTGAGGCCGATCGAGTCGTCGGAGAACCGGTCGTCGGTCAGCAGGACGCGGACCCGGCCCTTGAGGTCGATCTGCTGGAGGCTGTCGGAGACCGAGTCGGTGACGTAGACGGTGCCGGTCCGCTCGTCGACGGCCAGGTCGTTGGCGAAGTTGTCCGGCCGGCCCTGCGCGGTGTCGATCCGCTTCTCCAGCCTGCCGGTGCGCAGGTTGATGACCGCCACCCCTGACGTCGGCGGCTGGTCGACCTGCATCAGCCGCCGCACCCAGTAGTCGGTGTAGACGACGACGATCCGGTTGCGCGGCACATCGACCTTGATGCCGAGGGTCGACACCAGGCCGAGGCTCGGGGTCAGCTCCTTGACCGTGCCGTCCAGGCCGACCACCGAGACGTTGCCCTGGCGGGCCGAGCCGACCAGGAAGGCCTTCCTGGTCGGATCCCAGGTGATGCTCTCCGGGTACAGCTCATGGGCCCGTGCGTCGATGCTCTGCGGCGGCGGTGCCGGGTGGTGGCGGCGGGCCGGCGCGGGCTGCGCGGTCGCGGGCGCGCCGAGCGCCGCGGCCAGCAGCGCGGCGGCCCCGGCGGCGGCCGCGACCGCCCAGGCGCGCCGGGTCCTGGCGGTCCGGGCGCCGGTGCGGGGAGTGCGTCCGGCGCCCGGGGTGGAAACCGGGCGGCGGAGGCGCTCGTCGTGCGGTGCGTCCGTGGCGTGCTGCGTGGGCTTGAGGTGCCTGGCGGTCATTCCACAGTCCTCGATCCTCGATACCGGGCGCCCCGGCGGTGCGGCCGGGGCGTTGCGCAGATGTCGGAGCAGAAACGGCAGGTGCCGGAGGACAGGGCGGCCTGCCGACGCCACGGGGGAGGCGACGGCAGACCTGTCCTGGGGTGGTGCGGGACGCCGGGACCGCTGCGGCCCGCGCCGGTGTCACTCGGTGGGGCTCAGCTCTGCCTCGCCCCGGGTACGGGCGGCGCCGGTGGCGGCCGCGCCGTCCGCCTCGGGCGCGGCGCTGATGTGCCGGGGGATGAGCAGCGCGGCCAGGACGCCGAGCGAGACGACCACGACGCCGAGCCACATGGCCGGCTGCAGCCCGTCCACGAACGCCGAGGCGGCCTGGCCCTGGGTGCGTACGGTGTGGCCGGTGTACTGGTGGGTGAAGACGGTGGTCAGGACGGCGATGCCGACCGCGCCGCCGAACTCCCTGATGGTGTTGTTCACCCCGGACGCCTTGTTGTGCTCGCTGTCCCGGACCGAGCCGATCACCGTCGCGGGGTTGGCGGCGAAGATCAGCCCCATGCCGACGCCGGCCATCACCATCGCCGGGATCATCGCGCCGTACGACACGTCGGGGGCGACGATCAGCGCCAGCCAGGCCAGCGCACCTGCCTGGAGGGCCGAGCCGACGGCCTGGAGCAGCCCGCCGCCGATCCGCTCGACCACCAGGCTGGTCAGCGGCACCACGACCATCGGGGCCGCCGTCCAGGGCAGCGTCCGCAGGCCCGCCTCGAACGGCGAGTAGCCCATCGGGCCCTGCATGAACTGGGCCAGGAAGAAGATCGAGCCGAAGACGCCGAAGTACATGCTGAACGACACGAAGTTGCTCAGCATGAAGGCCCGCACCCGGTACATCCGCAGCGGGATCAGCGGTGGGTCGGCCCGTCGCTGGTAGACGGCGAAGAGGGCCATGATCACGGCGGACGCCGACAGGGCCGCCAGTGTGCCGACGGAGCCCCAGCCGTGGTCGGCGGCGCGGACGATGCCCCACACCGCGCCGACCACCGCGACGACCACCAGCGCCATGCCGCGCACGTCGAGCACCCGCTCGGGGCCCTTGCTCTCCCGGATCGACCACAGGGCGAGCGGCACCGCGGCGATGCCGACCGGCACGTTGATCCAGAAGATCCAGTGCCAGTCCAGGCCCTGGGTGACCAGGCCGCCGGCCAGCGGCCCGACGGCGATGCCGAGGCCGTTGACGCCGCCCCACACGCCGACCGCCATGTTCCGCTGCTTCGCGCTGACGGCGTTGACGGCGAGGGTCAGCGACACGGGCAGGATCATCGCGGCGCCCGCGCCCTGGAAGACCCGGGCGGTGACCAGCAGCCCCACCGAGTCCGACAGTGCGCACGCGGCCGAGGAGGCGGTGAACAGGACGATGCCCCAGCAGAACACCCGCAGCCGCCCGAACCGGTCGCCGAGCGCCGCACCGGCCAGCAGCAGCCCGGCGAACGACAGCATGTAGCCGTTGACCACCCATTCGAGCTGCGACTGCTTGGTGTGGAGGTCCTTGGCGATATCGGCCAGCGCGTTGGTGACCACCAGGTTGTCCAGCGACACCATGAACATTGGGAGGGACGTGGCCAGGAGTGCCCACAGCACACCTGGACTCTTTCGGGTCATTTCCGTCTCCACGGGGAGGTGATCGTGAGGTGGTTCCGGACCGGGAAGGCGAGCTGTGTGCCGCTCCCTAACTGAAACGTAGACTATCGATAGTTCCACTGTCAATGTAGCCGGGCGCGCCCAGCGCCACCCGCACGTTGATGAGCATCCCGCTGGACATGAACCCGGTGATCGCCTCGTCCGGCAGCCCGGTCAGCCGGGCGACCAGCGCCCACAGGTCGTCCCACCACCGGCTGACGGCCTCCCGCACCTGCTCGTCGCAGCTGGCCGACACGTACAGCTGCATCTGCATCATCAGCAGCTCGCGGTCCACCGCGAGCTCCAGGTACGCCTCCGACATGGTCTCCAGCGCGGACTCGCCGCTGGTGCCGTGCGCGGCGGCCTCGAACGCCAGTGACGTGCGGCGGAAGCAGTGCTCGCCGGCCGCCAGGAAGATGTCCAGCTTGGAGTTGTAGAGCCGGAAGAGGTACGGCTGCGACACCCCGACCGCCCGCGCGATCGTGTCGGTCGACGTGCCGTGCAGGCCGCGCCGGGAGAACTCCCGCACCGCCGCGCGGACGACCTCCGCGCGGCGCTCGTCCGCTGTCTTCCTCATGCGCGTGCGCAAAGCGGTCGCGTCGCGGGCGGTGAATCGACGGTCCGGATCGGGATGAGCACGGTTGAGTCCTCCTCGACGGGTGACGTCCTCGCGCGGAATCGGCGGCGGCGCACATGCGGTGCACCCTGCTTTCGATTGTTCTACTATCAATAGTAGACAGTGCCGCTCTCGATACGCCAGACCCGTCAAAAGCAGGGGGAGCATTTGCGTATCTCCGAACTCGCCAGCAGCAGCGGAGTGCCCATCGCGACGATCAAGTACTACATACGCGAGGGCCTGCTCCCGGCCGGCCGGCCGGTCGCGGCCAACCAGGCCGACTACGGCGAGGACCACCTGCGCCGGCTGCGCCTGGTACGCGCACTGGTCGCGGTGCGCGGCCTGCCCGTGAGCACGGCAGCCGACGTGCTGGCGGTCCTCGGCGACGGCCGCGGGGAGAGCGTGCACCGGACCCTGAGCCGGGTGCTCGCCGCCATGGACACCGCTCGGGCCCGCGACCCCGCCGCGTCGGACGCCGGCCTCGCCGAAGTGCACGGCCTCGTCGCGGCCATGGGCTGGCACATCCCGCCCCGCTCAGCCGCCGTCGACGCACTCGCCCGCGCGCTCGACGCCCTCGACCAGCTCGGCATCCGCTTCGGCACCCGCGCCCTGCTGCCCTACGCCCGCCTCGCCGAACGCACCGCGCGGGTCGACCTGGACCTGCTCGCCGCCCCCGCAGGCGGCGACCCTGCGGAGCACGCCGTCCTGCTCGCCGTGCTGCTGGAACCCGCGCTGCTCGTGCTGCGCCGCATGGCACAGGAACACCACTCGGCCGCACACGGCCCCGACCCGGCGCAGCCGGGCGGTGCCGACAGACCCTAGACCTGCGGGGCGCAGCTCAGGACGTGCGACTTGATCAGCGCGCAGATCGCCGGGTCGCGCCGGGTGAAGGCGTCCACCAGCTCCTGGTGCTCCGCCGCGTAGGCGCGCGGCGCGGGGCTGAGCCAGCGGATGGACAGCGTCGTCCAGACCTCGATGCCGAGCGACTCCCACGCGTGCAGCAGCACCGCGTTGTCCGCCGCGCGCACCAGTTCGTGGTGGAAGGCCACCGTGTGCCGCACCTGCGCCTCGCTGTCGAGCGCGGCGTCGGCCTGCCGCAGTGCGGCGACCTCGCGTTCAAGGGCCGACGGGTCGGCGGCCAGCCGCGGGGCCGCAAGCTCGGCCGCGACCTGCTCGAGACCGGCGCGTACCGGATAGCTCTCCTTGAGGTCGGCGGCGGTGAGCCCCCGCACCCGCACGCCCTTGTTCGGCGCGGACTCGATCAGCCGCAGCGTCTCCAGCTCCCGCAGCGCCTCCCGCACGGGGGTCTGGCTGACCTGGAGCTCCACCGCGATCCTGCGCTCCACGATCCGCTCACCCGGCTTCCAGCGTCCGCTGACGATCCCTTCGAGGATGTGCTCGCGGATCTGCTCGCGGAGGCTGTGCACGACCAGGTGCGGGACGGCGGCAGGGGCCATGGGGCGCGCTCCTTCACAGGTTGCGTGACATAGACGATACGACGAGGAGGCAACTGTGCCTCCCACCCGACCGGCGCCGACATGCGGCGGCGCCCCCGTCCCGGGTGTGCCGGGGCGGGGGCGCCGTGTGCCGTAGGGCGGTGCCGCGAGGCGGTCAGAGGCCGAGCTCGACCTCGAACTCGCCGGCCTCCAGGATCTCCTTGACCGCCGTCAGGTAACGGGCCGCGTCGGCGCCGTCCACCAGCCGGTGGTCGTAGGAGAGCGACAGGAAGGTCATGTCGCGGATGCCGATGACCGTGCCCTCGGGGGTCTCCACGACCACGGGGCGCTTGACGGTCGCGCCGATGCCCAGGATGGCGGCCTGGTTCGGCGGGACGATCACGGTGTCGAAGAGCGCACCGCGCGACCCGGTGTTGCTGATGGTGAAGGTCGCACCGGCCAGGTCGTCAGGAGTGATCTTGCTGGCCCGGACGTTGCCCGCGAGCTCCGCGGTCTTCTTGGCGATACCGGCGATGTTGAGGTCGCCCGCGCCCTTGATGACCGGGGTCATCAGACCCTTCTCGGAGTCCACCGCGATCCCGATGTTCTCGGAGTCGAAGTAGGTGATCGTGCCCTCGTCCTCGTTGATCCGGGCGTTGACCACCGGGTGCGCCTTGAGGGCCTGTGCCGCGGCCTTGACGTAGAACGGCATCGGCGAGAGCTTGACGCCCTCGCGGGCCGCGAAGGCCTCCTTGGCCTGGGCGCGCAGCCGCATGACGCGGGTGACGTCCACCTCGACGACGCTGGTGAGCTGCGCCTGCGAGTGCAGGGCCTTCATCATGTTGTCGCCGATGACCTTGCGCATCCGGGTCATCTTGACGGTCTGGCCGCGCAGCGGGGACACCGCGACGGCCTTCGGGGCCGCTGCGGCGGCCGGTGCCGCCTTGGGCGCGGCGGCGGCCTTGGCGGCCTCCGCTGCGGCGATGACGTCCTGCTTGCGGATCCGCCCGCCGACACCGGTGCCCTGCACGGAGCCGAGGTTCACGCCGTTCTCGGCGGCGAGCTTGCGGACCAGCGGGGTGACGTACGCGCCCTCGTCCGCCGGAGCGGCGGCCGGAGCGGCCTGCGCGGGCGCGGCCGGGGCGGCGGGCGCCGGTGCGGGAGCCGCCGGAGCCGGGGCGGGGGCGGCGGGCGCCGGTGCCGGAGCTTCGGCGGCCGGTGCGGGGGCGGCCGGTGCGGGCGCGGCAGGTGCCGGAGCGGGAGCCGCCGGGGCCGGCGCGGGCGCGGCGGGAGCCGGAGCGGCGGCGGGGGCGGCACCGGCCGCACCGATCACCGCGAGCCGGGCGCCGACCTCGGCCGTGCCGTCCTCCTCGACCAGGATCTCCAGCAGCGTGCCCGCCACCGGGGAGGGGATCTCGGTGTCGACCTTGTCGGTCGAGACCTCGAGCAGCGGCTCGTCGGCCTCGACGCTCTCGCCGACCGCCTTGAGCCAGCGGGTGACGGTGCCCTCGGTGACGGACTCGCCGAGCGCGGGCAGCACCACGTCGGTGCCGGACGCGCCGGACGTCCCGGCAGCGGCCTCCGCGGTCGGGGCCGGGGCGGGGGCCGCGGCCTCGGTCGACGGAGCGGCCTGGGCCGGAGCCGCGGCGGGCTCGGGCTCGGGCTCGGCCGCGGGAGCGGCGGGAGCCGCGGCGGGGGCGCCGCTGCCGTCGTCGATGACGGCAAGCTCGGCACCTACCTCGACCGTCTCGTCCTCGGCGACCTTGATGGCAGCCAGTACACCGGACGCGGGCGAGGGGATCTCGGTGTCGACCTTGTCGGTCGAGACCTCGAGCAGCGGCTCGTCGGCCTCGACGCGCTCACCTTCGGCCTTGAGCCAGCGGGTGACGGTGCCCTCGGTCACGCTCTCGCCGAGCGCCGGCAGGGTTACGGAAACCGCCATGGTTGCGGTTACTCCTCACGATCTGTGCGAATGGGTGGCGTGATTGAGGGTCAGTCGTGCGAGTGCAGCGGCTTGCCCGCGAGAGCGAGGTGGGCCTCGCCCATCGCCTCGTTCTGCGTCGGGTGCGCGTGGATGAGCTGCGCGACCTCGGCGGGCAGCGCCTCCCAGTTGTAGATCAGCTGCGCTTCGCCGACCTGCTCGCCCATCCGGTCACCGACCAGGTGGACGCCCACGACGGCACCGTCGCGGACCTGGACGAGCTTGATCTCGCCCGCGGTCTTGAGGATCTTGCTCTTGCCGTTGCCCGCCAGGTTGTACTTGAGCGTCACGACCTTGTCCGCGCCGTAGACCTCCTTGGCCTTGGCCTCGGTGATCCCCACGGAGGCGACCTCGGGGTGGCAGTACGTCACCCGGGGCACACCGTCGTAGTCGATCGGCACGGCCTTGAGGCCGGCCAGGCGCTCCGCCACCAGGATGCCCTCGGCGAAGCCGACGTGGGCCAGCTGGAGGGTGGGCACCAGGTCGCCGACGGCCGAGATGGTCGGCACGTTCGTCCGCATGTACTCGTCCACCAGGACGTAGCCGCGGTCCATCGCGACGCCCTGCTCCTCGTACCCCAGGTTCTGCGAGACCGGGCCGCGGCCGATCGCGACCAGCAGCACCTCCGCCTCGAAGGTCTTGCCGTCCGCCAGCGTCACCTTCACACCGTCGGCGGTGTACTCGGCGCTCTGGAAGAAGGTGCCCAGGTTGAACTTGATGCCGCGCTTGCGGAAGGCCCGCTCCAGCAGCTTCGAGCTGTTCTCGTCCTCGACCGGCACCAGGTGCGGCAGGCCCTCGACGATGGTCACGTCGGTGCCGAAGGACTTCCACGCCGAGGCGAACTCGACGCCGATCACGCCGCCGCCCAGCACGATCGCGGTCTTCGGGACCCGGTCGAGGGTCAGCGCGTGGTCCGAGGAGATGATCCGGTTGCCGTCGATGGTCAGCCCCGGGAGCGAACGCGGTACGGAACCGGTCGCGAGCACCACGTGGCGGCCCTGGATCCGCTGTCCGTTCACATCGACCGAGGTCGGGGACGACAGCCGCCCCTCACCCTCGATGTACGTCACCTTGCGTGAGGCCACCAGGCCCTGCAGGCCCTTGTAGAGGCCCGAGATCACGTCGTCCTTGTACTTGTGGACGGCGGCGATGTCGATGCCCTCGAAGGTGGCCTTCACGCCGAACTGCTCGCTCTCGCGAGCCTGGTCCGCGATCTCACCGGCGTGCAGCAGCGCCTTGGTGGGAATGCAGCCGTTGTGCAGACAGGTGCCCCCGAGCTTGTTCTTCTCGATCAGGGCGACGTCCAGTCCCAGCTGCGCAGCACGCAGTGCGGCTGCGTAGCCGCCACTGCCGCCGCCGAGGATCACTAGGTCGAAAACAGTGCTGGCGTCGTTCGCCACGTCACGTCCTCCATGCATGGGTTCGCCGGAGCCGGTCCACCATGACCGGGCGGCGGCTTTGGTTCGGCCGCTTTGTCTTAAAGGGGGCCCTGTCGTGCCGAGACAACATCTTCGCACTTCTCGGGGGCTCGCGGGCCACCGGCCCTACCGCTGCCAACACCGCGTGCGGCCCCCGGCATGTCGCCGGGGGCCGCACGTGACACATCTCACCCGGTCGTCACCGGATCGGAGCGCTCAGAGAAGATCGCCGTCGGCGGTCTGCCGGGCCAGCGCCACCAGGGTGCGCACCGCGGTGCCGGTGCCGCCCTTGGGGGTGTAGCCGAACGGGCCGCCCTCGTTGAACGCCGGGCCGGCGATGTCCAGGTGCGCCCAGGTGATGCCCTCGCCGACGAACTCCCGCAGGAACAGTCCCGCGACCAGGCCGCCACCCGGGCGTACGCCCATGTTCGCGATGTCCGCGGTGGGGGAGTCGAAGGTCTTCCGCAGCTGCTGCGGCAGCGGCATCGGCCACGAGTCCTCGCCCTCGGCCAGCGCCGTGGTGTGCACCGCCGTGCGGAAGCCGTCGTCGTTCGCCATGATGCCGAACCGGCCGTCACCCAGCGCCAGCACCATCGCGCCGGTCAGCGTGGCCACGTCCACGATCGCGTCCGGGGCCTCCTCCGACGCCCTGGCCAGCGCGTCGGCCAGCACCAGGCGGCCCTCGGCGTCGGTGTTCAGCACCTCGACCGTCTTGCCGCTGTACATCTTCAGCACGTCGCCGGGGCGGGTCGCGCCACCGCCGGGCATGTTCTCGGCCAGCGCGAGCCAGCCGGTCACGTTGACCTCGAGGCCCAGCCGGGCCGCCGCCACGACCGCGGAGAAGACCGCGGCGGCGCCGCTCATGTCGCACTTCATCGTCTCGTTGTGGCCCGGCGGCTTGAGCGAGATGCCGCCCGAGTCGTAGGTGATGCCCTTGCCGACGAAGGCCAGCGTCCTGGTCGCCTCGGGGTGCGAATACGCCACCCGGACCAGCCGCGGCGGCGTCGCCGAGCCCTGCCCGACGCCCATGATGCCGCCGTAGCCGCCCTTGAGCAGCGCCTTCTCGTCGAGGACCTCGACCTTGAGGCCGAACTCCTTGCCCGCGACCTGCACGGCGGCGGCGAACGCCTTCGGGTCCAGGTCGTTCGGCGGGGTGTTCACCAGGTCACGCGCCCGGTTGACCTCCTCGGCCACCGCGGTCGCCCGCTCGGCCGCGGCCTTGAACGCCTTGTCACGCGGCTTGGCGCCCACCACGGCGACCTCGCCGAGCGGGCCCTTGCCCGAGTCGGCCTGGTACGCCGTGAACGCGTACGCGCCCAGCAGCGCGCCGACCGCGACCGCCTCGACGTCCGCCGGGTCGGCCGCGGGCAGCGCGAACGCGGCCTTCTTCGCTCCGGCCAGCGCCCGCGCCGCGGTGCCGGCCGCCTTGCGCAGCGCCTCGGGGTCGAAGCCCGCACCCCCCGCGGGCGCGTCCCCCAAGCCCACCGCCACCACGACCGCGGCCTTCACGCCGTCCGGCGCCGGGAGCTTGGTCAGCTCACCCTCGGCGCCGGTCGCGCCGAGCGTCTCCAACGTCGAGGCGAGCTTGCCGCCGTACGCGGCGTCGACCGTCTCCGCCCCCGGGGCGAGGCGGGGGCCGCCCTTGGCGGTCTTGCTCACCCCCACGACGACGGCGTCCGCGCGCAGCGCTGCGGCGGCGGAGGTACTGAGTGTCAGAGCTGTCACGGTGGGTCAGGTCCTATTCGGTCGAGGTCCTTGTCAAGGCCGGTGGATGGCCCGGCCGGGCCGATCCCCGCATCGTATTCCGCCACATCATCGGGGCAGTCCGCGGTGCCCGTCGGCTGCGCCGAGCCTACGCCGCACCCCTGCGCGACGGGGCCACCGCGCGCGTGCCCGTCCCTGCCGGGTGTTTCCCCACGGGTGCGGCTGGCGGTTGCGGTGCCCTGGTGTGCGGGCGCGCCCGGGGGTTGGTGCATTGCGGCCCCTTGCCCAGCGGGGGTGGCTGGTCGGCGTCCGGGGCCGGGGTGTTGCCGCTGGCGGTTGTGGTGCCCCGGCGGGTGCATTGCGGCCCCTTGCCCGGCGGGTGGCTGGTCGGCGTCCGGGGCCGGGGTGTTGCCGCTGGCGGTTGTGGCGCCGTGGGGGGCATTGCCTGCCCGGCGGGTGGCTGGTCGGCGTCCGGGCCGAGGGGACGATTCGGGGGTGTCCCCGCAGGCCTGCGCGCGACTCCCGCTGGGACGTTCGGGAAGGGCCGAGGCGCGCAGGCCGAGGAGATACCCCCGAAGTGGCCCCGACCCCACCCGCCCCCGCTCAGCGCGGCGCCGGGCCCAGGAGGCAGCCGACCCCACCCGCACCCCCTCAGCGCAGCGCCAGGACCAGGAGCGCAGCCGTGCCCGCCACCTCGTTGACGGCGCCGAAGACGTCCCCCGTCACGCCGCCCAGGCGCCCCCGGCAGCGCCGCAGCAGCGCCTCACCCGAGGCCACGCCGAAGAGCACGGCCGCGCCGCACCGCACCGCGGTGAGCCCGCCGAAGCCGAGGCCGCCGACCGCGGCGAGCGCGGTACACAGCACGGTGGCGCCGACGGCCGCCCACACCGGCACCGCCCCGGCCACGGCCGCACCCAGCCCGCCCGGCCGCGCCGCCGGCACACCGCGCCGGCAGGCGATGACCAGGGCGGTACGAGCGGTGACCGCCGCGAGCAGGGCCGCGGCCCCGCCGTACACCCACCCGTGCCCGTAGCACGCGGCGACCGACGCGACCTGCGCGAGCAGGACGAAGACCAGGACGACGACCCCGAACGGCCCGATGTCCGACTGCTTCATGATCCGCAGGGCGTCCTCCGCCCCCTTGCCGGAGCCGAGCCCGTCGGCGGTGTCGGCGAGCCCGTCGAGGTGCAGCCCCCGGGTGAACACCGCGGGCACCGCCACGGCGCCGACCGCAGCGAGCAGCGGCCCCGCGCCGAGGGCCACCAGCAGCCCCCCGCAGGTGGCGGCGGCCAGCCCGACGACGACCCCGACGAGGGGTGCGGCGAGCATCCCGCCACGTGCCGCGGCCCGGTCCCACCGGGTGAGGCGCGCGGGCAGCACGGTGAGCGTGCCGAAGGCGAACCGCAGGGCGTCACCGGCCGAGACGGCGGCGGGAAGGTTGTCGTCACTCACCGCGCGAGGCTACCGGCCGGGTGGGCGGCGCCGACCAGGCGGCCCTCACCGGGCGGACCCGGCCCGAACCGAATCCGGCACCGCACAGCCAGCGCAGCGCAGCGCAGCGGCACCGCGGCTACCCGCCCGGTGCCGCCCGGCCCCGGCGCCGGAGCAGGGCCGGCTCATGGGTGAAGAGGGCCAGGATCAGCGCCACGCCCGCGAGGTGTTCGTAACCGGCCAGGTTGGGGAGGGAGACGACCTCCACCACCATCGCCAGGACGATCGTGGCGACCGTCCACCCCGCCCGGTAGCGCAGCGCCACGTAGACACCGAGGGCGACGACCGCCGCGGACGGGCCGGTGTCGCGGACCAGGAGGTCATGGGCCGGCAGGCCGAACGGCCAGTGCGGGCCCGCCCAGAGGGAGTAGCGGGCGAAGCCGGTGCCCGCCAGGGTGGCGAGCAGGGCGACGCCGAGGGTGCGGCGCGGGCCCACCGTGGTCTCCGCGATGCCGAAGACGACCACGACCTGGAGGATCAGGCCCCACATCGGCAGCGAGGGGTCGGGCAGGAAGACCGAGAGCGGGGTGCGCAGCAGCGCCTGCCACCAGGGCAGGTCGGCGTAGACGCCGCCGAGCCGCTCCACCCAGCCGCTGGTGCCGCGGCTGTGCTGGAGCAGTTGCAGGGCGAGGATGCCTGCGCAGGCCGTGAGGGTCACCGGGAGGGCGCGGAGCCCGCGGGCCCGCAGCCGCCGCCGTACGTCGCCGAGCACGGCGGCCCATTCGGCGAACAGCCGGTTCACACCGGCCCCGCGCTCACCGCGGCCGCCGCCGGAGCGGCGAGGGGAGCCGGGGAGCGCCGAGGAAGCCTTCGGCGCGGGCGCCCGCGAGACCGATCCTGGGGAGTTCGCTCGACTTGCCGAAGAGGACATACCGCGGCTCCCAGATCGGCCGGAACTTGGCGTTGGCGCGGTAGAGCGACTCGATCTGCCACCACCGCGAGAAGAAGGTCAGCAGGGAGTGCCACAGCCGCAGCACGGGCCCGGCGCCGAGCCGCGAGCCGCGTTCGAAGACCGACCTGAACATCGCGAAGTTCAGCGAGATCTGATCGACGCCCACCTCGCCGGCCCGCTGGATCAGCTCGATGACCATGAACTCGATCAGGCCGTTGTCGGAGCCGCGGTCCCGCCGCATCAGGTCGAGCGAGAGGCCGCGCGGCCCCCACGGCACGAAGCTCAGCAGCGCGCGGGGGCGCCCCTCGCCGTCCGCGCACTCGACCATGACGCACTGCCCGTCGGACGGGTCGCCCAGCCGCCCGAGCGCCATCGAGAAGCCGCGCTCCGTCTGCCCGTCGCGCCAGTCGTCGGCGAGCTCCACCAGCGCGGCCAGTTCGTCCGCGGGGATCTCGGCGTGCCGCCTGACGCGTACGGTGCAGCCGGACCGCCTGACCCGGTTGTGCGCCTGCCGGACCGTTCGCATCGCGCGGCCTTCGAGGGTGAAGTCGGCGGTTTCCACGATGGCCTCGTCGCCGAGTTCAAGGGCGTCGAGGCCGTGCCGCGCGTAGACGGTGCCGGCCTCTTCGCCGGCGCCCATCACGGCGGGCACCCAGGCGTGGTCCCTGGCCTCGTTCAGCCACGCGTCGATGGCGCCGGGCCAGGCCTCGGGGTCGCCGATGGGGTCGCCGGAGGCGAGCGAGACCCCGCCGAGCACGCGGTAGGCGACCGCGGACTTGCCGCTCGGCGACCAGATGACGCTCTTGTCGCGGCGCAGCGCGAAGTAGCCGAGCGAGTCGCGCTCGCCGTACTTGTCGAGCAGCACGCGCAGCCGGTCCTCGTCCTCGCCGCAGAGCAGTTCCCTGCCGCGGGGGGAGCGGAAGGCGGCGAAGAGGACGAGGACGAAGAGGAGGGTGCTCATGACGTTGATCACCACGTCCACCCAGCCGGGGGTGGAGATGGTCATGAACGCGCTGTCGTTCGGGACCAGGGAGATCAGCCGGAGCAGGGCGTAGCCGAAGCTGTCGCCGAAGGCGCCGTGCCGCGAGTTGGTGGCGTCGACCAGGCCGGTGCCGACCAGTGCGGCCAGGACCAGGCCGAGGGCGGCGACCACCGCCGCCTGCCAGGGGTTGGCGGCGTCGCCCTTGGCGCGGAATTCCCGCCGTCCGGCGACGAGCCCGGCCAGGAAGGCCGTGGTCAGCGCGAGCGAGACCCAGTTCTGGGCGTGCTCGTGGATGTCGGGCCACACCATGCTGAGCGCGAGCGCGGCGAAGAACAGGCCGCAGAGGACGAGGTTGAGGATCCAGGCGGCCCGTTTGCGGCGGCGCATGGTGACGGCGAGGAAGAGGGCGATGGCGCCCGAGGTGAAGCCCGCCGTCAGCAGGTAGGGGGTGAAGTAGTCCTGCGCGTTGTGGCGGCGGATGTCGGCGCCGAAGGACACCCAGACGGCGCCGAGGATGTTCAGCGCGGCGACCGCGCGCAGGTACCAGACCGTGAAGACCGCGCTGCGCGCTGCCAGGCGGCGCGGTGGCCGCGGACTGCCCATGGATGGGAAGCATAGAGCGTAATGTCTGATTTACGGCATTACGCTCCCGGGTGGGCGAGTCGGTGCGGTGGCTGGGCCTAGGCCTCCGCCGCCGCTTCGCCCGCTTCCACCGGCTCCGGGTCCGCTTCCGCTTCCGCTTCCGCCTCGGCCACCGGCTCCGGCTCCGCTTCCGCGGGGAGTTCTGCCGCCAAGGCGGCCGCGGCCTGGATCAGCGGGAGGGCGAGCACCGCGCCGACGCCGCCGCCCAGCCGGATGCTGTGGTCGAGCAGCGGGTCGAGCGAGATCCGGTCGAGTGCCTTGGCCTGGCCCGGCTCACCGCTGGCGTGCCCGGCCAGCCACCAGTCCGGCGCCCGGAAGGCGATGCGCTGGCCGACCAGCGCGCAGGCGGCACTGACGACCCCGTCGAGCACCACGGGGAGCTTGCGTACGGCGGCCTGGAGCAGGAAGCCCGTCATCGCGGCGAAGTCGGCGCCGCCGACGGTGGCCAGCAGCGCCAGCTGGTCGCCGAGGACCGGGCGTGCCCGGCGCAACGCGTCCCGGATCGCGGCGCACTTGCGCATCCATGCCAGGTCGTCGATGCCGGAGCCGCGGCCGGTCACCACGGAGGCGTCCGTGCCGCACAGCGCGGCGATCAGGACGGCGGCCGTCGTCGTACCGCCGACGCTCAGGTCGCCGAGCAGCACCAGGTCCGTGCCGGTGTCCGCGTGCCGGTCCGCGAGCTCCATGCCGGTGCGGAAGGCCTGCTCGGCCTCCTCCCGGGTCGTCGCGTCCTCGACGTCGATACGGCCGGAGCCGCGGCGCACCCGATAGGCCGTCACATCGGCGGGCAGGTCGGCCGGGTCGCAGTCCAGCGCCATGTCGATGACGTCGACCGGCACGCCGAAGCGGCGGGCGATCACGCTGATGGGGGCCGTGCCGTCGATCGCGGCCCGCGCCAGGGCACTCGCCGTGCCGGGCTTCCTTGCGGAGACGTCGAGTTCGGCCACGCCGTGGTCGCCGGCGAAGAGCAGTACGCGGGGGGTGGTGATGGGCCGCACCGGGACCACCCCCTGTGCGGCGGCCAGCCAGTCGGCCAACTCCGCGGCCTTGCCCAGTCCGTCGGTGGGCCGCACGAGCTCCCGCCACCGTTCCGCCGAGTCCCGCCGCAGTCGCGCGTCGGGGCGCTCCACCAGGGAGCCGAAGTCGTCGAGCTCGATGCCACTCACCCGGCGAACAGTACCGCCCACCAGCCCCCTCCTCCACAACGGCCGCCCCCCAACCCCCCGCCCCGATGACCGTGCCCACCCTCCGGGGGCGCGGGGAACGGCGCGAGCAACCGCCCACCCCCCGCACGTCCGGGGCGGACCGATCACCCCCGGACGCCCGGCAGCGGGGACCCCCTCTGACCTAGCCTCCACGCCAGGCGGCACCCTCCGGGGCGCGGGGAACGGCGCGAGCAACCGCCCACCGTCCGCAGGTCCGGGGCGGACCGATCACCCCCGGACGTCCGGCA
>NZ_JBICTO010000002.1:830779-962006 GCF_043197715.1 Streptomyces sp. NPDC049040
AGCGGGGACACCCCTGACCTCACCCCGACGCCAGGCGGCACCCTCCGGGGGCGCGGGGAACGGCGCGAGCAACCGCCCACCGCCCGCAGGTCCGGCAGCGGACCGATCACCCCCGGACGTCCGGCAGCGGGGACACCCCTGACCTCACCCCGACGCCAGGCGGCACCCTCCGGGGGCGCGGGGAACGGCGCGAGCAACCGCCCACCGCCCGCAGGTCCGGGGCGGACCGATCGGCCCCGGACGTCCGGTGGAGCCCGCGCCCCGGCGGGGCTCACCCCGACGCCAGGCGGCACCTTCCAGGGGCGCGGGGAACGGCGCGAGCAACCGCCCACCGCCGGCAGGTCCGGGGCCGACCGATCACCCCCGGACGTACGGTGGAGCCCGCGCCCCGGGAGGGCACACCCCCCCCGGCAGGGGCACCCCCCAGGGCGTGGGCCACGGCCGCATAGGCACCCCCCGGGAGGGGCTCAGCGCAGGGTGAGCGGCACCCCGGCCACCACGAGAAGCACATGTTCGGACTCAGCGGCCATCGCGGCGTTGAGCCGGCCCAGCTCGTCGCGGAAGCGGCGCCCGGCGGAGGTCGCGGGGACCACGCCGGAGCCGACTTCGTTCGTGACGGCCACGGCGGTGCGACGGGTCGCACGCCATGCGTCGGCCAGTTCGTCGACGCGGGCCCGTACGCGATGCGCGGCCCCGCCGTGCCAGACGTCGTCGTCCCAGGCGCTCTCGGTGTCCAGGACGTCGGTGAGCCAGAGCGCGAGACAGTCGATGAGCAGGGGCGGCCCTGTGGTGTCGGCCAGCAGCGGGACCAGGTCGCAGGTCTCCAGGGTGCGCCAGCCGGCCGGGCGGCGCTCGCGGTGCCGGGCGACGCGGTCGGCCCAGTCGGTGTCGCCGTCGCGGGTGCCGCCGGTGGCGACGTAGAGGACGTCGGGGGAGGCGGCGAGGCGCCGTTCGGCCTCGACGGATTTGCCGGAGCGGGCGCCGCCGAGCAGCAGGGTGCGGCGCGGCACGTCGGGCACCGCGTGGTAGTCGCCGGCGACCAGCGCCGTACCGTCGGGCACGGCCCTGGCGCCGTACGCGGCGAGCCGCCGGCTCAGTTCGGGTTCGGGCGGCGCCTGGTGGCCGAGGTGGACGGCGACCACGTCGGTGGTGGCGGTGACCGCGCCTGCCGCCCGCAGCCGGGCGAGCGCGTCGGGGCGCCCGATCACGTCGAGCAGCACGAGGTCGTACGGCTCCTCCGTGTCGTCGAGTCCTGCCGGTGCGCCGCCGGGCGGCAGGTACAGCAGCCGCAGGCCGTCGGGCGACTCGACGGCGTACCCGGTGCCGGGCGCGTCCATCGCCACGGCCAGCACCTTGTGGCCGGTGATCAGGGTGAGCCGCTGCCCGTCGGGGACCCGGGCGGGCGCGGGCAGGCCGGCGGGGATCTCCACTGCGGGGCCGTCGTGCGGGTGGGAGAGCAGGACGAGGCGCAGCCCGCCGAGGCTGCGCCCGGCGCGGGCGGCGGCCATGGCCACGCCGGGGGTCAGGTCGAGCAGCACCACGGCGTCGACCAGGACCGAGCTCGGGGCCCTGGCGCCGGCGCCGACGGCGAGGGCGCAGGCCGCGCAGGGGCAGTCCGGAATCGGCAGGCCCTCGGGCCCCGCGGTGCCGAGCAGAGTCGCTTCCACGGCACGATCGTCTCGCGTCGTGCCCGGGGCGGCGCGCGGGGTCCGCCATGTGGTGCGACGGCCCCCGCCGCGCCCGACCGTGCCGTTACGCTGCCCTGGCAGGCCCCCGCGGCACCCTGGACCTGGAGTGTGCGGGCTTTCGGACTCGGTACCGAGGAGACATACATGGCGTGGACGTGGCGGTTCGAGAAGGCCGACGGCACCGAGGTCGAGCCCGCGGTGCAGCCCGAGGAGTTCACCACGCAGGGCGACGCCGAGTCCTGGCTGGGTGAGGCCTGGAAGGAGCTGCTGGAGGGCGGCGCCGACCAGGTCGTCCTGTCGGAGGGTGAAGCGAAGATCTACGGCCCGATGAGCCTGCACGCCGAAGGGTGACGGCCGCGTCCCCCGCGGGCGCGGGGGACGCACCCCTTCTCAGCCCAGCGACCCCAGCGTGACCTGGGCGGTCCTCGCGACGCCGCCCCTGCTGTAGGCGACCGGCACCTTCGTACCCGGCGTGAGTGCCGCCAGCGCCCCGGTGAGGCTCTGCACGGTGGTGATCGGCGCGTTGCCGACCTTGGTGATCACGTCACCGGCCTGGAGCCCGCCCTTGGCGGCGGCGCCGCCCTTCTGGACGGAGACGATCGCGACGCCCGCGGGCTGCTGGTTCTGGTCGACGACGCCGCGTACGGTCACGTCGAGCGCGGCCCGGCCCGAGTCGGTGACCTTGCCGTTCTTGATGATCTGGTCGGCGATCCGCTTGACCGTCGAGGACGGGATCGCGAAGCCGATGCCGGGTGCGGCCCCGCTGCCGAACTGGGGGTCGGTCGCGGCGAGCGTGGGGATGCCGATCACCTGGTTGTCGAGGTTGACCAGGGCGCCGCCGCTGTTGCCCGGGTTGATCGCGGCGGACGTCTGCACCATGTCGGGGATCGTCGCACCGGTGCCGCCGTTCTCCCCGCTCTCGCTGACGGTGCGGCCGGTCGCGGAGACGATGCCCTGCGTGACGCTGCTGGACAGGCCGAGCGGATTGCCCATCGCCAGCACGATCTGGCCGACCGCGACCTTGCCCGAGTCCCCGAAGTCGGCCGGTTTGAGCCCCTTCGGGGGTGATGTCAGCCGGATCACGGCGAGGTCGCTGGCGGGGAAGGACGAGATCAGCTTCGCGCCGAGCGGGTTGCCGCCGGTGGCGAGCGACACCTGGAAGGACGTCGCGTTGCCGACGACGTGGGCGTTCGTGACGATGTCGCCCTTGTCGTCGTAGACGACGCCGGAGCCGAGGTCCTGCCGGGTGGTGATCTGGACGACCGAGGGCAGTACGTCCTTGACGGTTGCCTGGTAGGCGCTCTGCAGGTCGTTGCCGCCGCCGGCCGACACGGCGACCGCCTCCTGGGCACTGGCCCGTGGCTTTGCCCCGTCGGAGCTGCAACCGGTGGCCGCGAGCGCCAGGAGGGCGCAGGCGACCGCGCCGGGCAGGAGGGGGGTGCGCGTTCCGCTCATGCGCAAATTGTGTCTTTCCCGGCGCCGGCCCACCCGCCGCCGGCGTCCAATCGGGTCGCTCTAGGGCTACGCCCCAGGTGGCGGGCGGCGCCGGGCTCCGGGCGGGAGCAGCCCTCAGGGGCGGATTCCGCAGACGTGGAGCAGCGCGGCCACCGCCCGGTAGGGGTCGGTGCGGCCGGCGGTGTCCTCGGCGTCGAGGAGTGCCGCGAGGGTGCCGGGGTCTGCGGGACCGACCGCGTGGTCGGGTGCGGTGTCGGTGAAGACCCGCACGCCGTACCAGGTGTGCAGCGGCACGCCGATGCCGGTGAGCGTCGCCGTCAGCGGGGCCAGCCGGTCGGCCCTGGTGGCGAGCCCGAGCCGGTTGACGTAGCCGTCGGAGCCGAAGGCGCGCAGCGCGGAGGTCCAGTCGCCGTGCAGCCCCGGCCGCATGGCCAGGGCGTCGCCATTGCGTACGACCAGCGACAGCAGGCCGCCGGGGGCAAGCACCCGGGCGAGGGCGGCGAGCATCGGCTCGGGGTCGGGTACGTACATGAGCACGCCGTGGCAGAGCACCACGTCGAAGCAGGCGGGCCCGAAGTGCCTGCCGGTCTCGCGGCCGTCGCCCTGGAGCACGACGACCCGGCCGCGTACGTCGTCCGGCTCGGCTGCCACCGCGGCCCGCAGGGCGCCAAGCATGGCGGGGTCGGCCTCGAGGCCGGTGACGAGGTGCCCGGCGCGGGCCAGCCGCAGCGCCTGGGTGCCCTGGCCGGGTCCGATGTCGAGCACCCTGAGCCTGCGTACCGCGTGAGCACCGGCCGCGGGCGGGAAGTGCGCGGCGAGCTGTTCGTCCAGCTGCCGCGCGACCAGTTCCTGCCTGACGGTGTTCCGCAGCCCTCCGAGGTTGCCGAGCCAGGTGTTCGCGCCGCCGTGGAATCCGCCCGCGCCCGGCGCGTGCGGCCCGCCGGGCACGACGGCGTTCAGAGCTTGGCGCCGCGCTGGACCTGCGGCTTGGGCAGCCGCATCCGGCGCATCTGGAGCGTCCGCATCAGGCCGTAGGTGACGGCGCGCTTGGTGTTCTGGTCGGGGAAGCGCCTGGCCAGCTCGCCGCGCAGCCGGAAGCCGGTGATCACCGAGTCGACCACTATCAGCACGATGACCAGCACCCACAGGAAGAGGGAGAGCGTCTGCACGGCAGGCAGGAGGCTGCCGACCAGGATCAGCACGGCCATCGGCAGGAAGAACTCGGCGACGCGGTAGCGGGAGTCCACGTAGTCGCGGGTGAACCTGCGCACCGGGCCCTGGTGGGCGGCCGGCAGGTTGCGCTCGTCGCCGTTGGCCAGCGCCTCGCGGCGCTTGGACATGTCCACCCGGCGGGCCTCGCGGGCCGCCTTGGCGGCGGACTTGCGGTCCGTCGGCGTGTTGACCGCCTTGCGGCGCTGCGACTGGGCGTCGCTGCGCTTGGGCGTGGGGCGACCCTTGGGAGCCTGCGGGTCGCGGGTCTGGCCCTCCAGCACTGCGGCTACTGCGAGGGCCTGCTCATCTTCTGAACGGCGTCGGAACACGTCTCCAAGGTTACGTGCTTCCGCCGCCCGACCCCAGCCCCCCGCCTACTCCCTGGGCAGGGGGTCACCGAACTGTGATCGTCCTTGCGGATGAGCGCATCCGGGCCCGAACAGTGCGGTAATGGAACCAAGGCCCGTAGGCTGGGGTCTGTAGAGGTGCTGGAGCAGTTGCCGGAGAAGGGGGCGCGCGAGGCCCATGAGCGGTGTCATGAAGCGGATGGGACTGATCTTCCGCGCGAAGGCCAACAAGGCCCTGGACAGGGCCGAGGACCCGCGCGAGACGCTTGACTACTCGTACCAGAAGCAGCTCGAGCTGCTGCAGAAGGTGCGCAGGGGTGTGGCCGACGTCGCCACCTCCCGCAAGCGGCTCGAACTGCAGCTGACCGAGTTGCAGAAGAAGTCGTCGACGTATGAGGACCAGGGCCGCAAGGCGCTGGCGCTGGGCCGCGAGGACCTGGCCCGCGAGGCGCTGTCCCGGCGGGCGGCCCTGCAGCAGCAGGTCACCGACCTGGAGACGCAGCACACCACGCTCCAAGGCGAGGAGGAGAAACTCACACTCGCCTCCCAGCGCCTGCAGGCCAAGGTGGACGCCTTCCGTACGAAGAAGGAGACCATCAAGGCCACCTACACCGCCGCCCAGGCGCAGACCCAGATCGGCGAGGCGTTCTCCGGCATCTCCGAGGAGATGGGCGACGTCGGCATGGCGATCCAGCGTGCCGAGGACAAGACGGAGCAGCTGCGGGCCCGCGCGGGAGCGCTGGACGAGCTGATCGCCTCCGGCGCCCTCGACGACCCGACCGGCATGGCCAAGGACGACCTCCAGGCAGAGCTGGACCGGATCTCCGGCGGCAGCGACGTCGAGCTGGAGCTCCAGCGGATGAAGGCGGAGCTGGCGGGCGGCAGCGGACCCCAGGCGATCGAGGGCGGCAAGAGCGGCCGTGACGCGCAGGGCGAGCCGCAGGACACTCCGAGGTTCGACAAGCAGTAGCCAGCCCGGTCGGCGCTCGTGCCGACCGGATTCACCGTCACGCAGTCACGCGGTGACCGGCAGTGATGCCCGGCCGCAACGGAGTCGCAACGGAGGAGGCCGTCATGATCGCGCGGATCATGGGGGAGGGCCAGGTGAGGTTGGCGGACGCCGACCTCACCGAGCTCAATGAGCTGGACACCAAGCTGCTCGCCGCGGTGGAGGCGGGTGACGAGAAGGGCTTCCGGCAGACGCTGGGCGCCCTGCTCGACTCGGTGCGCCGCCTCGGCGTGCCGCTTCCCGACGACGCACTGGAACCCTCGGAGCTGATCCTCCCGACGGCGGACGCCACCCTCGACGAGGTCAAGGCCATGCTCAAGGACGACGGGCTGATTCCGGGCTGATCCCGGCCGGGACCGGGACAGGGACACCGGGGACACAGGCCGTCCGGTGCGAACAGCGGGGGCTTCGCCCCGGAATACAGTGGTTACCGTGCAGTATCCCAGGAGAGCTCCGGGCCGGCCGGCGAGAGGGCGGGCTGTGCCGCGCCGCAGGGCGCTGTGGGCCGTGCTGCTGATCTGGTGCGCGCTGTCCGCGCTGCTGATCGTGCGGCACTGGGTGGACGGCTGGGTGGTCGCGGTCCTGGCGTGGGCGGGTACCGCCGTCGCCGCGGGGGACGCGGTACGCAGCCGCCGGGCGTACACGGCCGCGATCGCCGAGCGGACGCAGCGGGCCGAGGAGGTCCGCGAGGAGGAGGCCAAGCGCCGGGTCGCGGAGGAGCGGCTGCGGATAGCCCGCGAGCTGCACGACGTCGTCGCCCACCACATCGCGCTGGCCAACGTGCAGGCCGGCGTCGCCGCCCATGTCATGGACCGCCGCCCCGACCAGGCCCGGCAGGCGCTGGCCCACGTACGCGAGGCCAGCCGGTCCGCGCTGGACGAACTCCGCGCCACCGTAGGGCTGTTGCGGCAGCGCGACGAGCCGGCCGCGCCGATGGAGCCGGCCCCTGGGCTCGGGTTGCTCGACCAGTTGCTCGACGGCTTCCGGCGGGCCGGGCTGCGCGTCACCGTGGAGGAGCGGACCGGCGCCGACCCGGCCCCGCTCCCGCAGGGGCCGCTGCCGGCCAGCGTCGACCTGACCGCCTACCGGGTGATTCAGGAGTCGCTGACCAACGTGCAGAAGCACGCGGGGCCCGGTGCGGGCGCGGTCGTACGGATCAGGCGCGACTCGGGGGCACTCGAGGTGGTGGTGGACGACGACGGGGCTCCGGGCACCGCCGAGTCGCTGCCGCCGCCGCGGAGTTCACCGCGGCCGGACGCGGCGGGCGGCGGCGGCTCGCAGGTACCGCCCGGTATTCCCTGCCCCGGCCGCCCCACCGAGCGCGGCACCGGGGGGCACGGCCTGCTGGGGGTGTACGAGCGCGCCAGCGCGCTCGGCGGGGTCTGCCGGGCCGGCGCCCGCCCCGGTGGCGGCTTCCGGGTCTGGGTCCGCCTTCCGCTGTCCGCCCCGCCCCGCACCCAGCGCCACCACCAGGCCGCCCCCGCCCCGGCGGACGGTGCGTGCGGCTGACCGCGGGTCCGGCCGCGGGTCCGACTGCGGGAGCGCGGGCGGAAGGTCAGAGGAAGAGCTGCGAGGGGATGTACGGGTTGGGCGGCCGCATCCCGCGCAGGCACACGTAGCCGGCGTTGGAGATCTCCAGGCCCGCCGCGATGCCGACGTCCACCGCCCACTCCTGCTCGGCGGTCAGCCCCGCCACCCGCACCGGCCGGCCCTGCGGCATGCTCACCAGGGCTGCGGTCAGCAACCGGGTGGCCAGCCGCCGTGAGGTCGCGGCCAGCGCCTCCACCCCGCGCTCGTCGGCGTAGCAGTAGCCGCTGCCCGCCAGGTCGTCGACCACGAACAGCCGGAAGTGCCGCGGCAGTTCCTCGTGGTCGGGGCCGTGTGCGCCGCCGCGGGTGCGACGGTCCACGGAGTCCATCAGGTCGCGGTGCCGCGCGGTGCCCTCGTGCACGGCGCCGTCGAGCGGCGCCAGGCCCGCGGGGTCGACGGTCCCGGTCAGCCGCATCGCCGGGTGCAGGGTGAAGCCGGCCCTGCGGAAGGTGCGCGGGGCGGCCGGATGCCGCGTGCTGCAGATGATGCCGCGCAGGCAGGCCCGGCCGTGCACCATGGCCCGCGCCATCAGCGCCTTGCCGACCCCCTTGCCCTGCGCGCCCGGCGCGACGGCCAGCAGCGACAGGCCCCAGGTGCCCTCGCGCCGGGACGACAGCACCGCACCGACCGGGCCTGCCGCCTCGTCCTGGGCGATCCAGCAGCCGCCGGGGTCGGTCCTGGCCAGATGGCGGGTGCGGCCGCGCTCCCGTGCGGCGGTGCCGGGTCCGCCCGCGGGTTCCTGAGGGGCCGTCGGGCCCCCTCCGAGCGCGTGTGCGGCGCCGAAGGCGGCGGCGGTGATCTCCCGCACGACCTCGGCGTCCTCGTCGTCGTCACGAACCGGTCGAAGGATCACCGATCCATCATTGCCCCGAGTGGCCCGCGCCGAAAGGGAGTCGGGGCCCGGGCCGGGGGCGGACCCCGGCCCTTTCCCGGCTACGGCAGGGCGAGCATCTGCTCCAGGGCCAGCTTGGCGAAGTGCTCGGTCTCGGCGTCGACCTCGATCCGGTTGACCGTCTTGCCGTCGGCGAGCGACTCCAGCGCCCACACCAGGTGCGGCAGGTCGATGCGGTTCATGGTCGAGCAGAAGCAGACGGTCTTGTCGAGGAAGACGATCTGCTTGTCCTGGTGCGCCTTGGCGAGCCGCCGCACCAGGTTCAGCTCGGTGCCGATCGCCCACGCCGAGCCCGCCGGGGCGGCGTCCAGCATCTTGATGATGTGCTCGGTCGAGCCGACGTGGTCGGCGGCCGAGACGACCTCGTGCTTGCACTCGGGGTGCACCAGCACGTTGACGCCGGGTATGCGGGCGCGGACGTCCTCGACCGACTCCAGGGAGAAGCGGCCGTGGACCGAGCAGTGGCCGCGCCACAGGATCATCTTCGCGTCCCGCAGCTGCTCGGGGGTCAGCCCGCCGCCCGGCTTGTGCGGGTTGTAGACGACGCAGTCCTCAGGCGCGAAGCCCAGGTCCCGCACCGCGGTGTTGCGGCCGAGGTGCTGGTCGGGGAGGAAGAGCACCTTCTCGCCCTGCGAGAAGGCCCACTCCAGGGCCCGGCGGGCGTTGGACGAGGTGCAGATCGTGCCGCCGTGCCGGCCGGTGAAGGCCTTGATGTCGGCCGAGGAGTTCATGTACGACACCGGCACGGTGACCTCCGCGACGCCGGCGTCCGCCAGGACATCCCAGCACTCGGCGACCTGCTCCGCGCTCGCCATGTCGGCCATCGAGCAGCCGGCTGCCAGGTCGGGCAGGATCACCTGCTGGTTCGCCGAGGTGAGGATGTCCGCGGACTCCGCCATGAAGTGGACACCGCAGAAGACGATGTACTCGGCCTCCGGCCTGGCCGCCGCGTCCCTGGCCAGCTTGAAGGAGTCGCCGGTCACGTCGGCGAACTCGATCACCTCGTCGCGCTGGTAGTGGTGGCCGAGGATGAAGACCTTCTCGCCCAGCCGGGCCTTGGCGGCCCTGGCGCGCTCCACCAGGTGGGGGTCGGAGGGTGCGGGCAGGTCGCCGGGGCAGTCGACGCCCCGCTCGCTGCGCGGGTCGGATTCGCGGCCGAGCAGCAGCAGTGCGAGCGGGGTGGGCTGTACGTCCAGGGTTTCTGTGGTGGTCACGGGCCGGACGCCCTTTCTTTGCATCGCAGACCTTTTCGTCTACTTGACGCTATCTATCATAGCCCGTTCGCGTCAGATTGACGATGCCAGGTCGCGTCAGTGTGACGCATTCGTCCATCGCCGCCGCGCGGGTGGCGCTGTGTGCGAGCATGGTGGGGACGAAGACGCCGCGGACTCGCTCGACCCGCCCGGAATGAATCCGGAAGGGCACCGGTTAGCAGTCGGTAAGCCAGTAGTCCGTACAACCCGGGAGTGAAGCAGATGACGGTTCAGGACGAGACCACCACGACGGACGGCATCCTCCTGTCCGACGCCGCCGCCGGAAAGGTCAAGAGCCTGCTGGAGCAGGAGGGCCGCGAAGACCTCGCACTGCGGGTCGCCGTCCAGCCCGGCGGCTGCTCGGGCCTGCGCTACCAGCTCTTCTTCGACGAGCGCTCGCTCGACGGCGACGTCGTCAAGGACTTCGGCGGCGTCAAGGTCGTCACCGACCGCATGAGCGCCCCGTACCTGGGCGGCGCGTCCATCGACTTCGTGGACACCATCGAGAAGCAGGGCTTCACGATCGACAACCCGAACGCCACGGGTTCCTGCGCCTGCGGCGACTCCTTCCACTGAGCCGGGCGCCGGTCCCGCCGGGACCGGTTCCGGCCGGAAGGCCCAGCGCGCCGAGCGGCGGCACCCCCAGTGGGGTGCCGCCGCTCTCGCGTCCGTGCCGTCGGCCCCCCGTGGAACCGGCGGCCGGAGCCTCAGGACCCCTTGACCGGGGCGCCGCTCACCGCGTCCACGACGGTCCGCCCCGCCAGCGGACCGTCAAGCGCGACCGTGGTGGTCTGCGACTTCGAGATCGCCGGGCAGGCCGCGCCCGGATCCTTCACGGTGCCGATGACCGTGACCCGTACCTGGTCCGCGGTCTCCATCGCGGAGCCGCGGTAGGTCTCGCAGACCCCGCCCCAGAAGGTCAGCGTCAGCGAGCTGCCGTGCAGCCGGTAGCCCGACACCGCGCTCCGGTGCGAGCCGTCCGCGGAGGGCGGCCCCGCGGGCGCCGGCGGAGTCGCGGGGGACGCGGGCGAAGGCCCGCCCGGTGCGTTGCCGCCGTCCCGGCCCCCCGGGAGGTCCGCCGGGTCCACCGCCTGCTGGGCGATGACCGAGCCCGCGGTCCCACCCTCGGGCACCGCCGTGAAGAGCCACGCGGGCACCAGCGCCTGCCCGCCGGCGGCGAACTGCGTGGCCAGGCCGAACTCCGCGCCCGTGATGTCGGTCGGCGGCACGTGCGGCGCCACGCACGGCACGCTGTGCGGCAGCGTCTTGTCCTGGCCCGGGTAGGTGGGCGAGACCGTCGGTCCCGCGGCGTTCCCGCCCGCCTGCGTCCGCCCCTGGTCCGGCATCGGCACCTGGCAGGACATCCGGTGGTCCGGCTGCATGACCCGGGCCGACGACAGGTTCCGGTACGCCTGGTCGGCGGTGATCACCGGGAGGCTGCCGCCCTCGGCCAGGGCCGACAGCCGGCCGTGGCCGCCGGTGATCCGCCCGTCGGGGCCGACCTCGAGACCGGTCTCCCAGCCGTGCGTGGGCAGCCCGCCCACCACCGGGTCGGCCGTCACCGTACGGGTCGAGCCCGCCGTCCTGGTCGCGTCCACCCGCGCCCCGGACAGGCCGAGGCCGTCGAGCACCGGTGCCGCCACCGCCTCGGCCCGCTGTCCTGAGACCGGCGCGGTGCCGCCGTCCGCGGCCGTACCCGAGCCGGTCGCCCGGTGCGAGGTCGAGCCCTGGTCCGCGGCGCCCCCGTCGGAGGGCGGCGGGACCTTCGGCAGCGCGGGCGGCACGAACGTCCCCGCGCCCGGGGCCGCCTGGCCGTTGCGCGCGTAGGACCAGGTGCCGGGCGCGTCCTGGCTCACCAGCAGCGCGGGGCCGGTGCCGTCCGCTGACCCGACCCGCCACGAACCGCTGTCCGCGACCACCGGGCCGGTGAGCCCCAGGAGCGTCGCGAGCCTGCCGACCGCGGCCTTGTCCGCGCCGCCGTCCGGCCGGTAGAGCGGCGCAGACGCCGGGCCGTCCGCAGGCAGGGTGCCGGTCAGCCGGTAGCCGCCGCCCGCGGCGGCCGCTCCCGGCCCCGCCGGGTCCTCGCCCTCGGGTGCCACGGCCGTCAGGGACGTCGAGGCGCCGGGGTGCGTGGCCGCCGGCTTCCCGCCGCCGTCCGCCGACACCGCCCAGTAGGCGCCGCCGCCCGCCGCCGCCAGCACCGCGGCGGCCACCAGGGCGACCGTCAGCCGCCGCCCGCGCGGCGGCCGGTCCTGCCCGTGCCCGCCGTCGGCCCCGCCGACGAGGAGGTCGTCGTCGGCGTCCGTACCGGTCCCATGGTCCTCGTGATCGTCGTGCTCGCTGTTCACCGCGCACACTCCTCGGCTCCGTCAACCGTCAGGTGCCGATGTGACGCGGCCCACCGCCCGGCGGTTCCCCGGGCCGCGGCGGGCGGGTCAGTCGCAGAACTCCGCCATGCCGGCGACCACGTGCGCGGAAGCGGGCGGTACCGAGATGCCGCGCAGGCCGGCGGGCGCGGCGGCCGCCCGCTCGTCGCCCGCCGGGACGTGCCAGTGCGCGGCCATCCGCCGCGAGTCGCCGATCAGCTGCTCCAGCGAGTCCGGTTCCGCGAGCGGGAGCGGGGCGATCGGGGACGGGGAGTTCGCGGCACGCGCTGTAGGCCTCATGCCTTCGACACTAGGCACGGGCGCCCGGGGGAGAAAGCCCTACTATCGGGTAGTTCCGCCGCGGCCCGCCGGCGACCGGCAGGACAGGCGGGCGACCCGCGGATGTCCCGGCCGCGCGCCGGTTTGCCGGTAGCGTGGAGGACTGCCCCGAACGACGCAACCCCCGTGCACCAATCCACCCGCCCCCAGGAGCCTGCCGCCAATGCGTATCGCCGTCACCGGATCCATTGCCACCGACCACCTGATGACCTTCCCCGGCCGGTTCGCCGACCAGCTGGTCGCCGATCAGCTGCACACGGTCTCGCTGTCCTTCCTGGTCGACGCCCTCGACGTGCGGCGCGGCGGGGTCGGCGCCAACATCTGCTACGGCATGGGCCTGCTCGGCACCGCGCCGATCCTGGTCGGCGCCGCGGGCAACGACTTCGGCGAATACCGTGCCTGGCTCCAGCGGCACGGCGTGGACACCGCCTCGGTCCGCATTTCCGAGGTGCTGCACACCGCCCGCTTCATCTGCACCACCGACGCCGACCACAACCAGATCGGCTCCTTCTACACCGGCGCGATGAGCGAGGCCCGGCTGATCGAGCTGCAGCACGTCGCCGACCGCGTCGGCGGCCTCGACCTGGTGTCGATCGGCGCGGACGACCCCGAGGCGATGATCCGGCACACCGAGGAGTGCAGGACCCGCGGCATCCCCTTCGCCGCTGACTTCTCCCAGCAGATCGCCCGGATGAACGGCGACGACATCCGGGTCCTGGTCGACGGCGCCGCGTACCTGTTCAACAACGAGTACGAGAAGGGCCTGATCCAGACCAAGACCGGCTGGAGCGGCGAGGAGATCCTGGACCGGGTCGGCACCCGGGTCACCACCCTCGGCGCCCAGGGCGTGCGGATCGACCGCAAGGGCGAGGCGCCGATCGAGGTCGGCTGCGCGGAGGAGCAGGCGAAGGTCGACCCGACCGGTGTCGGCGACGGCTTCCGGGCCGGCTTCCTGTCCGGCCTGGCCTGGGGAGTCGGCCTGGAGCGCGCGGCCCAGGTCGGCTGCATGCTGGCGACCCTGGTCATCGAGACGCTCGGCACCCAGGAGTACGAGCTGAAGCGCACCCACTTCATGGAGCGCTTCACCAAGGCGTACGGCGACGACGCGGCCACCGAGGTCCGGCAGCACCTGCACGGCTGACCGGGCAGGTCAGCGCAGGTCAGCTGCGCCGGCGCACGAGGTAGGCGGTGCCCTTCGGGGCGGGGCGCGGGCCCAGGTAGTCCTGGCCCCGCATGGAGCACCAGGCCGGGATGTCCATCCCGGCCGCCTCGTCGTCGGACAGCACCGTCACCAGGCTGCCGACCGGCACCTCACCGATCACCTTGGCCAGCTCGATCACCGGGATCGGGCACAGCTTGCCGAGCGAGTCGACCACCAGGCCCTCCTCGGGGGACTGCGCCGCCGACGCGTCGGGCGCGGGGACGGAGTCGAGATGCGCGCGCACCTCGGCGACGAGACCGGGCAGCACGTCGAGGAAGCGGTCGACCTCCGCAGCGGCCGTGCCCGGCGGCAGTGAGACCCGCACATTGCCCTCCGACAGCACGCCCATCGCCTTGAGCACATGGCTCGGCGTCAGGGTGCTCGAGGTGCACGAGGAACCGGACGACACGGAGAAGCCGGCCTGGTCCAGCGCGGTCAGCAGAGCCTCGCCGTCGACGTAGAGGCAGGAGAAGGTCACCAGGTGCGGGAGCCGGAGCGTGCCGTGCCCCACCACCTCGACATCCGGCACCGACCCGGGCACCCGCGCCCTGATCCGGTCGACCAGCGCGGACAGCCGGGCCGCCTCGGCCGCGGCCTCCTCGCGCACCGCGCGCAGCGACGCGGCCGCCGCCACGATGGCCGGCAGGTTCTCGAAGCCGGGGGAGCGGCCCGACTCCCGTTCGTCGGCGGGGTGCTGGGGCGCGAACCTGGTGCCCTTGCGCACCGCGAGCAGCCCCACTCCCGCGGGGCCGCCCCACTTGTGCGCGCTGCCGGCCAGCAGCGACCAGCCGCCGTCGACCGGGCCCCAGGCCAGCGACTGCGCCGCGTCCACCAGCAGCGGCACCCCCGCCGCCCGGCAGATCCCGGCCACTTCGGCGACGGGCTGGACCGTACCCACCTCGTGGTTGGCGGACTGGAGGCACACCAGCGAGGTGTCGGGCCGCAGCGCCGCCGCCACATCGCCCGGCGCGACCCGCCCGGCCCTGTCCACCCCCACCGCGGTGCTGTCGTAGGCGTCGGCCGCGTGCAGCACCGCCGAGTGCTCGACCGCCGAGACGACCATGTGGCGGCCCGTCCTGTGCCGCCCGGCCATCGCCCCGGCGACACCCGTGTGCAGTGCGCGGGTCCCCGAAGGAGTGAAAACCAATTCGTCGGGCCGGCACCCGACGGCCTCCGCGGCGGTCTGCCGGGCCGCGTCCAGCAGCAGCCTGGCCCGCCGCCCCTCGCGGTAGAGCCGGGCCGGATCCGCCCATCCCTCGTCGAGCGCGGCCAGCAGCGCCTGCCGGGCCACCGGGTGCAGCGGGGCGGCGGAAGCCATATCGAAATAGGACACCTCAGCACGCTACGCCCCCCGGCCCCCGCCGCGGGTGCCGGTGCCCCGCCACCCGCGGGGCGCGGCCGGGCGCTGTGTCAGAAGACCTCCCGCGCGCGGGATTCCACCCCTTCGGGGAGAGCCCCGGCGCGTTGGACCCCCTCCCCGCGCGACCCCAAATAGCGTCCAGTAGGGTTTGGTCCGCATAAACATCCACACCTCATTGCCTGCAGCTCGGGCGGTCCGACCAGCACACGGCCGGAACAGCCGGACGCGCGGGCGAGACTCTCGGGAAGGCGCTACGTGAGTCCCAACGGCTCCGACCTCCCCCACCGCCCAAAGGGCGTGGGCGGTACCCCCACGTCCCGGCGTGGGTTGCGGCGGAGGCTGCCGCAGGCGCTGGCTGCGGGCCTGGTCCTTGCAACGGCCACTGGTTGCTCGTACAAGGACTATCCCCGCCTCGGCATGCCCAGTCCGGCCACAGAACAGGCACCACGGATCCTCGCCCTGTGGCAGGGTTCCTGGGCCGCGGCACTGGCGACCGGTGCGCTGGTCTGGGGCCTGATCCTGTGGAGCGTGATCTTCCACCGCCGCAGCCGCACCAAGGTGGAGGTCCCTGCGCAGACCCGTTACAACCTGCCCATCGAGGCGCTGTACACGATCGTCCCGATCGTGGTGATCGCGGTGCTCTTCTACTTCACCGCCCGCGACGAGAACAAGCTGCTGGAGACCTCGGCCAAGCCGCAGCACGTGGTCAACGTGGTCGGCTTCCAGTGGAGCTGGGGCTTCAACTACGTCGAGAACGTGGACGGCAATCCGGCGACTCCGGCATCCGGCAAGGTGCCGTCGGAGCTGGACAACATCCCGGCGAACAAGCTGCTGTTCCCGGCAGGTGCCGAGGGCGTCTACGACGTGGGCACCCCCGCCAGCCGGAACCCGGACACCGGCAACCCCGGCCCGACGCTGTGGCTCCCCAAGGGTGAGACCGTCCGCTTCGTCCTGACCTCGCGCGACGTCATCCACTCCTTCTGGATCGTGCCGTTCCTGATGAAGCAGGACGTCATCCCCGGCCACACCAACGTCTTCGAGGTGACCCCCAGCAAGGAGGGCACCTTCATGGGCAAGTGCGCCGAGCTGTGCGGCGTCGACCACTCCCGGATGCTGTTCAACGTGAAGGTCGTATCGCCCGCGGCATACCAGCAGCACCTCAAGGACCTCGCCAAGGCGGGGCAGACGGGCTACATCCCGTCCGGTATCGCCACCACGGGCAACGCGAAGAACTCGGAGCCCAAGACCACATGAGCATTCTCAACGAACCGCAGGGCGCGGCTCCGGCCGATGACACCTACGCGGACGAAATCCCGGCCCGCCGGAAGAAGCCCGGCTCCGTGGTGGTCACGTGGCTGACCACCACGGACCACAAGACCATCGGCACCCTGTACCTGGTCACGTCGTTCGCGTTCTTCCTGATCGGCGGCGTGCTGGCGCTGCTGATGCGAGCCGAACTGGCACGGCCCGGCAACCAGTTCATGTCGAACGAGCAGTTCAACCAGGCCTTCACGATGCACGGCACCGTGATGCTGCTGATGTTCGCGACACCGCTGTTCGCCGGCTTCACCAACTGGATCATGCCGCTGCAGATCGGCGCGCCCGACGTGGCGTTCCCGCGGCTGAACATGTTCGCCTACTGGCTCTACCTGTTCGGCTCGCTGATCGCGGTCGGCGGCTTCGTCACCCCGCAGGGTGCGGCCGACTTCGGCTGGTTCGCGTACTCGCCGCTGTCCAGCGCGGTGAACTCGCCCGGTGTCGGCGCCGACATGTGGATCATGGGTCTTGCGCTGTCCGGCTTCGGCACCATCCTCGGCGCGGTCAACTTCATCACCACGATCATCTGCATGCGCGCACCCGGCATGACGATGTTCCGCATGCCGATCTTCGTGTGGAACGTGCTGCTGACCGCCGTTCTGGTGCTGCTGGCCTTCCCGGTGCTCGCGGCCGCGCTGCTCGCACTGGAAGCCGACCGCAAATTCGGGGCACACGTCTTCGATTCCGCCAATGGCGGCGCATTGCTCTGGCAGCACCTCTTCTGGTTCTTCGGCCATCCAGAGGTGTACATCATCGCGCTGCCGTTCTTCGGCATCATTTCCGAGGTCATTCCGGTCTTCAGCCGGAAGCCGATGTTCGGTTACATCGGCCTGGTCGCGGCGACCATCTCCATCGCGGGCCTTTCCGTGACGGTGTGGGCGCACCACATGTACGTCACCGGCGGTGTGCTGCTGCCGTTCTTCTCGTTCATGACCTTCCTGATCGCGGTGCCGACAGGGGTGAAGTTCTTCAACTGGATCGGCACCATGTGGAAGGGGTCGCTGAGCTTCGAGACCCCGATGCTCTGGTCGGTCGGCTTCCTGATCACCTTCGCCTTCGGCGGTCTGACCGGTGTGATCCTGGCGGCGCCGCCGCTGGACTTCCACGTCTCGGACTCCTACTTCGTGGTCGCCCACTTCCACTACGTGGTCTTCGGCACCGTGGTCTTCGCGATGTTCGCCGGCTTCCACTTCTGGTGGCCGAAGATGACCGGCAAGATGCTCGACGAACGCCTCGGGAAGATCACCTTCTGGACGCTGTTCTTCGGCTTCCACGGCACCTTCCTCGTCCAGCACTGGCTGGGTGCGGAGGGCATGCCCCGCCGGTACGCCGACTACCTGGCCGCCGACGGCTTCACCACGCTGAACACGGTCTCCACGATCAGCTCGTTCCTGCTCGGCCTGTCGATCCTGCCCTTCCTCTACAACGTGTGGAAGACGGCCAAGTACGGCAAGAAGGTCGAGGTCGACGACCCGTGGGGCTACGGCCGCTCCCTGGAGTGGGCCACCTCGTGCCCGCCGCCGCGGCACAACTTCACCTCGCTGCCGCGGATCCGCTCCGAATCCCCGGCCTTCGACCTGCACCACCCTGAGATCGCGGCGATCGACGCGCTCGCGGGTCACGGTACGAGCGCCGCCATCGCCGGTGCCGAGAGCAAGGGGGCGGGTCAGTGAAGGTACAGGGTTGGATGTTCGGCGGCTTCGCGGCCTTCATCCTGGCGACGGCCGTCGTGTACGGCCTGTGGTCCAAGGAGCCGACCGGTACGACCGCGCTCTTCCTCGCGTTCGCACTGTGCACCATGATCGCGTTCTACCTCGGGTTCACCGCGAACCGGGCGGACACCGGCGCGATGGACCGCGAGGACGCCGACGTGGCGGACGACGCCGGCGAGCTGGGCTTCTTCAGCCCGCACAGCTGGCAGCCGCTGATGCTCGGCGCCGGTGGCGCGCTGGCCTTCCTCGGCGTCATCTTCGGCTGGTGGCTGCTGTTCTTCTCACTGCCGGTGATCCTCATGGGGATCTTCGGCTGGGTGTTCGAGTACTACCGCGGTGAGAACCGCACCCAGTGACCACCCGCTGAACCCGTACAGCAGCCCGGGGCGGGCCGCGGCACCTGACCAGGTACCGCGGCCCGCCCCTTTTGCACCCCTCTGCCGTGCGCAATCGCCCCCCGGTTCTTAGCGTGAGGCCATGAGCCACATTCCTCGACGCCGGATAGCGTTGCGCTGCGCCCTTCTCGTGGCGCCCCTCGCGGTGGGGCTCACCGCCTGCGGCGGAGACGGCAACCCGCTCGCCGCCCCGCCCTACGAGTCCGCTGCCAAGGTCGCCTACTCGGTCGCCCAGGGCGGCAAGGCCGACCCCAACAAGCCGCTCAAGGTCACCATCAAGGACGACGGCAGCCGGATCACCGATGTCACCGCGACCGACGCCGCAGGGCGCTACGTACGCGGCAAACTCAGCGCGGACGGCCTCAGCTGGCAGTCCACCACCTCGCTGGCCGCAGGCGCCCACTACACGGTCCGGGTGAGCACCGAGGACGGCGACGGCCACCCCGGCCGCAAGGTCCTCGGCTTCGACACCACATCGGCCGACGCGGGCCTGCATGTCGCCTTCGGCCCCGACGCCGGCACCTACGGGGTGGGCCAGCCGATCACGGCCGAGCTGAACACCCCGGTGAAGACCGCGGCCGCCCGCGCGGCGGTCGAGTCGAACCTGCTGGTCAGCAGCTCACCGCAGGCCGCGCGCGGGTCCTGGTACTGGGTCGACGACCGCACCCTGCACTACCGCCCCGGCAGCTACTGGCCCGCGCACGCCCAGATCACCGTCCGCAGCACGCTCAACGGCGTGAAGGTGCAGGACAAGCTCTACGGCGGCACCGACAAGCCGCTCACCCTGCACACCGGCGACCGCATCGAGGCGATCACCGACGCGGCGACCGACCAGATGACCTTCAAGGACGACGGCAAGGTCGTGAAGACCATCCCGGTCACCACCGGCAAGCCCGGCTTCGACACCCGCAACGGCATCAAGGTGGTGCTGGCCAAGGAGAGCTTCGTCCAGATGAAGAGCGCCACCGTCGGGATAGCCGCCGGCAGCTCCGACTCCTACGACCTGCCGGTCTACTGGGCCACCCGGGTGACATGGAGCGGTGAATATGTGCACGCCGCGCCGTGGTCCGAGGGTTCGCAGGGCTCGGCCAACGTCAGCCACGGCTGCACGGGCATGAGCACCGAGAACGCGCACTGGTTCTTCGACCACGTGCGCCAGGGCGACATCGTCCAGGTCGTGAACAGCCACGGCCCGCTGATGACGCCGTTCGACAACGGCTTCGGCGACTGGAATCTCGACGCGGCCAAATGGAAGCAGGGCAGCGCGCTGGGCGGGCAGGCAGCCGGCCTGGCCGAGCAGGGCTCGGCAGCCCTCCCGAAGAACCCGATGTCCGACCCGGCCAGGCTCCGCCCGGAGACCGCCTGAGCCGCCCCGAGGGGCGGCCGTCCGGCATGTCCGGGGCCGCGCTGCCCCGCCCGTACGCGGCGATCGCCCGTACGCGCCGCCGGGCGCCGGGTCAGCGGGCCGCGACGGCCTTGGAGGCCGGCACGAGCCGGTGCCGCAGCAGCACTGCCAGCGTCTCGCTGAGCGCCACCGGATCCACCGGGTGGGTGGCCGCCGCGTCCGCACGGCTCCAGGTGGCGAGCCAGGCGTCCTGGGGGCGGCCGATCAGCACCAGCACCGGCGGGCAGCGGAAGATCTCGTCCTTGATCTGCCGGCATACGCCCATACCGCCCGCCGGGGCCGTCTCGCCGTCCAGCACGCAGGCGTCGATGCCGCCCTTCTCCAGCTCGGTCAGCACGGCGGGCATCGTCGCGCACTCCACGAACTCCACCGGCGGCAGGTCGGCGGCGGGCCTGCGGCCGACGGCGAGCCGGACCTGCTCCCGGGTGTTCGCGTCGTCGCTGTAGACCAGCACCGTGGCAGTCGCCTGCATCCTGGCTCCTCCTCGTGATCTTCGTGAACCCCGTGCAGCGGGTGAAGCTCGTGAACGGATTCTCAAGTGCTCCGGATGCTACTCCCGCGGGGGCCGTCCGTGGAGGGTCCGCGGCGGCCCAAGATCCCGCGGACGGATCGTCATCCCTCGTTCGGGGGACCCCGCGGGCGGCCGACACGGCATCCTGCGGGACCTTGACACACCGAAGGGGACCCCCGGAGTGAGCGCCGGATAAGCGACCGACATAATGTCGGACGTGGCGACAGCAACAGCAGTAGAAACCGGGCACGCGCACCCGTCGGTCAACCGGCCGAACCTCACCAGCGTCGGAACCATCATCTGGCTGAGTTCCGAGCTGATGTTCTTCGCGGCCCTCTTCGCGATGTACTTCACCATTCGGTCTGTCACGGGTGCCGACTTCTGGAAGGAACACGCCGATGCGCTGAACGTTCCGTTCTCCGCGACGAACACCACGATCCTGGTGCTCTCCTCCTTCACCTGCCAGATGGGCGTCTTCGCCGCTGAGCGCGGCGACGTGAAGAAGCTGCGCTCGTGGTTCATCGTGACGTTCGTGATGGGCGCGGTCTTCATCGGCGGGCAGATCTTCGAGTACACGAACCTGGTCCGCAAGGACGGGATCTCACTCAGCTCCGACCCCTACGGCTCGGTGTTCTACCTGACGACCGGCTTCCACGGGCTGCATGTGACGGGTGGTCTGATCGCGTTCCTGCTGGTGCTCGGCCGTACGTACGCGGCCAAGCGGTTCACGCACCAGCAGGCCACGGCTGCCATCGTCGTGTCCTACTACTGGCACTTCGTCGATGTCGTCTGGATCGGCCTCTTCGCCACGATCTACCTGATCAAGTAGTCGGTCGCGTACCGCAGCACGGTGCCGGACAGGCACAACCCGAAGCATCGACACAAGAGATCCTGACACCGGGGTAATCCGTGAAAAAGCTCTCCGCACGACGGCGCCACCCGCTGGCGGCGCTTGTCGTCCTACTCTTCGCGCTAGCGGCCACCGGGGGGCTGTACGCCGCGCTCGCGCCGGCGCCCAAGGCGCAGGCCGACGACTCGTCCCAGTCCATCGAGATCACCGAGGGCAAGAAGCTGTTCTCGGTCGGCTGTGCGAGCTGCCACGGCGCGCACGGCCAGGGGAGCTCGGACGGGCCCAGCCTGGTCGGCGTCGGATCGGCCGCGGTGGACTTCCAGGTCGGCACCGGCCGGATGCCCGCGCAGCAGCCCGGCCCGCAGATCCAGAAGAAGAAGGTGCAGTACAGCCAGTCGGACATCGACCAGCTGGCTGCGTACATCGCCTCGCTCGGCCCCGGCCCGGTGACGCCGGCCTCGGATCAGTACGACCCGGCGGGTGGCGACGCGGCCAAGGGCGGTGAGCTCTTCCGTACCAACTGCTCGCAGTGCCACAACTTCATCGGCAAGGGCGGCGCGCTGACCGACGGCAAGTACGCGCCCAGCCTCAAGGGCGTGGACCCCAAGCACATCTACGAGGCCATGCAGACCGGCCCGCAGAACATGCCGTCCTTCCCGGACACCACGATGACGTCGCAGAACAAGCGCGACATCATCGCGTACCTCCAGGCGGTCGACACCGCCGACAGCCAGAACCCGGGCGGCTTCACTCTCGGCAGCCTCGGCCCGGTGCCGGAGGGGTTGTTCGCCTACATCTTCGGCCTCGGCACGCTGATCGCCGTCGCCACCTGGGTCGCGGCCCGCACGACCAAGGCCAAGAAGTCATGAGCGAAACCGGATCCCACAACGACATGGCAGAGCCAGAAGGCAACCTCCCGACCGCCCACGGCGCCCACGGCGCCGAGGTCGCGGTCCCCGGCGACCCGTTCGCCAACCCCGGCCACCCGGAGCACGAGTACCGCCGTCAGGACATCGACGAGAAGGCGGCCAACCACTCCGAGCGGGTCGTCGCCGGGCTGTTCACCCTGTCGATGCTGGGCACTCTCGCCTTCATCGCGAGCTTCGTGATCTTCCCGGTCGACAAGTACATCTTCGTCTTCCCGATCGGGCACGTCAGCGCGCTGAACTTCTCGCTCGGCCTGTCGCTGGCCGTCGCACTGCTCGGCATCGGAGCGGGCGCCGTGCACTGGGCCCGCACGCTGATGTCCGACGAGGAGATGCCCGACGAGCGGCACCGGGCCGACGCGGACGACGAACTGCGCGCCAACATCGAGGCGCAGTGGAAGCAGGGCACGAAGGAGAGCGCGTTCGGCCGGCGCAAGCTGGTCCGCACCACCATGCTGGGCGCGCTCACCCTGGTACCGCTGTCAGCGGTCGTGATCCTCCGGGACCTCGGACCGCTGCCGGAGGACAAGCTCAGGCACACCGCCTGGGCCAAGGGCAAGGCGCTGATCAACCCCAACACCAACAAGCCGTTGCGTCCCGAGGACATCCCGGTCGGTTCGCTCACCTTCGCCCAGCCCGACGGGCTGAACGAGGCGGACGAGGACTTCCAGCAGCAGATCGCCAAGGCTGCCCTGATGGTCGTCCGGCTCAAGCCGGAGGACATCAAGGACAAGAAGGAACTCGACTGGTCGCACCAGGGCATCGTGGCCTTCTCGAAGATCTGCACGCACGTCGGCTGTCCCGTCAGCCTGTACGAGCAGCAGACACACCACGTACTCTGCCCATGCCACCAGTCGACGTTCGACCTGTCGGACGGCGCCAGGGTGATCTTCGGTCCCGCGGGTCACCGGCTGCCGCAGCTTCGGATCAGCGTCAATGGTGAGGGCAACCTCGTTGCTATGAGCGACTTCGAGGTTCCCGTCGGTCCGGCCTTCTGGGAGCGCGGATGAGTACTTCGACAGAGACCTCGACGAGCACTCGCCGAGGCCCCAAACCCCCCGGACAGCGCGTCGCGGAGTGGGCTGACGCCCGAGTCGGCCTCTACAAGCTCGGCAAGTCCAACCTGCGGAAGATCTTCCCCGACCACTGGTCGTTCATGCTCGGAGAGGTCTGCCTCTACAGCTTCACGATCCTCATCCTCACGGGTGTGTATCTGACGCTGTTCTTCCACCCCAGCATGAACGAGGTCGTCTACAACGGCCCCTACGCGCCCCTTCAGGGCGTACGGATGTCGGACGCGTACGCGTCCACCATGCACATCAGCTTCGAGGTGCGCGGCGGTCTGCTGATCCGGCAGATCCACCACTGGTCCGCCCTGATCTTCATCGGCGGCATGATCGTCCACATGATGCGGGTGTTCTTCACCGGAGCGTTCCGCAAGCCGCGCGAGCTCAACTGGCTGTTCGGCTGGACGCTGCTCTTCATCGGCATGTTCGAGGGCTTCACCGGCTACTCGCTGCCCGACGACCTGCTGTCCGGCACCGGTGTCCGCTTCACCGAGGGCGCGGTGCTCTCCACCCCGATCGTCGGCACCTACCTGTCGATGTTCCTGTTCGGTGGCGAGTTCCCCGGGCACAACTTCGTGCCGATCTTCTACTCGGTGCACATCCTGCTGTTCCCGGGCATCATGGCGGCGCTGCTCGTCGGCCACCTGATCCTGGTCTTCTACCACAAGCACACCCAGTTCCCGGGCGCGGGCAAGACCGAGAAGAACGTCGTCGGCATGCCGTTCTTCCCGATCTACACCGCGAAGGCCGGCGGCTTCTTCTTCCTGGTCTTCGGTGTCATCGCGGCCATCGCGGCGATCGCCACCATCAACCCGATCTGGACCATGGGTCCCTATCGACCAGACCAGGTGTCCACCGGAGCGCAGCCCGACTGGTACATGGGCTTCTCCGAGGGCCTGATCCGGGTGATGCCAGGCTGGGAGATCAACGCCTGGGGCCACACCCTGGTCCTCGGCGTCTTCGTACCGCTGATGATCTTCCCGCTGGTGCTGGCCGCCATCGCCGTCTACCCCTTCATCGAGTCGTGGGTCACCGGTGACCGGGGCGAGCACCACCTGCTGGACCGGCCGCGCAACCGCCCGGTGCGCACCGGCTTCGGTGTCGCCTGGCTGACGCTCTACTTCACGCTGCTGATCGGTGGCGGCAACGACCTGTGGGCGACGCACTTCCACCTGTCGATCGAGACGATCACCTGGTCGGTGCGGATCGGTTTCTTCGTGCTGCCGGTCGCGGCCTACTTCATCACCAAGCGGATCTGCCTCGGCCTGCAGCGCAGGGACCGCGACAAGGTGCTGCACGGTCGCGAGACCGGCATCATCAAGCGGCTCCCGCACGGCGAGTTCATCGAGGTGCACGAGCCGCTGGGCCAGGAGGAGCTGCACGTCCTCACCGCCCACCCGCAGCCGCAGCCGCTCGATGTCGGCCCCGAGGTCGACGAGAACGGCGTGGAGCGCAAGGTGAGCCCGGTCACGAAGGTGCGGGCACGGCTTTCCCGCAACTTCTACGGCGAGCACAGCCAGATCCCCAAGCCGACAGTCGAGGAGTACGACGAGATCACGAGTGGCCACGGCCACCACTGACCCGCCGTCACGGCTTTGACGACCGCCCCAGGGCCGGTCGGTCACCCCTCACCGGGTGTCCGGCCGGCCCTGGCGCTTTCCCGGCCTGATACCGCCCTTCCGGCGTGGCCCGACCGGCCGCCCGCGGCGGACCGGGTCACCAGGTTCCCCACGCCCCTACGGGGCGCTCCGCGCCGCTAGGCTGGGGCCGCAGAGACCCTTACACCACCAGGAGTGTGGACCATGAGCGTTGTGAACCCGGCAGGTGACGAGACCGGGGCACTGCGGACGTGGCCCGACGTACTGTCCACGCTGATCGCGGGGCGGGACCTGGAGGCCGACGACACGGCCTGGGCGATGGACGCCGTGATGCGCGGTACCGCGACCGACGTGCAGATCGCCGGGTTCGCGGTGGCGCTGCGGGCCAAGGGCGAGACCGTCGAGGAAGTCACCGGCATGGTGCGGGCGATGTACTCGCACGCCAGGACCATCACCGTGCCGGGGCCCACCGTGGACATCGTCGGCACCGGTGGCGACCGGGCCAAGACGGTCAACATCTCCACCATGTCGGCGATAGTGGTCGCCGGCACCGGTGCGAAGGTCGTCAAGCACGGCAACAGGGCCGCGTCCTCCGCCAGCGGTGCCAGCGACGTGCTCGGGCAGCTCGGGGTGAACCTGGACCTGACCCCCGAGCGGGTCGTCGAGGTCGCGGAGGAGGCGGGCATCACCTTCTGCTTCGCGGTGCGATTCCACCCGGCGCTGCGCCATGTCGCCACCGCGCGGGCCGAGTTGGGGGTCGCCACCACCTTCAACTTCCTCGGCCCGCTGACCAACCCGGCCCGGGTGCGCGCGCAGGCCACCGGGGTCGCCGACCTGCGGATGGCCGCGATCATGGCCGGGGTGCTGGCGGAACGCGGCTCGTCCGCCCTGGTCTTCCGCGGCGACGACGGCCTGGACGAGCTGACCACGACCGCCCCCTCGCAGGTGTGGGTGGTCCGTGACGGCAAGGTCACCCAGCACTCCTTCGACCCGCGCGACATCGGGATCGACCTGGTGCCCATCGAGGCGCTGCGCGGCGGCGACCCGTCCTACAACGCCGACGTCGCACGGCGGCTGCTGGCCGGCGAGACCGGGCCCGTACGGGACGCGGTGCTGCTCAACTCGGCGGCCGCGCTGGTCGCCCTGGACCCGGGCACCGGCACGCTCGAGGAGCAGCTGGCCGCGGGAGTGGCCACCGCGGCGCGGTCCCTCGACTCAGGCGCCGCCGCCGCGGCGCTCGAACGCTGGGCCGCGGCCACCAACGCCTGACCGCACCGCAAGGCGCCGTCCGAACCTCGGACGGCGCCTTGCGCGTACGGCGTCCTGTGGCAGAATCCCTTCCAGGTCACGAGTGACAGCGCAAAGGCCCCGGCTCGCTGTCCGGCAACCCTCCGTCCGAGGCGGGGTGCCCCGGGTGATGACCGGGCTGTGGGCAGCGAGGCTCGCAGCAAGCCGGACAACGGGAGTTCTTTCATGCGCAAGCGAATGCGATAGGGCCTTTCGGCCCCGGTTCCGCCATACCGCGGTGCCGCAGTGCACCGGTCCCTCGTCCGCCCGCTGCCGTCCGACCGTCGCGTAGCGCCTCGCCAGGCGCGCGGCGCTGTCACGTGCCTTCCTGCTGCCAGGAGCCTGCCATGACCTTTTCCGTGACCACCCCCGTCGCCCCCTCCGATGCCGCCGCAAGCCCCGAGCCGGCCGCCGCGCCGCTGCCCGTGCTCGGCCGGGACGTGTCCGTGCCGCTGGTGACCGGCGGCGAAGTCACCTACGCCGCCCTCGACTACGCCGCCAGCGCCCCCGCGCTCCAGCGGGTGTGGGACGACGTGGCCGCGTACGCCCCCTACTACGGCAGCGTGCACCGCGGCGCCGGCTACCTCTCCCAGCTGTCCACCGAACTCTTCGAGCAGAGCCGGGCCACCGTCGCCGGCTTCCTCGGCTGTCGACCCACCGACGAGGTCGTCTTCACCCGGTCCACCACCGACTCGCTGAACCTGCTGGCCGCGGCCCTGCCGGCCGGTACCCAGGTCTTCGTCTTCGAGACCGAGCACCACGCGGCGCTGCTGCCCTGGCAGCGGGCGCGGGACGCCCAGGTCACCTTCCTGCCCGCGCCGCACACCCCGGAGCAGGCGGTCGCCGCCCTCGACGTGGCACTGCACGGGGCGCCCAAGGGGCCCAAGCTGGTGTGCGTCACCGGAGCGTCCAACGTCACCGGCGAGCTGTGGCCGGTACGCCGGCTGGCCGCCGCCGCGCACCGGCACGGTGCCCGCATCGTGCTGGACGCCGCACAGCTCGCCCCGCACCGCCCGGTGGACATCGCGGAACTCGACGTCGACTGGGTCGCCTTCTCCGGCCACAAGCTCTACGCGCCCTTCGGTGCCGGGGTGCTCGCCGGGCGGGCGGACTGGCTGCGCGACGCCGAGCCCTACCTCGCGGGCGGCGGCGCCACCCGCTCGGTGGTCCGGCGCCCCGACGGGCAGGTCGACGCCGAGTGGCAGCAGGGGGCCGCCGCCAGGCACGAGGCCGGATCGCCCAACGTCATCGGGGCGTACGCCGTCGCGGCGGCCTGCAAGGCACTGACCGAGGCCGGGTTCGACCGGCTGGTCGAGCACGAGGAGCGGCTGCTCGCCCTGCTGCGGGACGGGCTCGCCGCGATCCCCGAGGTGCGGGTGCTATCGCTTTTCGGCGCGGACGCCGACCGGGTCGGCGTGCTGAGCTTCGTCGTCCAGGGCTGGAACAGCTCGCACCTCGCCGCGGCGCTCTCCGCGGAATACGGCATCGGGGTGCGGGACGGACTCTTCTGCGCCCACCCGCTGGTGCGGCACCTGCTCGGCGGTGAACCCGAGGACCCCGGGGCCTGCGGCTCCCCCGAGGAGCTGTCCTTCAACGCGGTCCGGGTCAGCTTCGGCGTCGGCACCCCGCCCGAGCACGTCCTGCGCTTCGTCCGCGCCCTCGGCACACTCGTCCGTGAGGGCGCCTCATGGACCTACCACACGGAAAACGGCCGCTGCGTGCCCTCCCCTTCCGCCTAGGACCCGGGACGCACGCGTCCCCCGGCGCCCCCCTGCCGCGGGCTGGGGGCGGATGCCGCGGACGTCGCCATACAGGGGCGCGGGGAACGGCGCGGGCAACCGACCACCGGCCGGTCGGTCCGGATCAGACCGATCAGCCCCCTCGGGCCGGTGACAACCCGCGCCCCGGTGGGGGCTGGTCGTCGTGACGCGACGGTGCGTGGGGGGCGCCCGCGCAGGTCAACGCCCCCGGGGGGAGTGGCTAGGAGTCGAGCCCGATCGCGAACGCGGCCTCCAGGTCATGCTGCGAATACGTGCGGAACGCGACATGCGTGTCGGTGACCTGCACCCCGGGGATCTTGCTGATCCGCCCCGGGATGATGTCCGCCAGGTCGTCATGCCGGGCCACCCGCACCAGCGCGATCAGATCGTACGTACCGGTCACCGAGTACACCTCACTGACGCTGTCCAGCGCGGCGATCTCCTCGGCGATCTCGGGGATCCGATCCACGGTGGTCTTGATGAGCACGATCGCGGTGATCACGACTGAACGTCTCCTTGGGTGGTCCCGGCAACGACGCCCAGCTTAGACCGGGGCCGGTGGCAGGCCCACGCCCAGCAGAAGCCGAAGGCGAAGCCCACCACGTGGGCCAGGTAGGCCACCCCGGGGCCGCCCGCCGCGGTCTGTGCCGCGAACCACTGCAGGACGAACCAGAAGCCGAGCACCATCCAGGCCGGGAAGCGCAGCGGGACGAAGAAGAGGAAGGGGAAGAGGCTGGTCACCCGGGCCTTGGGATAGAGGTAGAGGTAGGCGCCGAGTGCCCCGGAGATCGCTCCCGACGCCCCGACCAGGCTCTGCGTGTCGTCGGCGTGGGCGAGGGCGAAGCCGTAGGTGGCCAGGCAGCCCGCTGCCAGGTAGAAGAGCGCGAAGCGCAGCCGGCCCATGCGGTTCTCGACGTTGTCGCCGAAGACGTAGAGGAAGAGCATGTTGCCGATCAGGTGCAGCCAACTGCCGTGCAGGAACATCGAGGTGAAGACGGACAGGAAGGGCGCCTTGGCGTAGTCGGGCGGGGCGCCGCAGCCGGCGGGCAGTCCGAGGCCGGCCGCGGGCAGCCGGCCGTGGAAGAGTTCGGCGGGGATGACGCCCCAGCGGTCGAAGTAGAGCGCCTGCTCGCAGAGCAGCCGGTGCCCGGTGCCGTAGACGGGGGTGAAGCCGGACAGCGGGCCGAGCAGGAAGACGGCGGTGCACGCGGCGATCAGCCCGTAGGTGACGACCGGCGTACGGCGGACCGGGTTCGTGTCGTACACCGGGATGACCATGCACCGATCATGACGTAGTGGTCATGACGGACATAGGCCGCCTCGCCGCAGCGCTCCGTACCTCCGAGGCCTTAGGGTGACCGGGACGCACGCTCCCCAGAGGAAGAGGTACCTGCCATGCCGGTTCCCCTGCCGACCGCGACGACGCGGTGGCGCTGCACTCTGTGCGGAAACCTGACCCGTTTCGACGTGACCCGCTCCTCGCGGGTGGTGGAGTACGTGCATCTGGACCTCGGCGGTGAGCCGTCGGTCGAGGAGACCGAGGTGCTGGCCGAGACCCTGGAGTCGGTGCGCTGCCGCTGGTGCAACGCGGTGGACCGGATCGAGCTGGTGGACCGCCCGGGCGCGGGGGCGGCGGATGACGGGAACAGCAGTACGGAAAGTGCCGCCGGGAGCGGTTCCGCGTCGGGCTGAGCCGCCGGCGGGGACAATGGAAGCAGCAGGGCGGCGGGCCGGAGGATCGAAGGGGGCCGGGAGGACGCCGAGGAACCGGACGGGAGTGACTGGTGGACGGTATCGGCGGTTTTCCGCATGCCGGGGCGAGCGGTGCCGCGGCGGAGTCCGCCGGACCGCCCGTACCGGCCGGGTCCGCCGACCCCGGCGCCCCGGCTGACCTGGGCGAAACCGCCGAGCAGGCCGGTGGCGCCGAGCCCGCGCTCGACCGGCCGCTGCCCGAGGGGGTACGCCACCGGGTGGTCGCCATCGCCGCGGAGGCCTTCGGCGGCTTCACGTACCAGGAACTGCCGGTCTCGCTGCGCCCCTACGCCCGATTCACGCCCAGCCGGCGGGTGAAGTACGCAGGGACGGCGCTGGCCGCCGCCCTTGAGCACGACCCCGCTTTCCGGAAGAAGGTCGCCGGCCGGCTGCGAGAGTCGCAGGCCGAGCTGGCGGGGGCGCTGGAGGGCGGCACCCCGCCGCCGGCCGCCGACCCGCTGGACGTGGCGGCCGCCGCGTACCTGCTGCGCCCGGCGGGCTGGGCGAAGCTGGTGGCGACCGCGGGCGAGGAGGCCCAGCGGGCGGACGCCGAGCGGGCCGACGAGGAGGCACTGCGCGAACTGGCCTCCCTGCGTGCCGAGGTCGAGGCGCTGCACGAGCACGGCAGGGCGGACGCGGTCAGGGCGAGGGCCGAGATCGAGGCGGTCCGCAAGGAGGGCGACGCGCTGCACCGCAAGCTGCGCAGCGCACTGAGCGACGTCAAGCGGGCCGAGGCCGCTCAGCGCAGACTGCAGGCGGAGGTGGACGAGTTGCGGTCCGCCGCCGCGCATGACAAGGCGGCGGCCGACAGCGAGGCGCGGCGGCTGCGTACCCGGCTCGCGGAAGCCGAGGCGGTCATCGAGACCGGCCGCAAGGCCGCCCGCGAGGGGCGCAGCATCGAGGACGTACGGCTGCGGCTGCTGCTGGACACGGTGCTCGACGCGGCCTCGGGGCTGCGCCGCGAACTCGCCCTGCCGCCGCGGGACACCATGGCGGTGCGCCCCGCGGACACCGTCGACGCGGTGGCGCCCGGTGCCTTCAGCGCCCGGGACATCGCCACCCGCGCCCTGTCGGAGACCGACCCCGCGCTGCTCGACCAGATGCTCGCGCTGCCGCAGGCCCATCTGGTGGTCGACGGCTACAACGTCACCAAGACCGGTTACCCCTCGCTGCCGTTGGAGAAGCAGCGGCTGCGGCTGCTCGGCGGTCTCGCGGCGCTCGCCGCGCAGAGCGGGGCCGAGGTGACCTGCGTCTTCGACGGCGCAGACCTGGACATGCCGGTGCTGCTGGCGCCGCCGCGCGGGGTGCGGGTGCTGTTCAGCAAGGCCGGTGAGACCGCTGACGAGTTGATCAGGCGGCTGGTGCGGGCGGAGCCGCCAGGGCGGCAGATCGTGGTGGTCTCCGCGGACCGCGAGGTCGCCGACGGGGTCGCCAAGGCCGGTGCCCGCCCGGTCGCCTCGACGCTGCTGCTGCGCCGGCTCGCACGGGTCTGAGCCCGCTCCCGGCCCGCTTGCGACCGGCCCCTCGGACCGCCTCGCCGGTCGTGCGCGACGGCCGGACCGTCCATCACCGCATGGCCTCTTCCGCTGTTCGAACCCGCGGGAGTGTTCACTAGCGCACCAGTGTGCACGCAGTGTCGATCGGTCATCGCTGTCCGTATGAGATCTGTAAAGAAAACGCGAACCGGTCGAGATTTTGCCTTCAGGGATTTGAACCGATCACAGAAGGGTCACTAGGGTCAGACCTCGAACCTCCGCGCAGTCGATCATCCAATCCGGATGGCGCGTCGGGGGCCGCCCGCCAGTGGTCAACCGGTAGGCGGCTGAAGGAAGAAGGAGCTCGCCTTCGTGGCGTCCCACCGTCGTCCCAAGCCGGCAAGCCGCACGCGCGTGACCGTGCTCACCGCGACCGCCGCAGCCGCGGTAGCGCTCTCCGCCCAGGCGGCCAACGCCGCCCCCGCCAAGCCCAGCAAGCCCACCTCGGTCAAGGACGCCAAGGCCCAGGTGGACGCGCTCTACACGCAGGCGGAGCAGGCCACCGAGAAGTACGACGCGGCCAACGAGAAGCTGAAGTCGCTCCAGACCGAAGCGGGCACCCTCCAGGACCAGGTGGCGCGGCAGCAGGCGCACCTGAACACCCTGCGGGACAGCCTGGGGAGCATCGCGGCCTCCCAGTACAGGACCGGCGGAATCGACCCGTCGCTCCAGCTGTTCCTGTCGTCCAACCCGGACACCTACCTGGACCAGGCCTCCGCGCTCGACCAGGTCAGCTCGATCCAGAGCAGCGCGCTCCAGCAACTCCAGGACGCCAAGCGCACCCTGGACCAGGAGCGCGCCCAGGCCACCGCGAAGCTCACCGAACTCGAATCCACCAGGACCGAGTTGGGCAACCGCAAGACCGAGGCCAAGAACAAGCTCTCCCAGGCGCAGGCGATCCTGAACTCGCTCACCGCCGCGCAGCGCGCCCAGATATCCCAGGACGACGCCCGCGCCAACCGCTCCACCGGGCGAGCCCCGCTCGGCGGCAAGGCCGCAAGCGGACGTGCCGCCGCGGCCTACGCGTACGCGCAGAGCAAGAAGGGCAAGTCGTACGTCTACGGCGCCTCGGGCCCCAACACCTTCGACTGCTCCGGGCTCACCTCCTGGGCCTACCGCCAGGCCGGGGTCACCATCCCCAGGACCGCGGCCGAGCAGGCCAACGCCGGCACCCGGATCTACTCGCAGTCGCAGCTCGCGGTCGGCGACCTGGTCATCTTCTACGGCGACCACCACCATGTGGGCCTGTACGCGGGCGACGGCATGGTGCTGCACGCCCCGAAGCCCGGCACCGTGGTCCGCTACGAGGCGATCAGCGACATGCCCTTCCAGTTCGGCGTCCGCATCTGACCTCCGGCAACCCTCCGCCGCTACGGCGTTCGGGTGGTGCCGCGGGCTCCCGGCTGCCGCTGCCGGCCGTGTGACCTGCGGCTGAGTGCCGACCGGTCAAGCGTACGGATCGCGGCGACTTTGTACTGACAGTGTCCGGCTGGCTACTGTCGGCTGCTGTGGCATCCCATCGACGTGCACCGCAGCCGGGCCTGGCCGTCCGCACCACCCGGGTCACCGTGCTGTCCGCGGCGGCCGCGGCCACCGCCGCGCTGTCCGGCGGCACCGCCCAGATCGCGGTGGCCGACCAGCCGGGCACCGCGGGCCAGGACACCGCGAGCCGGCTCGACCGGCTCTACCAGCAGGCCGAGCAGGCCACCGAGAAGTACGACGCCGTCCAGGAGCGCACCAAGCGGCTGCGCGCCGACCTCGCCACCCTCCAGGACCGGGCCGCCCAGGGCCAGCAGCGCGTCAACGAACTGCGCGACGGACTCGGCTCGCTGGCCGCGGAGCAGTACCGCGGCGGCGCCCTCGACCCCTCGCTCGCCCTCCTGCTCTCCGACGACCCAGAGAGCTCCCTCGACCGGGCCGCCACCCTGGACCGGTTCGGCGCGCTCCAGGCCGGGCAGCTGCGCGAACTCCAGGACGCCGAGAGGGCGCTGCGCGGGCAGCGCGACGAGGCGGCGGGCAAGCTCGCCGAGCTGAACCAGACCAGCGCCGAGCTGCGGCGGCGCAAGGCCTCCGTACAGCAGGCGCTCGCCGCCGCCCAGCAGGTGCTGCACACCCTGCCGCCCGCCGAGCAGGCCCGCTTCGCCCCCGGCATGGGCGACCGCGCCTCCCGCGACCGCCTCGTGATCCCCGACCTCGCCGACCTCCCCGCGCTGCCCGCCGCCTCGGGCCGCGCCGCCCTCGCGGTCGCGGCCGCCCGCCAGGCCCTCGGTTCGCCGTATGTGTGGGGCGCCACGGGGCCGAACTCCTTCGACTGCTCCGGCCTGATGCAGTACGCCTACGGCCGGGCGGGGGTCGCGCTGCCGCGTACGTCCCAGGAGCAGATGAAGGCCGGCGAGCGGGTACCGCTGGACCAGGCCCGCCCGGGCGACCTGGTGATCTACCGCGGCGACGCCAGCCATGTCGCCATGTACGTCGGCGGCGGCCGCGTCATCCACGCCCCCTACCCGGGCGCCCGGGTCCGCTACGACCCGGTGGGCATGATGCCGATCACGGCGGTCACCCGGCCGTAGCGCCGCGGGTGCGGATCACCCGCCGACGCCTGCCGGGCGCGGGGCCGTACGATCGGCCCCATGACCGCGGTGCACCCACGACGCCCGACGGCAGGCGTCGTGCCCGCCCTCGCCGCCCTGATCGGGCTGCTCGTCGTGCTGACCGGCTGCGGGGGAGCGCCGCACAAGCCCGCGCCCGCCACCGCCGACCCCGCGGTGCAGCACCTGCTCGACACGCACGCGGCGGCGGTGCGCGGGCACGACGAGCAGGCCTTCCTCGCCGGGATCGACCCGCGCTCCACCCGCTTCCTGGCCGCCCAGCGCCGGATGTTCGGCAACCTCGCGCAGGTGCCGCTCGCCGACTGGTCCTACCGGCTGGTCCGCACCGACGCCTTCCCGCTGCCACCAGAGGCCGCCGCCGACGGCACCCGCAGGACCGCCGCCGAGGTCCAGCTGCGCTACCGGCTCAGCGGCTACGACGCGCAGCCGGTGGTCTCCACGTCCTATCTGACCCTCACCCGGCGCGCCGGGCACTGGTATCTCGCCGCCGACGACGACGGGGCCTCCGCGGGCCGGCGCAGCGCCGTACAGCTGTGGGACCAGGGCAAGGTCACCGTGGTGCGCGGGACGCACAGCCTGGTGCTCGGCCTCGGCGACACCGCGACGCTGCGCGGCTACGCGGCCGACGCCGACCAGGCGGTGCCGCAGGTGCAGCACGCCTGGGGCCGGGCCGGCTGGCCCGGCACCGTCGTCATCGAGGCGCCGCGGACCCTCGACCAGCTCGGCGCGCTGCTCGCCGCGAACCCCGCCGACTACCAGGGCATCGCCGCCGTCACCACCGGGGAGCTGGGCGGCAGTGCGCAAGCCCCGGCGGACCGGGTGATCGTCAACCCGGCGGCCTTCGGTGAACTGTCGCCCTTCGGGCGGCAGGTGGTGCTCACCCACGAGACCACGCACGTCGCCACCAGGCTCGCCACCACCACGCACACCCCGCTGTGGCTCTCCGAAGGCTTCGCCGACTGGGTCGCCTACCGCGACTCCGGCCGCACCGCCCCCGAGATCGCCCCGGAGCTGGCCAAGGACGTCCGGGCGGGCGACATCCCCGCGGCCCTCCCCACGGCGGCGGACTTCCGGCCCACCTCCAGCGGTCTCGCGCAGGCATACGAAGGCGGCTGGCTCGCCGGCCGGATGGTCGCCGACCAGTGGTCGCCCGACCGGCTGACCGCCCTCTACCGCGCCGCCGGCACCGATGCGAGCCTGGACTCGGTGCTCCGCGGGCAACTGCACCTGTCGTCCGCCGCCTTCACCGCGCGCTGGCGCACCTACGTACGGCAGGAGCTGGGATGACAGGGCGGCCGGACGGCGAGCGGGACGGCGAAGGCGAAGGCGAAGGCGACTTCACCGCGGAGCAGATCGCCAGGGCGCGGGCGCTGCGGCAGGGCGTCTGGCCGGTCGCACTCGCCGGCCGGGCCGCGGGACTCGCGCTGCTGCTCGCCCTCGGCCTGACGCCCGCGGGCGCCGGCCTCGTCGGGGCCTTCGGCGGTGCGTGGGCCGCGCGGGTCGCCGGCGCCGCCGTCACCCTGGTGCTGCTGCCGCAGCTGCTGTCGCTGCCCTTCGGGGCCCGCGCCCGGGTCGTGCGGGCCCGCTTCGGCCTGGTGACCCAGGGCTGGGGCGGCTGGGCGGTGGACGTGCTGCGCGGCCTGCTGATCTCGCTGCCGCTGGTCGGCGGCGCCCTCTTCGCGGTCTACGCCCTGGCCGGTGCCACCCGCTGGTGGTGGGCGTGGTCCGCGCTCGGCGCCGCGGCCGTCACGGTCGCGCTGTCCTGGGCCGCGCCGGTGGTCTTCGAGCCGCTCTTCAACCGCTTCACGCCGATGGCCGCGGGCCCGCTGCGCGACGCCGTGCTCGCCCTGGCCGCGCGCGACGGTGTGAGGGTGAGGGACGTCCTGGTGGCCGACGCGTCGCGGCGCACCACGGCGCTGAACGCCTACGTCTCCGGCTTCGGCAGGACCCGGCGGATCGTCGTCCACGACACGCTGCTGAGCACGGCGGAGCCGAGGGAGGTGGAGTTGGTGGTCGCCCACGAACTCGGCCACGTCGTGCACCGCGACGTGGCGCGCGGCACCGCGCTCGGGGCGGTGGGCGCCGCGGCCGGGGTGTGCGTGCTGGCCGCGGTCGTCAGCCGGCCGGCGCTGCTCGACCTGGCGGGCGCCGACGGCTTCGCGGACCCGCGTTCGGCGTGGCTGCTCGCCGCGGTCGCCGCGGTGGGCTCCGCGCTGGCCGGCCCGGTCGGCTGCGCGGTCAGCAGGCGCGTCGAGGTCCGTGCCGACCGGCATGCGCTGCGCGTCACGGCGGATCCGGCGCAGTTCATCGCCATGCAGCGGCGGCTCACCGTGGCGAACGTCGGCGAGCCGACCCCGCCCCGTGCCCTCCACCTCCTCTTCGGCACCCACCCGACACCGTCCGCCCGCATCGCCCTCGCCAGGGCCGAGGTCCCGGCGCCCGCGCCCGAGTGACCGCCCGGGGGGCCGCGGGCAGGGTCAGGCCCGCGGGGAACCGCGGGTCAGGCTCCGGGCGCTCGGCACCTCCGGCGGTGCGGCAGGCGGCAGGGGGCGGGCCGCACGCCAGAGGCGGCGGGAGGCGATGAGCGTGGCGGAGGCCAGCAGGGCGTTGCGGGCGAGGATCAGGGCGACGCCCGGCAGGTCGCTGCGGACCACGTGCGGGAAGAACACCGGGAATTCCAGCGTCGTCAGCAGCACCGCGGGGATCAGCAGGAGGACCGGCAGCCGCATCACGCTCTCCCGCAGGGTGACGCAGACCGCGCCCACGCCGACCAGCCACACCAGGTACTGCGGGCTGATCACCCGGCTCGTGGTGGTGAACGCCAGGACGGCGGCGAATCCGGCGTCGTACGGTGTCGCCGCCGTGAAGACCCGCGCCCGCAGCCGCCAGAGCAGCAGCCAGCACAATGCCAGCACGCTGAGCGCGAGCGCCGCGTCGCCGACCAGCCGCACGTGCGGGCCGAGGAATTCGATCGAGCCGTAGCGGAGCACGGTGCGGCCGTGCCAGCCGGCGTGCCTTGCCAGGTGCAGGACCAGGCCGCCGAGCGACTCGATCTCGGTTCCGCGGTCGCGCTGTGCGACAAGGAAGGAGAAGGCGCCCCGCATCGTGGCGTAGCAGAGCAGGCAGACGAAGCCGGCCGTTGCGGCGGCAGACGTCCAGGCGCGGCGGGTGGCGCGTCCCGGCGCGGTGCCGAGCAGCAGCAGGATCGGCCACACCTTGACGAGCGCCCCGGCCCCGGCCAGCAGGCCGCCGAGCGCGGGGCGCCGCCGCAGCGCGAGCAGCGCGGCGACGCCGAACGCGGTGGCCGTCACGTCGTAGCGCGCGTAGACGATCGGCCCGAGCAGCGCGATGCCCGCGACCCACACCCACGCCCCGTCGAGCCGCCAGGACCTGCGGTGTGCGTCGCGCAGCAGTGCGGCGAAGACCGCGGCGTCGGCGAGGAAGGCCAGCCAGAAGAAGGCCGCGGTGTAGCCGAGATGCGGCACCGCGCCCGGCGCAACCAGCACGGCCGCGGCCCCCGGCGGATACTGCCAGGTCACGTCATGCGCGGGGAATGCCCCGTGCAGCAGCGTCGGATACCAGTCCCGGTAGACCACGGCCACGTCGTAGACCACGGACTGGCCGGGGAAGTCGGCCAGCTCGAAGACGAACAGCAGCAGCGCGGCACGGCTGAGCACCCAGCAGACGACCACCGGCACCGGACCGCTGATGTGCGGATATCTCACGTCATGCATCTTGCGGCCCGTGACCGCCGGCCACCGGGAGGGACGCGCGCGGCGGCCCGCGGCGCCGGAGTAATCTCGGCGGGGATGGAAAAGACCTTGATCGTCACCAATGACTTCCCGCCGCGCCAGGGCGGTATCCAGTCCTTCGTGCACAGCATGGCGCGACGTCTCGACCCCGAGCGGGTCGTCGTCTACGCCTCGACGTGGAAGGACGGCACCGAGGTGGCGTCCTTCGACGCCGAGCAGCCCTTCCCGGTGGTCAGGGACCGGACGAAGATGCTGCTGCCGACGCCCAGGGTCACCCGCACCGCGGTGGGGCTGCTGCGGCAGCACGGCTGCTCGTCGGTGTGGTTCGGGGCGGCGGCGCCGCTGGCCCTGATGGCCCCGGCGCTGCGCAAGGCGGGGGCGTCGCGCATCGTCGGCACCACCCACGGCCATGAGGCGGCCTGGGCGCAGCTGCCGGCGAGCCGCGGGCTGCTGCGCAGGATCGGCGAGGGCACCGACACCCTCACCTACCTGGGGGACTACACGCGTTCCCGTATCGCCTCCGCGCTGACCGAGCGGGCCGCCGAGCGGATGGTGCGGCTGCCGCCGGGGGTCGACGAGAAGACCTTCCACCCCGGTTCTGGCGGCGCGGTCGTCAGGGCCCGGCTGGGGCTCGCCGACCGGCCGGTCGTGGTGTGCGTGTCGCGGCTGGTGCCGCGCAAGGGCCAGGACACGCTGATCCTGGCGATGCCGCGGATCCTGCGCGAGAAGCCGGACACCGCGCTGCTGATCGTCGGCGGCGGCCCGTACCGCAGCGAGCTCGAGGCGCTCGCCGAGCGCACCGGTGTCGCGGGCGCCGTCCGTTTCACCGGGCCGGTTCCCGAGGGGGAACTGGCCGCCCACTTCGGCGCGGGCGACGTCTTCGCGATGCCGTGCAGGACCCGCCGCGGCGGCCTGGATGTCGAGGGCCTCGGCATCGTCTACCTGGAGGCCTCGGCCACCGGTCTGCCGGTCGTCGCGGGTGACTCGGGCGGCGCCCCCGACGCGGTCCTCGACGGCGAGACCGGCTGGGTCGTACGCGGCGGGTCTCCCGAGCAGTCCGCCGAGCGCATCCTCACCCTGCTGCGCGACCCCGACCTGCGCCGCCGGATGGGCGAGCGGGGGCGGGCCTGGGTGGAGGAGTCCTGGCGCTGGGACCTGCTGGCCCAGCGGCTGCGCGACCTGCTCTGAGGCGCGACCTGTCCTGAGGCGCGACCTGTCCTGAGGCCCGACCTGCTCTGAGGCGCGACCTGCTCTGAGGCCCGATCCGTCCTGAGGTGCGGGCGTCGCGGGGCGCGGGCGCGCGGTCCTGCGCAGGACTCTGGGTGCGGTCGTACGGGCACGGGCCGCGGACGCCTCCGACAGCGGTCCGCCGCAGGACCTGAGCGATCGGGCGCCCGGTCGTCGCCGGCCCGGGTCCCCGCCGCCGGGACGTCGGCAGCGGGGAGACCGGGGTCAGGCCTTGGGGATGCGCAGGGCGGCGAGCACCGGCAGATGGTCGGTGGCCGCGTGCAGGTCGGCGTCGTCGACGCCGGGGACCGAGCGCGGCACCCCGCAGCCCAGCACCTCGACCGGCCCGGTCGCGAAGACCGCGTCGATCCGCTGGAAGGGTGCCCGCACATTGGTGACCTCGCCGCCCCAGGGGGCGACCGCGAAGCCGTCCTGGAGGCGGGCGGCGATCCGGGCGAAGCCGGGGCGGTCGGGCGGCTCGTTGAAGTCGCCGCCGACCACCACGTGGGGTTCGCCCATCGCGGCCACCCGGTCCAGCAGCAGCCCGGCCTGGTCGTAGCGCTCGGCCGGGCTGAGGCTGAGATGGGTGCTGATCACGCCGAGCCGGGCGCCACCGATCCGGAGTACGGCGGTGGCGAACCCTCGCTGGTGCAGCGGCGGGTGGTGCGGCAGCAGCACGTCCTCGGTGTGCTCGACATGTGCCCGCAGCGAGGACAGGATCATCGGCCCCGCCGCGGTGGCGCCGCCGGTCACGTGCACGAGACCGGTGGCGTGGGCGAGGCGGGCCGCGGCCTTACGCCATCGGAAGAACCGCGGGGCCTCTTGGACCAGGACGAGATCGGGGGCGCAGGCTCGGATCACCCGGGCCAGCGCCGCCGTGTCGTCCCGCATCGAGCGGATGTTGTAGCTGAGCACGCGGACGACCGCCGAGGCCGGCTCGGTGGTGGAACCCGGCAGATCCTCCACGGTCATCGGCTCAGCCCTGTCGTGCCAGGTCGGCAGCTCCCACAAGCCCCGCCTTGCCGCCCAGTTGGGCGGCGAGGACCTGGGCGTGCGGACGCCATTCGCCGCCGATCAGCCAGCGCCGGAAGGATTTGCGGATCGGGTCGAGGACGAGTTCGCCCTCGTCGGCCACACCGCCGCCGACGATGAACGCGGACGGGTCGAAGAGCGACGCCAGATCGGCGAGCCCCGCACCGGCCCAGCGGGCCAGTTCGCGGAAGGAGTCGACGGCGACCGGGTCGCCCTGCCGGGCGGCGGCGCTGATGTGCCGGCCCTCGATACCGTCCACGCTTCCGTCGCCCAGCGCGAGCAGGGCCTCCGCGTTCTCCGGGGTGGCGTTGGCCCGCTGCTTGGCGTAGCGGACCAGGGCGCGACCGGAGGCGTACTGCTCCCAGCAGCCCTGGCTGCCGCAACCGCACAACAGGCCGTCGGGCACCACCCGGATGTGGCCGAACTCGGCCGCCACGCCGAACCGGCCGCGGCGCAGCTTGTTGCCGATGATGATGCCGCCGCCGAGCCCGGTCCCCAGTGTGATGCAGATCACATCGGAGTGACCCTGTCCGGCGCCGAAGCGGTACTCGCCCCAAGCCGCCGCGTTCGCGTCGTTCTCCACGACCACGGGGAGACCGACGCGCTGCTCGACCTTGTCCTTCAGTGCCTCGTGCCGCCAGTTGATGTTGGGCGCGAACAGCACGGTGGCACGCTTGTCGTCGACGTAGCCGGCGGCGCCGATGCCGACGGCTTCGATCGTGTGACCGGTGCTGACCTGGCGCACCGCCTCCACGATCGCGTCCACGATGCCTTCGGGAGTCGGCGGCGTCGGCACCTTGACGGTCTCAAGAATCGAGCCTTCCTCGTCGACCACTCCGGCCGCGATTTTGGTGCCGCCGATGTCGACGCCGATGGTGAGTCCCATGTGTCCCTCAGTTTTCGGTCGATCCCCGCTAAGAGAACCGTACCGGAGAGGGGGTCAGTCGAGGTCGATGTGTTCAGCGGTTGAACGCGAGGAGCCGTCGCCCGAGGTCCAGCGGGATTCCGCTCCGGCCACTGCGGACCGGTATGCCGCCAGCAATTCGGCCCCGGCGGCCGTCAGGTGATCGAAGACGTCGGGATTCCGCTCCTTGATGGGTTCGACAACGGAACGCACCTGGGACAGGACGCCTTGCGCGGCGATCTGCACCGCGGGGTTGCGCAGCGCGGCCAGCCGGTCACCGACCGCGTCGCCCACGGCCTCGGCGAAACGCCGCAGCTCCTCCGCGGCGCTGCCCTGGCCCGCCTGTTCACGTCGCCTGGCGTGCTCCGCAGCGATGTCCTCGGCGCTGGCCTTCGCCCACGCGTCGGCGTCGGGACGGTCGGTGGCTTCGCTCATGATCGGCTCCAAACGGGGCGCTTCGGTCGGTACGCCAACTCCCTCGACGGTACCTGAACGGCCGGTGCGGGCGGCCGGTCAGCGCGGCCAGAGTCCCGGGTCCGGCGTGAACCGCACCCGCAGTGCGCCGTCCCGCAGCGCGGCCCCCTCCACCGTGCAGCGCCGCAGCGCCGACGGCAAGGGCAGGATCCGCCGGAAACCCCCGGCGTCCACCACGAGTTCGTCCCCGCGCCGCACCAGGTCGAGCCCGTCCTTGGTGGCCCCTGGCAGCGGCAGCGACCACACGAAGTGCCCCTCGTCCCCGAGCCGGTCCTCCACGGACCAGGTGTCGCCGCCGCCCGCCGCGGCAGCCGCGTACGGCACCGCGAGCGCCTCCTCGGGGCCCTGCGGCTCGCGCCCCAGGTGCGGCAGTTCGTGCAGGGCCGTGCCGTCCGCCGCGCAGGACTCCGCCAGCGCACCGAGGTGGCGCCGCTGGGTGCCGGACAGGCCGGCGAGGAAGGGGTCGGCCGCGCCGGTCGGCAGCAGCCGGTTGGCGACGACCGCCGCCGGGCCCAGGCCGTACAGCGCGAGCCCGGTCCTGGCGGTGCGGACGATGTCCGCCGCGTGCGCCCCGGGCTCCACGACCACCGCGACCGACGTGCCCGGGTCCTCGATCACCGCCTGGACGGCGGCCAGTTCGCGGTCCGCGCGGGCGGACGCCTCGTACGCCCACTCGGTGGGCATCGGCACCCCTGCCAGCTGCGCGAGCACCGGCCGCAGCGCGCGGGCCGCCTGCCGGTCGGCGGGCAGCAACCGGGCCAGGTAGCGGCGCAGTTGTCCGGGCAGCGCGAGCAGCGTCACCGCCTCGCGTACCGGCGGCAGGTCGACGACGGCCAGCTCCCACGTACCGTCGTGGGCCGCGCGCACCGCCCGCAGCAGCGCGAGCGCCTCGGCGCCCGGCAGCGGCGTCAGCTCCTCCGGGTCCAGCGGCGCGGCGCCCAGCAGGGTGAGCAGGGTGCCGCCGCGGGTCTGGAGGTCGAGCAGCGCGTCCTCGAAGGCGGCGCCGGGGTCGACGGAGGCGACACCGAGCCCGGGGACGGTGCCGGCCAGCGCGGCGGCTGCTTCCCTGTCGTAGGTCAGCAGCAGGGTGCGGGTGCCGGCCGCGGCGGCCGCGGCGGCGGTCGCGACCGCGACCGTGGTGCGGCCCGCGCCGCCGGCGCCGGTGATCAGCAGGGTGCGTACGGGAGCCGCGGGCATCAGCCCGCGGTCTCGGCGTCGGCCTCGTCCACAGCGCCTTCCGGCGCGGCTTCGACCCGCTTCTTCAAACCGGCGAGCGCCCGGTCGATGATGACCTTCTCGGCCTTTCGCTTGATCATCCCCAGCATCGGGATCTTGACGTCCACCGTCAGCTGGTAGGTGACCTCGGTGCTCTTGCCGCCGTCCAGCGGGGCGAGCGCGTAGGAGCCGTCGAGGGTGCGCAGCATCTGCGACCTGACCAGCGACCAGCGCACCTCGTCCGCGCTGATCCAGGTGTACGCCAGGGTGTGGTCGTCCTTGATCGCGCCGGCGTCGAGCAGCAGCCGCACCTGCTGGGCCCGCCCCGCGTCGTCGCGGGAGAGCACCTCGGCCTCCTTGACCTCGCCGGTCCACTCCGGGTAGCGGTCGAAGTCGGCGATGACGCCCATGACGGCATCCGGTGCCGCCTCGATCGTGATGCTCGACCGTGTGTGTTCCGCCATCGCCGTGGCCCTCCGGACTACTGGTGCAGGATGCTGCTGGGAGTGTGCTGAGAGGCTATCGCGCCCAGGTCGCAGGCCCGTCATCCCGCCGGGTCCGGTTCGCCGGATGGCTCACCACTCCAGTACCCACGGGGTGCGGGTGTGGTTGAAGTGGCCCACGTTGACGCACTCGGTGCGGCCGATCCTGGTGCGGGCGACCAGCGGCTGGTGGACATGGCCGAAGAGCGCGTACTTGGGCTGCACGCTGCGGACCGCGTCCAGCAGCGCCTGGCTGCCGCGCTCGAAGCGGCGGGCGGTGGTGTCGTAGCAGAGGTCGGGGATCGCCGGCGGGATGTGCGAGCAGAGCACGTCCACCGGGCCGAGGGCGGCGACCTTGGCCGCGTAGTCCTCCTCGCTGACCTCGTAGGGCGTGCGCATCGCGGTGCGCAGGCCCCCGCCGACGAAGCCGAAGACGCGGCCGCCGATCTCCGCCGTGGCCCCGTCGAGCACGGTGGTGCCGGGCCCCGCGTACTCGGCCCAGAGGTCCGGGATGTCGACATTGCCGTAGGTGGCGTAGGTCGGGGTCGGGAAGGCGGCGAACAGCTCGGAGTACTGCCGGCGCACCGCGCTCTCGATCGCGTCGCGCCGGTCGATCCCCGACCACAGCCGCGCGTCGAGTTCGCGGGCCTCCTCGAAGCGGCGGGCAGTGCGCAGCTCGACCATCCGGTCGGCGTTCCCGACCCCGAACAGGTCGGGGAAGATGCCCCGGGAGTGGTCGGCGTAGTCCAGGAAGAGCACCAGATCGCCCAGGCACACCAGCGCGTCGGCGCCATGGCCGGCCCGGGCCAGCGCGTCGGCCGCACCATGGACGTCGCTCACCACATGCACCCGCATACGGCCACTTTATAGCGCCCCGCCCTGGCCGCCCCGCGTGCGGGTCATCTGCGGATCGGCCGCGCTCTGGTCTAGTCTTCCGTGGATCGGCGCCCCGCTCCGCCCGGTGTGTGATGCTTAAAACATCTCGTCACGCCCCCCTATCGCCGGAGCTTTACCGATGGGTAACGTCCAGCCCGTCCATCACCTTCCCTCCGGGTGCGCCGTGGCACCGATGAGGAGCAGTCGCCTTGCGTGAGTTCAGCCTTCCGGCCCTGTACGAGGTCCCCGCTGACGGCAATCTGACGGATCTGATCCGCCGCAACGCCGCCCAGCACCCGGACACTCCGGTCATCGGCCGCAAGGATTCCGCCGGCCACTGGGAGGACATCACCGCGGCCCGCTTCCTCTCCGAGGTGCGGGCCGCCGCACGCGGGCTGATCGCCGAGGGCGTGCAGCCCGGCGACCGCGTCGCGCTGATGTCCAGGACCCGCTACGAGTGGACGCTGCTGGACTTCGCGATCTGGAGCGCCGGAGCGGTCACCGTGCCGGTCTACGAGACGTCGTCCGCCTCCCAGCTCGAATGGATCCTCGCCGACTCCGGTGCCGTCGCGGTCGTGGTCGAGTCCGACCCGCACGAGCGGTCCGTGGAGTCGGTACGCGTGCGGCTGCCGCAGCTCAAGCACGTCTGGCGGATCGACACCGGCGCGGTCGACGCGCTGGTCACCGCGGGCGGCGACATCGCCGACGCGGTGCTCGACGAGCGTGCCGCAGCCGCCAACGCCGACTCGCCGGCCACCATCGTCTACACCTCGGGCACCACCGGCAGGCCCAAGGGCTGCGTGCTCAGCCACCGCAGCTTCTTCGCCGAGTGCGGCAACGTGCTGGAACGCCTCGCCCCGCTCTTCCGCACCGGCGACTCCTCCGTGCTGCTCTTCCTGCCGCTGGCCCATGTCTTCGGGCGGCTGATCGAGGTCGCCAGCGTGATGGCGCCGGTCAGGCTCGGCCACGTGCCCGACATCAAGCACCTCACCGACGACCTCCAGGGCTTCAGGCCCACCCTGATCCTCGGCGTGCCGCGGGTGTTCGAGAAGGTCTACAACACCGCGAGGGCCACCGCGCAGGCCGGCGGCAAGGGGAAGATCTTCGACCGGGCCGCGGCCACCGCGATCGAGTACAGCCGCGCGCTGGACACCGAGGCAGGCCCCTCGGTCCGGCTGCGCCTCACCCACAAGGTCTTCGACCGGCTCGTCTACGCCAAACTGCGGGCCGTACTGGGCGGCAGGGCCACCCACGCCGTCTCCGGCGGCGCCCCGCTCGGCGAGCGCCTCGGCCACTTCTACCGCGGCATCGGCTTCACGGTCCTGGAGGGCTACGGCCTCACCGAGTCCTGCGCGGCCACCGCCTTCAACCCCTGGGACCGCCAGAAGATCGGCACCGTCGGCCAGCCGCTGCCCGGCTCGACCGTCAGGATCGCCGACGACGGCGAGGTGCTGCTCTACGGCGAGCACCTCTTCACCGGCTACTGGAACAACGAGACCGCCACCGCGGAGGCCATGGCCGACGGCTGGTTCCACACCGGCGACCTCGGCGCGCTCGACGAGGACGGCTACCTGTCCATCACCGGCCGCAAGAAGGAGATCATCGTCACCGCCGGCGGCAAGAACGTCGCCCCGGCCGTGATCGAGGACCGGATCAGGGCGGACGCGCTCATCGCCGAGTGCATGGTCGTCGGCGAGGCCCGCCCCTACGTGGCCGCGCTGATCACCCTGGACGAGGAATTCCTGCCCCGATGGGCCGTCCAGCACGGCAAGTCGGGCAGCACGGTCACCGAACTGGCGGCGGACCCCGACCTGCTGGCCGCGGTCCAGCACGCGGTCGACGAGGGCAACGCGGCCGTCTCGCAGGCCGAGTCGGTGCGCCGATTCCGCATCCTCCCCGCGCAGTTCACCGAGGAGTCCGGCCATCTGACGCCGTCGCTGAAGCTCAAGCGCAGCGTCGTGCTCGCGGACTACGCCGCCGACATCGAGGCGCTCTACATCCGCTGAGCCCCGCACCCGGCAAGCGGCGCCGCCGGGCCGTACCCGGCGGCGCGGCCGTCAGACGACGGCCCCGCGGCCCGGGTCGTCGTCGTCCTCCTCGTCGGTGCGCATCCGCGCCACCAGCGTGGCGAAGCCGCCGAGGAAGCCGCCGACGCCCACCGTGACGGCCCACCAGGTCAGTTCGATCTGGAACAGGACGAACGCGAGCAGCAGCAGCGGGCCGCCGAGCACCGCGATCCAGGCGAACTTGGTCGTCACGTCCGCGTCGGGCAGCGGCGGCGGCTCGGGCGGCACGAAGTGCGCCTCCTCGTCGTCCTCCGCCAGTTCGTAGTCCCGCGGCCCGCTGATCACCGGGTGGATCACGATCGTGCGGTCGGCCGGCGGCGGGGCCGTGCTCACCGCGGCCGGGTCGGTCGGGTCGGGGTCGGCCGGCGCCACCGGGACGTTCTCCGCCTCCGGCCACGCGGCAGCCGTGCCCGGCTCCGGGTCGTCGTCGTAGCCCGCGATCAGCGCGGCCCAGGCCGCGTCCTCGTCCAGCGGCGGGCGGGGCGGCTCCTCCTCATGCGGGGCGGTGCCCTCGTCCTCGCGGTCAGCCACCGGCCGTGCCCTCCTTCACCGCGTCGTCCACCAGGCCGGAACCGGCCGAAAGCCGGTCGATGAAGGCGTACGACTCCTCGAAGATCCGCTCCGCGTCATGGTCGAGCGTGGCGACGTGGAAGCTGCGATCCAGCACCACCTCCGTCACGTCCGTGGACGACACCGAGCCCAGCAGCACCGCCGAATTCGACGGGTCCACCACGTGGTCGACCCTGCTGCGCAACAGCAGCAGCGGCTGCGTGACCTGCGGCAGCGCCGGCCGCACCAGCCGCCACAGCCTCGTCAGCGAGTGCACCGCGTGCAGCGGCGTACGGTCGTAGCCGATCTCGGCGCCGCCCTCCCGCGCGATGTCGCTGGCGATGCCGCGCACCGACGGCACCACATGGCGCAGCACAGAAACCGCCTTGAGCGCCGGACTGTCGGCCTTCACCGACGGGTTGACCAGCACCAGTCCGCCGATCTCGGCGCCATGCCGTGCGGCAAGCCGCAGCGCCAGCGTGCCGCCCATCGACAGGCCGCACACGAAGACCTGCGAGCAGCGGTCGGTCAGCTCCCCCAGCGCACGGTCCACCTCGGCGTACCAGTCCTGCCAGCCCGTCACCTGCATGTCCTGCCAGCGGGTGCCGTGACCGGGCAGCAGCGGCAGGGACACCGTCAGCCCGCGCTCCGCCAGATACTCGGCCCAAGGGCGCATGGACTGCGGCGAACCGGTGAAACCGTGGCAGAGCAGCACGCCGATCTCGCCGCCGTCATGGCGGTACGGCTCGGCTCCTGGCATGAGCGGCACCGTGGGTCTCCTGTTCGGGGGCGTGGAACCGGGTACGCGGGTACACGAAGTACACGGAGGTCGGACGTTCAGCGTACGCGGCCGCGATACCAAGCGGTAAGCCCCATCGCAACCAGCCTGAGCGGCCTTGTGGCGTTAAGGTCGGTGCGTCGGCTACAGGAGGTCCGAGGTTGTTCTACGGCGCGATGAAGATCGCCATCGGCTCGCCACTCAAGGCGGCCTTCCGACCCTGGGTCGAAGGCCTCGAGCACATTCCGCACGACGGTCCCGCGATCCTCGCGAGCAACCACCTGTCGTTCTCGGACTCCTTCTTCCTGCCCGCGGTGCTCGACCGGAAGGTCACCTTCATCGCCAAGGAGGAGTACTTCACGTCGCCGGGCGTCAAGGGGAAACTCACCGCCGCCTTCTTCAAAGGCGTCGGCCAACTGCCCGTCGACCGGTCCGGCGCCCGCGGCGCCGGCGAAGCCGCGGTCAAGAGCGGGGTCGCGGTCCTGGCCAGAGGTGAGCTCTTCGGGATCTACCCCGAGGGCACCCGCTCACCCGACGGCCGCCTCTACCGCGGCAAGCCCGGCGGACTCGCCAGGGTCGCCCTCGCCAGCGGCGCGCCGGTGATCCCCGTCGCGATGATCGACACGGAGAAGGTGCAGCCGGTCGGCAAGGTGATGCCGAAGCTGTCGATCAGGCCGGGGATCCGGATCGGGAAGCCGCTGGACTTCGAGCGCTACAGCGGCATGGAGGGCGACCGCTTCATCCTGCGGTCGATCACCGACGAAGTCATGTACGAGATCATGAAGCTCTCGGGGCAGGAGTACGTCGACATCTACGCCACCGCCGCGAAGCGGCAGCTCGCCGAGGCCAAGGCGGCGGCCCAATAGCCCGCAGCCCCCTCCCCGCACCTGCGAGTGCGGCCCCCTTCTGCCCCGCGGCACCCCTCCGCTGCCCCGGGTCTGGGGTGCGTTTGCGGCGGGCGGCGCCCTTCCGCTGGCGCGGGTCCGGGGTGCTTTTGCCTCGGGCGGTGAGCGTCCGCTGGCGCGGGGCTGGGGTGCGTTTTCGTCGGGCGGTGCCATACAGGGGCGCGGGGAACTGCGCGAGCAACCGGCCACCGGCCGGTGGTCCGTCTGCGACAGTAATTGCCCCTTTGGGTCGGTGACGACCCGCGCCCCGGTGGGGGCTTGTCGCTCCGTTCTCCCCCAGGGCTTCGCCTGGGGGCGCCCCCACGCGCCCCTGGGGTGGTGGCGGTTCGTCGCGGCGCGACGGCCGTGCGTGGCTGGTCGTGCAGTTCTCCCCCCAGAGCTTCGCCTGGGGTGCCTTCACACGCCCCTGCGGGGCGCCCTTGCGGGAGAGGGCAACCACCCAGGGGCGCGGGGAACGGCGCGAGCAACCGGCCACCGGCCGGTGGTCCGTGTGCGACAGTAATTGCCCCTTTGGGTCGGTGACGACCCGCGCCCCGGTGGGGGGCTTGTCGCGCAGTTCCTCGCGCCCCTGAGGTGGTGCGGTTCGTCGCGGCACGACGGCCGTGCGTGGCTGGTCGCTCCCTTCTCCCCCAGGGCTTCGCCTGGGGGCGCCCCCACGCGCCCCTGGGGTGGTGCGGTTCGTCGCCATACGACGGTGAGTGGGGGGTTGCTCGCGCCGCTGGGGGGTGGTGGCGGTTCGGCGGCATACGACGGTGGGTGGGGGTTCCCCGCGCCCTGGGGCGGGGGCGCCGCCGCGGATAAGGTGGGGCGGGGGAGAGGGGGCACGGATGCGGATGTCCGTGGAACAACCGCTGTGGCGCGCACTGGTGGCGTACCGCGTACTGACGGCCGGCTACGCGGTCGCGCTGTACTGCTACGCGTACGACGACCTCCGCCACCCCCTGACCGGCGGCGCCTACATCGCGGCGCTCGCGGTGTGGACGCTGGCCACCCTCGGCCGGGTGATGTCGGAGCGGCGCTGCACCAAGGGATTCCTCGCCGCCGACCTGACGCTGGCGATCACCGGCATCCTGCTGACGGCGGTCGTGGACACCCAGGCGCGCATCGATGGCGGCGCCTTCACGCTGCCCTCCATATGGACGGCCGGCTCGGTGCTGGCTTTCGCGATCAAGGGCGGCTGGCGGTGGGCCGCCCTCGCCTCCTCGCTGGTGGCGGCGGCCGATCTGGCCGAGCGCGGCGGCGTCCCGGGCCGCGACACCCTGCACAACGTGCTGCTGGTCTGGGTCGCCAGCATCGGCATCGGCTATGTGGTCGAGGTGGCGAGGATCAGCGAGCGCACCCTGGCCCGCGCGCTCCAGATCGAGGCGGCCACCCGTGAGCGGGAGCGGCTGGCGAGGGACATCCACGACGGCGTGCTCCAGGTGCTGGCGATGGTCCAGCGGCGCGGCGACCAGGCGGGCGGAGAGGCCGCGGAGCTGGGCCGGATGGCCGGCGAGCAGGAGGCCGCGCTGCGCACCCTGGTCAGCGGCGCCCCGATTCCCGCGCCGCATGCGGGGGCGGAAGGGCCGCGGGGGCCGCACGATCTGCGGACCCTGCTCGCGCCGTACGCCTCGGCCCGGGTGACGCTGTCCGCGCCCGGCACCCCCGTGCTGCTCGACCCGGCGGCGGCCGCGGAGCTGGCGGCCGCCGCCGGCGCGGCTTTGGACAACGTGTGGCGGCACGCGGGGGAGCGGGCGCATGCCTGGATCCTGGTGGAGGACGAGCCGGACGCGGTGCTGGTGACGGTGCGCGACGACGGTCCCGGTATCGCGGAGGGCCGGCTGGCGGCCGCGGCGGCGGAGGGGCGGCTCGGCGTGGCGCAGTCGATCCGCGGGCGGCTGCGGGACCTCGGCGGCACCGCGGAGCTGCTGTCGCTGCCCGGCCAGGGCACCGAGGTGGAACTGCGGCTGCCCAGGCTGTGTCCGGTACAGGAAGAGGCGGCGGTCGTCGTCGCCGCCGAGGGAGGAGGCACCGCATGACGGTCGGCGACGACCTGGCCGCCCAGCAGCCGGTCACGGTGATGGTGGTGGACGACCACCCGATGTGGCGTGAGGCCGTGGCCCGCGACCTGACGGAGGCCGGCTTCAAGGTGGTGGCGACGGCCGGCGACGGCCCGGAGGCGATCCGCCGTGCGAAGGCCGCCCGCCCGCAGGTGCTGGTCCTGGACCTCAACCTGCCCGGCGCGTCCGGTGTGCGGGTCTGCAAGGAGGTCGTGGCGGGCGACCCGGCCGTACGGGTCCTGGTGCTGTCCGCAAGCGGTGAGCACACCGACGTACTGGAAGCGGTCAAATCCGGGGCGACCGGCTACCTGTTGAAGTCCGCGGGCCGTGAGGAGCTGGTGGACGCGGTTCGCAGGACCGCGGTGGGCGACCCGGTCTTCACCCCCGGCCTGGCCGGGCTGGTGCTCGGCGAATACCGGCGGCTGGCCCATGTCCCGCCGCCCGCCGCACCGGGCGGCGCGGCCGCGCCCCGGCTGACCGACCGGGAGACCGAGGTGCTGCGGCTGGTCGCGAAGGGGCTGAGCTACAAGCAGATCGCCCAGCGCCTGGTCATCTCGCACCGGACGGTGCAGAACCACGTGCAGAACACCCTCGGCAAACTCCAGCTGCACAATCGCGTCGAGCTTGTCCGATACGCGATCGAGGCGGGTCTCGACGAGGGCCCGGCGGCCCGCAAGGACGGCGACATGTGACCCAAGTCACGCTAGCTTGGCGGAGGTTGTCACATCCGGCACAGCTGGCTTGCGACGAAGGGAAGAGTCCATGCGAGTCGGAGTCCTGACTGGCGGCGGAGACTGCCCCGGCCTCAATGCGGTCATCCGCGGCATCGTACGTAAAGGCGTCCAGGAGTACGGGTACGACTTCACCGGCTTCAGGGACGGTTGGCGGGGTCCCCTCGAAGGGGACACGGTACGGCTCGACATCCCGGCAGTCCGCGGCATACTGCCGCGGGGCGGCACCATACTCGGCTCCTCGCGCACCAACCCGCTCAAGATCGAGGGCGGCGTGCGCAGGGTCCAGGAGAACCTGGCGGCGGAGGGCATCGACGCGCTCATCGCGATCGGTGGCGAGGACACCCTCGGCGTCGCCGCCACCCTCCATCAGGAACACGGCGTAAAAGTGGTCGGGGTCCCCAAGACCATCGACAACGACCTGTCCGCCACCGACTACACCTTCGGCTTCGACACCGCGGTCAACATCGCGACCGAGGCGATCGACCGGCTCCACACGACCGCCGAGTCGCACATGCGGGTCCTGGTGGTCGAGGTGATGGGCCGGCACGCGGGGTGGATCGCGCTGCACTCCGGCCTGGCCGGCGGCGCCAACGTGATCCTCATACCGGAACAGCGCTTCGACCTCGACCAGGTGTGCGCCTGGGTCGAGAGCCGTTTCAAGATCCGTTACGCGCCGATCGTGGTCGTCGCCGAGGGTGCGATGCCGCGGGACGGCGACATGGTCCTCAAGGACGGCACCCTCGACTCCTTCGGGCACGTCCGGCTGTCCGGCATCGGCGAATGGCTCGCAAACCAGATCGAGAAGCGCACCGGCAAGGAGGCCAGGACCACCGTTCTCGGCCACGTCCAGCGCGGCGGCACCCCCAGCGCCTTCGACCGCTGGCTTGCCACCCGCTTCGGCCTGCACGCCGTGGAGGCGGTCAGGGACGGGGACTTCGGGAAGATGGTCGCGCTGCAGTCCACCGAGATCGTCCGGGTGCCGATCGGTGACGCGACGGCGCGGATCAAGACCGTCGACCCGTCGCTCTACGCGGAGGCGGGGGTCTTCTTCGGGTAGCCGCGAAGACGCAGACCGACAGCGCTTGCAGCAGGTGTTCCCCGCGACCTATTCTCCCTGCACCCGGCTTGTCCGGCCGCTTCGTTTCCCCCTTTGAGCACATGAGGAGCGCCCGGTATGGCGGGTGATAAGGCCACGCGCGAAGCGCCACCGAACAAGGGCGGTGGCGGGTGGCGAGCGGGAGGGCTCTGCGTGCCCGTACTGGCGGTCGCGGGCGGCACCGCGTCCGGCAAGTCCACCCTTGCGGAGGCATTGGCGCTGCATCATCCCGACACCGTCGGGCTGATCCATCTCGACGACTTCTACGTCCCCGCGCACGATCCGCTGCGCGGGGTCAGGACGCTCAGCGCGACCGGCGCGGAGACCCTGGACTGGAACCACCCGGGGTCCATCGACGAGACCGCGGTGACCGCCGCGATCGACGCGGCCGCCGGGTCCGGGCGGCACCGCCTGGTGGTGGTCGAGGGCCTTTTCGCCCTGACCCTGCCCGCGGTCGCCGCCCGGGCCGCCTGGCGCGTCTACGTGGACACGCCTGACGACATCCGGCTGGCCAGGAAGATCCTCCGCAAGATCGAGGTCCAGCGGCAGGACCCGCGGGTGTCGCTGCTGAACTACCTCGCCAGCGGACGGGAGCGCCATGCCGCCCATGTCGCCCCCTCCCGCTCGCTCGCCGACCTCGTGGTGGACGGCACCGCCGACGAATACGCCATGATCGCCGAGGTGCTGACGCTGATCGGCCCGGTGCTGGCCGAGCCGGTGCTCGCCGAATCGGCACTGGACGCCAGCTACTACGGCGAGACCGCCTGAGCGGGGTCAGCCGGAGGGCAGCAGCACCCCCGCGAGCAGGCCGGCGGCGATCTCCGAGCCGTTCAGCGTCAGCACCGACTCGGGGTGGAACTGGACACCCGCGAAGCCGGGGCCGCGCATCGCGTGGATGTCGCCGGTGACCGGGTCGCGGCTCAGCTCGACCCGGTGCATCGCCAGTTCCTCCGCGGCGGCGTCGTCGCAGCGCGCGGTGAAGGAGTTGTAGAAGCCGACGGTCTCCTTGCGGCCGAAGAGGTCGACGGTCCGCTGCGCGCCCTGGAACGGCTCGTCCTTGCGGACCAGGTCCAGGCCCAGTTCCGCGGCCAGCAGCTCGTGGCCGAGGCACACCCCGAGCAGGCCGTGCGGGTGGTCACGGACCAGGTCGGCGGCGAGCTGCCGCAGCAGGCGCATCTTGGGGTCGGCGGTGTCGGCCGGGTCGCCCGGGCCGGGGCCGAGCACCACCGGGCCCTGGTGGCCCAGCGCCGCGGCCCGCAACCGCGGGTCGTCGTAGCGGCGTACGGTCACCGCGTGGCCCGAGGACCGCAGCAGGTGGGCCAGCATCGCGGTGAAGGTGTCCTCGCCGTCGACCATCAGGGCGTGCGCGGTCGGCAGCGGGTGCTCGGCCTGCATCCGCAGCCAGAACGGCGCCAGATGCGCCCTGCGCGCGTCGAGCGCGGCCCGCACCCGGATGTCGTCGGCCAGCCGGGGCCCGGGCGCGCCCGGGGCGCGGACCGGAGCCTCGCGCACCCCGAGCGCGGTGAGCACACCCGCGGCCTTGGCGTGGGTCTCGGCGACCTCGGCGTGCGGCAGGGAGTGCCGTACGAGCGTCGCGCCGACCGGGACGCGCAGCTCACCTGACGGGGAGATGTCGGCGGTGCGGATCAGGATGGGGGAGTCCAGCGTCTGGGCGCCGCCCGCGTCCCGGCCGATGAGGGCCAGCGCACCGGCGTAGTAGCCGCGCCCGCCGGGCTCGTGGCGCTCGATGACCCGGCAGGCGTTCTGTACCGGCGAGCCGGTCACGGTCGCGGCGAACATCGTCTCGCGCAGCACCTCGCGGACGTCGAGCGTGGAGCGCCCGCGCAGCTCGTACTCGGTGTGCGCGAGGTGCGCCATCTCCTTCAGCCGCGGGCCGACCACGACCCCGCCCAGGTCGCAGACGGTGCACATCATCTTCAGTTCCTCGTCCACCACCATGGTCAGCTCCTCGGCCTCCTTGGGGTCGGCGAGGAAGTCCAGCAGCCCGGCGGCGCTCGGGCCCTCCGGCGGGTAGCGGTAGGTGCCGCTGATCGGGTTCATCACCACGGTGTTGCCGGACATCCGCACGTGCACCTCGGGGCTGGCGCCGACCAGGGTTCGCTCGGGGGTGTGCACGACGTACGTCCAGTAGGCGCCGCGTTCGCCGCGCAGCAGCCGGGCGAAGAGGGCGAGGGCGGCTGCGGGGCCGTAGCCGGGGATGCTGCCGCGGAAGGTGCGCCGGATCACGAAGTTGGCGCCCTCGCCGCGGCCGATCTCGTCCTCGATGACCCGGCCGACGATGCCGGCGTAGGCGTCGTCGTCGACGTCGAAGGCGCCGTCCGCCACCTCGACGGGGATGTCGGGCAGAGCGTCGAGCAGGTCGGCCAGCGGGACCTCGGCGGACTCCTCGGGGTGCAGCACGACCAGCGGGGTGCCGTCGTCGCGGACGTCGAAGCCGCGTTCGCGGATCTGCCGGAAGGGGATCAGGGCGAGGGCGTCGGTGCGGGCACCGCCGGCGGCTCCCGTGGGCAGCGGGATGTCGGCGAGCCGGGAGACGGTGCCGACGGGGCCCGCCAGCACCTCCACGACCCCTTCCGGCCGCCCCGGCGTCCTGCGGTGCAGCAGGGCGAAGGGGGGGTGTCCTGGGGTGAGCAGTCGGGTGACGAGCCGTACGGCGGCCGGGTTCTGTGGCACGGTCGGTGGTCCTTCCTTGACGGCGGGGAGGAAGGGGCGGCGACCGGTCCGGGAAACGCCGAAGGCCGCCCCTGCGGGCGGCCTTCGCGAAGTGCTGCTGATACGCGCGATTCAGCGGGCCGCCGGATGAGCGGTCCACCACCAGTCCTGGTGCGTCAGCGGGTTCTGCAGCGCGATCATGCCGCAGACCTTAGCGCACCGGGACGTCGTCCGTCAGGTGAGCGTGTTGTAGATCTGCCACCCGCCGCCGATCTTCGTCCTGCTCGCGTAGGGGGTGGTGGGGCTGCCGGTGCCCTTGTAGAGCCAGAGGCTGCCGGCGGAGTCGCGGGCCACCAGGTCGGCCTTGCCGTCGCCGGTGATGTCGCCAGGGGCGGTCAGCGCGTTGTAGATGTTCCATCCCCCGCCTATCGGGGACCTGCCGGAGAAGGGGGCGGTCGCGCTGCCGGTGCCCTTGTAGAGCCAGAGGTAGCCGGTGCCGCCCTCGCCTATCAGGTCGGGGCGTCCGTCTCCCGTGACGTCGCCCGCGCCGAGGAGCTTGCCGTAGGTGTTCCAGCCGCCGCCGACCGTCACCCGGTTCAGCAGCGGCGTCGCGGGCTTGCCGCTGCCCCGGTAGTACCAGAGCGTCCCGGTGGCGTCGCGGGCCACCAGGTCGCCGGTGCCGTTCGCGTTCATGGTGTCGAGCGCGCTCAGCACGTTGTAGCCCTGCCAGCCGCCGCCGACCCGGAAGCGGGAGAAGAGCGGCGTTGTGGCGCTGCCGCTGCCCTGGTACTGCCACAGCACGCCGGAGGCGTCCCGGCCGAGCAGGTTGTGCCGGCCCGTGGTGGACGCCGCCGCGCCGCTGGTGATCTGCTGCACGTCACTGGCCCGCACCCAGGCGATCCGGTGGTTGTAGCGGATCGGGTAGAAGAGCGCCGTGCCCTTGACCAGGGTGCGGTCACCGGTCGCAGTGCCCGCGTAGGTGCCCGCGTACCAGTAGTCGCCGGCCTTCTCCGGGCCCGCCTGCGCGTAGGCCTGGCCCGCCGCGATGGTGTACTTCGTCAGCGAGGCGGAGTTGCTGTCCTGCACGGGGACGCCGGTGCCCGCGTAGGCGGTGTCCTCGGGGTAGGCCCGGCCGTAGACCGGGATGGTGGACTTGCCGGACGCCGGGGTCAGCACGGAGGTCGGGGAGACGACCGAGGCGTACTGCCCGCCCGGGTTGTGGAACCACAGCGCGCGGCCCTGGTACCAGATCGCCGTCCAGTCGATCTGCACTCCCGCGACGACGTAGGCACCGCCCGCCGGGACCTTGTCGGCCCAGTTCGACCCCTCGCTCCACTTCACGCCGCTGCCCAGGTACGGGTCGACGGGCAGCGAGGCACCGGTGGACGGCGAGGTGTACAGGTAGACGAAGTTCGCCGGGTGCGCGGGGACCGCCGCGCCGCCGTTGGTCAGCGCCGGCTGGTTCGCCGTGGTGTACGGCGGCACCACCCGGATCAGCTGGCCGGTCTTCAACGGGCCGCCCGCGCCGCCCGCGCCGTCGGGGGCGCCGAGCAGCGACATGTAGTGGTTCCAGTCCCAGTACGGCCCCGGGTCCCAGTGCTGCGTCTTGACGTTGGCGTCCAGCGGCCCGGGCACCTCGTCGTGGCCGATGATGTGCTCGCGGTCCAGCGGGATGCCGAATTTCTGGGCCAGGTATTTCACCAGGACGGCGGAGGAGTCGTACTCCTGCTCGGTGTACCAGTCACCGGTCTTGATCGCGAAGCCCTCGTGCTCCACGCCGACCGAGTGCATGTTCACGGTCTTGTTCGCCGCGTGCCACGCCTCGTCCTTGAGCTGCACCATCTGGGTGACGCGGCCGTCGTCGGCGATCAGGTAGTGGGCGCTGGCGTACGCCGTCGAGGTCTGGAACTCCTTGATGCTGCCGTCGTAGGTGCCCTCCATGTCGTGGATGACGATGTAGCGCACGTCCTCCCCGTTGCCGGGGCGGTCGGTCACGTTGTAGTTGCCGAAGTCGTCCGGCGTGGTGCTGTTCTGCTTGTACGCGGCTGCCACGAAGCTGCAGCTCAGCCCGGAGGGGCAATCCGCCGAGACGGCGCTGGTGACCGCCGGGGCCGGGGTCGTGGACGCGGCCAGCGGGACCCTCGTCGGCTCCACCGGGGCCACCGACGGGTCGGCGTCGAGCGTCAGCGCCTGGCCGTCCGCGGTGAGCCGGCTCGCACCGGTCTTCACCGTGTCGTAGACCCGCTGCACGAACTGCTTCGCGCCCGCGCGGTCCGGGGCCTGGCTGTAGCGGGCGACACCGGCCCACCAGCGGCCCGGGTCCGCGGGCAGCGAGCCGACCGCGGCCTTCTCGTACTTGGCAAGCAGCGCCGCACCGGCCCGCACGCTCTGCCGCGGGTCGCTGCGCACCTCGGAGGTGGAGGCGCCGATCAGCTTCGCCGCCGCGTCCAGGGTGTGCAGCCGCGGGTCGGAGGTGTCGACCTTCGTCTTCGCCCGGTCGGCGCTCAGCGCCCGCTGGGCGTCGAAGTGCTTGGCCACCGCGGGGTCGCCGCTCTGGTTCAGGTGCGCCAGCCGCTCGGCGTCGGTGGGCTGTTCGAGGTCGGCGTCCGTGACCTGGGTGAGGCCCATCACGTTGTAGTTGCCGGTGGTGCTCGGCCGGCCCTGGTGGGACTCCCACAGGGTCTGCCGGTACGAGACCGCCATCAGCACGCTCTGCGGTACCCCGAACTCCTCGGCCGCGGCGGCGAAGTCCGCCTGGAGCGCGGTCTGCGGGGCGCCCGCCTTCGCGTCCGTACCACCCGACGACGGGCTCGCCAGCGCGATCGTGCCGTAGGTGGCCACGGTGGCGAGCGCTGCGGCTCCCGCTCCGTAGGCGATCCAGGACTTCCGTCTGCGATGTCTGCGAGTCAAGCTGCTGCCCTCGGCCTTCCGCGCGCCCTGGGGCGCGATCTCCCGGGGAGCCTGCGCCCGGGCGGCGACCGGCTCTGAAGCGGGATGACGCTATCAGCCGCGCGTTCGGTTTCATGTACCGCTCCCGGGACGGCATGTCTCATCCACTGAGCGGGGCGAAAATCAGGTGACACGACCCCGTAATGTGGGGCCTGTGACCGTGAAAGCAGACATCCACGCCGGGGGCAACACCTGGCAAGCTCTTCCCGCGGCGCAGCAGCCCGAGTGGCCCGACGCCGAGGCTCTGCGCGATGTGATCGCGGACCTCGCCTCGTATCCGCCGCTGGTGTTCGCCGGCGAGTGCGACCAGTTGCGCAGCCGGCTGGCCTCGGTCGCCAGGGGCGAGGCGTTCCTGCTCCAGGGCGGTGACTGCGCCGAGGCGTTCGACGCGGTCGGCGCGGACCAGATCCGCAACAAGCTCAAGACGCTGCTCCAGATGGGCGCGGTCCTCACCTATGCGGCCTCGGTGCCGGTGGTCAAGGTCGGGCGGATCGCCGGGCAGTACAGCAAGCCGCGGTCCAAGCCGACCGAGACCCGCGACGGCGTCACCCTGCCGACCTACCGCGGCGACTCCGTCAACGGCTTCGAGTTCACCGCCGAGGCCCGCACCCCGGACCCCGAGCGGCTCAAGCGGATGTACCACGCGTCGGCGTCCACGCTGAACCTGGTCCGCGCCTTCACCACCGGCGGCTACGCCGACCTGCGGCAGGTGCACGCCTGGAACCAGGACTTCGTGAAGTCCTCCCCGTCGGGGCAGCGCTACGAGGCGCTGGCCCGCGAGATCGACAACGCGCTCAACTTCATGGCGGCCTGCGGCACCGACCCGGCCGAATTCCGCACCGTCGAGTTCTACGCCTCCCACGAGGCGCTGCTGCTGGACTACGAGACGGCGCTGACCCGCACCGACTCGCGCACCGGCAAGCTCTACGACGTCTCCGGCCACATGGTGTGGATCGGCGAGCGCACCCGGCAGCTGGACGGGGCGCACATCGAGTTCGCCTCCAGGATCAGCAACCCGATCGGTGTGAAGCTCGGGCCCGGCACCACACCGGAAGAGGCGCTGACCTACATCGACCGGCTCGACCCGGACCGCGACCCGGGGCGGCTCACCTTCATCGTGCGGATGGGCGCGGACAAGGTCCGCGACAAGCTGCCGACGCTGGTGGAGAAGGTCTCCGCGTCCGGCGCGCAGGTCGCGTGGATCAGCGACCCGATGCACGGCAACACCTTCGAGGCCGCCTCCGGCCACAAGACCAGGCGCTTCGACGACGTGCTCGACGAGGTCAAGGGCTTCTTCGAGGTCCACCACGCGCTGGGCACCCACCCCGGCGGCATCCACGTCGAGCTGACCGGCGACGACGTCACCGAGTGCGTCGGCGGCGGCGACGAGATCTTCGTCGACGACCTGCACCAGCGGTACGAGACGGCGTGCGACCCGCGGCTCAACCGCAGCCAGTCGCTCGACCTGGCCTTCCTGGTCGCGGAGATGTACCGCGGGCAGTGACCCGGGCCGCGCGGGCGGTGAGGGAACGGGTTCCACGGAAGGGGCGCGGATCACATCGATCCGCGCCTCTTGTCGCTTCAATCCGGTTGATCCGGCAGGTAAGGTAAGGGTTACCTCAGCTCCCCAGGCCCCGGATCGGCGGTGACCGCGTGTACGTCTGCTCCTGCTTCGGCATCACCGAACAGCAGGTCAAGCAGCACGCCGACGACGGTCGCTGCACCCCCCGGCAGATTGCCTCCGCCTGCAAGGCGGGCACCGACTGCGGGTCCTGCGTCAAACGCATCCAGAGCCTGCTCGGCCGCGGCGCCGGCTGCGCCACCCGCAGCAAGCTGGAGCCTGCCGAGGACACCCCCGCGCCGGCCGTGCTCGTGCGGACCGAGCCGCCCGGGACGCGCCCCGAGGCGCCAGGGACCCGAGCGGCCTGAGCGGGCGGCCGGGAACGGCCGACGCCGGGCTCAGCTGTCCGGCTGCTCGATCTGCTGGGCGAGGTACAGCGGCTCACCCAGCTTCTCGATCAGCTCCAGCTGCGTGTCGAGATAGTCGATGTGGTGCTCCTCGTCCGCCAGGATCGATTCGAAGATGTTCTTCGAGGTGAAGTCGCCCTTGGCGTGCATGACCTCGATACCGCGGCGCAGCCGGTCGATCGCCTCGACCTCCACCTGCCGGTCCGCCTTGAACATCTCCGTGACCGTCTGCCCGACCCTGACGTGGAAGAGCCGCTGGTAGTTCGGCAGGCCTTCGAGAAGGAGAATGCGGTCGGTCAGCATCTCCGCGTGCTTCATCTCGTCGAACGACTCCGACCTGGTGTACTTCGCGAGCTTCACCCAGCCGAAGTTCTCCTGCATCTTCGCGTGCAGGAAGTACTGGTTGATCGCGGTCAGCTCAGCGGTCAGCTGTTCGTTGAGGAACTCGATGACCTCGGGGTCGCCCTGCATGACAGCGCCGTCCTTCCGTTCCGACGAGTGGTGCGCGCATCCTCGCATTGTGCGGTGATCCGATCCAGTAAGCGGATCCTTACGTGGGGTGAGCGCTGGCAGGAGCACCTCGCCCCGTCTGTCACCATGGAGACATGGGTCCGTACGAGCGTCGCGAGGGGGAGCTGCCGCCGGGCCAGCGGCTCCAGCGGGGCTGGCCCGTCACCCACTACGGTCCTGTGCCGCGCTTCAAGCCCGACCGCTGGGAGTTCCGGGTGTTCGGCGCGACCGCGGACGGCGACAAGACCTGCTGGAATCACGCGGAGTTCTCCGCGCTGCCTTATGACACCGTCGTCGCCGACTTCCACTGCGTCACGAAATTCTCGATGCTCGGCATCGAATGGGGCGGCGTCGCCACCTCGACGGTCGTGAAGCTCGCACCGCCCGCCGACGACGTCACGCACGTGATGGTCTGGGCGGAATACGGATTCAGCTCCAACCTGCGGATCGAGGACTTCCTCGACGACCAGACGCTGTTCGCCACCCACCGGGGCGGCGAACCCCTCACCGCGGAACACGGCTTCCCGGTACGGCTGGTGGTCCCCAGGCTCTACGCCTGGAAGGGCCCCAAGTGGGTCCGCGGCGTCGAATACATGACGGCCGACCGCCGCGGCTTCTGGGAGGAGCGCGGCTACCACAACCTCGGCGACCCCTGGAACGAGCAGCGCTACTCCTACCAGGAGGAGCCGGGCGACGGGCCCGAGATCTAGGGTCCATCGCCCGGAGGTACCGCCCTGGTGCGGTGGCCGGCCGCCGGCCTGCCCCCGCTCAGCGCACCCAGATGGTGATCGTGGCGCCCTTCGGTGCCTGGCTGCCGCCGCCCGGGGACTCGCTGAAGACGCTGTCGCCGAAGAAGAGGTTGATCACCCGGACGTCGAAGCCGGCGTCCTGGAGGATCTGCTTGGCGTCCGACGTCGACTTGCCCTCGACGTCCGGCACCGGGAAGAGCTGCTTGCCCTTGGACACGGTGATCGTCACCGTGTCGCCCTCGGCGGCCTGGCTGTCCCGGTCGGGGGACTCCAGGGCGACGGTGTCCTTGTCGGCGTCGTCGGAGAAGACCTTGTCCGGCGCCAGGACGACCTCGAAGCCCGCGTCCCGGAGCTCCTGCTGCGCGTCGGTGACCGACTTGCCGATCACGTCGGGCACGTCCACCGGCGAGCCGCGCGAGACCGTGAGGGTCACCGGGGTGCCCGGGGCGCGCTCCGTGCCGGCCGCCGGGTCCGACGCGATGACCTGGCCCCGCGGGACCGACTCGTCGAACGACTTCGCGACCGTCCCCGGGGTCAGCCCCGCCGCGGTGAGCTGCCGGCGGGCGTCGGCCAGAGTGTGGCCCGCGACGTCGGGGACCCGGATCACCTGCGGTCCCCTGGACACCGTCAGCGTCACCGTGCCGTTGCTGCGGATCCGCTTGCCGGGGGCCGGATCCGAGGAGATCACGCTGCCGCGCGGCACGGTCAGCGAGAAGTCCTGCCGGACGCGGGTGTCGAGGCCGGCCGAACTCAGCTTGTGCTGTGCGTCGGCCTGCGGCAGCGCCAGCACACCGGGCACGCTGGTGAACCGCGCGTCGCTGAAGTACCAGACGCCCGCGCCGACGCCGAGGATCAGCAGCAGCGCCGCCAGGACGGCCAGCGGCCCCTTGCGCCCCCGGGTGTTCCGCGGCCGCGAGCGGGGCGCGGGCGGCGGCGGAGGCTGGAGGGCGAAGCCCGCAGGGCCCGCCGCCGCCTCCTGGGCGTCCGGTGCGTCCGGTGGCGGGAGCAGCAGCCGGGTCGTCCGGTGCAGCACGTCCTGGTCCGGGCCGCCGCCGGCGGCGGGCGGCCTGACCACGACGCTGGTCGGCTCCTCGGAACCGGCAGGGGCGACCGGCACCGCGTCCTCGTATGCCCCCGCGTACGCCGCACCGTAGGCGTCCTCGTACCGGCGGTGGTCCAGCTCCTGCGGGCTCAGCGCCGCGCGCACCGCCCGCACCTCGGCGGACATCGCCACCGCGTCGGCGGGCCGGCCCGCCGGGTCGCGCGACGTCGTCCGCGCCACCAGCGCGTCCAGCTGCGGGGCGAGGCCCGCGACGGCGGCGGATGGCGGCGGCACGTCCTCGTTCAGCCGCTGCACGATCACCTGCATCGGCGTGTCACCCGTGTAGGGCTTCGCGCCGGTCAGCATCTCGTAGAGCACGATGCCGCACGCGTACACGTCGGTGCGCTGGTCGACGGTGCCGTGCCCGATCTGCTCGGGCGCCAGGTACGACACCGTCCCCAGCAGCGCCCCCGACGCGCTGGTCTGCGTGTCCACCGTCCTGACCAGGCCGAAGTCGGCGACCTTCACCTGGCCGTCGTCCCCGATCAGCACGTTCTCCGGCTTCATGTCCCGGTGCACGAGCCCGGCCCTGTGGGCGGCCCCGAGCGCCGCGAGCACCGGCTCCAGGATGTCGAGCGCGGCCCGCGGCGGCAGGGCACCCCGCTCGCGCATCACGTCGCGCAGCGTGCAGCCGGCCACGTACTCCATGGCCAGATAGACGTAGGTCCCGTCGGTGCCCTGGTCGAAGACCCCGACCACGTTGGTGTGCGAGAGCCGCGCGACGGCCTTGGCCTCCCGGATGAACCGCTCCACGAAACCGGTGTCCGCGGCCAGCCCCGGATGCATCACCTTCAACGCGAGCACGCGGTCCAGACGGGTGTCCACGGCCCGGTAGACCGTGGCCATCCCGCCGACGGCGATACGCGCCTCGACGCGGTAACGCCCGTCGAGCGTCTGCCCGACCAGGGGATCATGCACGGTGGTGTCCACGATGGCCGATTCTACGATCCGACACCGACACCATCGGTGCCACGCGCCAGGACTGTGGCCGTGCCGTGGTGTTCCGGAACCAAACCGTGACACCGCGGGTGCCGGTCGGGAAAACGGACGTATCCCCGAGCCGCGTCCCCCGACCCCCGCGCCACGCCACCGTTGCCCCCCGGCCGGACCCCGTCCTGCGCCCGGCAGGGGGCGGCCAGGCGTCAGAAGGCGGGTCTCTCCGGATCGAGGTCCGCCAGGCCTGTCACGGGGGAGGAGGCGAGGGCGTGGTGGCGGCGGGGGATGCGGCCCGCGCGCCGGGCGAGACGGCCCGCGACGACCGCGTGGCGCATGGCCTCGGCCATCAGGACCGGGTGCTGGGCGCGGGTCACGGCGGAGGCGAGCATCACCGCCGCGCAGCCCAACTCCATGGCCAGGGCGACATCGGATGCGGTGCCCGCGCCCGCGTCCAGGATGACGGGGACGGCCGCGCGTTCGGTGATCAGCTGGAAGTTGTGCGGGTTGCGGATGCCGAGGCCGGACCCGATGGGGGAGCCGAGCGGCATGACCGCGGCGCAGCCGGCGTCCTCCAACTTGCGGGCCAGCACCGGGTCGTCGTTGGTGTACGGCAGCACGGTGAACCCGTCGTCGACCAACGTCTCGGCTGCGTCTAGGAGTTCGACCGGGTCGGGCAGCAGCGTCCGCTCGTCCGCGATGACTTCGAGCTTCACCCAGTCGGTGCCCAGTGCCTCCCTGGCCAGCCGCGCGGTCAGCACGGCCTCGCCCGCGGTGAAGCAGCCCGCGGTGTTGGGCAGCACCCGGATGCCGTGCCGGGCCAGCACCGAGAGCACCGAGCCCTTCGTCGCCGGGTCGAGGCGCCGCATCGCGACGGTGGTCAGCTCGGTTCCCGAGGCGACCAGCGCCCGGTCGAGCACGTCGAGACTCGGCGCGCCGCCGGTCCCCATGATCAGCCGGGAGGAGAACTCCTCGCCGGCGATCCGCAGCGGATCGGCCGTGACGCCGGTGGTCGCCGTCATGGCTCAGCCCCCCTGGACCGCGGTGAGCACTTCCACCCGGTCGCCGTCGGCGAGGGGCGTGGCGGACCACCGGGTGCGGGGGACGACCGTGTCGTTCAGCGCGGCCGCCACGCCCGAGGGGGCGGAGGTCATGGTGGCCACCAGGGAGTCGAGGGCGATCGGTCCTTCGAGGGTGCGGGCCTCGCCGTTGATGCGCACGGTGATCGTCATACGGTCTGCTCCTGCCGCTCCTGCCGCTCCTGCCGCTCCGCCGCGAACCGCTGGGCGCCGAACGCGTGTGCGTAGGGCGGGAGTTCGCCGGTGTCCGAGGTCAGCACCTCGGCCATGACGTCCCCGGTGACCGGGGTGAGCAGCACCCCGTTGCGGTGGTGTCCCGTGGCCAGCAGCAGGCCGTCGAGTGCGGTCAAGCCGAGCAGCGGGGCGTTGTCGGGGGAGCCGGGGCGCAGGCCGGCCAGCGCCTCGGTGAGCGGGAGTTCGGTGATGCCCGGCACCAACTCGTGCGCGTCCCGCAGCAGTTCGTAGACCCCGCCGGCTGTCACCGTGGTGTCCCAGCCGAACTCCTCGCTGGTCGCGCCGAGTACCAGTTCGCCGTTGTCGCGCGGCACCAGGTAGACATGGCTGCCGCGTACCACCGCCCGCACCGTGCGGGACAGGAAGGGCGCGTGCGCCGGGGGGATCCGCAGCCGCAGGATCTGGCCCTTCACCGGGCGCACCGGCGGCAGCACCTGCGCGGGTATGCCCGCCATCCGGCCGCTCTCGCTGCCCGCCGCCAGCACCGTGCGGCCGGCGGTGACGGCCGTGCCGTCGGCCAGCAGCGCCCCGGTGACGCGGTCGGCCGCGCACTCCACCCGGACGGCCGCCGACCGCAGGAACACCACCCCGGCCAGCTCCGCCGCCCGCAGCAGCGCGGCGGCCAGCCGGCGCGGGTCGACCTGGTGGTCGCCGTCGACCCGCAGCCCGCCGCGGACGCCGGGGGCGAGCAGCGGTTCCAGCCGGCGGCAGTCCCGCCCGCTCAGCCACTGGGCCTCAAGGCCGAGCGAGGTCTGGAAGGCGTGCAGATCGCGCAACTGCGCCCGGTCGTCCGCGTCCAGCGCGACGGCCAGGGTGCCGCACGGGCGGTAACCGGTGTCAAGACCGGTGGCCGCGGCCAGTTCTGCGACGAAGTCCGGATACCGGGCCGCGGAGGCGAGGTTCAGGTCGAGCAGGGTCTGCTCGCCGTACTGCAGCTCGGTGACCGCGGCCAGCATCCCGGCCGCCACGTGGGCGGCCCCGCCACCGGGCGCGGGGTCGGCGACCGCCGTGCGCAGGCCGCGCTGCGCCGCCCGCCACGCGGTGACCAGGCCGATGATCCCGCCGCCGACGACCAGCACGTCGTGCTTTTCCGTATGCATGGAACTACCGCTCCTCTCCCTTCGCCGGCATGACCCGGATCAGGTTCTACGGTCGGCGGCCGTCAGCCGCCCTCTCAGCCCGGTCCGCCGGGCTCCCGCGAGTTCGCTTGCGCGGCTCACCCTATCCCTCCGCCCGCGGCGCACCACCCCCCGCGTCTCCGGCGCCCGCGGGGAGGGCCGTGCCGTCGCAGGGACGGGCCGCGGGACGCCCGGGGAGCCGCGCACGGGGGCGACGCGGGCGCCTCAGGGGCGGGGCAGGCCAGCCCCCGGGGCACCCTGGCGCTACGGTGAGTACGTGAGCGAGCGCAGCGCTGTCGTGGTGATCGTCGGGGCCGGGATGGCCGGGGTGCAGACCGCCGTGGCCCTACGGGAGCTGGGCTGGCGCGACCGGATCGTCCTGCTCGGCGACGAACGGCACCCCCCGTACGACCGGCCGCCGCTGTCGAAGGCGGTCCTGCTGGGCGGTGCCGACAGCGCTCCCGTCGACAACATCCGCTTCGACGTCGACTTCGACGCGCTCGGCGTCGACCTCAGGCTCGGCCTGCGCGCACAGGCCCTGCGCACCGCGGACCGCGAACTGATCACGGAAGCCGGCACGCTGCGCTACGACCACCTCGTGGTGGCCACCGGCGCCCATCCGGTCGCCCTGCCGGGGACCGCGGGCCTGCCCGAGGTCCACCTGCTGCGCACCCTGGACGACGCCGCCGCCCTGCGCCCCGTGCTGGACGCCCGGCAGCAGGTCGTGGTGGTGGGCGCGGGCTGGATCGGCGCGGAGTTCGCGACCGCCGCACGGCAGGCCGGCTGCGAGGTGACCGTGGTGGAGGCGGCGGACCGGCCGCTGGCCGGCGCGCTGCCCGCGGTGGTCACCGCCCACATGCGCGGCTGGTACGAGGAGGCGGGCGTGGAGCTGCGCACCGGCATCCCGGTGTCCCTGATCGAGCCCGGCTCCGTCGTGCTGGCCGACGGCAGCCGGCTGGCGGCGGCCGCCGTCGTGGTGGGCATCGGCGCCAGGCCCGCGACGGGGTGGCTGGCCGGCTCCGGCGTGCGGCTGGGCGGCGACAGCGCGGTCCTGGCCGACGACCGGCTGCGTACCACCGCCCCCGACGTCTTCGCGGTGGGCGACTGCGCGTCCTTCCCCTCGGCCAGGTACGGCGAGCGGATGCTGATCCACCACTGGGACAACGCGCTTCAGGGCCCGCGGACGGCCGCGGCGAACGTGCTGGGCGGCGACGAGCGCTACGACCCGGTGCCCTACTTCTGGTCCGAGCAGTTCGGGCGCTTCGTGCAGTACGCCGGCCACCACACGGACGACGACACGCTGCTGATGCGCGGCGACCCGTCAGGGGCGTCCTGGACGGTGTGCTGGCTGCGCGGCGAGCGGCTGGCCGCGGTGCTCGCCGTGGACCGGCCGCGCGACCTGGCGCAGGCCCGCAAGCTGATCACCCGCTCCGCGTCCGTGGACCCTGCCCTGGTCGCGGATCCCGGGCTGCCGCTGACCTCGGCGGCCCGCTGAGCGGCAAGGAGCGGCGCCGCCCGGACGGCGGCGCCCCGCAGCGCTTGTCGGCGGCAGGTGGCAGGCTTGTTCCGTGACAGTTTTCTCGTCGGTTGACGCACACATTGACGCGCTCGTCCCCTCCTGGCTCACACTGCCCGAGGTCGCCGAGCGCCTGGGACTCGACATCACCCGCATCCGGCCGCTCATCAAGGAGGGCCAGCTCATCGCGGTCCGCCGCGGGGAGAACAAAGTACTGATGGTGCCGAGCGACTTCATCGGTGACGGGAAGATCATCAAGGGCCTGTCCGGCACGCTCACCGTCCTCAAGGACGACGGGTTCTCGGACGAGGAGGCCCTCGAGTGGCTCTTCACCGCCGATGACACCCTGCCCGGCACCCCCGCCCAGGCGTTGCGCGAGAATCGCGGGACCGAGGTGAAGCGCCGCGCGCAGGCGCTCGCCGTGTAGCCCGCGGCGGCAGTGCCCGCCGCACGCCCCCGGGGAGCCGACCGTATGACCAGCAGCAGCACCGTCCGGGAGCGGTTCGCGGACGCACGGCTGTATCTGTGCACTGACGCCAGGAGCGGGCGCGGCGACCTCGCGGAGTTCGCGGACGCCGCGCTCGGCGGCGGGGTGGACGTGATCCAGCTGCGGCAGAAGGGCATCGAGGCCCGGGAGGAGCTCGCGGCGCTGGCCGTGCTGGCGGACGCGTGCCGGCGGCACGGCAGGCTGCTTGCGGTCAACGACCGGGCCGACGTGGCGTACGCGGCCGGGGCCGACGTCCTGCACCTGGGGCAGGGCGACCTGCCGGTGCCGGCCGCGCGCGCCCTGCTGGGCGACGGGGTGGTCATCGGCCGCTCCTGCCACGCAGAGGAGGAGGTGGCGGCGGCCGCCGAGGAGCCGGGCGCCGACTACTTCTGCACCGGCCCCGTGTGGCCGACGCCCACCAAGCCGGGCCGCCCGGCCCCGGGCCTCGGCCTGGTCCGCTACGCGGCGGGGCTCGGCGCCCACCGCCCGTGGTTCGCCATCGGCGGCATCGACGCGGGCACGGTCGAGCAGGTGCTGGACGCCGGCGCCCGCCGCATCGTGGTGGTGCGGGCCGTCACCGAGGCGGCCGATCCCCACGCGGCGGCCAGGGAACTCGCGGCCGCGGTGCGATCGCACGACGGCTGACCCGGACGGCTTCCGCCCGCCGGTGCGCGGTCGGGGGCCGATCGACGCCCGGTCGACGCCGGATCGCGGCTCGCTCGGCACCTGACCGACAAGGCGGCCGGAGCGGCACAGGCTGTCCACAGGGTGGACGGGAAAAGGACGTAGCCGGGCATATTCGCCGGTACGGTGACGCACGGTCGCCATACACGGTTAGCCTGCATTCATGGCCCTGGGAACCTCGTCCACGCGATCGGACCGAGCGATCACCATCCGTGAGCTGCTCGCGTCCGGCCACCAGTCGTATTCGTTCGAATTCGCCGCGCCCAAGACGGAGAAGGGCGAGCGGACCCTGTGGAACGCGATCCGCCGGATCGAAGCGGTCCAGCCGACCTTCGTCTCGGTCACCTACGGCGCCGGCGGCTCGTCCCGCGAGGGCACCGTACGGGCCACCGACCGCATCGTCTCCGACACCACCCTCACCCCGTGCGCCCACCTGACGGCCGTGAACCACTCGGTCGCCGAGCTGCGCAACATCATCGGGCAGTACGCCGACGCCGGGATCCGCAACATCCTCGCGGTGCGCGGCGACCCGCCGGGCGACCCGCTCGCCGAGTGGGTCCCGCACCCGCAGGGCCTCACCTACGCGGCGGAACTCGTCAGCCTCATCAAGGAGTCGGGCGACTTCTGCGTCGGCGTGGCCGCCTTCACCGAGATGCACCCGCGCTCCACCGACCCGGCCGAGGACACCCGGCACTTCCTCGACAAGTGCCGCGCGGGCGCGGACTTCGCCATCACCCAGATGTTCTTCGACCCGGAGGACTACCTCCGGCTGCGCGACCGGGTGGACGCCGCGGGGTGCAGCACCCCGATCATCCCCGAGGTGATGCCCGTCACCAACGTCCGGCAGATCGAGCGTTTCTCGCAGCTCGGCAACGCGCCCTTCCCGCCTGACCTGGCCTCTCGCATCCTCGCGGTGCAGGACGACCCGGCGGCGGTGCGGGCGATCGGCATCGAGTTCGCCACCGAGATGTGCCGGCGTCTGATGGCCGAGGACATTCCGGGGCTGCACTTCATTACTCTTAACCACTCCACCGCATCGCTGGAGATCTACGAGAATCTGGGACTGCACCAGCGGGCATGACGCGCGCTGCGGTTCCCAGGTGAGGAAGTGGGCACATGGGGTACTCGGTGCTCTACATCGCGTTCGGCATCGTCGCGCTGTGGCTGCTCGGGGAAGTGCTGCTCCAGTACAAGGCGCGGCTGCGCTGGCGGGTGCTGGCCTTCTGCGGCTTCCTCGGCGTGGTCGTCGGGGTCGCGATGCGCGAGGTCGCGGTGATCGTGCTGGGCGCCGTGGCGTTCGGCGCAGGGCAGAGCTTCGTCACCCTGTCGTACAAGCGGGGCTTCTCCACCGGCTGGGCGCTCGGCGGCCGTCCGGGGTCGAGCCGCCGCCGCAAGGGCGGGGCCGGGAGGACCGAGCCGGTGCTCGAGGTCGGCCCGGTGGAGGAGGACGAGTTCGCGTTCGCCGGTGTCGGGGCCGACAGCGGCACCGGCGGCACCGCCGCCGTCGCGGGCGAGCGGACCGCCGATCCCGCGGCTGCGGGGGAGGCCGTCTACCAGCCGACGCCGCTGCACGAGGACAGCGGCGAATACCCGGTCTACGACGGCCAGTCGTCCTACACCCCCGACCCGTACACCAGCGGCGGCTACGAGGGCTACGGCACCCAGGGCTACCAGGACTGGGGCACCGGCCAGCAGCCCGCGGCGGCCTCCTACGGCTACCAGAACGGCCAGGACGGCGGCTACGACACCGGCTCCGGCCATGCCGTATCCGGCGGCTGGGAAGGCGACCAGGCGGCCGCGCAGTACGGCGGGCAGCAGCAGGGCTACGACGGCTACGGCCAGGGCGGCTACCAGCAGCAGCCAGCGGCAGGCTACGGCTACGGCCAGCACGTCACCGGCGACTGGACCCCGCAGCCGCCCCAGCCGCCGGCCGACCCCTACGGCTACGGCTACCCCTCCCAGCAGGAGCAGCAGCAGCCCTACATCCCGCCGCAGCAGCCCTACGAGCCCGACCCGCAGCACCAGCAGCCGTACGAGCAGCAGCCGTCCTACGACCCCCAGCAGCAGCCCCAGTACGCCGACCCCTACGACCCCTACCGCTACTGAGCCCGCCTCCCCCCTTCCGTCGGCGCGGGGCCCGTCAGTCGCGCCCCGTCAGCGCAGGCCCAGCAGCGCGGGCAGCCGGGCCGCGGAGGTGCCCAGCCCGGCGGGTACGCCCCAGGCCGGGCCCGCCGCCGACAGCTGCGGCACCGCGGGGAAGTGCCGCAGCAGCGCCGCCTCCTCGTAGCGGTGGCAGCCGCGGTGCCAGGTCAGGATGCCCGCCATCCAGTCCCGCAGCTCCTGCACATAGCCCCCGAGCGTCGCCCGCGCCGCCTCGTCGAGCTGGAACTCCTCGAAGAGTGCGGGCAGTTGTGTCTCGGTGATGTACTGGAACTCCGCCATCCGCGCGGCCATCAGGCCGCCCACCACCCGCATGCCCTCCTCGGGGCCGCAGTCCAGGAAGTTCTGCACCACCAGCACCGCATTGTGGATCTCGCCCTCGAACTGGATCTCCTTCTGGTACGAGAAGACGTCGTTGAGCAGGCAGGCGTAGTCGGCCGCCGCGGCCTCCACCGCCCGCACCGGGCGGGAGCGGTAGACCTCGGGGGACAGCGCGTCGCCGTGGCCGATCCGGGACAGGCTCATGGTCAGGTCGGAGCCGAAGGTCTTGCGGCGCATCTCGATGTAGTCGACCGGGTCAGGGATCCGGTTCTGCTTCTGGTTGGCCAGCTCCCACATCCAGCTCTCGGTCATGTCCTCGATGGTGGTGCGGAAGGTGCGCCGGGCGTCCGGCGGCATCGGCCCGGCGGTGCGCTGCCACAGGTCGGCGAGGCCGCGCTCCAGCGCGGTCAGCGGTGGCGCCGTCGGGCCCGCGTCCAGCGGCATGAACAGCCCCAGGCGGTCCGTGGCGTGCCGGGCCGCCGCCATGTCGCCGGCCCGGCCGAAGACCAGCGGGTAGTAGTCGTCGCCGTAGGTGCCCCAGGCCAGCCAGTCGGTGGTCAGGTCCAGACCGTCCCGATCGGCGTCCGGGTGGATGCCGGCCGCGCACAGCGCGAAGTCGAACGCCACCAGCTTCTCCGGGGTCCACAGGCCGCCGGGGACCGGGAAGCCGGGTTCGGCGTCGAGCAGACCCATCCGTCCGGCCCAGTCGAGGTTGTGTGCGCGCGCGGCGTCCAGATGCGGGCTCAGCCGGGTCTCGAACGGCATCGGGATCTCGGGCAGCGGCACCGCTCCCACCTGCTGGTGCGGCACATGGCTGAAGCTGCGCAGCCGCTGCGGCATGGTCGCGGCCAGCGAGCCGAACACCCCGGCGGCCGAGGTGCCGAGCCCGGTCGGCCCTCCGAGCCCCCCGGGCCCGCCGCCCCTCGCGGCCGCACCGGTGCCGCCCGGGCCGGAGGCCACCGCGCCCGCGGCTCCTTGCCCCGCCCCGTTCATGTAGCGGCTGGAGCGCATGTGCCACTCGTGGCCGCCGGACTGCCAGTCCTGCAGGCCCTTGACGTAGGCGAAGACGTCCCGCCGCTCCTCGGGCCCGAGGCCGCACCGGTCGGCCAGCGGTCCGACCTCGGTGAGGGCGGTGTGCTCGAACTGCTGGAGCCGCGAGGTCAGCAGCTCGTTGACCCGGTCCGCCGCCTCCTGGGTGCCGATGCCCAGGAACCGTTCGAGCACCAGCACCGCGTTGGCGAGCTCGCCCTCCTGCTCGGTCTCGCGCTGGTAGGAGAAGAGGTCGTTGCGCAGATGGACGCCGTCGGAGAACGTGTCGCGCAGCACCCGCATCGGACGGCTCGCGGCGATCACCGCGGGCACCTCCGCTGCGGCCGCGTGCTCGATCAGGTTCGCCGACCAGGGTGCGCCGCCCACCTTGCGGCGCATCTCGATGTACTCGATCGGATTGGACACCCGGCCCGCGCTGATGTTGTCCAATTCCCAGAGCGACTCCTCCAGCAGGTACTGGGTGCTCTCCGCGAAGCGCCGCCGCCAGTCCTGCGACATCGCGGGGACCGTGCGCGCCCACAGGTCGGCGAGGCCGGCCTCCACCTGGTTGGTCGGTTCCGGCACCGGCTGCCCGAGGTCCACCGGCATGAAGGCGGGCAGCCGGTCCAGATAGCGCTTCGCCCCCGCCATGTCCTGGCTGCGCTTGAAGATGTCCAGGAAGTGGTCGTCGAAGAAGAACACCCACACGTACCAGTCGGTCACCAGGTCGAGTTCAGGACTCGAGGCGTCCGGATGGGTGTAGGCACACAGCAGCGCGTAGTCGTGCGAGTCGAGGTCCGACTCCTCCCAGATCCCCGAGCCCTCCAGCATGCCCATCCCGCGCGCCCACGCCTTGGTGTGCACGCGCGCCCCTTCCAGATGGGGGTTCAGGCGCGCGGGATACGGCACGTAGAACTGCGGGAGTTCGAAGGGCTGCGGCATGTCGGTACGGCCTTCCGCTCGGCGATCCAAGGGCCTGTGATCACGCTAAGTGATCGACCGTTCGATCCGGGAGGGCCTGCGGGGACAACCGCCCGATCAGCTGAATTCGGGCGGTCGGCCGATTAACGATCTTGCAAGGCGGTCATGCGTGACCGGCGCACGCTCAGCGGCTGCCGCCCGGGCCGCCGGCGATCAGGTCGGCGGTGATCGCCGCCGACATCCCCGCGTGCGGCAGCCCGCCGCCGGGGTGAGCCCAGCCGCCGACGCGGTAGAGGCCGGGCAAGGGCGACCGGTTCGCCGACCGCAGCAGCATGCCGCCCGCGCCGGCCAGCGAAGGCGCGGGCACCGCGCCGCCCTCGGCGCCGGTCTCCCGCTCGACGTCCACCGGGGTGCGGACCTCGCGCCACAACTCCCGCTCGCGCAGCCCCGGCACCGCCGCCTCCGCGGCTGCCACCATCCGGTCCGCGAACGCGTCCGCGGCCCCGGGCGCGTTCCAGTCGAGCGTCCGCGCCGGCTTCCGGCCCGCGTCGTGCGCGGGCACCGGCGCGATCAGCGTCACCGCCTCGTGGCCCTCGTCCGGCCGGGTGGCCGGATCGTCGGGCCGCAGCACGGTCACCGTCAGCGCCCCGGGCGGCGGCAGCGGGCCGGGACGGCGGGCGAACAGCCAGTCAAGCGCGCCGTCCCGGTCCGCAGCGTGCACCACCGTGCGGTGCGCGGTGCCGGTCGGCCGCGAGCCGCGCAGCGCCAGATGGACCGCGCAGCGCCCGGACTCGTCGCGCGGCCCCGGGAAGAGGGGCGGTGTCCCGGCCCCGCCCCCGGCGGCCACGCCCTCGGTGAGGCCCGGCACCGGTGCGCCCGCCACCACGATGTCCGCCGCCACCTCGCTGTCGTCGGAGAGCCGGACGCCCGCGGCCCGGCCGTCCGCCACCAGCAGGCCGGTCACCCGCGCGCCGAAGCGGAATTCGACCCGCCGCTCCAGGCACCGCTCGTACACCGCCCGCGCCAGCGCCCGCAGCCCGCCGCGCACATACCAGACGCCGAAGGTCGCCTCCAGATACGGCAGGACCGCCGCGGACGCCGGCCCCTCGCGCGGATCGACGCCATGGGCCAGCAGATGGCTCTCGAGCAGCGCCACGAGACGCGGGTCACGCAGCTCCGCGGCGGCGACCCTGGCAAGCGACGGGCGCCTGCGGCCTGGACCGAAGCCCCGCTTGGCCACCGGGTAGGGGTCGCGGGTGAAGACCTGCGTGTCCGCGGGCAGCGCGTCCTCCAGCATCGGGCGGCGCATCACCTCCCAGGTCTCCCGCGCCCTGACCACGAGATCGCTCCAGCGCTCGCCGCTGCCCGGTCCGAAGGCCGCGTCCATGGCGGAGATCGTCCCCGAGCGTGAGGCGTTGGGCAGCCGGAGATCCGTACCGTCGGCGAAGACGTGGCGGCTCGCCGGGTCCACCTCGACGAGCTCGACGGAGTCCTCGAGGGACCCCCTGCCGGTCTTCACGAACAGATCGCGGTAGACCGCGGGCAGCGTCAGCAGGCCAGGGCCGGTGTCGAAGGCGAAGCCGTCCCTGGCCAGCCTGCCGACACCGCCGCCGTAGGTGTCGCTGCGCTCCAGCACCACCACCTGGTGGCCCCCGACGGCGAGCCGTGCCGCCGCCGCCAGCGACGCCATGCCCGCGCCGATCACCGCAATCCGTGCCATGCCACGGACTGTAGCGGCGCGCGCGGCCTCAGACGGCAGCCGGGGTGCCAGGGCCCCCGCGGGCGGCCCTGCGCTCCCGCCTGCGCCGCAGGAAGCGCCGGATACGGGAGAAGAGGAAGGCGACCGTCGCCAGGCCGAGCACCAGCAGGGTGCCGGCGATCACCGCGGCCGCCACCGGGTGGTACAGCGCGAAGATCACCAGCACCCCCACCCCGAGGTCCTCGGCGAGGCTGAGCACGATGTTGCTGACCGGCTCCGGCGAGGTGTTGACCGCCATCCTGGTGCCGGCCTTCACCAGATGGCTGGCCAGCGCGGTGGAACCGCCGACGGCGGCCGCCGCGACCTGCGGCAGCGAGCCGTCGTGCCCGGCGAGCAGCGCGGCCACCACCGCCCCCGCGGCCGGCCTCACCACGGTGTGCACCGCGTCCCACACCGTGTCGAAGTAGGGGATCTTGTCGGCGACGGCCTCGCAGAGGAAGAGCAGGACGGCGGCCGCGAGCACATCGGGTCGCTGGAGCGCGTTCGGGACCTCGTCGCTCGCCCCGGTCGCCCCCATCAGGCCGAGCAGCACCACGACGGCATAGGCGTTGATCCCGCTCGCCCAGCCGCTGGTGAACACCAGCGGGAGTACGGACATGGGCGGAACTCTAGCCAGCGGGGCCCGCACGGCGAGCGGAAGTGTGGAGACGCGAGTGAAAGCGCCCGGATCTGAGTATCACTACCTAGACACACCATTGAGTACCCGTACGGATGGCCCTTGCCGGCGGGAACGGAAGAGTGGAGCCACGGACGGGCACGCCGACCGCACCGCCGGCACGGGGCGGCGGTACGACGGTATGCCCGCTCGCCAGGGGGGTTGCATGGGGGAGGCGCTGTCCCGGCACGGTTCGGAGGGGGACCGGTCCATGCCAGGACAGCGCACTCGATTTCTCCCGATCCCCCAGGCCCCGGCTTCCCCCGGCCGTCAGGGCCGCGGTGCCGCCGCGCCGAGCGTGGCGCCGCCCACCCGGCCCTGGAGCAGCCGCGACAGTGCCGCGTGCACGTCGTCGATGCTGCGTTCCGGCTGGAACGCCTGCCAGTCGAGGGCCGCCACCAGCACCATGCCGAACAGCGCGGACGCGGTCAGCTGGACATCGATGTCCTCGCTCAGCTCGCCCGCGGCCACCGCCGCGCTCAGCACCTCCTCGACCACCGAGACCGCCTGCCGCCGCACCAGCATCAGGGTGTCCTGCCAGGCCCTGTTGGTCCGCCACAGCTCCGCCACGTAGAGCTGGGTGAAGGACGGGTGGCGGACGATGAAGACGAGACCCGCGTGGACCATCGCGTCCAGCGCGTCCAACCCGCTGCCGCCGCGCGCCGTGGCGGTGGTGGCCGCATGCCGCAGCGCGTCGCGCAACCGGTCCACACCGTCCCGCAGCAGCTCCTCGAACAGCTCGTTCTTGCTGGCGAAGTTGTAGTAGACGGTGCCCTTGGCGACCCCTGCCCGCTCGGCGATCTCGTCGACGGTGGTGGCGGAGAAGCCCTGCTCCGCGATGAGGGTGACGGCCGCCGCGTAGAGCTTGCGGCGGGTGGCCTGGCGTCGTGCGGTGCTCATGGGACCGATTCTGCCCGCACGCGGTGGGGCGCGGTGACCCGATCTTCGAGGAAGAGGTGATATTCCCAGGTCACAGCTGATTGTCAGTGGTGGACCCCAGTATGGGGGGTACGGACACACGTACGGAGAAAGTGAGGCTCGCCATGGCAGTTCCGCTCAGCGACGTCCACCCTGTGCTGCGCCGCGCCACCGCGTCACCCGCCGCTCTCGACCTGCTCACCCAGGCACACCACGGCCTCACCGAGGCCGCCGGGCTCGACGCCCCCCACGAGCGGTATGCCACCGCGCATCTCGCCGCCCTGCGCACCGCGGCCGCGGTGCTCGCCGCCCGCGGCCGGCCCGAGGACACCCCGCGGCGCCGCCGCAGGATCCGCAGCGTGTGGGAGGTGCTGCCCGAGATCGCACCCGAACTCTCCGAGTGGAGCGCGCTGTTCGCCGCCGGCGCCGAGCGCAGGGCCAGGGCTGACGCCGGCATAGCCAGCGCGGCAGGACCGCGCGAGGCCGACGACCTGATCCGTGCCGTCACGATGTTCCTGCGGCTGGTGGAGCGCATGCTGCTGCTCCGGCCGGCACTCGACGGCGCCCCGCCGCTGATACCCGCGCCCTCGGGGGACTGGCGGAAGTGACCCGGCGCCCGGTCCCCGGGGCCGTGCCGTGCCGGGTGTCGCGGGCCCGGCAGGATCCACCGGGCAGGCCCTAGAGTTGGCAGCGCACCAGTTCACCCGCCGCTGCGAGGAGCCGTCCACCATGTCCCGTCAAGGAGGGGTGGACCCGATGCGCCCCCGAGCCAGCCTGCGTACCGCCGTGGTCTGGGAGGTGCTGCGTTCCGCGCTCGAACGGCGGGCGAAGGCCGCGGACACCCCGGTCCTCGACGTGCTGGACACCGGCGGCGGCACCGGCAACTTCGCCGTGCCGGTCGCCCGGCTCGGCCACCGGGTCACCGTGGTGGACCCCAGTCCCGACGCGCTGTTCGCCCTGGAGCGGCGGGCGGCCGAGGCCGGCGTCACCGAGCGGGTCAAGGGGGTCCAGGGCGACGCCCAGGGGCTGCTCGACGTGATCACCCCCGGCGCGTACGACATGGTGCTGTGCCACGGGGTGCTCGAATACGTCGACGACCCGGCCGAGGGCGTCCGCCACGTGGCCGGCGCACTGCGCCCTGCCGGGGCGCTCAGCCTGCTCGCCGCGGGTCGCGGCGGGGCCGTCCTGGCCAGGGCGCTGGCCGGACACTTCGCGGAGGCCCAGCACGCCCTGGGCGACCCGGACGGGCGATGGGGCAGCGGGGACTCCCTGCCCCGCCGCTTCACCGCGGAGGAGCTGACCCGGCTGGTCGCCGACGCGGGCCTGGAGACCGCCGCCGTGCACGGGGTGCGGGTCTTCGCCGACCTGGTGCCCGGTGTCCTGGTCGACACCGAGCCGGGGGCGCTGGAAGCGCTGCTCCGGCTGGAGCTCGCGGCCGCCGAGGAGCCCGGCTTCCACGCCGTCGCGACCCAGCTCCACGTGCTCGCCGAGCGGGGCTGACGGCCGCCCCGTACGGGGTGGCGCACAGGGACTGCGTCACAGCCCGCCCACGGCGCCATTCCTGACCGTATGCTGGCATGACGCGACAGCGGACGGGGAATGAAGGACCCGTCGGGTTGGCGCAGAGGGGCGGGTTTCACGGGGGCGATTCCCTGCCTATCCTGAAAGGGTCGGATTGGTCGCCTCGCGCGACCGACGAGTAGGAGGTCTCCGTGCCGCTCTCGGAGCACGAGCAGCGCATGCTCGAGCAGATGGAGCGAGCGCTGTACGCCGAAGATCCCAAGTTCGCGTCGGCGCTTGAGGGAACCGGGCTGCGCACGTTCACCCGGCGCCGGATCTACCAGGCGGTCGCAGGGTTTCTGGTCGGTGTCGCGCTGCTCATGGGCGGCATGATCGCCAAGCTGACCTGGGTCGGGGTGGCAGGCTTCCTCGTCATGCTCGCGTGCGCGGTGCTCGCGGTCACCGGCTGGCGCAAGGCCGGCAAGCCGGGAGAGCAGCCGCAGGCTGCCGTCGCGGGCCGCCGGCTCGGGCGCAGGCATCAGCCCCGCAAGGGGAAGGTCATGGACCGCATCGAGGAACGGTGGCAGCGCCGCCGTGACCAGCAGCAGGGGCAGTAGCCCTCCGACCGCCTCCCGCCACCGGCCCGCCGCATCGCCACGGCGCGCACTTGCCCCGTACCCCTGCGTGAGCAGATCCCTCGTTCGAGGTGATGCCCCGCGGGCCGCGTCGGGGCATTTTGCCGCGTCGCGCCCTCAGGGCCCGCCCGAGCCCGGCAGCCCGCCCGCGACGGCCTCGCCCCGCGCGACCCGATGACGGACGGCCCGGACCCGGCCCGCCCCGGCCGGCGGCCCCTCCCGGAGCTTCCCCCAGGGCGTGACGGGCTCCTCCCGCCATCACCGTCCTAGCCGGCGGCCCTCAGGCCCGCGGCGGCGGAGGGCGACCTCAAGCGCCGTTGCAGCCCGGCCTCGCGGCGGCGGAGGGGCACCCAGCGGCTCGGAGCCCGGCCCCGGCATGCCCCGCAGGCAGCAGTGGCCCCCGTGGCGGGAGCCGTGGGGGCCTGGGCTCCCCCGGGGTGGTTGCCCCAGGGGAGCCGGTGGGGTCAGGAGGGCTGGTCGCGGGTGGTGCGGCGGCGCAGGGGGGCCGCCAGGCGGTCCACGGTGCGGCCCACCCGCTCGGACGCCGCCGTGCTGGACGCGGACAGCCGCCACATCACCCGGGCGAAGGAGCGCGGGAGGTAGCGGGCCCGCAGCCTGGTGCTGCGCCCCGCGGCGGCGTGCAGCCCGGCACGGACGGTGTTCACGTCGCCCGCCAGCCCCGTCGCCGCCTGCGGCCTGGGGGCGTAGAGCGTGCGCTCGACCGCGGTGGCCAGCGAGTTCGCAGAAGCGGCGGCGGCACCGCCGAGCTGTCCCTGCGCGATCAGCCGGGCCATCGCCCGCCGTGGCGTCTCGGACTCGTCCGGCGGGATTCCGTAGTCCCATCCGGTGTCGAGCACCTCCTGCCATGCGGACAGCACGAGGCCTTCGCTCTTCTCCCGGCCGCCGCCGAGCCGTTTCGACCTGACCCGGCTGCGCCACATCAGCGGCAGCGTGGGCAGCAGCAGGACCAGCAGCGCGGCAAGGCCGAGGCCCGTGAACCGCAGCGCGTCGATGCCGCTGCCGCCTGAGCCGCCGCTGCCGGTGGCTGCCGCGGCGCCGCAGCTGGCGGGGCCGAGGTGGCGGTCGCCGCACTGCGAAGACGTGGACGGGTTCGGGCGGGGTGTCTGGCCGGTGCCGTGCTGCGTGGGGTCGGGGGTGTTGCCGCCCCCGGCGGTGCTGGTCGACACCGTGTACGACGGCGGCGAACCCCGGTAGGGCGTCGGCTCGAAGCGGGTCCAGCCGATGCCCTCGAAGTACAGCTCGGGCCAGGCGTGGGCGTCCTTGAACCCGACCGACATGGTGCCGGCGGAGGTCAGCGAGCCGGGTGTGAAGCCGACCGCGACCCGCGCCGGGATGTGCAGGGTGCGTGCCATGGCCGCCATGGTGAAGGCGAAGTGCACGCAGAAGCCCTGCTTGGTCTGCAGGAAGTGGGCGATGGCGTCCACGCCCGTACCCGACGTCGCCTCGGTGTTGTAGACGAACTGCCCGGAGGTGAAGTACTGCTGGAGGTCCAGCGCCCGCTGGTAGTCGGTGGTCGCGTTCCGCGTCACCTGCCGTGCGGTGGCCGCGACGATGCCGGGCAGCGAGCCGGGCACCTTCTCGTACTTGTCGGCGATCTGCCCGGTGGCGGGCGGCGCCGCCGCGAGCTGGGCGGCGGTCGGCTCCAGTTGCATGCTGGTGACCTGGTAGTGCAGTCCCGCGGTGGTCTGCCCGTCCTCGCCGATGACCATGCGGCCCTCGGGTTCGTAGCGCCAGTCCCCGTCGGCCTGCACCCGGAGCGCCGGATACGGCATCGGCAGCCAGCCCTGCTCATAGCCGCGGTCCACCGCGACGGAGGTGTCGACCTCGGTGTACCGGACGTCCCCTGCCTGGCCCTGCGGGGTCGGCAGCACATCGGGGATGTCCACCTTGTCGTCCTTGGAGGCCGACCACTGGGTGCCGTCGAACTGGTCGAGCGACAGGATCCGCAGGTACATCCCCCCGGCGTCGGGGGAGTCGGTCTTGTAGGTCATGACCTCGCGGTTGTCGGGCTGGTTCAGGTAGTCCTGGAGCGCGACCTCGGGGCGTACGGCCGTGGCATTGCCGATGCCGCCGCCGAGGCCGTCACCGCTGCCGCTGCCCTTGGCGTCCAGCAGGCCGCCGCTCAGCGAGGGCAGGACCGCGGGCAGCACCAGCGCGATGCCCAGCGCCATGGCCCCGATCCGCCGTCCGGTGCGCACCGGCGCCAGCGGCGCGCCGCCGCCCGCCGAGCCGGCAGGACCCGACCAGCCGCCCTGCCGTGGCGCGCCGCCGAAGACCCGGCCCCAGCGGGACAGCCGGTCGCGGCCCTCGGCGAGCAGCAGCAGCAGGTAGCCGGCGGCCGCGATCAGGAAGTACAGCCACTGGCTGCCGCCTTCCTCGAGTCCGGCGGCGACGGCGTAGAGCGCGAGCAGCGGGAGCCCCGCGGGCGCCGCGCTGTTGTAGGTCACCGCGATGGCGTCCACGGTGAGTGCTATCAGCACCACCCCGCCGACCAGCAGGAACCTGATGCCGGGGGTGACCGGGGCGGGGATGGCGAAGTTGGTGACGTCGGTCATCCCGTCCTGGACCAGCCGCCCGAACTGCCGGAAGGCCGTCGGCCCCGGCAGGACGCCGCCGATCGCCTGGTGCGGGGTGAACATCACCGTCAGCACCAGCACCGAGACCAGCAGTTGGGCCAGGACCGTCAGGGGCCTGGCCAGCGGCACCCGGCGGGCCGCGGCGCCCACACCCGCCTGGAGGGCCACGCACAGGATCGCCTTGAAGAACCAGCCGCGCGGGGTGGCCAGCGGCAGCAGCGCGGCCGCCGCCATCAGGGAGGCCAGCGCCGCGAACACCGTCAGCCGCGCACGTCCGCTCATGTCGTCGCCCCCGCTTCGTGCCGTCCCTGGGGGGAGTCCTGGGACTCCTCGCGTGAGCGGTAACGGTCGGCCCGCTGCCACAGTTCCGGCAGCGTGTCGCCGGCGGCGACCTCGACCACCGTCCAGCCCGCCTCGCGGAGCATGCGGACCGCGTGCCGGGTGCCGCCCTCCTCCTGCGCGGGTACGGCCTCCGCGTCGCCCGCGGGCACCAGCCGGCCGGCCGCGTCCCGCGCCACCCAGTCGTCGCTGTCCAGCACGAACGCCACCGCGCCGCCCGCCCGTTGCCGGATCCGGGCGACGCTCGTCGCCTGCTGCTCGTCCAGGTCGCCGAGGAAGGCCACTATCAGGCCCTCGGTCGCCGACCGGAGCGCCTCGTACGCCGGGGACAGGGTCTCGCCGTCGGAATGGGTCACCACCGCGAGGGTGTCGAGCAGCACGCCCGCCATGTCGGAGGAGTCGCCGCCGAAGCCCGCGGTGCCCTCGGGACCAGGCACGCTGCTGCCGGTGTCGGTCAGCAGCCGGACCGCATAGCCGCGCTCAAGCATGTGGGTGGACACCGACGCGGCGCCCGACACGGCCCATTCGAAGGCGGAGTCGGGCCCGGAGCCGAAGTAGGCCCAGGCCCGGGTGTCGAGCAGTACGGTGCAGCGCGCCCGGTGCGGCTGCTCCTCGCGGCGCACCATCAGCTCGCCGTACTTGGCGGTCGAGCGCCAGTGCACCCGGCGCAGGTCGTCGCCGTGCCGGTAGCCGCGCGGGATGACGTCGTCCTCGCCGGCGAAGGCCAGCGCCCTGGTGCGGCTCTCGCCGTAGCCGTTGGCCTCGCCCGCCAGCCTGACCGGCGGCAGCGCCTCGACCCGGGGGACGACGGTGAGGGTGTCGAAGGAGCTGAAGGAGCGGGTCAGCTCGCACATGCCGAACGGGTCGGTGAGCCGCAGTTGCAGCGGCCCGAGCGGGTAGCGGCCGCGCAGGTCGGACCGCACCCGGTAGGACACCTCGCGGTGGCCGCCCGGCTCGACGCGGTCGAGGACGAAGCGCGGGCGCGGCCCGAGGACGTAGGGCACCCGGTCCTGGAGCATCAGCAGCCCGGTGGGGATCCGCGAGACGTTGTCGACCCGCAGGTGCACGCGGGCCTCCGACATCGCGGGCACCCGGGAAGGGGACAGCCGGCGGCTGCCGGCGACCCGGTAGCGGGTGCGGTAGAGCACCCCGACGCACACCAGCGGCAGCATCGCCAGCAGCAGCCCGACCCGCAGCAGGTCGGGCTGCCCGAGGACGTACGCGCACACCGCGGCCGCGACGCCGGCGGCGACGAACGACCGCCCGCGGGTGGTGAGCCCGCCGAGCGCGGTACGGAAGCCGGTGCCGGAGCGCTGGGCGCCGGCGGGCCCGTCGATACCGCCGGGGTCGCCGGACCTCGGCGGTTGCGGGGGCTGCCGCGGCGGTTGCGGCGGCGGGGGCGGTGCGCCGGGGGCTGGGGTGGCCATCACAGGCCCCGCGCGCCCGGCATGCCCGGGCGGCGGCCGGCCGACGGGTCGGGCACCGGGACCCGCTGCAGGATCTCGGCCACGACCTGCTCCGGCGTGCGCCGGTTGAGCTGGGCCTGGGCGGTGGGCAGCAGCCGGTGGGCCAGCACCGCGGAGGCCAGCGCCTGCACGTCGTCCGGCAGGACGAAGTCCCGCCCGTCGAGCGCCGCGGAGGCCCTGGCCGTCCTGATCAGGTGCAGGGTGGCCCGCGGCGAGGCGCCGAGCCGCAGGTCGGGGTGGTCGCGGGTGGCGCCGACCAGGGACACCGCGTAGCGCCGCACCGGGTCGGCGACGTGCACCTGGCGGACCGCCTCGATGAGCTTGACGATCTCGTGGGCGTGGGCCACCGGCTGGAGGTCGTCGAGCGGCGAGACCCCGCCGTGCACGTCCAGCATCTTCAGCTCGGCTTCAGGGCTGGGATACCCGATGGACACCCGGGCGGTGAAACGGTCCCGCTGCGCCTCGGGCAGCGGGTAGGTGCCCTCCATCTCCACCGGGTTCTGGGTGGCGATCACCATGAAGGGGCTGGGCAGTTCGTAGGTGGTCCCGTCGACGGTGACCTGGCGCTCCTCCATCGACTCCAGCAGCGCCGACTGCGTCTTGGGCGAGGCGCGGTTGATCTCGTCGCCCACCACGATCTGCGCGAAGATCGCACCCGGCTTGAACTCGAAGTCCCGCTGCTGCTGGTCGAAGACGCTCACCCCGGTGATGTCGGAGGGCAGCAGGTCGGGCGTGAACTGGATCCTGCGCACGGAGCAGTCGATCGAACGTGCCAGCGCCTTGGACAGCATCGTCTTGCCGACGCCGGGCACGTCCTCGATGAGCAGGTGACCCTCCGCCAGCAGCACGGTCAGCGCGACACGTACGACCTCGGGCTTGCCCTCGATCACGTTCTCCACACTGCGGCGCACCCGGTCAGCCGTCGTGGTCAGATCGCTCAGGCTTGCGCGTGCATCAAAGGTCGTCACCCGGTACTCCTAGGCCATGTTCCACGGGACTCGGTCATCCCTGGACCGGCCCTCCCCGAATTGCGTGCCGCCCGCTGCGAGCGATGCGGTGCCGCACGTGCATTCTTCCCTTACGCGGCACTCCACGTCACTCGCCTGCCGTTACTTGTTCGTGATTTCGCGCAGCAGACCGGTGTGCACGTCGAAGACGAACCCCCTGACGTCGTCGGTGTGGGTGAGGAAAGGCGAGGTCCTGACCCTGGCCATGGACTGCCTGACGTCCTGGTCGGCGTCGGTGAAGGACTCGACCGACCAGGTCGGCCGCTGGCCGACCTCCTGCTCCAGTTCGGTGCGGAAGTCCTCGGTGATGCTCTGCATGCCGCAGCCCGTGTGGTGGATCAGCACGACCGACCGGGTGCCCAGGGCGCGCTGGCTGATCGTGAGGGAGCGGATCGTGTCGTCGGTGACCACCCCGCCGGCGTTGCGGATGGTGTGGCAGTCGCCGAGGGCGAGGCCGAGCGCCCTGTGCAGATCGATGCGGGCGTCCATGCAGGCCACGACGGCGACCTGGAGCACCGGCCGGGCGTCCATGCCCGGGTCGTGGAATTCGGCGGCGTACCGTGCGTTGGCCTCGACCAGCCGGTCGGTGACCGACGTGGCGGGGGTGGGGATCGAGGTCTCCGGCAGGCCGCTTGCGGCAGATATCGACATGTCTTCGACGGTAAGGCCCGGACCCGGCGGTCACCTGTTGTGAGATCTGACGAAACAGCAAAATAAGCGGTCAATCCCGCCGGGTGTGACGTAACCCACAGGGGTGCCACGGCGTGTCGCGAGGGTCGCCCGGCAGGGTGACTCGCCCGCGCCGGGTCAACGTTGACCGTGGAACATGGTGGAGTAAAGTGGCGCGAAGTGGAGCCCGACCAGATGGCGGAGCGGGAGGTGCGATGTTCCTCGGGACGTACGCCCCGCGCCTGGACGACAAGCACCGGCTGGTGCTTCCCGCCCGCTTCCGCGAGGCGCTGGCCGACGGTCTGGTGATCACCCGCGGGCAGGAGCGCTGCCTGTGCGTGTGGCCCGTCGAGGGCTTCAAGGCCGCCACGGAACAGCTGTCCGCGGCCCCGCTGACCTCGAAGTCCGCCCGCGACTACCTTCGGGTGCTGTTCGCCGGGGCGCACGACGAGATCCCCGACAAGCAGGGCCGGGTCACGGTGCCGCAGCCGCTGCGGGAGTACGCGGGACTGGTCCGCGACTGCGCCGTGATCGGTGCCAACTCCCGGGTGGAGATCTGGTCGGCGGCCGCGTGGTCCGACTATCTGACGGCCCAGGAAGACACCTTTTCGGCCCTGTCAGAGGAGGTTCCGCCCGGATTACTGTGAGCGCGGCCCCGCACCCGCGCGCAGCTCCCCGTTGCGAATCACCCGCGCGGACGTACGGCTCGGCCTCCTCCCGCTCCACCGCTCCGCTGGCACCACTTCCCCGGTGCCAGGGGAACGATTCTGCCGAGCGGGCGGGGACCAGGTTCTACGTCCACCCGCCGGCCGCCACCCCAGGGCCGGCCGCGCGCAAGCACCGTCCGAGAAGGGCCGGCCCCATGAGCGACACCTCCCCGCAGCCGCCGGAGCCGCGGCACGTCCCGGTGATGCTCCGGCGCTGCCTCGACCTGCTGGCGCCCGCGCTGGCGGAACCCGGCGCCGTGGTCGTCGACGCCACCCTCGGCCTCGGTGGGCACAGCGAGGCGCTGCTGAGCACCTTCCCCGCCGCCCGGCTGATCGCGCTCGACCGCGACCCCGAGGCGCTCAAGCTCTCCGGCCGCCGGCTGGCCGGCTTCGGCGACCGCGCCACCCTGGTGCACGCGGTCTACGACGAACTGCCCGACGTCCTGGACTCGCTGTCCGTGCCGCGCGTGCAAGGCGTGCTCTTCGACCTCGGCGTGTCGTCCATGCAGCTCGACGAGGCCGGCCGCGGCTTCGCCTACGCCCAGGACGCGCCGCTGGACATGCGGATGGACCAGACCACCGGGATCAGCGCGGCCGAGGTGCTGAACACCTACCCGCCCGGCGAGCTGGTCCGCATCCTGCGCGCCTACGGCGAGGAGAAGTTCGCCCGCAAGATCGTGGACGCGGTGGTGCGGGAGCGGGACGCCGAGCCTTTCCGCAACAGCGCCCGGCTGGTCGAGCTGATCAGGGACGCGCTCCCGCAGGCCGCCAAGCGCACCGGCGGCAATCCCGCCAAGCGCACCTTCCAGGCGCTGCGGATCGAGGTCAACGGGGAGCTGTCGGTGCTGGAGCGGGCGGTGCCCGCGGCGGTCGGGGCGCTCGCGGTGGGCGGCCGGATCGCGGTGCTCGCCTACCACTCCCTGGAGGACCGGCTGGTCAAGCAGGTCTTCGCGGCCGGCGCGGCGACCACCGCCCCACCGGGGCTGCCGGTGGTGCCCGAGCAGTACCAGCCGCGGCTGCGGCTGCTCACCCGCGGCGCGGAGCTGCCCACCGAGGAGGAGATCGCCGAGAACCGGCGGGCCGCGCCGGCCCGGCTGCGCGGCGCCGAGCGGATCCGCGAGGAGGCCAGGTGAGCCCGATCCGCGGCCGGACCGCAACCGCGGCCCGCGCGCCCTTCGTCATCCTTGTCGTGACACTGCTCGCCGGCGGCCTGATCTCGCTGCTGCTCCTCAACGCCGCGGTCAACCAGGACTCCTTCCAGCTGAACAAGCTCGAGAAGGAGACCACGGGGTACACGGACGAGCAGCAGCAGCTCCAGCAGGAGGTCGATCAGTACGGCGCCCCGGGCACGTTGGAGCGCAAGGCCCGGGAGCTGGGCATGGTCCCCGGCGGCAACCCGGCCTTCCTGGGACCCGACGGTTCGGTCCTCGGCACGCCCGACCGGGCGACCGCCGCGCCGAAGCCCAGGCCGACGACGTCGTCGGTGACCGTGGCTCCTCCGGCGGGGACAGCGCCGCCCAACCCTCCGACGACGCCCCCTGGCAGGTGACCGCGATGCCCCGCACGGCCCCACCGTCTTGCCGCGCATTTCCACCCCGGGCGCTCCACCCGGCGACCCCAGGGCCGGCGCCGCGCCTGACCCGCAGCAGTGCCGTCGTGCCCTGGGGCGCCCCCGCAGCGGGCGCCGCCCGCCGTGGCGTTCGGGGCCGCGGCCCGGCCGGGCCGCGGTGCCCACGCGGCCCGCTTCCCCTGCCGCCGAGTGCCCGCTTCAGGGACGCCCGGTGAGCGCCCCCCGCCCGCCGGGGGACGGCCGCCCGCGCCCGCGGCGCCCCGACGAGCCCAGGCCCCGCGGCGGAGAGCCCAGGCCCAGGGAGCAGGGGCCGCGGCAGGGGGAGCCCAGGCCGCGCCCCGCCGAGGGCCGGCCCCGCCAGGGAGAGCCGAGGCCCCGCCGCGAGCAGCCGAGGCAGCCGCCCGCCGAGGGCCGCCCGCGCCGCGCGGAGGCAGGCGCCAGGCCCCCGCAGGGGCGGCCGCGACCGGCCAGGCGTCCCGTGCCGCCCCCGCGGCGGCCCAGGCCGCCGCGCACCATGCGGCTCGGCCGCCCCCGCCCCCGGCTGCGCCTCGTGGCGGTGGCGCTGACCGTGGTGATGGGCGTGTTCGTGGTACGGCTGCTCCAGGTGCAGGCCGTCGACGCGTCCGCGTACGCCTCCAAGGCCGCGGTGAACCGCTGGGTGACGCACGACGTCACCGCCGACCGCGGCACGATCACCGACCGCTCAGGCGTGGCCCTGGCCACCACCGTCGACGCGTACGACATCACCGCGGACCCGTATCTCTTCACCCCGGCGCAGGCCGAGGTGAAGGACGCGCCGGCCCAGGCGGCGGAGCTGCTCGCGCCGATCGTCGGCGGCGACCCCACGACGATCGCCCGGCAGCTGTCCACGCCCGGCTCCCGCTACCAGGTCCTGGCCCGCCAGCAGTCCCCGCAGGCCTGGAACCAGATCTCCGACCTCAAGAAGGCCCTCGCCGCCAAGGCGGTCAAGGAGCCTGGCGCCAACGTGCTCGCCGGCGTGTTCAGCGAGCCGCACACCAGGCGCGTCTACCCCGGCGGCGACCTGGCCGCGGGCGTGCTCGGCTTCGTCAACGGCAAGGGCGCCGGCGGCGGCGGGCTGGAGACGATGCTCGACAAGCAGCTCGCGGGCAGGAACGGCAAGATCCGCTACGCCCAGTCCAACGGCCGCCAGGTGCCCACCGCCGGCGTACAGGAGCATCCGGCGGTGCCGGGGTCCGACGTGGAGCTGACGCTCGACCGGGACATCCAGTGGGCCGCCCAGAGCGCGATCACCGCCCAGGTGAGCAAGTCCGAGGCCGACCGCGGCTACGTCACCGTGATGGACAACAGGACCGGCGAGGTGCTGGCGATGGCCGACGCCCCCGGCTTCGACCCCGGCGACCTCACGCACGCTGACCCCTCGGCGCTCGGCAACGCCGCGATGCAGGACGCGTACGAACCCGGCAGCGTCAGCAAGCTGATGTCGATGGCCGCGATCATCGACACCGGCACCGCGACGCCCACCACCCGCGTCACCGTGCCCGGCACCCTGCCGCGCGCGGACCGGGTCTTCCACGACGACGTCGACCACGGCACCTGGTATCTGACGCTCAACGGCGTGCTGGCCAAGTCGAGCAACATCGGCACGATCGAGGCCACCGGCCAGCTCGGCAAGACCCAGCCGCAGGCCAACCAGGTGCTCTACTCCTACCTGAAGAAGTTCGGCATCGGCGAGCCCAGCGGCATCGGCTTCCCCGGCGAGACCCCCGGCATCCTGGCCAAGCCGCAGGACTGGAACGCCTCGCAGCAGTACACGATCCCCTTCGGCCAGGGCCTGTCGCTGAACGCCCTCCAGGCCACCTCGGTCTACGCGACCATCGCCAACGGCGGCGTCCGGGTCGAGCCCAGCCTGATCCGCGGCATCACGGGACCCGACGGCCGCTTCGTGCCCGCCGCGCCGCCGAAGAAGACCCGGGTGGTCAGCACGCAGACCGCGAAGACGCTGTCGACGATGCTGGAGTCGGTGGTCGGCAGCGAGCAGGGCACCGGGGTGAACGCCCGGATCGACGGCTACCGGGTCGCGGGCAAGACCGGTACGGCCAACCGGGTGGACCCGAAGACCGGCACGTACAAGGGCTACACGGCGTCCTTCATGGGCTTCGCGCCCGCCGACAACCCGCGGGTCACCGTCTCCTGCGTCATCCAGAACCCGACCAGGGGCAGCTACTTCGGCGGCTCCATCTGCGGCCCGGTCTTCAAACAGGTGATGGAATTCGCCCTCAAGACGCTCCAGGTGCCGCCGTCGGGAGTCCCGGCGCCCAAGCTGCCGATCACCTTCGACCCGGGGGAGCCCGCCGCCCCGGCCACCGGCACCAAGGTGCGGTGATCATGCCAGGCACAGGACGCGACCTGCAAGGCGCGGCGGGTGGCCCGGCCCGCGACCCGCGCCGGCCCCGGCCGGCCCGTTTTGGCCCGGAGCACGGCCAGCCCGGTAACCTCACCGCCGTGCCCAACCCTGATCAAGCCACCCTCACCCAGCCGGGCCCGCCGCGCCCGACGCGGGTCTACCCGAAACCGCTGGCCGACCTGGCCCGGCGGCTCGGAGCACCGGACCCCGGCGGTGACACCGCAGTCACCGGCATCACCCACGACTCGCGCGCGGTACGCCCGGGCGACCTCTACGCCGCACTGCCAGGCGCCCGCTTCCACGGCGCCGACTTCGCGGCCCAGGCGGCCGCGGCCGGCGCCGCGGCCGTGCTCACCGACCCGGCGGGCGCCGACCGCGCCGCGGCGACCGGCCTGCCGGTGCTGACCGTCCCCGACCCGAGGGCGGTGATGGGCGAGCTGGCCGCGGCCGTCTACGACGAGCCCGGCGAGGCGATGCTGCGGATCGGCATCACCGGCACCTCGGGCAAGACCACCACCGCCTACCTGGTCGAGAGCGGCCTGCGGGCCGCCACCGGCGGCGGCACCGGCCTGGTCGGCACCGTGGAGACCCGGATCGGCGACACCCGCATCAAGAGCGAGCGCACCACCCCGGAGGCCACCGACCTCCAGGCGCTGTTCGCGGTGATGCGGGAGCGCGGTGTCGCCTCCGTCGTGATGGAGGTCTCCAGCCACGCCCTGCGGCTCGGCCGGGTCGACGGCGCGGTCTTCGACGTGGCGGTCTTCACCAACCTCAGTCCCGAGCACATGGAATTCCACTCCGGCATGGAGGACTACTTCCAGGCCAAGGCGCAGCTGTTCACCCCGCGCCGCAGCCGGCTCGGCGTGGTCAACCTCGACGACGAGTACGGACGCCGGCTGGTCGCCGAGGCCACAGTGCCGCTGGTGACGTACTCGGCGCAGGGGCGGCTCGACGCCGACTGGCGGGCAGAGGACGTCGAAGCGGACCTGATGGGCAGCACCTTCACCGTCATCGGGCCCAAGGGCGAGCAGCTGCGGGCCACCGCACCGCTGCCCGGCCCCTTCAACGTCGCCAACACCCTCGCGGCCGTCACCGCGCTCGCCGCGGCCGGCCTCGACCCTCAGACCGCCGCGGAAGGCGTCGCTGCCGTCCCCGGGGTGCCCGGCCGCCTTGAACGCGTGGACGCGGGGCAGCCGTATCTCGCGGTGGTGGACTACGCCCACAAGACCGACGCCGTGGAGTCCGTCCTGCGGGCGCTGCGCACCACCACCAGGGGCCGTATCCACGCCGTCCTCGGCTGCGGCGGCGACCGCGACACCACCAAGCGCGGCCCGATGGGCGCCGCGCTGGCACGGCTCGCCGACACCGCCGTCCTGACCTCGGACAACCCGCGCTCCGAGGACCCGCTGGCGATCCTCGCCGCGATGCTGGCCGGGGCCGCCGAGGTGCCGGCAGGACAGCGCGCGCACGTCGTCGTCGAGCCGGACAGGGCCGCCGCGGTGGCCGCCGCGGTGGCCGCGGCGGAGCCGGGAGACATCGTGCTGGTGGCAGGCAAGGGCCACGAGCAGGGCCAGGACATCGCCGGAGAGGTGCGCCCCTTCGACGACCGAGAGGTGCTGCGCGCCGCGATCGAGAAGGACCGGAAAGCATCGTGATCCCCCTTTCCCTCGCCGAGGTCGCACGCGCGGTCGGCGGGAGCACGCACGACATACCGGACGACGGCCTGCTCGTCACCGGGCCCGTGGTCAAGGACTCCCGCGAGGTGGTGCAGGGCGCGCTGTTCGTCGCCTTCGCCGGTGAACGGGTCGACGGCCACGACTTCGCCGCCCAGGTGGTCGAGGCGGGCGCGGTCGCGGTGCTCGCCGCCCGGCCGGTCGGTGTGCCCGCGATCGTGGTCGACGACGTGCAGGCGGCCCTCGGCGCCCTGGCCCGGCACGTCATCGAGCGCCTCGGAGCCACCGTGGTGGCGCTCACCGGCTCCGCGGGCAAGACCAGCACCAAGGACCTGCTGGCGCAGCTGCTGGAGCGGCTGGCGCCGACCGTCTACACCCCCGGGTCGCTGAACAACGAGATCGGGCTGCCGCTGACCGCCCTCCAGGCCGACGAGGGGACCCGGCACCTGGTGCTGGAGATGGGCGCCCGCGGTGTCGGCCACATCGCGTACCTGACAGGTCTGACGCCGCCGCGGATCGGCGCGGTGCTGAACGTCGGCAGCGCCCACATCGGCGAGTTCGGCGGCCGGGAGCAGATCGCCCAGGCCAAGGGGGAACTGGTCGAGTCGCTGCCGGACGCCGCCTCCGGAGGCATCGCCGTACTCAACGCCGACGACCCGCTGGTGCTGGCCATGGCGGACCGCACCAAGGCCCGGGTGGTGCTCTTCGGGGAGAGCGAGCAGGCCCACGTGCGGGCCACCGACATCACCCTCAACGACCGGGGTCAGGCGGTCTTCCGGCTGCGAACCCCCACCGGGTGCGCCGACGTGACCTTGCGCCTGTACGGTGAGCATCACGTGTCGAACGCGCTCGCCGCAGCCGCCGTCGCCAGTGAACTCGGCATGCCCGCCGAGGAGATCGCCATCGCGCTCTCCGCGGCAGGATCGCTCTCGCACTGGCGGATGGAGGTCACCGAGCGCCCCGACGGCGTGACGGTCGTCAACGACGCCTACAACGCGAACCCCGAATCCATGAGGGCAGCCCTGCGCGCACTCGCCGCGATGGGCAGGTCCGCACAGGCCGCGGGGGGACGGACGTGGGCGGTGCTGGGAAAGATGGCCGAACTGGGCGGGGAAGCTCTCGCCGAGCACGACGCGGTGGGGCGGCTGGTCGTCCGGCTCAACGTCAGCAAGCTCGTTGCGGTCGGCGGTACGGAAGCCGCGTGGCTGCAAATGGGCGCCTATAACGAGGGTTCGTGGGGTGAGGAGTCGGTGCACGTGTCCGACGCGGAGGCGGCGATCGACCTGTTGCGCGCAGAGGTGCGCCCAGGTGACGTCGTGCTGGTGAAGGCATCACGGTCGGTCGGCCTCGAGGCCGTCGCCCTGGCGCTGACCGGGGGCGGTCCGGGCGATCTCGGCGGTTCGGCGGCCCGTGAGGGTGCCGCGCGATGAAGCAGATCCTCGTCTCCGGGGTGATCGCGCTGTTCCTGTCGCTGATCGGCACCCCGCTGCTGATCCGGCTGCTCGCCCGCAAGGGCTACGGCCAGATGATCCGCGACGACGGCCCGCAGGCCCACCACAGCAAGCGCGGCACGCCCACCATGGGCGGCATCGCCTTCATCCTGGCCACCCTGATCGCGTACGCCTCGACCAAGCTGATCACCGGCGACAAGCCGTCGATGTCGGGCGTGCTGGTGCTGTTCCTGACCGCGGGACTCGGCCTGGTCGGCTTCCTCGACGACTACATCAAGATCGTCAAGCAGCGCAGCCTCGGCCTGCGGGCCAAGGCGAAGATGGCGGGCCAGCTCATCGTCGGCATCACCTTCGCGGTGCTGGCGCTGAACTTCCACGACTCGCGCAACCAGACCCCGGCCTCCACCAAGCTGTCCTTCACCTCCGACTTCGGCTGGTCGATCGGCCCGGTGATCTTCGTGATCTGGGCGCTGTTCATGATCCTGGCGATGTCCAACGGCGTGAACCTCACCGACGGCCTCGACGGCCTGGCCACCGGCGCCTCGGTGATGGTCTTCGCCGCCTACACCGTCATCGGCGTGTGGCAGTACGGCCAGTGGTGCGGCGCCCCGGTGAGCGCCAACGGGGCCTGCTACGAGGTCCGCGACCCGCTGGACCTCGCGGTGGTCGCGGCGGCCCTGATGGGTGCCTGCTTCGGCTTCCTGTGGTGGAACACCTCACCGGCCAAGATCTTCATGGGCGACACCGGATCGCTCGCGCTGGGCGGCGCCGTGGCGGGTCTGGCGATCTGCTCGCGCACCGAGCTCCTGGTGGCCATCCTCGGCGGCCTGTTCGTGCTCATCACCATGTCGGTGATCATCCAGGTCGGATCCTTCCGGCTGACCGGCAAACGCGTCTTCCGCATGGCACCGCTCCAGCACCACTTCGAGCTCAAGGGCTGGAGCGAGGTCCTGGTGGTGGTCAGATTCTGGATCATCCAGGGCATGTGCATGGCCGTCGGGCTCGGCATCTTCTACGCCGGCTGGGTGGCCGCCTCGTGACCACCGGCGGCGGGTACGAGGGCGTGCGGGTCACCGTCGCGGGACTCGGCGTGTCGGGAGTGCCCGCCGCCAGGGCGCTGCACTCGCTCGGCGCCCGGGTCACCGTGGTCAACGGCGTGGCGGGGGAGCGGCAGCAGGCCGAGGCCGCGGAGCTCGAGGCGCTGGGCGTCACCGTGCGCCTCGGCGACGGCGACACCCTGCCCGAGGGCACGGAGCTGGTCGTCACCTCGCCGGGCTGGAAGCCGTCGAGCCCGCTGTTCGCCGCCGCGCGGCAGGCCGGCGTCGAGGTCATCGGCGACGTCGAACTGGCCTGGCGGCTGCGCGGCCCGGACGCCGCGCCCTGGCTTGCCGTCACCGGCACCAACGGCAAGACCACCACGACCCGGATGCTCGCCGCCATCCTCACCGCCGCGGGCCTGCGCACCGCCGCCGTCGGCAACATCGGCGTCTCGCTGTTCGACGTGGTACTCGGGGAGGAGCGCTACGACGTTCTCGCCGTGGAGCTGTCCAGCTACCAGCTGCACTGGGCGCCGGGCATCCGCCCGCACTCGGCCGCGGTGCTCAACCTGGCGCCCGACCACCTCGACTGGCACGGCTCGATGGCCGAGTACACCGCGGACAAGGGCCGTATCTACCACGGCAACAAGGTCGCCTGCGTCTACAATGCGGCCGACCCCGAGACCGAGCGGCTGGTCGAGGAGGCCGACGTCGAGGAGGGCTGCCGGGCGATCGGCTTCACCCTCGACGCCCCGCGCATGTCGGAGCTCGGCGTGGTGGACGGGCTGCTGGTGGACCGGGCCTTCGTCGAGGACCGCCGCAACAGCGCCCAGGAGCTGGCCGAGACCGCCGACGTCCAGCCGCTCGCCCCGCACAACGTCGCCAATGCGCTGGCCGCCGCCGCCCTGGCCCGCGCCTACGGGGTGCCGGCCGGCGCGGTCCGCGAGGGCCTGCGCGCCTTCCGCCCCGACGCCCACCGCATCGCCGAGGTCGCGGTGCTGGACGGGGTGACCTACGTGGACGACTCCAAGGCCACCAACACCCACGCCGCACAGGCCTCGCTGACCGCGTACGAGGGCGTGGTGTGGATCGCCGGGGGACTGGCCAAGGGCGCCGACTTCGACGGTCTCGTGGCCGCGGCCGCCGGGCGGCTGCGCGGGGCGGTGCTGCTCGGCGCCGACCGCGCGCTGATCCGCGAAGCCCTGGCGCGACACGCCCCCGAGGTGCCGGTGGTGGACCTGGAACGGACCGACACTGGGGCGATGTCCGCGGCAGTCGCCGCGGCACGGCAGCTGGCCGAGCAGGGCGACACGGTCCTGCTGGCACCCGCCTGCGCGTCGATGGACATGTTCACCAACTACAACCAGCGCGGCGACCTGTTCGCGGACGCCGTACGCGCCGCTCTGCCGGACACCGCGGCGCACTCCTAGCCGCCGCGGCCCCGCCCGGCGGGCAGCGGCGCACCGCACCGACGGAGGGGACGCATGACGGCACACGGCTCCATCCCGCGCGGCGCCGCGCGGCCCGCCAAGGCGCCCAGCGCCCTGCGCGGGGCCGCACGGCTGCCGGGGCGGCTGCGGGACGCCTGGGACCGGCCGCTGACGGCGTACTACGTGATCCTGGGCGGCAGCCTGCTGATCACCGTGCTCGGCCTGGTGATGGTCTACTCCGCGTCCATGATCCAGGCGCTGCGCTACGGGCTGCCGTCCACCTACTACTTCCGCAAGCAGCTGCTCGCGGTCGCGATCGGCTCCGTGCTGCTCTACGCCGCCGCCAGGACGCCGGTCAGGCTGCACCGGGCGCTGGCGTACCCGCTGCTGCTCGGCTCGGTCTTCCTGATGTGCCTGGTGCAGGTGCCGGGGATAGGGCAGTCGGTCAACGGCAACACCAATTGGATCTCGGTGGGCGGCCCTTTCCAGCTGCAGCCCAGCGAGTTCGGCAAGCTCGCCCTGGTGCTGTGGGGCGCCGACCTGCTGGCCCGCAAGGGCGAGAAGGGCCTGCTGGTGCAGTGGAAGCACCTGCTGGTGCCGCTCATCCCGGTCACCGTGCTGCTGCTCGGACTCATCATGCTCGGCGGCGACATGGGCACCACCGTGATCCTGACCGCGATCCTCTTCGGCATGCTGTGGCTGGCCGGGGCGCCGACCCGGCTGTTCGCCGGCGTGCTGGGCGGCGCCTCCGCGCTGGCCGGGCTGGCCATCGTCACCAGCCCCAACCGGATGGACCGGCTGCACTGCATCGCCGCCTCCGACCCCGGCAACGGCTGCTGGCAGGCCGTGCACGGGATCTACGCCCTCGCCTCCGGCGGCTGGTTCGGCTCCGGACTCGGGGCGAGCGTGGAGAAATGGGGCGAACTCCCCGAGCCGCACACCGACTTCATCTTCGCCGTGACCGGGGAGGAACTGGGTCTCGCGGGGACACTGTCGGTACTCGCCCTCTTCGCGGCACTAGGCTACGCGGGTATCCGCGTGGCCGGTCGTACGGAGGACTCCTTCGTCAGGTTCGCAGCGGGTGGCGTGACCACCTGGATCACGGCCCAGGCCGTGATCAACATCGGTGCGGTGCTCGGCCTGCTGCCGATCGCCGGAGTCCCGCTCCCGCTGTTCTCCTACGGAGGTTCGGCCCTCCTGCCGACGATGTTCGCGATCGGGCTGCTGATCTCCTTCGCCAGGAGCGAGCCGGCGGCGCGAGCCGCGCTGGCCGTGCGGGGGCGGAACGGGCGTAAATCCCCGAGCCGGGCAATGACACGGACGATGCGACGGTACGTCTCCCGACGGCCGTCCGGAGAGCGGTGAATTTCGGTGCATGTCGTACTCGCCGGTGGGGGGACCGCCGGCCACATCGAGCCTGCGCTCGCGCTCGCCGATGCCCTGCGCAGGCAGGACCCGACCGTGGGCATCACCGCCCTCGGCACCGAGAAGGGCCTGGAGACCAGGCTGGTGCCGGAACGCGGCTATGAACTGGCGCTGATCCCCGCCGTTCCGCTGCCGCGCAGGCCCACCCCGGAGCTGATCACCGTCCCCGGACGGCTGCGCGGCACCATCAAGGCCGCGGAGCAGATCCTGGAGCGCACCAAGGCCGACTGCGTGGTGGGCTTCGGCGGCTACGTGGCGCTGCCCGGCTACCTGGCCGCGAAGCGGCTCGGCGTGCCGATCGTGGTGCACGAGGCCAACGCCCGCCCCGGGCTGGCCAACAAGATCGGCTCGCGGTACGCCCACGCCGTCGCCGTCTCCACGCCGGACAGCAAGCTGCGCGACGCCCGCTACATCGGCATCCCGCTGCGCCGCTCCATCGCCACCCTGGACCGCGCCGCGGCCCGCCCCGAGGCCAGGCACGCCTTCGGCCTCGACCAGAACCTGCCCACCCTGCTGGTCTCCGGCGGCTCCCAGGGCGCCCGCAGGCTCAACGAGGTGGTCACCGCGGTCGCCCCCAGGCTCCAGCAGTCCGGGGTGCAGATCCTGCACGCGGTCGGCCCGAAGAACGAACTGCCCAGGGCCGACAACATGCCCGGCATGCCGCCCTACCGCCCGGTGCCCTACGTCGACCGGATGGATCTCGCCTACGCCGCAGCCGACATGATGCTCTGCCGGGCCGGCGCCATGACCGTGGCCGAGCTGTCCGCGGTCGGCCTGCCCGCCGCCTACGTGCCGCTGCCGATCGGCAACGGCGAACAGCGCCTCAACGCGCAGCCGGTGGTCAAGGCGGGCGGCGGCCTGCTGGTGGACGACGCCGAGCTGACCCCTGACTGGGTGCTCGGCAACGTGCTCCCGGTGCTCACCGACCCGCACCGCCTCTACGACATGTCCCGCGCCGCGGCCGAGTTCGGCCGCCGCGACGCGGACGACCTGCTCGTCGGCATGGTGTACGAGGCGGTGGCCGCCCGCCGGGCACGATAGACACCCGCCGGGGCGTCAACACACGGGAGGCCGACGTGACAGGACCGGGAGCCGGTGCCGGAGCCAGACCCGCCGAGCGCGGCGGGGACCGCAGCCGGGTACCGCCCGCCGTGGTCCCGCCGGCCGCCCGTGGCGGCGGCCCGCGGCTGACCATGCCCGCCGCGCGCACGGTCCTGATCGCGCTCGTGGTGCTCACCGTGCTGCTGGGCGGCGGCACCTGGGCGGTCTACGGCTCCTCGTGGTTCAGGGCCGAGCGCGTCAAGGTGTCGGGCGCCGGGGTGCTGACCCCGCAGCAGATCCAGCGGGCCGCCGCGGTGCCGCTCGGCGGCCCGCTGGTCTCGGTCGACACCGGCGCGGTCAGGAAGCGGCTGCTCAAGGCGCTTCCCCGGCTGGACGATGTGCGGGTGCACAGGTCCTGGCCGCACACGGTCGCCGTCGAGGTGACCGAGCGCGAGCCGTCGGCGATCCTGAAAAGCGGCGGGAAGTTCGTCGAAGTCGACAGGGAAGGCGTCAGGTTCGCCACCGTCGATCAGCAGCCGCACGGAGTGCCGCTGGTGCAATTGACGCCCGATCAGACGGCGAGCTTTCGGCATTTCGGAACAAAGAGACTGCTGCAGGCCGCGATTACCGTCGCGGGCCGGCTGCCGGAATCGCTCACCGGCAGGGCGACCGCGATCCGGGTGCGTTCCTATGACGCGATCACCGTCGAACTCACCGGGGGACGGGACGTGATGTGGGGCAGCCAGGAGGACGGCGCCCGCAAGGCCGCGGTGCTGACCGCGCTGATGAAGGCCGAGCCGGCGGCCACGCACTACGACGTCAGTGCCCCCACCGCACCTGCGGCTTCCGGGAGTTGACGTATGCGGGACGTCCGGTTCGGTAGTATTCGGCCCCCGGGTCACCGAGCGCCCGCGTGATCACATAGGGTCAAAAGAAAAACGGGAGGTTCGGCGTGTTCGTTGAACCTCCACCGCTTGTCGACTTAGTGTCTCGTCCCAAAGGAACACATGGGACAGGCATACTGGTAACCCTAAACCTCAGGGTCAGGGTTCGGAACGGTCCCGGCGAGCGTACCGACCGTCCCACACGATTCGTAAATCGAGGCGAGAGGCCTTCGACGTGGCAGCACCGCAGAACTACCTCGCAGTCATCAAGGTCGTCGGCATCGGCGGCGGTGGCGTCAACGCCATCAACCGGATGATCGAGGTCGGTCTCAAGGGCGTCGAGTTCATCGCGATCAACACCGATGCGCAGGCCCTGCTGATGAGTGACGCCGACGTCAAGCTCGACGTCGGCCGGGAGCTGACCCGCGGGCTCGGCGCCGGCGCCAACCCCGACGTCGGCCGCAAGGCCGCCGAGGACCACCGCGAGGAGATCGAAGAGGTGCTCAAGGGCGCCGACATGGTCTTCGTCACCGCGGGTGAGGGCGGCGGCACCGGCACCGGTGGCGCCCCCGTGGTCGCCAACATCGCCCGCTCGCTCGGCGCCCTGACCATCGGGGTGGTCACCCGCCCCTTCACCTTCGAGGGCCGCCGCCGCGCCAACCAGGCCGAGGACGGCATCGCCGGGCTGCGCGAGAACGTCGACACCCTGATCGTCATCCCCAACGACCGGCTGCTGTCCATCTCGGACCGCCAGGTCAGCGTGCTCGACGCCTTCCGCTCCGCCGACCAGGTGCTGCTGTCGGGTGTGCAGGGCATCACCGACCTGATCACCACCCCAGGCCTGATCAACCTGGACTTCGCCGACGTGAAGTCCGTGATGTCGGAGGCGGGTTCCGCCCTCATGGGCATCGGCTCCGCCCGCGGCGACGACCGGGCCGTCGCCGCCGCCGAGATGGCGATCTCCTCGCCGCTGCTCGAGGCGTCCATCGACGGTGCCCGCGGGGTGCTGCTGTCCATCTCCGGCGGCTCCGACCTCGGCCTGTTCGAGATCAACGAGGCGGCCCAGCTGGTCAGCGAGGCCGCCCACCCGGAGGCCAACATCATCTTCGGCGCGGTCATCGACGACGCGCTCGGCGACGAGGTCCGGGTCACCGTCATCGCGGCCGGCTTCGACGGCGGGCAGCCGCCCACCAAGGGCAGCCGCGACAAGGTGCTGAACTCCCCCTACGCGGGCCGCGACGACACACCGGCGGCCGGCGCCGCCAGGACCGGCGCCCCCGGCGACATCCAGCGTCCGGCGCCCTCCTTCGGGGGCCTGGGCAGCGTCCCGTCCGCCGCGCCCGGCGAGCGGGAGCCGGAGCCGGTCGCCGAGGCCCCGGCCACACCGGTCGCCCCGCCGGTCGTGCCGCCGGCCCGGCCGTACCAGGACAGCGCGGCGGAAGAGCTCGACGTCCCCGACTTCCTGAAGTGACCGCCGGCACGTGATAGGGCACCGCACGACAGCGAACGGCGCGCACTTCGCCTTCACCGACAGGTGGGGCGGGGTGGGCGCCGTTCCGTACGACAGCCTCAACCTCGGCGGGGCGGTGGGCGACGATCCGGCCGCCGTCCGCGCCAACCGCGAACTCGCCGCCCGCGCGCTGGGCCGCGACCCGGGCCGGGTGGTCTGGATGAACCAGGTGCACGGCCGGGAGGTCGCCGTCGTGCGCGAACCGTGGGGCACCGCCCCCGCGCCGGACGTCGACGCGATGGTCACCTCCCGGGCGGACCTGACCCTGGGGGTGCTCACCGCCGACTGCGTCCCGGTGCTGCTGGCCGACCCGCAGGGCGCGGTGGTGGCCGCCGCGCACGCGGGACGGCCCGGAATGGTCGCCGGGATCATCACGGCCGTAATTGAGACGATGATCACACAGGGCGCCGATCCGGCCCGTACAACGGCCGTACTCGGCCCGTCGGTTTGCGGCAAATGCTATGAAGTGCCCGCAGCGCTCCGCGACGAGGTCGCCGCGGTCGAACCGGCGGCGTACGCCGAGACGAGTTGGGGCACACCGGCGGTCGATGTGGCCGCCGGAGTGCGGGCCCAGCTGCTGCGCGCCGGAGTGCGCGCGGTCGAGGGACCCGCGGTCTGCACCCTGGAGTCGGCCGACCACTTCTCCTACCGGCGCGAGCGGACCACCGGACGGCTGGCCGGTTATGTCTGGCTGGACGGCGCCGAGTGACCGACCGGAACGGGACGAACGGGACGAACGGTGTGAACGTCAGTGCGGGCGAGGACTCGGACGGGAGTGCGGACGAGGGCCGCGGCGCCGAACTCGCGGCGAACCTCGCCCGGGTCGAACGGCGTATCGCCGACGCCTGCCGGGCCGCGGGGCGGGACCGCGAGGAGGTGACCCTCGTCGTGGTCACCAAGACCTACCCGGCCGGCGACGTCCGGCTGCTGGCCGGGCTCGGGGTGCGCGAGGTCGCGGAGAACCGCGACCAGGAAGCCGCCCCCAAGGCCGCCGCGACCGCCGACCTCCCGCTCAGCTGGCACTTCGTGGGCCAGTTGCAGACCAACAAGGTCCGCTCCGTGGTCCGTTACGCTGATCATGTGCATTCCGTCGACCGGCTCCGGCTGGTCACCGCACTGTCGTCGGCGGCCACCGCCGCCCAGCGGCAGGTCGGTTGCCTCGTCCAGGTCGCCCTGGACGCGGCGGCGGGGGACCGCGGGGAGCGTGGCGGGGTGGCGCCCGACGCGGTGCCCGCGCTGGCCGACGCCCTCGCGGCGGCTCCCGGGCTCCGGCTCGACGGGCTGATGACGGTGGCGCCGCTGGCCGGAGCGTTCGCGGGCCAACCCCGTGCCGCCTTCGACAGGTTGATGGAAATCTCATCCCGCCTGCGCGAAAGGCATCCGGCTGCCACCATGGTCTCGGCAGGGATGAGCCAGGATCTCGACGATGCGGTGACGGCCGGAGCGACACATGTACGCGTCGGAACGGCGGTACTCGGAGTCCGTCCCGGGCTCCGGTAACGTCACGAAACAAGTCGGACCACAGCATAAATATGGTGTGGCGGCCGTCCCCGAGGCGGCCGAGGACCGCAACCCCGCTGAGAGGACGCAGAGCATGGCCGGCGCGATGCGCAAGATGGCGGTCTACCTCGGCCTCGTGGAGGACGACGGATACGACGGCCCGGGCTTCGACCCGGATGACGAGTTCGAGCCGGAGATGGCCGCGCCCCCGGCGCGCGCCGTCACCGAGCAGGAACGCGCTCCCCGCCGCCCGCACAACCAGCACGTGCCACCGAGCCAGCACCAGCCGTCGCAGGACGAGCCGCCCCGGCTCGTGCACGCCCCGGCACCCCGCGAACCGCGGATCGCCCCCGTGGCGTCCATCACACCCGAACGTCACAGCCTGGAGAAGAACGCAGCGGTGATCATGCCCAAGGTCGTGTCAGAACGCGAGCCGTACCGGATCACGACACTTCACCCCCGGACCTACAACGAAGCCCGTACCATCGGGGAACACTTCCGCGAAGGCACCCCGGTGATCATGAACTTGACGGAGATGGACGACACGGATGCGAAGCGACTTGTCGACTTCGCGGCCGGTCTGGTCTTCGGCCTCCACGGGAGCATCGAGCGGGTGACGCAGAAGGTCTTTCTGCTGTCGCCTGCTAACGTCGATGTCACGGCGGAGGACAAGGCCCGGATCGCCGAGGGCGGGTTCTTCAACCAGAGCTGAGTGAAACGCAAGCGTAGGGACCGGCCAACGGGCCGACGAGCAGGGGAGAGGGAAGCGCGATGAGTGTCGCACTCCAGGTGCTGTACATCGCGTTGTACTGCTTCCTCTTTGTGCTGATTTTCCGATTGGTGATGGATTACGTCTTCCAGTTCGCCCGTTCATGGCACCCTGGGAAGGCGATGGTGGTGGTCCTGGAGGGCACCTACACTGTCACCGATCCGCCACTCAAGCTTCTGCGGCGGTTCATCCCGCCGCTGCGCCTCGGGGGCGTGGCGCTCGACCTGTCCTTCTTCGTATTGATGATCATCGTTTACATCCTGATCTACGTTGTTGGGAGCTTCATGTGAACGGTGCAAGCTCCCGATATGTCGACGATCACGTTGAGGTGAAGAGATGCCGTTGACCCCCGAGGACGTTCGGAACAAGCAGTTCACGACCGTCCGCCTCCGAGAGGGCTATGACGAGGATGAGGTCGACGCCTTCCTCGACGAGGTGGAGTCGGAGCTGACCCGACTGCTCCGCGAGAACGAGGACCTGCGGGCCAAACTGGCCGCAGCCACTCGTGCCGCCGCCCAGAACCAGCAGGGCATGCGCAAACCGGAGCAGCAGGACCGACCCGTTCCTGCCGCCATATCTGGACCGCAGCCGGTGCAGCAGCAGATGCCGCAGCAGCAGATGGGCCCGCCCCAGCAGCAGGGCGGCATGCCGCAGTTGCCTCCCGGCCCCAGCGCCCAGCAGCACGGTCCCGGTCCCGGCCAGCACCCGATGCAGCAGCAGGGTCCCGGTCCGATGGGTCAGCACCCGATGCAGCAGCAGGGTCCCGGTCCGATGGGTCAGCACCCGATGCAGCAGCAGGGTCCCGGCCCCATGGGTCAGCACCCGATGCAGCAGCAGGGTCACCCGATGCAGCAGCAGGGCCCCGGCGGCGACAGTGCCGCCCGTGTGCTCTCGCTCGCCCAGCAGACCGCCGACCAGGCCATCGCCGAGGCGCGTTCCGAGGCCAACAAGATCGTCGGTGAGGCACGCAGCCGCGCCGAGGGTCTGGAGCGGGACGCCCGCGCCAAGGCCGACGCGTTGGAGCGGGACGCCCAGGAGAAGCACCGCGTCGCGATGGGCTCGCTCGAGTCCGCCCGCGCCACGCTGGAGCGCAAGGTCGAGGACCTGCGCGGCTTCGAGCGGGAGTACCGCACGCGGCTGAAGTCCTACCTGGAGTCCCAGCTGCGCCAGTTGGAGAACCAGGCGGACGACTCGCTCGCCCCGCCGCGCACCAGCCCGCCGGCGCCGTCCCTGCCGTCCGCGTCCGCGATGGGCGGGACCATGGGAGGCAACTCCATGGGGAACGGCTCGATGGGTAACGGCTCCATGAGCAACGGCATGAGCGGTATGGCTCCGGCCGGGGCCGGCGCGATGGGGCACAACGCCTCCGCGCCCTCCTACGGCGGCGGCCAGGGCATGGGCGGTCACGCTCCCGGCCCGACGTACGGCGGCCAGCAGCAGATGTCGCCCGCGATGACCCAGCCGATGGCGCCGGTCCGCCCGCAGGGCGGCCCCTCGCCGCTCCAGCAGGCGCCGACGCCGATGCGCGGCTTCCTCATCGACGAGGACGACAACTAGCCGCTCGCGGCACGTTTTCAGGGCCGGGCCTCCCGGGGATCTCTCCCCGGCGAGGCCCGGCCCTTTTGCGTGCCCCTTTGCGTGCCATGGAGGGGGCGCCGCGGACCGCGCGGCCGCGCCGGGGGCACGTGGGTTCTCCCCACGCGCCCCCGGCGAGGAGGGTCAGGCCTTGCGCAGGTGGAAGGCCAGGGACAGCGGCTCGTCCTCGAAGGCGGGGCCGAAGCCTTCCTCGGGCCCGCCCTCGGCGAACTCCACGGCCAGGACCTCTTCCCCGATCAGCGCGGCGTGGGCGCGCAGCGCCTCCGCCAGGTCGGGGCGGTCGGTGGCGTAGCGGACCGCGATCCGGTCGGCCACGTCGAGGCCGCTGTTCTTGCGGGCCTCCTGCACCAGCCGGATCACGTCGCGGGCGAGACCGGCGAGCCGCAACTCCGGGGTGATCTCCAGGTCGAGGGCGACCGTGGCGCCCGAGTCGGACGCCACCGACCAGCCCTCGCGCGGGGTCTCGGTGACGATGACCTCGTCCGGGCCGAGCACCACCTCGGCGCCGTCCACCACCACGGAGGCGGCGCCGCGCTCCCGCAGATCCGCGGAGAGCGCCGCCGCGTCGGCCGCGGCCACCGCCGCCGCGACCGCCTGCACGCCCTTGCCGAAGCGCTTGCCCAGCACCCGGAAGTTCGCCTTCGCGCTGGCGTCCACCAGCGAGCCGCCGACCTCGGACAGTCCCGCGAGCGAGGAGACGTTCAGCTCCTCGGCGATCTGCGCGCGCAGCTCCTGCGACAGGTCCTCGAAGCCCGCGGCGGCGACCAGCGCGCGCGACAGCGGCTGCCGGGTCTTCACCCCGGACTCCGCCCTGGTCGCCCGGCCGAGTTCCACCAGCCGCCGCACCAGCTGCATCCGGGCCGAGAGCGCCGGGTCGATCCAGCCCTCCTCGACCTCGGGCCAGGTCGACAGGTGGACCGAGTCGGGTGCGCCCGGCACGACCGGCACCACCAGGTCCTGCCACACACGTTCGGTGATGAAGGGCACCAGCGGAGCCATCAGCCGGGTCACCGTCTCGACCACGTCGTGCAGCGTGCGCAGCGCCGCCGCGTCGCCCTGCCAGAAGCGGCGCCGCGACCGGCGCACGTACCAGTTGGACAGGTCGTCCACGAAGGACGACAGCAGCTTGCCCGCGCGCTGGGTGTCGTACGACTCCAGCGCGTCGGTGACATCGCGCACCAGCACGTTCAGCTCGCCGACCAGCCAGCGGTCGATCAGCGGCCGGTCCGCGACCGCCGGGTCGGCCGCCGAGGGCGCCCAGCCGGAGGTGCGGGCGTACAGCGCCTGGAAGGCCACGGTGTTCCAGTAGGTGAGCAGCGTCTTGCGCACCACCTCCTGGATCGTGCCGTGCCCGACCCTGCGGGCCGCCCAGGGGGAGCCGCCGGCCGCCATGAACCAGCGGACCGCGTCCGCGCCGTGCCGGTCCATCAGCGGGATCGGGTCGAGGGTGTTGCCCAGGTGCTTGGACATCTTGCGGCCGTCCTCGGCCAGGATGTGGCCCAGGCACACCACGTTCTCGTACGCGGACCGGTCGAAGACCAGAGTGCCGACCGCCATCAGCGTGTAGAACCAGCCGCGGGTCTGGTCGATCGCCTCGGAGATGAACTGCGCCGGGTAGGTCCGCTCGAAGACGTCCTTGTTGTGGTACGGGTAGCCCCACTGCGCGAACGGCATCGACCCGGAGTCGTACCAGGCGTCGATGACCTCGGGTACCCGGGTCGCGGTCTCGCCGCAGGTGCCGCACGGGAAGGTCACCGCGTCGATGTACGGACGGTGCGGGTCGAGGCCCGACTGGTCGGTGCCCGTCAGCTCGCTCAGCTCGGCCAGCGAGCCGACGCAGGTCAGGTGGTCCTGCTCGCAGCGCCACACCGGCAGCGGGGTGCCCCAGTAGCGGCTGCGGGACAGCGCCCAGTCCACGTTGTTGTCCAGCCAGTCGCCGAAGCGGCCGTGCTTGACCGACTCCGGGTACCAGTTGGTGCGCTCGTTCTCCCGCAGCATCGCGTCCTTGACCGCGGTGGTCCTGATGTACCAGGACGGCTGGGCGTAGTAGAGCAGCGCGGTGTGGCAGCGCCAGCAGTGCGGGTAGCTGTGCTCGTAGGGCACGTGCCGGAAGAGCCGCCCGTTCGACTGGAGCTCGGCGACCAGGGCCTCGTCGGCCTTCTTGAAGAACACCCCGCCGACCAGCGGCACCTCGGGCTCGAAGGTGCCGTCCCTGCGCACCGGGTTGACCACAGGAAGCCCGTACGCGCGGCACACCTTGAGGTCGTCCTCGCCGAAGGCGGGGGACTGGTGCACCAGGCCGGTGCCGTCCTCGGTGGTCACGTACTCGGCGTTCACCACGTAGTGCGCGTCGGGGATGTCGACGAGGTCGAAGGGCCGGTCGTAGGTCCAGCGCTCCATCTCGCGGCCGGTGTACGTCTCGCCGGTCGCCGTCCACTCCCCCTCCGCGCCCAGCGCCTTGCCGAGCAGCGGCTCCGCGACCACCAGCCGCTCGTTGCCGTCGGTGGCGACGACGTAGGTGACGTCGGGGTGCGCGGCGACCGCGGTGTTGGACACCAGCGTCCACGGGGTCGTCGTCCACACCAGCAGGGACGCCCGGCCGGCCAGCGGCCCCGAGGTCAGCGGGAAGCGGACGTAGACCGACGGGTCCACGACCGTCTCGTAGCCCTGCGCCAGCTCGTGGTCCGACAGGCCGGTCTGGTCGCGCGGGCACCAGGGGGCGACCCGGTAGTCCTGCACCAGCAGGCCCTTGTCGAAGATCTGCTTCAGCGACCACCACACCGACTCCACGTACTCCGGGTCCATGGTGCGGTAGGCGTTGTCCAGGTCCACCCAGTAGCCCATCCGGGTGGTCAGCTCGGCGAAGGCGTCGGTGTGCCGGGTGACCGAGGCGCGGCACTTCGCGTTGAACTCCGCGATGCCGTACTTCTCGATGTCGTGCTTGCTGGTGAAGCCCAGCTCCTTCTCGACCGCCAGCTCCACCGGCAGGCCGTGGCAGTCCCAGCCGGCCTTGCGGGTCACGTGGTGGCCGCGCATCGTCTTGAAGCGCGGGAAGACGTCCTTGAAGACCCGGGCCTCGATGTGGTGGGCGCCGGGCATGCCGTTCGCGGTCGGCGGGCCCTCGTAGAACACCCAGTCGGGCATGCCGCGGGTCTGCTCGACGGAGCGGGCGAACGTCTTGCGCTCGCCCCACAGCGCCAGCACCTCGTGTTCGAGGGCGGGAAGGTCCACCTGCGCGGGGACCGGGCGATACTGCGGCTGGCTGTTCGGGCTCATCGGGGACTTCCTCCGGCGGACACTGGGACAGACTCCGTCGAAGGGACGAGGGCGCAGATGCGCTCCCGCGGTACCACCCTTCTTGGCGGTGGAGGACTTCCCACCGCCCCCTCGTTGGGGTCAGCGATGCCGGTTCTACTCGCCCGAGGGCTTTCTTCCGGCGGCTCCGGGCTGATCTTCACTCCGCGCACACCCCCGGGCTTCCACCGGCCCCGGGTCGCTCCTGGCTGCGTGCGGCGCTACTCGTCCCATCCACGCGGGTTCGCTGCCGCCCAGTGTACGGGCGTGCGGGGTATCGCGTCGCCGCGGTTTCCCGCTGCCGCCCGAGGTGGGCCGGTGCGCCCCCGGGCCGTCCTGCTGACCCGAATGGCCTGCTCCGCGCGCCATGCGGGCGGCCGTCACCCATCGTTGCGCCAGGTACCGGAATACCTGGCGGAGAGCTGGGCACAACGGATGCAGACCTGTCTGCCCTGCCCGCCCCCCGGCTGGCCGGGCAGGCCAGGCGGTGCCCCGTTGCCGCGGCACGATCCGCGAAGAGGATCACAGATCGAAGGGGTCGCGGCCATGGTCGTGAAGAAGTCGGCGGAGCAGCCTCCGGCCGCGGACGGGGCCACCGGCGCCGCCGGCGGCCCGGCCGCGCCCCCTGACGACCGGACGGCCACCGCAGCCGGCAAGCGTTCCGCGGGGAGGAAGGCCGCGGGAAGGAAGGCCGGGGCGGGCGAGGACGCCGCCGCGCAGGCCGGGCCCGACGCACGGGAGGCACCGGCCGGGAAGCGCGCGGCACGGAAGAAGACCGGTGCGAAGAAGGCCGGGAAGGCGGCGGCCGCGGCTGCCGCCGACGAGGCCGGGTCCGGTGCGCGCGACGCACCGGTCAGGAAGCGTGCCGCGGGGAAGAAGGCCGCGGCGAAGAAGGCCCGCGCGGGCGGCAAGGCGGTCGCCCCCGAGGCGGCCGTGAGGCCTGCCGCGGGAGAGGAGTCCGGGCCGGGGGAGTCCGGGGCGGGCGGGAGCGGTGCGGCGCAGGCCGCGGGCAAGGTGGCGGTGGGCGGAAAGCGCACCGGTCGGGATGGGTCCAAGACGGGAGCTGGCACTGTGGGTGTGGAGAAGACGGCGGCCGGTACGGCCGCGAACGGCGTGCCTGCGGCGCGCGGGGCCGCCGAGGCGGGAGAGCTGGCGGTGCTGCCCGGCGAGGAGCAGTGGACCGCGGCCGAGGTGGAGGAGGCGAGATCGGAACTCGTCTCCGAGGTCGAACGGCTCAACGCCGAGATCGCCGCGTCCGAGGCGGCCGTCGCGGGCCTGCTCCGCGACTCCGCCGACAGCGGCGGCGACGAGGCCGACACCGGCTCGAAGAACATCAGCCGCGAGTACGAGATGGCGCTAGCCGCCAACACCCGCGACATGCTGGTGCAGGCCGAGCACGCGCTCCAGCGGCTCGACGAGGGCACGTACGGCCTGTGCGAGGTGTGCGGCAACCCGATCGGCAAGGCCAGGATGCAGGCCTTCCCCCGGGCGACCCTCTGCCTGGACGACAAGCAGCGCCAAGAGCGCCGATGACCCGTGCGCGGGGTGTGCCGTACCCTCGTCACCAGGCGGGCGACGGAGCACACACGGGCTGAGGGCTGAGGGACCACGTGACGGAAGCGGAGCGCATCATCATCACGCCGGACGACGACACCCCGGAGCGGCCCGAGGAGTCCGCGTCCGGCGCCTCCGAGCCGTCCGGCGCCTCCGCGATCCGGCCGGGCGGCAGGCGCCGCATCACCGTGCTGCTCGGCGTGGCGGCCTTCGCGTACCTGCTCGACCTGCTGTCGAAGATCTGGGTGGTCACCAGCCTGGAGAACCACGCCCCGATCAGCATCCTCGGCCACTACCTGCGGTTCGACGCGATCAGGAACGCCGGCGCGGCCTTCGGCCTCGGCCAGGGCATGACGGTCGTCTTCACGGTGATCGCGGCCGGCGTGATCGTGGTGATCGCCCGGCTGTCCCGGCGGCTCTACAGCGTGCCGTGGGCGATCGCCCTCGGCCTGCTGCTCGGTGGCGCCTTCGGCAACCTCACCGACCGGGTCTTCCGCGCCCCCGGCGGCTTCCAGGGCCGGGTGGTGGACTTCATCGCCCCGGCCCACTTCGCGGTCTTCAACCTCGCCGACTCGGCCATCACCTGCGGCGGCGTGCTGATCGTGCTGCTGTCCTTCCGCGGTGTCGACCCGGACGGCACCCGCCACCGCGACTAGGCCCTCCGGGCTGTTCTGGGGGTTCCGCGCCCTCGGGCCCGCCCTCGGACCGCGCCCTCGGGGGCGCGGGGAACGGCGCGAGCGACCGGCCACGGGCCGGTGGTCCGGATCGGACTGATCAGCCCCTTCGGGCCGGTGACGACCCGCGCCCCGGTGGGGGGCTTGGCGCGCAGTTCCCCGCGCCCCTGAAAAACGCGCACCCTCTCCGCAGAGGGGACCCGGCACCCACGGAAATCGCGCGCCCTCCGTGGAGAGGGCACCTACGGGAAACGGGCGCCCTCCGTGGAGAGGGCACCTACGGGAAACGGGCGCCCTCCGTGGAGAGGGCACCTACGGGAAACGGGCGCCCTCCGTGGAGAGGGCGGCAGACCCGGGCGGCAGGGAGGCCGTCCGGGGTCCGGCATACTCGTCGGGTGAGTACCGTTCCCGAAATCCGCTCCCTGCCCGTGCCCGACGGCCTCGAAGGCGAGCGGGTCGACGCCGCCATCGCCCGTATGTTCGGCTTCTCCCGGACCAAGGCAGCCGAACTGGCGGCCGGCGGGAAGGTGTCGCTCGACGGGTCGGTCGCGGGCAAGTCGGAGCGGGTGCACGGCGGGGCCTGGCTCGAGGTCGAGATGCCCGCGGCGGCCGCCCCGGTGCAGATCGTCGCGGAGCCCGTCGAGGGCATGGAGATCGTGCACGACGACGACGACATCGTCGTGATCGTCAAGCCGGTCGGTGTGGCCGCCCACCCCAGCCCCGGCTGGACCGGCACCACCGTGATCGGCGGACTGGCCGCGGCCGGCTACCGCATCTCCACCTCGGGCGCCGCCGAGCGCCAGGGCATCGTCCACCGGCTCGACGTCGGCACCTCCGGCCTGATGGTGGTCGCCAAGTCGGAGCGCGCCTACACCCGGCTCAAGCAGCAGTTCCGCGACCGGGTGGTGGACAAGCGCTACCACGCCCTGGTCCAGGGGCACCCCGACCCGATGAGCGGCACCATCGACGCCCCGATCGGCCGGCACCCCACCCATGACTACAAGTGGGCCGTCATCGCCGACGGCAAGCCCTCGGTGACCCACTACGACCTGATCGAGGCCTTCCGCTCCGCCAGCCTGCTGGACATCAAGCTGGAGACCGGCCGTACGCACCAGATCCGGGTGCACATGTCCGCGCACCGCCACCCGTGCGTCGGCGACCTCACCTACGGCGCCGACCCGGTGATGGCCAAGCGCCTCGGCCTGACCCGGCAGTGGCTGCACGCCAAGCGGCTGGGCTTCGAGCACCCGGCGGACGGCGAGTGGGTGGAGTTCGAGAGCGGCTACCCCGACGACCTCGAGAACGCGCTGGCCACCGTCCGGGCGGACAGCCGGTGATCGCCCAGGGCTCCGGCGTGCGGGTGGTCGACACGGCCGACACCGACGCCATGGACGAGGTGCACGCGATCCGCCACGAGGTCTTCGTGGTGGAGCAGAACGTGCCGCAGGACCTGGAGTGGGACGGCAAGGACGGCAGGGCCGTGCACGTGCTGGCCCCGGGGGGCGGCACCGGCCGGCTGCTGGTGGGCGCGGACGCGGCGGCCAAGAACGGCGGTGACCCGGACCTCGCCGTGCTCGGCAGGCTCGCCGTCCTGAAGACCGCCCGCGGCACCGGACTCGGCGCCCTGCTGGTGCGCGCCCTGGAGGACGAGGCCGCCAGGCTCGGCCTGGCCGGCGTCTACCTGGAGGCGCAGGTCCACGCCATCGGCTTCTACCGCAAGCTCGGCTACCAGGAGTTCGGCCCGGAATTCCAGGACGCCGGGATCGCCCACCAGGCGATGCGCCGCACCTGGCGGGTGTAGCGGCGCCGTGGCGCGCCCCGCCCGGCGCCCGGGATCCCCGGGGGCGGTGCGGCGCGCCCCGAGGCCGCGGCGGCGCCGCGTGGCACGCTGACGGGCGTGGATCAGCTTGCCCTGTTCTTCTCGCTCATGCTCGCGGCCGTCGTGATGGTGCCGCTCGGGGACCGCACGGGCCTGCCGTCACCGGTGCTGATGACGCTGTTCGGCGGGGTGCTCGCGCTGATCCCGCAGGTCCCGAACGTCCAGATCGACCCGGACCTGATCCTGCCGCTGGTCCTGCCGCCGCTGCTGTACGCCGCGGTGCAGCGCACCTCCTGGCGGCAGTTCGCGGCCAACCGGCGGGCGATCTTCCTGCTCGCGGTGGCCTTGGTCTTCGTCACCACCGCGGCCGTCGCCGCGGTCGTGGACACGGTGGTGCCCGGCATCACCCTCGCCGCGGCCTTCACCCTCGGCGCCCTGGTCGCGCCGCCCGACCCGGTGGCGGCCACCGCGGTGGCGGGCAGCCTCGGGCTGCCGCGCCGGATGATCTCCATCCTGGAGGGCGAGGGCCTGTTCAACGACGTCACGGCGATCGTGCTCTACCACGTGGCGGTGGCCGCCGCGGTCTCCGGCCACTTCTCGGCGCCGCACGCGGTGCTGGAACTGGTGCTGTCCGCGGTGGTCGCGGTCGTCGTCGGCCTGGTGCTCGGCTGGGGCGCCAACAAGCTGATGGGGGTGGTCGGCGACCCGACGCTGCAGATCGGCCTGTCGCTGCTGGTGCCCTTCGCCTCCTACGCCCTCGCGGAGGAGTTCGCGGGATCCGGCGTCCTCGGCGTCCTGACCAGCGCCCTTTTCCTGGCCGAACACGCCCTGTCCGCCGACGACGTGACGGCGAGGCTGGCAGGCACCACCTTCTGGGAGATCGTCGACACCCTGGTCACCGGGATCGCCTTCGGGCTGATCGGCCTCGAACTGCACCACGTCTTCAGCGTCGGCGCCGCGGGGTGGGGGCCGATGACCCGGCACGCCGCCCTCGTCGTGGTCGTGGTGATCGGCGTGCGGCTGCTCTACCTGCTGCCCGCCGCGTGGATCGCCAGGAAGTTGCACAAGCTGCGGGACATGGACGAGGACATCCCGATGACCTGGCAGGAGACCGTCATCATGTGGTGGTCGGGGATGCGCGGGGTGGCGTCGGTGGCGCTCGCGCTCGCCATCCCGCTGAAGACCGACCACGACGGCCCCTTCCCGGCCCGCGCCGAGCTGCTCTTCATCGCCTTCGCCGTGGTGCTGGCCACCCTGGTCGTCCAGGGGCTCACCCTGCCCTGGCTGGTGCGGCGGCTCGGGGTGAGCAGCGACATCGACGCGGAGCACGAACTGGAGCACGAGCTGGCGCTGCGCGCGATGGCCGCGGCCCGCAGCAGGCTCAAGGAGATCGAGCGGAGCGAGCCGATCGACGAGGACCTGTCGGAGATGCTGCACCGCAGGGCCTTCGACATCGGCGTCCGCATCTCCCCTGACATCGTGGACGAGGAGCGCCGCGAGTCGCACGCGCGCCGGCTCAAGCGGGGCAGGGCGCTGCGCAGGATCCAGGACGACATGATGTCCGCCGCGCGGCACGAGGTGCTGGCTGCCCGCAGCGAGCCGGGCAACGACCCGGAGGTCGTCGACCGGGTGCTGCGGCACCTCGACCTGCGCTCGATGCGCGGCTGACGGCCGGCGTGCGCACGGTCACGAGGTGCCGGGCGCGGACGTGGTGCTCAGCCGCGGCAGCGCGTAAGGGTGCTCCTGGCGGAGCCACTCGATCAGCTGCTCGCGCACCAGGCAGCGCAGGTTGAAGATGTCGTCGGCGTCCTTGGCGGTGACCAGGGCCCTGAGCTGCACGGTGGTGGGGGTGGTGTCGATGACCACCAGGCCCCAGGCCCTGCGGTCCCACTCCTTGGTCTGCTCCAGCACCTCGTGGAGCCGCTTGCGCATCGCGTCGACCGGTACCGCGTGGTCCAGGTGGAAGTACACCGTGCCGGTCATCCGCGGGTCGCCGCGCGACCAGTTCTCGAAGGGCTTGCTGGTGAAGTACGACACCGGCATCGTGATCCGGCGCTCGTCCCAGGTGCGGACGCTCAGATAGGTCAGCGTGATCTCCTCGACCGTGCCCCACTCGCCGTCGACCACCACCGTGTCGCCGATCCGTACCATGTCGCCGAAGGCGATCTGCAGCCCTGCGAAGAGGTTGCCGAGGGTGGCCTGGGCGGCCACACCGGCGACGATGCCGATGATGCCGGCGGACGCCAGCATCGACGCTCCGACCGTGCGCATCTCGGGGAAGCTGAACAGCATCGAGGCGATCGCGATCACCATGACGATCGCGGTGAACACCCGCTGGATCAGTGCCGACTGGGTCCGCAGCCGGCGGATCTTCGCGACATCCCGGGAGACCGCGGCGTAGCGCGCGTAGGAGGAGTCGGTCACGGCGGTCGCGACCCGGACCAGCAGCCAGGCGGTGGCGCCGATCAGCACCAGGGTGAGGGCCTGCCCGACGGCCGCGCTGTGCCCGCTGCCGACGTGTGCGGCCCGGTAGGCGCCGCGCAGGATCGCTGTGCAGATCGCCACCTGCAAGGGCAGCCGGCAGCGCCGCAGCAGGTGCCACAGGGGGGTCTCAGGGTGCCGTGCGTCCGCGGCGCGCAGGGATCTGTCGACGGCCGCGCCCACTGCCAGGGTGAGAGCGAGCGCCACTCCCACCACCAGTACCGGCCGCAACGCGCCTTCCATGGTCACCTCTCAGGTCCGTCGTCCGAAATGGCACCATGGACGCGTACCCGACCTGCCGAAGGAAACCCTGTGACGATCGTCCTGTTCCATTCCATGTACGGGCTGCGGCCCGCGGTGCACGCCGCCGCCGACCGGCTGCGGGCTGCGGGACACGAGGTGCACGTGCCCGACCTCTACGGCGGCAGGACCACCACCGACGCGGAGGAGGGCATGCGGATCAAGGACGAGATCGGCAAGGACGAGCTGCTGCGCCGCGCGGTGGCAGAGGCGGCGCCGCTGTCCGACCGGGGCCTGGTCTACGCGGGGTTCTCGCTCGGCGGCTCGGTCGCGCAGAACCTGGCGCTCGGCGACGAGCGGGCCCGCGGGCTGCTGCTCCTGCACGGCACCTCGGACATCGCGGACGACGCGGCCACCGACATCCCGGTGCAGCTGCATGTCGCTGACCCCGACCCGTTCGAGCCGGACGACTGGCTGAACGCCTGGTACCTGCGGATGCGCAAGGCGGGCGCCGACGTGGAGGTCCACCGCTACCGCGGCGCCGGCCACCTCTACACCGACTCCGAGCTGCCCGACTACGACGCCGAGGCCGCGGAGCGCACCTGGGCGGTCGCGCTGGACTTCCTCCGGGAGCTGTAGCCCGCCGGAGGAAGCCCGCGCGCCGCCGCGGCCTTGCGGCCGGCTACTTCTTGAGCTGCGCGTCGAAGGCGGTCATGACCTGGTCGGCGGTCAGGTCGGGCACCTTCACCTGGGTCCCGTTGACCAGGACGTACGGGGTGCCGCCCTGGACGACGTCCTGCGGCGAGGTCTCGTACTTGTGGCTCATGGTCAGAGCCCACTTGTCGAAGGTGCCCTTCTTGACCGCGTCGGAGAACTTGGCGTTCCCCTTGAGCGCCGGGACCTTCTGCGCCAGCGAGATCAGCTTGTCGGCGCTGTTGAACTCGTCCTTGGTCTCCTCGGGGTGGACGTCCTTGGAGTAGAGCAGCTTGTGGTACTGCTCGAAGGCGTCCAGGGACACGTTCAGCGCGGCACCCATCGCGCTGAGCGACTTCTTGGAGCCCGAGCCGCCCTGGACGTCGTCCAGGAAGGTCGCGAAGGTGTAGTCGATCTGGTACTTGCCGTCCTGCGCGCCCTTGAGCACCGCGTCACCGGCCGCCTGCTCGTAGCCCGCGCAGATCGGGCAGCGCAGGTCCTCGTACTCCTTGACGACGTTCTTGTTCTTCGGGTCGCCGACGATGATGGTCGTGCCGTCGGCCCCGGAGGTGTTGGCCGGCTTGACCAGGGTGTTCTTGGCGGCGTCCGCCCAGTAGCTGGGCTTGTTCATCTCGTTGACGGCGAAGGCGACGCCGCCGGCTATCGCCAGCAGGGCCACGACGCCGCCGCCGACCAGCAGCTGCCGGCGGACCTTGGCCCGCTTGGCCTCCTTCTCGCGCTGGGCGCGCAGCCGCTCGCGGGCGGCTTCCTTGCTGGCCTTGCTGTTGCGGTTGCTCATGACGATTCTCCGTGGATACGCGTGGTGGGTGTGGGGGGTGTGCCGTTCTCGCGGTCAGGCGGTGACCGGGACGGGCGGACCACGGCGTACGACGGCATGGTGCAGCCAGCGGGCGGCGGGCGCCCCCGCGGCGGAGCTGCGGGCGGTGCGGCGCACCCGGCACGGCACGGCGGCGGGCACGCCGCGGACCGCGGCGGCGGCGAACAGCAGCGGCCGGAAGGCGGCGAGCGCCACGGCGCGCAGCACCCGGTGCAGCGCGGCCTCGCCCCGCCGCAGCCACCAGGCGGCCAGCAGCCCCACGGACACGTGCACGGCGAGCAGCAGCCACGGCAGGGCGCTGGACTGCATCTGCGCGGCGGCCTGCGCACCGCCCGGCACCGCGGCGAGCGGGGTGGCGGGCGAGGGGCCGACGTGGCCGCCGTGGCAGAGGAAGGCCTCGTTGAACGACCGCCACGAGCCCGTCACCGGCCCACCGGAAGGGCCGTAGCAGGCCTGCTGCCCGGCGGTCAGCACGGTGTCCACGGCCAGCTCGAGCGGCACCATCAGCCCGGCGAGCGTCCAGAAGCCGCACTCGGGGCGGGCGGTGGCCAGGTACACCAGCGTGAAGACGGCGGCGAAGGCCCCGGCCACCGCGGGCAGCGGAAGCGGGGCCTTGGCCATCAGGACGTGCGAGGTCGAGGAGAGCGTGACGCACAGCGCGGCGAACAGGGCAGCACGTACTGCCCTCAGCCGCGGTCGTATCGCCTCCATGGCGACAGAGTGTGCCACGCGTACCTGTATGTGTGACCTAAGAGCGGATAACAGATGGGGTACGCGAGGCGCCCGGGGCCGCTACAGGCCCGGTATCCGGCCGTTGCGGAAGAGGTCCACGAAGATCCGGTGGTCCGCCCGGACCCGGTCCCCGTAGGAGTGGGCGAAGTCCACCAGCATCGGCGCGAAGCCGTCCTCGTCCGCGCCGATCGCCTCGTCGATGGCGTCCTCGGTGGAGAAGGGCACCAGCGAGTGCCCGCTCTCGTCGTCCGCGGCCGCGTGCATGGTCGCGGTGGCCCGGCCCAGGTCCGCGACCACCGCCTCGATCTGCGCGGGGTCGTCAAGGTCCGACCAGTCCAGGTCCACCGCGTACGGCGAGACCTCCGCGACCAGCTGGCCCGTGCCGTCCAGTTCGGTCCAGCCCAGCCACGGGTCGGCGTGCGCCTGGAGCGCCCGCTGCGAGACGACCGTGCGCTGCCCCTCGTGCAGGAAATAGCCGCGCACCGCGGGGTCGGTGATGTGCCGGGACACCGCGGGGGTCTGGCCCTGCTTCATGTAGATCACGACGTCGTTCTCCAGCGCGTCGGTGTTGCCTTCGAGCAGCAGGTTGTACGACGGCAGGCCCGCGCTGCCGATGCCGACCCCGCGGCGGCCCACCACGTCCTTGACCCGCAGGCTGTCCTGCCGGGCCCGGCCGGCCGGGGGCAGCGACTCCACATACGCGCCGAAGGCGGTCAGCACCGCGCCCCGGGTGGCCGCGTCCAGCCCGACGGCCCCGCCGCCGTCGGTGAAGCGGCGGTCGTGGTCGCGCACCTCGGTGAGCGAGTCGAGCAGCCCCACCCGGGTCCTGGCGCGGGCGCTGCGCAGCGCGTCGAGCAGCGGGCCCTGGGCGGTGTCGAGGGTGAGCTGCGGCACCGCCTCGCCCTTGGCCAGCAGCCGGATCCGCTCGCGGTAGGCGGCGGCGTAGACCGTCACCAGGTGGCTGATCACGTCGTCGCCGAGCGCCTTGACGTACCCCAGCAGCGCGACCGAGGCGGCGAAGCGCTTGAGGTCCCAGGTGAAGGGGCCGACGAAGGCCTCGTCGAAGTCGTTGACGTTGAAGACCAGCCGGCCGTTGGCCGCCATGTAGGTGCCGAAGTTCTCGGCGTGCAGGTCGCCGTGGATCCACACCCTGCCGGTGCGGTCCGTCACATAGCGGCCCCCGTGCTGCTCGCCGTCCAGGTCGGCGTAGAACAGGCACGCGGTGCCCCGGTAGAAGGCGAAGGCCGAGGCCGCCATCTTCCGGAACTTGACCCGGAAGGCCGCCGGGTCGGCGGCGAGCAGCTCGCCGAACGCGGTGCCGAAGACGGAGAGGATGTGCTGCCCGCGCGGGGCGTCGCCCGAAGTGATGTCTGCCACGACAGGAGGGACGACGCCGGATGCCGGGACGGTTGCCTTCCGGTGCCCACCGGCCGGGCCGCCGCCGGGTTGCGGCCCGCTGTGTCGTACCCGGGTCGTAGACTTCCCGACGCCGCCAGACAACCCGTTCCGATGGCCCGTTCTCGCCGGAGGTGTCGCCGCCTTGACCGACCAGCCCTTCACTCACCTGCACGTCCACACCCAGTATTCGCTGCTGGACGGAGCGGCGAGATTGAAGGACATGTTCAAGGCGTGCAACGAGATGGAGATGAGCCATGTGGCCATCACCGATCACGGCAACCTGCACGGCGCCTACGACTTCTTCCACCAGGCGCAGGCCGCCGGGGTGACCCCGGTGATGGGCATCGAGGCGTATCTGGCGCCCGAGTCGCGGCGGTACAACAAGCCGGTCAAGTGGGGCGCCCCGCACCAGAAGGGCGACGACGTCTCCGGTGCGGGCGCGTACACCCACATGACCATCTGGGCGCGCAACAGCGTCGGACTGCACAACCTCTTCCGGGCCCAGTCCCGCGCCTCCTTCGAGGGCTACTTCCGCAAGCCCCGGATGGACCGCGAGCTGCTCAGCGAGTACGCCGAGGGCCTGATGGGCACCACCGGCTGCCCCTCGGGCGAGGTCTCCACCCGGATCCGGCTGGGGCAGATGGACGAGGCGATCAAGGCCGCGGGCGAGTATCAGGACATCTTCGGCAAGGAGAACTTCTTCGTCGAGATCATGGACCACGACATCGACATCGACCGCCGGGCCCGCCAGGGCCTGGAGGAGATCGCCAAGAAGCTCCAGGCGCCGTTCGTGGTCACCAACGACTCGCACTACACGTACGCGGGGGAGTCGTCGGCGCACGACACCCTGCTGTGCATCCAGACCGGCTCGAACATGTCGGACCCCGGCCGCTTCAAGTTCGACGGCTCCGGCTACTACCTCAAGTCCGCCGCCGAGATGTACGCGATCGACTCCTCCGACGCCTGGCAGGAGGGCTGCCGCAACAGCCAGCTGCTGATCGCCGACCGGGTCGACACCGAGGGCATGTTCAAGTTCAGGAACCTGATGCCCAAGTTCGACGTGCCCGAGGGCTACACCGAGGTCACCTGGTTCCGCGAGGAGGTCGCCCGCGGCATGGCCAGGCGCTTCCCCGGCGGGATCCCCGAGGACCGGCAGAAGCTCGCCGACTACGAGATGGACACCATCGTCCAGATGGGCTTCCCCGGCTACTTCCTGGTCGTCGCGGACTTCATCATGTGGGCGAAGAACAACGGCATCGCGGTCGGCCCCGGCCGCGGCTCCGCGGCCGGCTCGATCGTCGCGTACGCCATGGGCATCACCGACCTCGACCCGGTCCCGCACGGGCTGATCTTCGAGCGGTTCCTGAACCCCGAGCGCGTGTCCATGCCCGATGTCGACATCGACTTCGACGAGCGCAGGCGCGGCGAGGTCATCCGCTACGTCACGGAGAAGTACGGCTCCGACAAGGTCGCGCAGATCGCCACCTACGGCACCATCAAGGCCAAGGCCGCGATCAAGGACTCGGCCCGGGTGCTGGGGTATCCGTTCTCGATGGGCGACCGGATCACCAAGGCCATGCCCGCCGACGTCCTCGGCAAGGGCATCCCGCTGTCCGGCATCACCGACAAGGACCACCCCCGCTACAGCGAGGCGGGCGAGGTCCGGGCGATGTACGAGAACGAGCCGGACGTCACCAAGGTGATCGATTCGGCGAAGGGCATCGAGGGCCTGGTCCGGCAGATGGGCGTGCACGCCGCCGGTGTGATCATGTCCGCCGAGCCGCTGATCGACCACGTGCCGATCTTCTCGCCGAAGAACGACGGCGCCGTCGTGACCCAGTGGGACTACCCGAGCTGCGAGTCGCTCGGCCTGCTGAAGATGGACTTCCTCGGCCTGCGCAACCTGACGATCATGGATGACGCGGTCAAGTCGATCAAGGCGAACAAGGGCGTCGACATCGACCTGCTCTCGCTGCCGCTCGACGACCCGAACACCTACGCGCTGCTCGGCCGCGGCGACACCCTGGGCGTCTTCCAGTTCGACGGCGGGCCCATGCGGGCCCTGCTGCGGATGATGAAGCCCGACAACTTCGAGGACATCTCCGCCGTCTCGGCCCTCTACCGGCCGGGCCCGATGGGCATGAATTCGCACATCAACTACGCCCTGCGCAAGAACAAGCAGCAGGAGATCACCCCGATCCACAAGGAGCTGGAAGAACCGCTCCGCGAGGTGCTCGAAGTCACCTACGGCCTGATCGTCTACCAGGAGCAGGTGCAGAAGGCCGCCCAGGTGCTCGCCGGGTACTCGCTGGGCCAGGCCGACCTGCTGCGCCGGGCGATGGGCAAGAAGAAGAAGGAGGTCCTGGACAAGGAGTTCATCCCCTTCCAGGGCGGCATGCGCGAGCGCGGCTACTCCGACCAGGCCATCCAGGCGGTCTGGGACGTGCTGGTGCCCTTCGCCGGATACGCCTTCAACAAGGCGCACTCCGCCGCGTACGGCCTGGTGTCCTACTGGACGGCGTATCTCAAGGCGAACTATCCGGCCGAATACATGGCGGGCCTGCTGACGTCGGTCAAGGACGACAAGGACAAGATGGCGCTCTACCTCAACGAGTGCCGCCGGATGGGCATCAAGGTGCTGCCGCCGGATGTGAACGAGTCCAACGCCAACTTCACCCCGCGCGGCGACGACACGATCGTCTTCGGCCTGACCGCGGTCCGCAACGTCGGGCAGAACGTGGTGGAGTCCGTCGTCAAGTGCCGCAAGTCCAAGGGCCGCTACGCCGACTTCCCGGACTTCCTCGACAAGGTCGAGGTGGTGGTCTGCAACAAGCGGACGGTCGAGTCGCTGATCAAGGCCGGCGCCTTCGACACCATGCAGCACACCAGGCGCGGCCTGACCGAGCACTTCGAGTCGATGATCGACAACGTGGTGCAGGTCAAGCGCAAGGAGGCCGAGGGCCAGTTCGACCTCTTCGGCGGCATGGGCGAGGGCGACGGCGACGACGGGCCCTCCTTCGGCATGGACGTGGTCTTCTCCGACATCGAGTGGGACAAGACCTATCTGCTCGCGCAGGAGCGGGAAATGCTCGGGCTCTACGTGTCCGACCACCCGCTGTTCGGCATCGAGCACATCCTCGGCGACAAGACCGACGCCGCCATCGCCGCGCTCGCCGGCGACTACCAGGACGGGGCGATCGTCACCATCGGCGGCATCATCTCCGGGCTGCAGCGCAAGATGACCAAGCAGGGCAACGCCTGGGCGATCGCCACCGTCGAGGACCTGGCGGGCTCGGTGGACTGCATGTTCTTCCCCGCCACCTACCAGCTGGTCTCCACCCAACTGACCGAGGACGCCGTGGTCTTCGTCAAGGGGCGGCTCGACAAGCGCGAGGACATCCCGCGGCTGGTCGCCATGGAGCTGATGGTCCCCGACCTGACCGACGTCGGCACCAACGCGCCGGTGAGCATCTCCATCCCGACGGTCAAGGTCACCCCGCCGCTGGTGGCCAGGCTCGGCGAGGTGCTGGCCAGCCACAAGGGCAACACCGAGGTCAGGGTGCGGCTCCAGGGTGCCAGGTCCACCACGGTGCTGCGGCTCGACCGGCACCGGGTGACCGCGGACCCCTCGCTGTTCGGCGACCTCAAGGCACTGCTCGGGCCGGCCTGCCTGGGCGCCGGCCAGCAGGCGGGCTGACCCGGCGGCGGCCGGGCCCGGTCCCCGCCACCGCGGACAACGGGCGCGGGGGCGCCCCCGAAGGGGCACCCCCGCTCATTCACAACCGCAGCTGTGGCACGTTCAGTTGTGGCCGAACCGCTTCTGCTGCTTGTGCGAGACCGGCGAGCCCGCGGGCATCGCACGCTCTTCCGCCTGGTGGCTCCTGTCCTGGTCCTGAGCCTCCGAGCCGGAGTTGCGACGCTGGTCCTGGCCCTGCTCGGGCCGGCGGTTCTGGTTCGTGTTCTGGTTCCGGTTCTTAGCCACTTTCGTGCCTTCCTGATGAGGGGATGTCGGCCGAACGGCCTGCCGCCCTGCGGGCTTGGCGCCCCGTGGGCTCGTGGCCGAGCGGCCGCCATCAGATTTGCACGGGAGTACGAAGCGCGCATTTCGGGCAGTTGGTGGGGTAGGTGTGACGTAAAACGACCGACCGCCACGCCGAAGATCGTGTTCGAGCTCATAACGCCCCGGCATTCGGGCAGACTCGGGGAAACCTGGGGGGATTCAGGGCCGAGGGGGCGACCGGAAGAGGTGCGATATGGACCGCTGCGTCGTCCTGGTGGACGCCGGATACCTACTGGGCGCAGCAGCAAGCCTTCTGGCCGGTGAGCCCTCGCGTTCCCGGATCATCGTCGATCATGCCGCCGTCGTGGCTGGCCTGCGGGAAAGGGCCGAACGCGAGACCGGGCAGCCGCTGCTGCGGATCTACTGGTTCGACGGCGCACCCGACCGGGTTCCGCAACCCGAACACCGCAGGCTGCGGGTGATGCCCCGGGTGACCGTACGGCTCGGCGCGCTCACCCGGACGGACGGCCGGTGGGCGCAGAAGGGCGTCGACGCCGCCATGCACGCCGAACTGTCGGAGCTGGCCCGCAACCGCGCCTGCTCCGACATCGTCCTGGTCACCGGCGACGGCGACCTGCTGCCCGGCATGATGTCCGCCAAGGAGCACGGCGTCGCCGTCCACCTGTGGGCCGTACAGGCCGCGGACGGCGACTACAACCAGTCGGAGGACCTGGTCGCCGAGGCCGACGAGCGCCGGGTCCTCGACCGGGAGTGGATCACCGCCGCGATCAGGGCCAGGGACGGGATCTGCGCGCCCACCGTCAGCACCCGGCCCGACATCGGCCCCGAGATCGCCGCGATCCTGTCCGCGCCCCTGCCCGAGTCCGCCGCGGGGGCGCCCCCGCAGGAGGGGCACCCGGCGCACCCCGCCCACCAGCCGGACCCGGCGGAGAACGGCACCGCACCGGCCCCCCGGGCCGAGCCCGCGGACGCCGAGTCCGCGGGGCCCGGCGGCAAGGTCGTCCCCACCCCCAAGGACCTGGCCGGCCTCGGCAAGCCGCACCCCGCACCGCCCGCCCCGCACCCCGCGCCCAGCGCCACCCTGCGCTGGTCGTCCGAGAAGGGCTGGACCGACCGGGGCGCGGGCCCCGACGTTCCCGACACCAGCGGCCTGCCCACCCTGGCCCAGCTGACCACCGCCGAGCAGCGCTGGGCCGACCGGGAGGCCGACATCACCGCGGTCAGCGGCGACCCGTACGAGGTCGGGCAGGTCTTCGCCCGGCGCTGGACCGCCCGCCTCGCCGACTCCGGCCAGCTCCAGCAGCTGTCCACCCACTACCCCCGGGTCCCGCACCGGATCGACGGCGAGCTGCTGCGGTACGCCGCCCGCTTCGGGCTGCTCGCCCACAAGGACGACCAGATCGACGAGCACGACCGGTACGCGATCAGGGCCGGATTCTGGCGCGAGGTCGACACCCGCACCGGCGTCGAGCACGGCCAGGGCAGCGACTGACCCGGGGGGCCGCCATGGGGACAGAGCCGGCCGGCCCAGGGGGCCACCGGGGGAAAAGCCGTGCGGCGGCCCGTTCGCACAACCCCCCTTGCGCCACAAGCCGTCCGCGCCGCGTAGTCTCGATCCTCGTGAATACGGGCACGGAGGACAAGGCGCCCCCGGCGGTCGCCGCGGCCCGCGACACGGTGTGCACCGTGCGCGGACTGATCAGGACGTACCCGGCGGGTTCCGGCGTGCGCCGCGCGGGGCTGCGCCGCCGCACCCCCGGAACCGGGCCCGCCGTCGTCCGCGCGAGCGACGGCATCGACCTGGACGTGCGGCGCGGCGAGATGTTCGGCATCCTCGGGCCCAACGGAGCAGGCAAGACCACCCTGGTCCGCCAGCTCACCGGCCTGCTGCGGCCGGACGCCGGCAGCATCGACCTGCTCGGCCACGACCTCGTACGGCACCCCGACCGGGCCGCCCGGCTGATCGGCTACCTCGGCCAGGAGTCCACCGCGCTCGACGAGCTGACCGTCTCGCTCGCCGCAGAGACCACCGGGCGGCTGCGCGGCCTGGACGCGGCCGCCGCCCGCGCCGCAAGGGACGCGGTCCTGGACGAACTCGAACTCGGCCCGATCGCCTCCCGCCCGATCAAGCGGCTCTCCGGCGGCCAGCGCCGGCTGGCCTGCTTCGCCGCGGCCCTGGTCGGCGAGCGGCCGATACTCGTCCTGGACGAGCCCACCACCGGCATGGACCCGGTCGCCCGCCGGGCGGTGTGGGCCGCGCTCGGCCGGCGCAGGACGGAGAACGGCGCCACGGTGCTGCTGGTCACCCACAACGTCATCGAGGCCGAGACGGTCCTGGACCGGGTCGCCGTACTCGACCACGGCCGGGTGATCGCCTGCGACACCCCTGCGGGGCTGCGCGCCCTGGTCGCCGACGAGGTGCGCCTCGACCTGGTGTGGCGCACCGAGCCGCCGCTCGACCTGCCGGAGATCGCCGCGCTCCGCCCGCTGGCCGACATCTCCGGCCGCCGCTGGACCCTGCGCCTCCCGCACGACCGCGCCCGCACCACCGTCGCCGGGCTCACCGGCGGCCCCGCCTACGCGGCCCTGGACGACTTCACGCTGGCCACCCCCAGCCTGGAGGACGTCTACCTGGCGCTGGGCGGCCGCGCCAAGGGCCTGGTGAAGTCGTGAACGCGCCCCGCCACCCGGCGGCCCTGCGCCGCGCCCCGCTGCGCTGCCGCCGCGCGGGTGCCTGCGCCGCGGCAGGCCGCCGGTGTGCGGCGGTGCGCGGGCGCTCGGGCTGCGCCGGTGCGCCGGAAGCCGCTGCCCGGTTCGCATCGAGGCCGGGAGGCCGTCCATGACCGTCATCGCACAGGCCGGCCCAGGACAGGGCAGGGCCGCCGTCGGGGGTGCGGCCGCGGGTGAAGCGGCGCCGCTCGCGCCGCGGGCGCGGCTGTGGCCGTCCTTCGCCGCCGTCTACCGGGCGCAGCTCTCCCGCGCCCGGGTCGCACGGATCCCGCTGCTGTTCGTCGCCACCTTCCAGTCCGTCGGGATCATGGTCATGATGCGCGGCGTCGTCGACGCGGGGGACGGCGAGGCCGCACGGGCCGTCGTCGCAGGCTCCAGCGTCCTCGTGGTGGCCTTCGTGGCCCTCAACCTGCTGGCGCAGTACTTCGGCCAGCTGCGGGCCTCCGGCGGCCTCGACCACTACGCCACCCTGCCGGTGCCGCCCGCCGCCGTCGTCCTCGGCGCCGCGGGCGCCTACGCGTCCTTCACCGTGCCCGGCACGCTGCTGACCGCGGTCGTCGGCTGCGTGCTCTTCCACCTCACGCTCACCACGCTGTGGGTGCTCGCCGTGGTGATCCCGCTGGCCGGTGCCGCCCTGTCCGGCCTGGGGGCGGCGCTCGGCCTGCTCGCGCCCCGGCAGGAGATCGCCACGCTCTTCGGCCAGCTCGGCATGTCCGCGGCCCTGCTGCTCGGCGTGCTGCCCGCCTCGCACCTGCCCTCGCCGATCCGCTGGGCCCGCGACCTGCTGCCTTCCACCTACGGCGTCGAGGCCTTCGCCCGCACGCTGGGCGGCAGCGCGGGCACGGACTGGGCCGCGGTGCTGGGCGACCTCTCGGTGTGCGCCGCCGTCGGCGTCGTCTCGCTGGCCGTCGCCACCTGGGCGTACCGCAGGGCTGCCTGCCGGTGAGGCGTCCCGCGTCCGGACCTGGCACGATGGGCAGGTGACCGCACCCCTGACTCCCCACGACCACTCACCTGACCTTCCCCCGTATCCGGGGTCGGGGTCCGGCGGCCCAGGGGGCGAGGACCGCAGGAAGACGGTGCTCGCCGAGGTCCGCAGAGGCGCGCTTGTGGCCCTGCTGGTGACCGTCTGCGGGATCGCGCTCGGCCTGCTGTGGCTGTGGCTTTCGCCCAGGGTGCCGCTGATCTCCGACGGCAAGGCCGTCTACCTCAAGGACACCGAGGGCGAGGAGGCGATCGGCGGCGACGGCGTCTTCGCGCTCATCGCGGCCGGGCTCGGCGTGCTGACCGCGGCCGCGGTCTTCTGGCGCTACCGGCGCGGCGGTGTCGGCGCCGTCCTCGGGCTCGCGGCGGGCGGCCTCCTGGCCTCCGTCGTCGGCTGGCGCCTCGGCATCGCACTCGGCCCCGACACCGACATCGTGGCGCACGCCACCGCGGTCGGCCCGAAGGTCGTCTTCGACGCCCCGCTGGAACTGCGGGCCAAGTCCGCGCTGGTGGCATGGTCGGCCGCGGCGATGATCGTCCACCTGGCGCTGACGTCCGCCTTCGGCCCCCGCGACCCGGAGGGCGGCGACAAGTCCGCCCAGCCGCCTGAGGCCTACTGGACCCCCCCGGCGGCCCCGCCCGACCCGCCTGCGGCACCCCCGCAGGAGCCCCCGGCGAAGGACTAGCCGGCCTGCGGCTGCCCCCGGACCCGGCCACGCGACGGCGGTCCCCCGTGGGCGACCCGGGCGGCCGGCACGCCGCCACCGGCGTCAGGGTCCGCCTGCCGAAGGGGCGAGCGGCCCGCGTTGTCCCCGGAGCCCGGCCGCCCAGCGCGGCCGGTCCGCCACCGTACGGGACGCCCTCGCGGCCCTGCGGGCTCCGGCAGCGCCCACTCGTCGCCACCGGCGGGTCCCCGCCGGTCAGCCGGTGCGGGCGATCGGGGCGGCCGTCGCGGATGTCAGGGTCCGGAGGTCGGCCGGCGAGAGCTCAAGCTCCAAGCCGCGCTTGCCCCCTGAGACGAAGACCGTGTCGAACGCCAGGGCCGAGCCGTCAAGGACCGTCGGCAGCGCCTTGCGCTGGCCCAGCGGAGAGATGCCGCCGAGCACGTAGCCGGTGCTGCGCTCCGCCGCCGCCGGGTCGGCCATAGCCGCCCGCTTGCCGCCCGCCGCGGCGGCCAGCGCCTTGAGGTCGAGCGAGCCGGCGACCGGTACGACCGCGACCGTCAGCGTGCCGTCGACCTCCGCCACCAGCGTCTTGAACACCCGCTCGGGGCTCGTGCCGAGCGCCGCCGCGGCCTCGTCGCCGTACGAGAGGCCGGACGCCGGGTCGTGCTCGTAGGCGTGCACGGCGAAGGGCACGCCCGCCTTCTCCAGCGCGACGGTGGCCGGTGTGCCGCCGGTCCCGCCGGCCCGCTTCCTGGCCACGTCAGTTCGCGCTGATCGGCTGGCTGGTCAGATCGACCGCGGGCAGCGAAGGAAGCTTGTCGATGACGGCCGTCTCGCGGCGCAGCAGCCGCAGCTCCGCGGTCAGCCGCGCGGCGCTGTCCGGCTCCTCGAGCAGCGCCTGCTTCACCGGCGTCTCGGCGATCAGCGCGGCGGCCACCAGGTACGACAGCACGGTCGGGTCGTCGGGGAATTCCTGGCCGGGTGCCAGCGTGCGCTCACGAGCGCCCGCGAGCCGCTTCTGGTAGGTGCCGAACACCCGGGTCACCTCGGAGGCGAGGGCGCCCGCGCCGCCGCCCGGGTCCTCAGGGATCTCCTCGATCTCGGCGGTCAGGTACGTGCCGCTGACGTCGAGCGAGAGCAGTTTGAAGCGCAGCAGCCCGGTGGCGACCAGTTCGTAGCCGCCGTCCTCGCCCTCGGCGATGCCGGTGGCGTCCGCGATGCAGCCGACGCCGTGCAGGGCGGCGAGCGGGTCGTCGCCCAGGCCCGCCGCCGGGCCCGGTGCCCGGCCCTCCTGCCCCGTGGGGGCCACCTCCTGGCCGTTCTTGATCGCGACCACGCCGAACCGCCGCGGGGCGTCCTCCGGCAGCGCGAGCAGATCGGCCACCAGGGCGCGGTAGCGCTCCTCGAAGACGTTCAGCGGGAGCACGAGGCCGGGGAAGAGGGTGGCACCCAGGGGGAAGAGCGGAATCCGATCGGTCACAGTCAGCCAGGGTACGGCCTCCCCTCCCGCCCGGTCCGCCCCTTTCCCCCGGCCAGGGCCTGTCGAGGACGAGGACGCACCGCGAACGGCGGACCCTACGAGCCGCGGCGCAGGAGCCGGCTGGCCCCGGCCGCGGCCGTGGTGGCGAGCATCCACCCGAGCAGGGTCAGCAGCGAGGCCACCCACTGCGCGAGCCCGACTTCGCGCCACGCGTTGTCCTGGCCCAGGTCGATGACGGGCAGCAGCAGGTCCAGGGCGTAGAGCGCGGGACTCCAGTGCGGCCGGTAACCCCCCGGGTCCGCCGCCGCGGGCACGTGGTGCAGCGCGAAGTACGTCGCCCCCATCGCCCACAGCACCGCCATCCAGACCGCGGCCCGGCCGGGCCGGTAGCCGTAACCGACGGTGATGTCCTGGAGCCAGCCCCACACCCGCCCGGCCGGCGGCAGGGTCTCCCGGCGCCGCCGCTGTCTGGCGAGCAGCACCTCGCGCGCCTCGGCGTCCTCCCCGGCGGCCCGCAGCGCCGCCGCCAGCCGTTCGTAGGGTTCCGGCCGGAATTCCGGGGTGGCCGCCTGCAGCCAGGCGAGCCGGTCGCGCAGCGGGAACTCGGCGAGCGGGGTGAGCGTGTCGTAGCCGAAGCCGGTCATCCGCAGCCGGCCGGGCGCGGGCCAGGCGCCCCGCGCGTCGGTGAGTTTGCCGACCCTGGCCCCCGACAGCACGACCACGCCCTCAGGAGCGCGCGGCAGGGTGAAGCACAATTCCGGGGTCTGTATCCGCCGCAGCGACACCTGCTGTTCGCCGTCCAGCTCGAAGCGCGCCCGGCTGATGATCACCGCGTTGCCGAACCGCCCGTCGTCGAGCCGCAGCCCGCCATGGCAGGTGAAGTCCCGCACGCTGACCCCCTCGGGCGGCGTCGAGCTGCCGCCACCGCCCCTGGCGTTCCAGCCGCCGGACAGGTAGAGGGTGTGCTCGACGGCGATGCGGGCGGCGTTGAGCGCCTGCCTGCCTGCGGGATTGCGCAGGGTGGCACCGCGCAGGCTGAGCCGGCCGCCGATCCGGGCGCTGCGCAGACTGAACTCCCCGCTGATGTCGATGAGTTCGGCGTCCACGTCCTGGCCGACGGTCAGCCCGTCCGCGGCGATGGCCTGCGCCGCACGGCCGCGGCGCACGGTGAGCTGGTTGAGCAGCAGGTCGGTGCCTATGTGCGCGTCGGAGAGCCGGACGCCCCCGGTGATCAGGCACTGCGGCAGGTGCAGGTCGCCGCCGACCTGCAGGCGGGCGGCTTCGAGCCGGGGCAGGCGGCAGCGCACCAGGCGCATGCTGCCGATCCGGCACTCCTGGAGCATCAGCTGCTCGTCGAGGAGGCAGTCGTCCAGCTGGACGTACGGGGTCACCGTGCCGCCGGCGAGCATCAGCCGCCCGCTGATCCGCACCCCGGCGAGTTTCAGCGCCGTCACCCGCCCCGGCACCGCGGGCGGCCCGTCGAGCAGCAGCTCGGCGACGGCCTGGGCGCGTACCGTACGGTCGGCGCCCCAGCCGGGCCCGTCAGGGGCCGTCCCCGGGCGGAGCCACGGCGGGGGGTCGTCAGGGCCGCCGCGCCCGGTGCGCAGATCGCAGACCCGGCCCTCGCGGAATGCCTGCCACATCCGCCGCTCGACCGGCGTCCAGTCCTGCGGCGGTGCCCCGCCTGCCGCCTCGGCCACCCGATTCCCCTCCCCGTCGTCGCGCCGCACACCGTAGCGGGTCGGTGCGACGGCCACGTATCACGGAGTGGAACTCGGGAACGTCCTGCATTCCCGGGTCTCTACACTTGGCACCGTGATCTCCCGAATCGATCTGCGCGGTGCCGCCTTCCCCGAGGGCGGTATCGACCGCGACCTGCTGCCCCGTGCCGACTTCGACGTGGAGGCCGCCCTGGAGGCAGTGCGGCCGATCTGCGAGGACGTCCGCCATCGGGGCTCGGTGGCGGTGCTCGACCACGGGGAGCGCTTCGACGGGGTGCGCCCGGCCTCGCTGCGGGTGCCCGCGGAGGCGCTGGCCACCGCGCTCGCCGAGCTGGACCCCGCGGTCAGGGCCGCCCTGGAGGAGTCCGTCCGGCGGGCCAGGATCGTCCACCGCGAGCAGCGCCGCACCGACGTCACCACCCAGGTGGTGCCGGGCGGCACGGTCACCGAGCGCTGGGTGCCGGTCGAGCGGGTCGGGCTGTACGTGCCCGGCGGGCTCGCCGCCTACGCGTCCTCCGTTGTGATGAACGTGGTGCCCGCCCAGGAGGCCGGCGTCGAGGGCATCGCGGTGGCCTCGCCCGCCCAGAAGGCGAGCGGCGGCCTGCCCGCCCCCGCGATCCTCGCCGCGTGCGCCCTGCTCGGAGTGACCGAGGTCTACGCGGCGGGCGGCGCCCAGGCGATCGCGATGTTCGCGTACGGCACCGAGGACTGCCGCCCGGTGAACCTGGTCACAGGGCCGGGCAACATCTACGTCGCCGCCGCCAAGCGGCTGCTCAAGGGCCGGGTCGGCATCGACGCCGAGGCCGGGCCCACCGAGATCGCGATCCTCGCCGACGACTCGGCCGACCCCGCCTTCGTCGCCGCGGACCTGATCAGCCAGGCCGAGCACGACACGCTGGCCGCCGCGGTGCTGGTCACCACCTCGCCCGAGCTGGCCGACGCGGTCGACAAGGAGCTGGAGGTCCAGGTCGCCGCCGCCAAGCACCGCGAGCGGATCATCGCCGCCCTGTCAGGACGGCAGTCGGCGACGGTGCTGACCGACACCCTCGACCAGGGACTCGCGGTGGTGGACGCCTACGCCGCCGAGCACCTGGAGATCCAGACCAGGGACGCGGCCGAGGTCGCCGCCCGGGTGCGCAACGCGGGCGCGGTCTTCGTCGGCCCCTACGCCCCGGTCTCGCTCGGCGACTACTGCGCCGGGTCCAACCACGTGCTCCCCACCGGCGGCTGCGCCTGCCACTCCTCCGGCCTTTCCGTGCAGTCCTTCCTGCGCGGCATCCACGTGGTGGACTACTCGCGCGACGCCCTGGCCGACGTCGCCGGCCACGTGGTGACCCTGGCGAACGCCGAGGACCTGCCGGCGCACGGTGAAGCCGTACGCGCCCGGTTCGGAGGGACGGCGTGACCCGCATCGAGGACCTGCCCATCAGGGACGAGCTGCGCGGCCAGTCGCCCTACGGCGCCCCGCAGCTCGACGTGGCGGTGCGGCTGAACACCAACGAGAACCCGTACCCGCTGCCCGAGGCCCTGGTCGCCAGGATCGCCGAGCGGGTCGCCGAAGCCGCCCGCGGGCTCAACCGCTACCCGGACCGGGACGCGGTCGAGCTGCGCACCGCGCTCGCGGCGTATCTGACCAGGACCGCGGGCCACCCGGTCGGCCTGGCCCAGGTGTGGGCGGCGAACGGGTCCAACGAGATCATCCAGCAGCTGCTGCAGACCTTCGGCGGCCCCGGCCGCAACGCGATCGGCTTCGAGCCGTCGTACTCGATGCACGCGCTGATCTCCCGCGGCACCGGCACCGGCTGGATCTCCGGGCCGCGCAACGCGGACTTCACCATCGACGTGGCCGCCGCCGAGCGGGAGATCGCCGAGCGCCGCCCCGAGGTGGTGTTCGTCTGCTCGCCCAACAACCCGACGGGTACCGCGGTGGCCGCCGAGACGGTCCTCGCGCTGTACGAGGCCGCACAGGCCGCCCGGCCCTCGCTGGTCGTGGTGGACGAGGCCTACGGGGAGTTCTCGCACCAGGCGTCGCTGCTGCCGCTGATCGAGGGCCGGCCCAACCTGGTGCTGACCCGCACCATGTCCAAGGCCTTCGGCGCGGCAGGGCTGCGGCTCGGCTACCTGGCCGCGGACCCCGCGGTGGTGGACGCCGTGCAGATCGTCCGGCTGCCCTACCACCTGTCCGCGGTCACCCAGGCGACGGCGCTGGCCGCGCTCGAGTTCACCGACACGCTGCTCGGCTACGTCGACCAGCTCAAGGCGGAACGCGACCGGCTGGTCCGCGAGTTGCGGGCGACCGGCTACGAGGTGGTCGACTCGGACGGCAACTTCGTGCAGTTCGGCCGGTTCGCCGACAGCCACACCGCCTGGGAGGCGGTGCTCGCACACGGCGTCCTGGTACGCGACAACGGCGTGCCGGGCTGGCTGCGGGTCTCGGTCGGCACCCCCGCCGAGAACGACGCGTTCCTGGACGCGGCGCGAGCGGTCTTCAAGGAGCACAGCACTACGGAGGAGCAGGTATGACCCGCGTGGGCCGCGTCGAGCGCACCACCAAGGAGACCTCGGTGGTCGTCGAGATCGACCTCGACGGCACCGGGCAGGTGGCCGTGTCCACGGGCGTCGGCTTCTACGACCACATGCTCGACCAGCTCGGCAGGCACGGGCTCTTCGACCTGTCGGTGAAGACCGAGGGCGACCTCCACATCGACACCCACCACACGATCGAGGACACCGCGCTCGCCCTGGGCGCCGCCTTCAAGCAGGCGCTCGGCGACAAGGTCGGCATCTACCGCTTCGGCAACTGCACGGTGCCGCTGGACGAGTCGCTCGCCCAGGTCACCGTGGACCTCTCGGGCCGCCCCTACCTGGTGCACACCGAGCCGGAGAACATGGCGCCGATGATCGGCTCGTACGACACCACGATGACCCGGCACATCCTGGAGTCCTTCGTCGCCCAGGCCCAGATCGCCCTGCACGTGCACGTCCCGTACGGGCGCAACGCGCACCACATCGTGGAGTGCCAGTTCAAGGCCCTCGCCAGGGCCCTGCGCTACGCCAGCGAGCGCGACCCGCGCGCCGCCGGGATTCTGCCGTCGACGAAGGGCGCGCTGTGAGCGACGCACGCAAGGCCACTCGGCCGCAGTCAGGGTTCGACGCGGGCTGTCGCCGCGCGGGCGGAGAAGCGAACGGAAAAATGCTGTGAGCGACGCACGCAAGGCCACTCGGCCGCAGCCAGGGTTCGACGCGGGCTGTCGCCGCGCGGGCGGAGAAGCGAACGGGAAAATGCTGTGAGCGACGCACGCAAGGCCACTCGGCCGCAGTCAGGGTTCGACGCGGGCTGTCGCCGCGCGGGCGGAGAAGCGAACGGAAAAATGCTGTGAG
>NZ_JBICTO010000002.1:962101-999897 GCF_043197715.1 Streptomyces sp. NPDC049040
GTGAGCAAGGGATCGACCGTCTTCATCGTGCTGGGACTGTTCCTGGCGGGTGGGGTGTACTCGTTCTGGAAGCAGAAGCAGTCCAGAAGCCTGATCGCGCTGCTGGCCATCGGATCGGTGATGGCTCTCGTCACCGGTCTGCTCCAGCTCTAGGGGGCCGGGATGAGCAAGAGCGTCGTCGTCCTCGACTACGGATTCGGCAATGTCAGGTCGGCCGAGCGCGCCCTCGCGCACGCCGGCGCCGATGTCGAGATCACGGCCGACTTCGACCGGGCGATGCGGGCCGACGGCCTGCTCGTGCCCGGCGTCGGCGCGTTCGCCGCGTGCATGGCCGGGCTCAAGGGCGTACGCGGCGACTGGATCGTCGGGCGCAGGCTGGCCGGCGGCCGGCCGGTCATGGGGATCTGCGTCGGCATGCAGATCCTCTTCGCCCGCGGCATCGAGCACGGTGTGCAGACCGAGGGCCTGGACGAGTGGCCCGGCACGGTCGAGCCGCTCCGGGCCCCGGTCGTCCCGCACATGGGCTGGAACACGGTCAAGGCCGCCGGGGGCTCCCGGCTGTTCGCGGGCTCCGACGACGACGCCCGCTTCTACTTCGTGCACTCCTACGGGGTGCGCAGCTGGGAGCTGGAGACGCAGAGCGAGCGCCTCACCAGCCCCCAGGTCAGCTGGACCACCCACGGCGAGCCCTTCGTGGCCGCGGTGGAGAACGGCCCGCTGTGGGCCACCCAGTTCCACCCGGAGAAGTCCGGCGAGGCCGGCGCGCTGCTGCTCGCCAACTGGCTCGACACGCTCTAGACCCGCCCTCGGGACCCGCCGCCCACCGACCCAACCCGCTAGGACGCAACCCGATGACCAAGCTCGAACTGCTCCCCGCCGTCGATGTCAGGGACGGCCAGGCCGTGCGCCTCGTGCACGGCGAGTCCGGCTCCGAGACGTCGTACGGCGACCCGCTCGCCGCGGCGCTCGCCTGGCAGGGCGCGGGCGCGGAGTGGCTGCATCTGGTGGACCTCGACGCGGCCTTCGGCACCGGCGACAACCGGGCGCGCATCGCCGAGGTGGCCCGCACCATGGACATCAAGGTCGAGCTGTCCGGCGGCATCCGCGACGACGACACGCTCGCCGCGGCGCTCGCCACCGGCTGCACCCGGGTCAACCTCGGCACGGCCGCGCTGGAGACCCCCGAGTGGGTCGCCAAGGTCATCGCCGAGCACGGCGACCGGATCGCGGTCGGCCTCGACGTCCGCGGCACCACCCTGCGCGGCCGCGGCTGGACCCGGGACGGCGGCGACCTCTACGAGACGCTGGCCAGGCTGGACTCCGAGGGCTGCGCCCGCTACGTGGTCACCGACATCGCCAAGGACGGCACCCTCCAGGGCCCCAACCTGGAGCTGCTGTCCTCCGTGTGCGCGGCCACCGACCGCCCTGTCGTCGCGTCCGGCGGTGTCTCCAGCCTTGACGATCTGCGTGCGATCGCTTCTCTTGTTCCGCAAGGCGTGGAGGGCGCGATCGTCGGCAAGGCTCTCTACGCGAAGGCGTTCACCCTCGAAGAGGCCTTGGAGGCAGTGTCACGATGACCGGAACCCCTGCAGTACGGCGCGAGCAGTCCGAGAGTCCGCTTGAGGAGACCATCGGCTTCGCGCGGGCCGTCGCCGCGGGGGACAGGGTGCTGGTGTCCGGCACCATGCCGCTGGTCGACGGCGAGGTCCGCGGTGAGGGCAGCCCTTACGAGCAGGCGCTGCTGGCCTTCGGCAACGCGCTGGCCGCGATCGAGCCGTTCGGCCTGGGTCCGGAGAGCGTGATCCGTACCCGCATGTACATGAGCCACGGCAGGGACGCCGACGATGTGGGCCGGGCCCACCGGGAGCTGTTCGGCGACGTCCGCCCGGCGGCCACGATGGTCGTGGTGGCCGGGTTCGCGGACTCCCGGGTGCTGGTGGAAGTCGAGATCGAAGCTTTCCGAGGAGACATCGAATGACTCTCGCGGTAAGGGTCATCCCCTGCCTCGACGTGGACGGCGGCCGGGTCGTCAAGGGCGTCAACTTCCGGAACCTGCGGGACGCGGGCGACCCGGTCGAGATGGCCAGGCTCTACGACGCCGAGGGCGCCGACGAGTTGACCTTCCTGGACATCACCGCGTCCTCGGGCGACCGGGAGACCACCTACGACGTGGTCCGCCGTACCGCGGAGCAGGTCTTCATCCCGCTGACCGTCGGCGGCGGGGTGCGCAGCACCGACGACGTCGACAAGCTGCTGCGGGCCGGCGCCGACAAGGTCGGCGTCAACACCGCCGCCATCGCCCGGCCCGAGCTGCTCCGCGAGATCGCGGAGCGCTTCGGGCGGCAGGTGCTGGTGCTGTCGGTGGATGCCCGGCGGGCCGCCTCGGGCGAGGGTTTCGAGGTCACGACGCACGGCGGCCGCCGGGGTACGGGGATGGACGCCGTCGAGTGGGCCGAGCGGGCCGCCGAGTTGGGCGCGGGGGAGATCCTGCTCAACTCCATGGACGCGGACGGCACGAAGGACGGCTACGACACGGAGATGATCGCGGCGGTGCGGTCGCGGGTGTCGGTGCCGGTGATCGCCTCCGGCGGCGCGGGGCGGCTTGACGACTTCGCGCCGGCCGTGGCCGCGGGCGCGGACGCGGTATTGGCCGCGTCCGTCTTCCACTTCGGCGACCTCCGCATCCCCGAGGTCAAGACGGCGCTGCGGACCGCGGGGCACCCGGTCCGCTAGGCGGGCGGCTGCCCGGCCGCGGCGATCCTCGTGCACAGCAGCACCGCGAGGTCGGGGGCCAGCGGGACCTCGACCGTGCGGAGGGCCGGGTGGTCGAGCCAGTGCAGCCGTGCCCCGTCCGGACGGCCCTCGTGGACCGGCGGGCCGCCCCGTGACGGGGTGAAGTCGTCGATGACCAGGACGCCCCCGGGCCGCAGCAGGGCGGTCGGGTCGGCCGCGGGGCCATCGGACTTGCCCTGGCCGCCGCCGTCGAGGACCAGCAGGTCGAAGGGCCCGTGGTCGGCGATCGCGGTCCAGTCCGCGTGCCGCACGGTGACCCAGGGGGCCAGCGGGGCGAAGAGCCCGGCTGCGGCCTGCGCGCGGCCGGCGTCGCTCTCGACGCTCACCGCCGTCGCCCCGTTGCGCATGCCGGAGACGAGCCAGGCGAGTCCGACGCCGCATCCGGTGCCGGTCTCGCCGATGCGTTCCGCGCCGGCGGCGAGCGCGTGCAGCAGCCGCCCCTGCTCCGGCCGGCAGGAGTAGGGGAAGCCGAGCCGGGTCGCGGTGAGGGCGGCGCGTTCCACCAGGGGCGGCAGATCACCGGGGCCACTGAGGTGCGCACGGGTGCCGTCGAGAGACATGGCGCCATCCTGCCGGGACGGCAGGGGCGGATGGGAGCGATCAGGTGAGAAAGAAAAGTTGCACAACTTCTGTTGTGCAACTTTGTTTGCGCATCTAGCCTGGACAGGTGACAGAACAGGACCGCACCCAGCGCATCACCGACCTCGACGCCCTCAAGGTCTTCACCCACCCGCTGCGCATCCGCCTCTACCGCGCGCTGTTCACCGCACGCGCCGCCACCGCCTCCCACCTGGCCGACCAGGTCGACGAGGCGGTGTCGCTGGTCAGCTACCACCTGCGGAAGATGGCCGCGCACGGCTTCATCGTCGAGGACCCCGGGCACGGCACGGACGGCCGCGAGCGCTGGTGGAAGGTCTCGGCGGAGCGCGGATTCTCCTTCCGCACCGCCGACTTCGACGACCGGCCGGAAGGCGCCGCGGTCCTGGCCGAGGTCACCAGGCAGCTGCTCGCCACCCGCGCCGAGCGCTACCGGCAGTACCTCGACCAGCAGTCCGCCTGGCCCCGCGAGTGGACCGACGCGTCCTTCTCCTCCGAGTACATGCCGCTGCTCAACGCGGCGGAGCTCGGGCAGCTGGCCGGCGAGATCGCCGAGCTCATGCAGCGCTGGACCGACCGCGGCCGGGCCGCGCAGGACGCGGGGGACACCGCGGGCCGCGAGCACGTGGCCGTCCAGATGTACGGCTTCCCCTTCCGCCCCTGACCCCAGGAGGGCCGCATCATGACGGCGTCCGCGGCAACCGCACGTACCGCACCGGCAGCAAGGCCCGCCCACCGCGACGGCAACGTGCTGCGCTGGCTCACCGCCTACACCGCCTCCCTGCTCGGCGACTCCGTCTACTTCGTCGCGCTCGGATTCGCCGCCGCCAAGGCCGCACCCCCCGCCCAGGTCGGCCTGGTCATGGCCGCGGGCGCGGTGCCGCGGGCCGTCCTGATGCTCGGCGGGGGAGTGATCGCCGACCGCTTCGGCCCGCGCCTTGTGGTCATCGGCAGCGACACCGTCCGCTGCGCCCTGATCCTCGCCGCGGCCGGCACCCTCGCGCTGGCGTCCCCCGGGCTGTGGCTGCTGGTCGCCGTCGCGCTGGCCTTCGGCGTCGTCGACGCCCTCTTCATGCCCGCGGTCGGGGCGCTGCCGCCCCGGATCACCACGCCCGACCAGCTGGCACGCCTCCAGGGCCTGCGCGCGCTGACCGTACGGCTCGGCACCGTCGTGGGGCCGCCGGCCGGCGGGCTCGCGATGGGTCTCGGCGGCGCCGCCGCGGCCTTCGGGGTGGCGGGACTGCTCTTCGCGACCTCCGTGCCGCTGCTGCTCAGCACCCGCATCGCCCCGCAGCCCGCCGTCGAACGGGCCCCGGCCGCACGGGAGCTGCGCGACGGGCTGCGCTACGTCAGGCGCCACCGGCTGGTCGGGCCGCTGGTCTTGTCGGGCGCCCTGTGCGAACTCGGTCTCGTCGGGCCGCTCAACGTCGGCATGGTGCTGCTCGCCGACGAGCGCGGCTGGGGCGCCGCAGGATACGGATGGATCATCGCCGCGTTCGGAGCGGGCGCGGCCGCCGGTGCGCTGCTGCTGGCGGTGCGCGGGCGGATACGGCGGGCCGGAGCCGTGCAGATCGGCACGCTGCTCGCGGGGGCGGCGGCGGTCGGCTCCATCGGCGTCGCCCGGTCACTGGCCGCCGCGGCGGCCCTGGCGCTCCTGGCCGGCCTCGTCTGCGGGGTCTGCGGCGGCCTCGCCGCAGCGCTCATCCAGACCGCGACCGCCCCTGCCTACCTCGGCCGCGTCACCTCGGTCATGAGCCTCACCGGTTTCGGGCTGGCCCCGCTCGCCTACCCGCTCTTCGCCACCGCGACGGGAGCCGTCGGGCCCTCACCGGTCTTCCTGGCCAGCGCCGCGGTGGCCGCGCTGGGCGGCGCCTTCACGCTGCTGCTGCCCGCGGTCCGCACCGCCGAACTCCCCTGACCCCGGCAAGGGCCTGCACCGTCACATGCCGAGCCGGGCGTCGTAGGCCGCGGCCACCGCGGCCTTGTCGCCCTCGACGGTGACGTCCGCCGCGGCCTGGCGGCCGAATACGAAGAGCGTGAGCTCGGCGGGCTCGCCGGTGACCGTCACGACCGGGGAGCCGCGGTGCGCCACCACGGTCTGGCCGTCGGGACGGCGCAGCACCAGGCCGACGGTGGAGCGCCGGCCGAGGAGGCGGGCGGCGCGTTCGAGGCGGGCCCACAGGGCGTCCGCGAAGACCTGGTCGATCTCGCGGGGCGTCCAGTCGGGCACCGCCCGCCGCACGTCCTCGGTGTGGACGTAGAACTCCAGGGTGTTGGACGCCTCGTCGAGCTGCTTGAGGGCGAAGGGCGACAGGCGCGGCGGCCCGGTCCTGATCAGCCCGATCAGTTCCTCGTAGGGCCGCCGCGCGTATTCGCCGCGCACCCGCTCCAACCGGCCCGCGAGCTGCGGGACGATCTGCCCGGCGGCGGCGTCACCGCGGCGCTCGCGCACCACGACGTGGGCGGCCAGGTCCCGGGTCGTCCAACCCTCGCACAGGGTCGGTGCGTCGGGACCCGAGCTTTCCAGCAGGTCGGCGAGGAGCAGACGTTCACGCTGTGCATGGGTCGTCATACCCGCCAGGTTAACGACCCGCGGGCCGTACGTCCGCTTCCCGCGCCCCGGCCGGTCAGCTCAGCTTGCTGTGCAGCTTCTTGCCGTTCTTGCCGTCGTTCAGGGTGAGCGCGCAGGTGACGGTCTTGCGGCCCTGCACCTGGTAGGTGACCAGCTGCGGGTAGAGCACGTACTCGTAGTAGTCGCCGCCGGAGGGCGCGTGCCTGTTGGCGTCCGCCTCGCACAGCGAGAACGCCTTCTCCTCGATCTCGTCGTCGCTGGTGAAGGTGCCGGACAGCGTCTTGTTGGCGATCGACTGGGCGTCGTGCGCCGCGCTGCACGAGACGGTCTGGACGGTGTGGATGGTGTGCGTCATCGAGGGCGCGTTGAAGCATTTGCCCGGGTCCACGGTCACGTACGGCACCTCCTGCTCGTCCGTCGACGAGGGGTCCGGCTCCTCGGTGACCGAAGGGAAGTCGGTCGGGAGGTCGAGGCTCGGGAAGTCCGTCGGCAGCGTGAAGGTGGGTGTCGGCATGGTCGGCACGGTGGGCATCGCGGTGAGCGTCAACGGGGGCTTGGTGGTGTTCTTGGCGCTCGGCTTGTCGTCGCCGCCGCTCGACGCGGCTATGCCGGCGACGACCGCGCCGACCACGACGACCGCGCCGACCGCGATCCACACGTTGCGCTTGGTGTTGTTCCTCGGCGGCGGCGGCGGGTAGCCGCCACCCGGGTAGCCACCGCCGGGGTAGCCGTAGCCTCCGCCGGGCGGCACCGGGGGTCCGGGCGGCCCGTAGCCGCCGCCCTGCTGCGGATAGCCGTATCCGTCGGCGGGCGGGGGCGGTGGCCCGAAGCCGTCACCGGGCGGAGGCGGTGGGCCGAAGCCCTGCGGCGGCCCGAAACCGCCGCCCTGCTCGGGGGGCGGCGGCGGACCATTGTGCGGCGGTGGAGGAAAACCCATGGTGGAAGGATGCCCCATACGGGTGACGTCGGCAGGTAACAACCCTGCGACAGGTGGATGAAGGGTCAATCGCCTTACCCTCTTTGCCGGTTATTGACGATTTTCACCATGCGGACAACGTGTTTCCGCCGGTGCCGCGTCCGGCGGCATGATGGACGCATGTCCGCGACCTCGCTCGATCCCGCCATCGCCGCCCGACTCAAGCGCACCGCCGACGGCCTGGTGCCCGCCGTCGCCCAGCAGTACGACACCGGTGAGGTGCTGATGCTGGGCTGGATGGACGACGAGGCGCTGCACCGCACGCTGACCACCGGCCGCTGCACGTACTGGAGCCGCAGCCGCCGCGAGTACTGGGTCAAGGGCGACACCTCGGGCCATGTGCAGTACGTGAAGTCGGTCGCGCTGGACTGCGACGGCGACACCCTGCTGGTGAAGGTCGACCAGGTCGGCCCCGCCTGCCACACCGGCGACCGCACCTGCTTCGATTCCGGCGTCCTGCTGCCCGCGGCGGGCCAGTAGTGTCTGCGGCCATGGACCTCGAAACCTTCCGCAAGCTGGCGGCCGACCGCCGCGTCATCCCGGTCAGCCGCCGGCTCCTCGCGGACGGCGACACGCCCGTCGGGCTGTACCGCAAGCTCGCCGCGGAGCGGGTCGGGACCTTCCTGCTCGAATCGGCCGACACCAGCTCCAACAGCGGTGCGGGCGGCGGGTCCTGGTCGCGCTACTCCTTCGTCGGCGTGCGGTCGTCCGCCGCGCTGACCGCCGTGGACGGGCAGGCGCACTGGCTGGGCTCCCCCCCGGTCGGGGTACCGACGGACGGCGACCCGCTGGCCGCGCTGCGGGCCACCGTCGAGGCGCTGCACACCCCGCGCGACCTCACCGCGGGCATGCCCCCCTTCACCGGCGGCATGGTGGGCTACCTCGGATACGACATCGTGCGCCGCCTCGAACGCATCGGCGACAGCACCCACGACGCGCTGCGGCTGCCGGAACTCACCATGCTGCTCACCTCCGACCTCGCGGTCCTCGACCACTGGGACGGCACCGTCCTGCTGATCGCCAACGCGATCAACCACAACGACGAGGACACCGGAGTCGACGAGGCCTACGCCGACGCCGTCGCCCGCCTCGACGCGATGGAGGCCGACCTGGCCAGGGCCGTGCCCCAGCGGCCCACGGTGCTTCCGGAGTCGATCGAGTTCAGCGTCGGCTGGAGCTGGGGCGGCGACGACTTCAAGGCGGCCGTCGAGGACATCAAGGAACGCATCCACGCGGGCGAGGCCTTCCAGGTCGTGGCGTCCCAGCGGCTGGAGACGGAGTGCACCGCGAGCGCGCTCGACGTCTACCGGGTGCTGCGCACGACCAACCCTTCGCCGTACATGTACCTGCTGCGCTTCGACGGCTTCGACGTGGTCGGGTCGAGCCCTGAGGCGCTGGTCAAGGTCGAGGACGGCCGGGCCATGCTGCACCCGATCGCGGGCACCAGGCCGCGCGGCGCGACCCCGCAGGCCGACGCGGCGCTCGCCGAGGAACTCCTCGCCGACCCCAAGGAGCGCGCCGAGCACCTGATGCTGGTCGACCTGGGGCGCAACGACCTGGGCCGGGTCTGCGAGCCGGGCAGCGTCGAGGTGGTCGACTTCATGTCGGTCGAGCGCTACTCGCACGTGATGCACATCGTCTCGACCGTCACCGGGCAGGTCGCCGCGGGGAAGACCGCCTTCGACGTGCTCACCGCGTGCTTCCCTGCCGGCACCCTGTCAGGCGCGCCCAAGCCGCGCGCCATGCAGATCATCGAGGAGCTGGAGCCGACCAAGCGCGGTGTCTACGGCGGCTGCATCGGCTATCTGGACTTCGCGGGCGACTCCGACACCGCCATCGCGATCCGCACCGCGGTGCTGCGCGACGGCGTCGCGTACGTGCAGGCGGGCGCCGGCGTCGTCGCGGACTCCGACCCCGCCGCCGAGGACGAGGAGTGCCGCAACAAGGCGGCCGCGGTGCTGCGGGCGGTCGCGACGGCCAACGTGATGAACGGCTGACGGGCAAAGCCCTCGGACGCACGGGGGCGGGACGGCCGTCACGCCCGCCCCGCCCCCGCCGCCCGCGTGTCAGCCGGTGAAGGCCGCCACGCCGTTCGGGGTGCCGAGCCCCGTCGGCCCGTCGAAGCCGCCTGCGCCGGTGCACAGGTACGAGCCGGCGCACTCGCCGTTCGAACCGCTCAGCACGTCGTTCAGCGCGTCGGCGTGCGCGTACGGGAAGGACGAGGGGTACGAACCCTGCGACGGCTCGCCCGCCAGCGCGTAGAGCGAGGCGACGATCGGCGCGGAGGCGCTGGTGCCGCCGAAGACCTCCCAGCCGCGGTCGTTGCCGTAGGTGTCGTGGACCGCGACACCGGTGGCCGGGTCGGCGACCGCGGACACGTCGGCGACCGTGCGGCCCGCGCACTCGCCGTCCCGCTGCCAGGTCGGCTTGGGGTCGTAGGCCGAGCAGCCGGAGCCCGCCCCGCCCCACGCGGTCTCCGCCCAGCCGCGCGAGCTGCCGTCCTGCCGCAGCGAGGTGCCGCCGACCGCGGTCACGTACTGCGAGCCCGCCGGGTACTCCACGCCGTAACCGGCGTCTCCCGAGCTGACGGTGATGGCCACGCCCGGGTGGTCGAAGTACTGGCTGTCGTAGGCGGTGTCGGCCCCTGACTCGCCGCCGCCGTAGCTGTTGGAGACGTACTTCGCGCCCAGCGCCACCGCTGTGTCGACGGATTCGCCGAGGTCGGTCATCGCCGAGGTGTCCGCCTCGACCAGCAGGATGTGGCAGGCGGGGCAGATCGCGCTGACCATGTCCAGGTCGAGGGATATCTCCTCGGCCCAGCCCGGGTCGGGCGCGGGCAGCGCGGAGCCGCCGCTCTGGCCGACCTTGCGCAGGCAGCCGTTGTCCGTGGTGCAGGCCGGCAGGCCGTACTGCGAGCGGTAGACGGCCAGGTCCGCTTCTGCCGCGGGGTTGTCGTAGGCGTCCACGACCGCGACGGTGGCGGTCCCGCCGCCGGTGGCGGGAACGGCGTAGGCGCCGCGCAGCTCTGACGGTCCGTAACCCGACGGGATGGCCGCCGGGTGCGCGGAGCGCGCCGAAGGTGCGAGGGAGTCGGCGCCGCTGGTCACCTTGAGCGCCTTGCAGGCCATCATGTCCGGCGCGGTGCTGACCGCGCAGGAGCGTGCCGTGGTCAGGCGCTGCGCGGGAGCCTGCTGCGGCTGCGCGCCGGCGGAAGGTGCGAGGGAGACCAGCCCGGCCGCGGCGAGCCCTGCGGCCGCGGCGAGGGCCGGCCAGGTATGGCGGGCGTTCCTGCGGGGGGAGTGGGGGGTGTGCAAGTGCTGCCTCCGGTGGGGGGAGTGTGTGATGCGTGGGGCCTGTGCGGTTGGTGGTGATCAATGGGATGGCCGAGAACGTATGGTGGCCCGCGCACGTCAACAAGGCGGGGTACCGGCGGGATCGGAAGCTATGCCGCTGCTTTACCTTGCCGTCGGCGGGAGTTGACGTCTTTCTGACTTGTTCATGACCATCGCCGAGGCATGGGATCGGCTTGTCCCGATCTGCGCCACGATGCCCCGGTCCCACCCGGTACCCACCGCCCTGGGCCCCCGGTCGCAGCCGCGGTGCACCGGCAGGGGATAGTGGACAGGTGACCTCCGTCCCGCAGCAGCCCCACCCAGGACCGGCCCCCGCCGCGACGCCGCCCGCCGAGCCGTCCCGCGCGCCCGCCGCGCCGCGCCGCGCCGGTGCCAGGACGCTGGCCGCCGCGCTGCCCGCCGGCGCGGTCGGCGCGAGCCTGGTACTCGTCGCCGCGGGCAAGACCTGGACGCGCGGCTTCGCCGTCTTCGGCGGGACCCACCTGCCGGTGCACGCCAGCGGCACCGACACCACCGCGCTGCCCGGCGCGCTCGCCCTGGTGGCGCTGGCCTCGCTCGTCGCCGTCTTCGCCGTCCGCCGGGCCGGCCGCTACGCCGTCGCCGCGCTGCTCACCCTCAGCGGGCTCGGCGTCGTCGTCATGGCACTCGCCAGGCGCGGCGATCACCAGGCCATCGACTCCGCCGCCGCGACCGCCGCGGGGCTCGCCCGCACCACCGCCGTGGACACCAGCGTCAGCGCGTGGCCGCTGGTCTCCGCGGCCGGCGGCCTCCTGCTGCTGGCCGCCGGCCTGCTGGCGCTGCGCTACGGCAGCACCTGGCCTGCGATGTCCGGCCGCTACGACCGCCCCGGCGCCCGCCGCCCGGTCCGCGACAGGGCCGCGGCGTCCGCCGCCGCGGCCGCCCGGCCCGCGCAGGTCGACCCTGAGCGCTCCGAGGACCTGTGGAAAGCCCTCGACCGGGGTGAGGACCCCACCTGACGGCCGACCCGTGACCGGCGCCGTCCCCGGCGCGGAACGGCGGGACGGCGCCCTGGACCCCGGTGCGCCAGACCCCCGTGCGTGGTCGGGCGCCGATACGCGCAACAATGGGGGACGACGTGGAAGGCGACGGTCGCCTCCCACCGGGAGCAACAGGGAGTATTCATGGCGGCCCACCACGACCACGGACACACCCCGGCCGCCTGGACCGGAGTGATCATCTCCTTCATCGGCTTCTGTGCCGGAGGAGTCTTCATGGTCGCCGCACAGCCGGCTCCGTTCTGGGGCAGCATGGCCGTGATCCTGCTCGGCCCGCTGGTCGGCGGAATCATGAAGATGATGGGTCTCGGGCGCAAGGAAGAGGCGCACGCGGTCAGCAGGCCGGTGCGCGTCGAGGAAAAGCACGACGAGGCCGCCGCGCACGCCGGCGCCTGACCCGAGCCACACCCCGCCACCTGGCGCAGCCACCCGCTGCGCCGCCGCGTGACGCGGGGCACAATCGTCGCCGTGACCATCCACAGGACCGCGGCGGCCCACATCGCACGGACCGCCGGGCACGCCGCACCGCGTGCCGCGGCCGTACCGCTCGGGGTGCTCGGCGCCGTCGCAGCGGGCTTCGGCTACGTCGCGGCCGTCGACCCCGGACAGCCAGGCCACTACCCGGCATGCCCGCTGCTCTACTACACCGGCGTCTACTGCCCGGGCTGCGGCGGCCTGCGCGGCGCCCACGCGCTGGTCCACGGGCACCTCGGCACCGCGCTCGGCTGCAACGCGGCCGCGGTCGCCGGATACGCCGTCTTCGCCGTGGTGTGGACCGTCTGGTTCGCCCGCACCCTGCGCGGCAGGGCCTTCGACCCGGCACTGCGGCCCCGCACCGTCTACGCCCTGTGCGCGCTGCTGCTGGCCTTCACCGTGATCAGGAACCTGCCCTTCGGGGCGGCGCTCGCACCCTGAGGCGTCCGCCGGGCGGGGCAAGTTTGTCCAGGTGGTGGGACCGCGGATCACCGGATGCGGGATGGCGGGCCGCCGCCCGATACCATCGCACTGCCGGTGGTTTCCGCCACCGACCCGAACATTTCGCTGCACGGCCGGCCGGAAGGGGAGCTCTCGCGTGAGTGTGCTCGACGAGATCATCGACGGAGTCCGCGCAGACCTCGCCGAGCGGCAGGCCCGGGTCTCCCTCGACGAACTCAAGGAGCGCGCCGCCAAGGCGCGGGAAGCCAAGGACGGAGTCGCCGCGCTGCGCGGTGACGCCGTCAAGGTCATCTGCGAGGTCAAGCGGTCCAGCCCGTCCAAGGGGGCGCTGGCCGCGATCGCCGACCCCGCGGGCCTGGCCGCCGACTACGAGGCGGGCGGCGCCGCCGTCATCAGCGTCCTCACCGAGCAGCGCCGCTTCGGCGGCTCGCTCGCCGACCTCGAGGCGGTACGCGCCAAGGTCGACATCCCGGTGCTCCGCAAGGACTTCATCGTCTCCGCCTACCAGCTGTGGGAGGCCAGGGCCTACGGCGCCGACCTCGCGCTGCTGATCGTCTCCGCGCTCGACCAGCCCGCGCTGGTCTCGCTCATCGAGCGCGCCGAGTCGATCGGGCTCACCCCGATCGTCGAGGTCCACGACGAGGAGGAGGTCGGCCGGGCGGTCGACGCGGGCGCGCGCATCATCGGCGTGAACGCGCGCGACCTGAAGACGCTGCAGGTCGACAGGGGGAACTTCGGGCGCGTCGCGCCGGAGATCCCGGACCACATCGTGAAGATCGCGGAATCCGGGGTCCGCGGGCCCCACGACCTGATCGCCTACGCCAACGACGGGGCTGACGCGGTGCTGGTGGGGGAGTCGCTGGTCACCGGGCGCGACCCCCGTACCGCCGTCGCCGACCTCGTCGCCGCCGGCGCCCACCCGGCTCTCCGCCCGGGCCGCGAATAACGGCTCCGCCGCGCCTCGGGTCCCCTCGACAGTGCCTGGCCTCCCCCGGGCGCGGGGCTGCTGCGGCTCCCCTTCGGCATGGGGGTGCCCACCAGGGGCGCCCTTGCGGAAGAGGGCAACCACCAGGGGCGCTGGGGGTACCCCCAGGCGAAGCTCTGGGGGCGGAACTGCGCGGGCAACCACCCGCCGGCCGGTGGTCCGTGTGCGACAGCAACAGCCCCTTCGGGCCGGTGACGACCCGCGCCCCTGGTGGGGGCTTGTCGCGCAGTTCCTCGCGCCCCTGGGGTGGTGGCGGTGTCGTTCACACGACGGCCGTACGTGGCTGGTCCGCTCCGTTCTCCCCCAGGGCTGCGCCTGGGGGCGCCCCCGCGCACCCTGGGGGGTGCCATTGCGGAAGGCGGCAACCCTCAGGGGCGCTGGGGGTACCCCCAGGCGAAGCTCTGGGGGCGGAACTGCGCGGGCAACCGGCCACCGGCCGGTGGTCCGGATCGGACTGATCAGCCCCTTCGGGTCGGTGACGACCCGCGCCCCGGTGGGGGCTTGTCGCGCAGTTCCTCGCGCCCCTGTAGGGCACCCTCCGACCTCGTCAGTAGCCCAGTCCCGCGGCAGCGGAAGGGTGCCGCCCGTAGCGAGTGCACCCCGGGCCCGCGGCAGCGGAAGGGCGCCGCCCGTGGCGAGCCCACCCCGGGCTCGGGGGAGCGGAGGGGTGGCGGCCGGAGCGAGTGCATCCCGGGCCCGCGGCAGCGGTAGAGTGCGAGGCGTGTCACTGGAATCGCGCCTCGCCCCCGGATGCCGCCCCCGCGGCTGCCGCGCCCCGGCACGCCGTGTGCTGGGTCGCCGCGTCCGGTATGTGATCGGGTGCGAGCCGGGCCAGGTGAACGGCATGCGATGGCGCCGCGGCCGAGCCGCGAACCCGTCCGCGTAATGCCGTAGTGCCCACCGCCGCGCAGGGGCCACCCCTGCCCGCGGCTGAGCGGCACTGGCCCGAGACACGATGAGCAGGGGACACCCATGCCGGAAAATCCCGACTTCTTCCTCCCTGACCCGGAGGGCCTGACCCCCAGCGCCGAAGGCTACTTCGGCGCGTTCGGCGGAAAGTTCATCCCGGAGGCGCTGGTCGCCGCGGTGGACGAGGTCGCCGCCGAGTACGAGAAGGCGAAGGCCGATCCGGCCTTCGCGGCCGAGCTGAACGAGCTGATGGCCAACTACACCGGGCGGCCCAGCGCCCTGACCGAGGTGCCGCGGTTCGCGGCCGAGGCGGGCGGGGCCAGGGTCTTCCTCAAGCGCGAGGACCTGAACCACACCGGTTCGCACAAGATCAACAATGTGCTGGGCCAGGCGCTGCTGACCCGGCGGATGGGCAAGACCCGGGTCATCGCCGAGACCGGCGCGGGCCAGCACGGGGTGGCCACGGCCACGGCGTGCGCGCTGTTCGGCCTGGAGTGCACCATCTACATGGGCGAGGTCGACACCAGGCGCCAGGCGCTGAACGTGGCGCGGATGCGCATGCTGGGCGCCGAGGTCGTGTCGGTGACGTCCGGCAGCCGCACCCTCAAGGACGCGATCAACGAGGCCTTCCGCGACTGGGTCGCGAACGTCGACCGCACGCACTACCTGTTCGGCACGGTCGCGGGCCCGCACCCCTTTCCTGCGATGGTGCGCGACTTCCACCGGGTGATCGGCGTCGAGGCGCGGCGGCAGCTGCTGGAGCGGACCGGGCGGCTGCCCGACGCGGCCGTGGCCTGCGTCGGCGGCGGCTCCAACGCCATGGGCCTCTTCCACGCCTTCCTGCCGGACGCGGGCGTCCGGCTGGTCGGCTGCGAGCCGGCAGGCCACGGCATCGAGTCCGGCGAGCACGCGGCCACCCTGACCGCGGGCGACCCCGGCATCCTGCACGGCTCGCGCTCGTACGTCCTGCAGGACGACGAGGGCCAGATCACGGAGCCGTACTCGATCTCGGCGGGACTCGACTACCCGGGCGTCGGGCCCGAGCACGCCTACCTCAAGGACATCGGCCGGGCCGAATACTGCGCCGTCACCGACGACGCGGCCATGCAGGCGCTGCGGCTGCTATCGCGCACGGAGGGCATCATCCCGGCGATCGAGAGCGCCCACGCGCTGGCCGGCGCCCTCGACCTGGGCCGCGAGCTGGGCCCGGACGCGCTGCTGCTGGTGAACCTGTCAGGACGCGGCGACAAGGACATGGACACCGCGGCCCGCTACTTCGGGCTGTACGACACCGAGGAGCCGGGCAAGTGAGCGGGCGCATCGAACTGCTGCAGGAGGCTCTCGCGACCGCGAAGGCCGAGAACCGCGCCGCGCTCATCGCGTATCTGCCGGCGGGCTTCCCGACGGTCGACGGCGGCATCGCGGCCGTCAAGGCGGTGTGCGAGGGCGGCGCCGACATCGTCGAGATCGGGCTGCCGCACAGCGACCCGGTGCTGGACGGCCCTGTCATCCAGACCGCGGACGACATCGCGCTCAAGGGCGGCGTCCGCATCGCCGACGTGCTCCGCACGGTCCGCGAGGCGCATGAGGCGACCGGCAAGCCGCTGCTGGTGATGACGTACTGGAACCCGGTCGACCGCTACGGCGCCGAGCGCTTCGCGGCCGAGCTGGCCGAGGCGGGCGGCGCGGGCTGCATCCTGCCCGACCTGCCGGTCGAGGAGTCGGACGTCTGGCGGAAGGCGGCCGAGCTGCACGGCCTGGCCACCGTCTTCGTGGTGGCGCCCTCCAGCCGGGACGAGCGCCTCGCCCGGATCACCGCGGCCGGCTCGGGATTCGTCTACGCGGCCTCGCTGATGGGTGTCACCGGCACCCGGGTGAGCGTAGGCGAGCAGGCGGCCGGGCTGGTGCGGCGCACCCGCGCCACCACCGCGCTGCCGGTGTGCGTCGGCCTGGGCGTCTCCACCGGCGCGCAGGCGGCCGAGGTCGCCGGCTTCGCCGACGGTGTGATCGTCGGCTCCGCCTTCGTCAAGCGCATCCTGGACGCGGAGGGCGACGAGGCTGCCGGGCTCGCCGGGGTCCGCGCGCTGGCCGCCGAGCTGGCGGACGGGGTACGCAAGAGGGCCTGACGATCACCCGTGGGAGCGGGATTTGTCACTCCCGAGGGCGAAAAACGGTGGGGGGAGGCGCTGAGCGCATCCCCCCACCGTTGCGCTGGGCGTGAGCCAACCGAATCGTGACCGAAAGCGCAGCGCCCGTGAGGCCCTGCAGGAACAGCGTGCCAGGGAAGCGTCCCGCGCCCGGGTCAAGCGGACCGTGGTGGTGGCGGGCGGCCTGGTGGTCGTCCTGGGCATCGCCGCGGTGATCGGCGTGGTGGCCTCCGACCGCCACTCGGACAACGCGGGCCGGGCCGGCACCCCGGCGTCGGCGCCGACCGGCGCCACCGGCCAGGACAATCTGGTGATCCCGGTGGGCGCCGCAGACGCGCCCTCGACCCTCACCATCTACGAGGATTTCCGCTGCCCGGCCTGCGACGCGTTCGAGAAGCAGTTCACGCCGACCATCCACAGCCTGGAGGACAGCGGGCAGATCAGGACCGAATACCACCTGGTGACGCTGATCGACGGCAATCTCGGGGGCACCGGTTCGCTCAATGCCGCGAACGCCGCCGCGTGCGCCCAGGACGCGGGGAAATTCCGCGCGTACCACGACGTCCTCTATGCCAACCAGCCGGACGAGCAGGACGACAAGTTCTCCCACACGGACAACCTGCTCACCCTTGCCGACCAGGTTCCGGGGCTGAAGACGACGTCCTTCACCGACTGTGTGCACAACGGCACCCACGACACCTGGGTGAAGAAGTCCAACGCGGCCTTCGCCGATTCCGGCTTCGACGCCACCCCGACGATCCTGCTGAACGGCAAGAGCATCTACGGCCAGAACCCCGCGCTCACCCCGGACAGCCTCAAGCAGATGGTCGCCGCCGCGAACAAGGGCAAGCAGCCAGGAAAGGTCACCCCCACCCCGTCGTCCTGACCGGTCCCCGGACCGCCCGGGACCCGACGCCGTACGCCCGGCCGTTATCCAGACGTAGCCGGGCGGACTGCCGTCCACCCGCCGGGCACGGTAGCGTCGGACATTGCCATGGAACTCGCATTCATCCCCAGCCCCGCGCACGGCGTCGTCCACCTCGGACCGATCCCGCTGCGCGGCTACGCGTTCTGCATCATCATCGGCGTCTTCGTTGCCGTCTGGTACGGCAACAAGCGCTGGATCGCCCGCGGCGGGCGGCCCGGCACGGTCGCCGACATCGCCGTGTGGGCGGTGCCGTTCGGCCTGGTCGGTGGTCGGCTCTACCACGTGATCACCGACTACGAGCTGTATTTCACCGACGGCAAGGACTGGGTCGACGCCTTCAAGGTGTGGCAGGGCGGGCTCGGGATCTGGGGTGCCATCGCCATGGGCGCGCTGGGCGCCTGGATCGGCGCCCGCCGCCGGGGCATCGCGCTGCCGGCGTACGCCGACGCCATCGCGCCGGGCATCGCGTTCGCGCAGGCCATCGGCCGCTGGGGGAACTGGTTCAACCAGGAGCTGTACGGCGGCCCGACCACGCTGCCGTGGGGCCTGAAGATCGACGCGGCCCACCGGCCGGACAACACGCCGGACCTGGCCACGTACCACCCGACCTTCCTGTACGAGTCGCTGTGGTGCATCGGTGTCGCCCTGCTGGTGATCTGGGCCGACCGGCGCTTCAAGCTCGGCCACGGGCGTGCCTTCGCGCTCTATGTCGCCGCCTACACGGTGGGCAGGGCCTGGATCGAGCACATGCGGGTCGACTACGCGCACCAGTTCCTCGGCATGCGTCTCAACGACTGGACGGCGATCGTGGTCTTCGTCGGCGCCGTCACCTACCTGGTGCTGTCGGCCCGGCTGCGGCCGGGACGTGAGGCCGCCGTGGAGCCGGCGCTGGACGCGCCCGCCGGGGACGCGGCGCTCGCCGCGGACGACGCGGAGGACGGCGCGGACAAGGCCGCGGGCACGGACCTCGACAAGGCCACCGACAAGGCCGGGGGCGCGGACGCGTCCGCCGGTGAGCCGGCCGACGGGGCGGCGGCCGGTGACGCCGCGGAGCCGACCGGTGGTGCGGTGACGGCAGAGGACGAGCAGTCCAAGGCCGCCGCAGGACCGGCCGGCGGACCGGTCACCCCGTAGTTTCCGCAGGTCAGGTCAGCCTTTCCTTGCTGGCGGGCACCCTGTGTCCGCAGGTACGGTCGAACCCGTTTCCGGTTTTTCGCGGCGTCGTGCCGCGCGGGGGAGGGTGGACCGTATGACCAGTGCAGCCGTCGAGGAGGCCGCAGCCGCGCCCTACCACGTCCCGCACCACGTGCACCGGGACGTGACCGGAGGCTGGCTGCGGCCCGCTGTGTTCGGGGCCATGGACGGCCTGGTGTCCAACCTCGCGCTGATGACGGGGGTGGCAGGCGGCGATGTGAGCTCCCGCACCCTGGTGGTCACCGGGCTCGCGGGGCTGGCGGCCGGTGCGTTCTCCATGGCGGCGGGCGAGTACACCTCGGTGGCCTCCCAGCGCGAGCTGGTCGAGGCCGAGCTGGACGTCGAGCGGATCGAGCTGCGCCGCCACCCCGAGGACGAGCTGCGCGAGCTGGCCGCGCTGTACGTGGCGCGAGGCGTGGAACCCAAGCTGGCGCACGAGGTGGCCAGGCAGCTGTCCGTCGACCCCGAGCAGGCGCTGGAGATCCACGCCCGCGAGGAGCTGGGTGTGGATCCGGCCGACCTGCCGTCGCCGCTGCTCGCCGCGGGCTCGTCCTTCGTGTCCTTCGCGCTGGGCGCGCTGCTGCCGGTGCTGCCGTATCTGCTGGGCGCCGACGTGCTGTGGCCCGCGGTGCTGCTGGCGCTGGCGGGACTGTTCGGCTGCGGGGCGGCTGTGGCGAGGGTCACCGCGAGGAGCTGGTGGTTCGGCGGACTGCGACAGCTGTTCTTGGGTGCGGCGGCAGGTGGGGTTACCTTCGTACTGGGTGCGCTCATCGGCAGCGCCGTCGGTTGAGCCCGCGCCCGTGAGGAACGGTCCGCCACAAGCCCCGTGTTTCCCAGCCGTTTCAGGCACCACCGCACGGGGCATCACTCGGTAACGCACCAGCAGAGCCGCCAGGGCACGCTCCGGAATCGTCGGTCGACCCCCGGTCAGACGCTGGCCCGAATTGGCTGCTCCAACCCCTTGAGCACGTCCACATGCTGGAATTGAGTATCCGCTTCTCGAACACTCGGCCATCATGTAACCTGCACGAAATCGCAGAGGGCCAACGTCGTCCCTGTTGCGCATGCCTGGAAACAGGCAATGCATACAAGCCAATGACGACGACGGGAGAGCCATGCGTTCGCGTTCCGCGTTCATGGACGGGCACCCCGCCCCGCAGGGGATGTACGACCCCCGCAACGAGCATGACGCCTGTGGTGTCGGCTTTGTGGCCACCCTCACCGGCGAGGCGAGCCATGACCTCGTGGAGCAGGCGCTCACCGTCCTGCGCAACCTGGAACACCGCGGAGCCACCGGCGCCGAGCCCGACTCGGGTGACGGCGCGGGCATCCTGCTCCAGGTCCCCGACGCGTTCCTGCGTGCCGCCACCGGCTTCGAGCTGCCCGCCGCGGGCCACTACGCCGTCGGCCTGGCCTTCCTGCCCGTCGAGAACGAGGACCGCACCAAGGCCGTCGACGCCATCGAGCGCATCGCCGCAGAAGAAGGCCTGACCGTCCTGGGCTGGCGCGAGGTCCCGGTGGCCCCCGAGATGCTGGGCGCCACCGCCCGCTCGACCATGCCGCACTTCTCCCAGCTCTTCGTCGCCGACAGCGCGGGCGCGCTCTCCGGCATCGAGCTGGACCGGCCCGCCTTCGTGCTGCGCAAGCGCGCCGAGCGTGAGGCCGACGTCTACTTCCCGTCGCTGTCCGCGCGCACCGTGGTCTACAAGGGCATGCTCACCACCGGGCAGCTGGAGCCCTTCTTCCCCGACCTGTCGGACCGGCGCTTCGCCACCGCCATCGCGCTGGTGCACTCCCGCTTCTCGACGAACACCTTCCCCAGCTGGCCGCTCGCACACCCCTACCGCTTCGTCGCGCACAACGGCGAGATCAACACGGTCAAGGGCAACCGCAACTGGATGCGGGCCCGCGAGTCGCAGCTGGCCAGCGACCTGTTCACCGGCGACGTCGAGCGGATCTTCCCGGTGTGCACCCCCGGGGCGTCCGACACCGCGTCCTTCGACGAGGTCCTGGAACTGCTGCACCTCGGCGGACGCTCGCTGCCGCACAGCGTGCTGATGATGATCCCGGAGGCGTGGGAGAACCACGACTCCATGGACCCCGCGCGGCGGGCGTTCTACCAGTACCACTCGACGCTGATGGAGCCCTGGGACGGCCCGGCGTGCGTCACCTTCTCCGACGGCTCGGTCGTCGGCGCGGTCCTGGACCGCAACGGGCTGCGCCCCGGCCGCTACTGGGTCACCGACGACGGCCTGGTCGTGCTGGCCTCCGAGTCCGGCGTGCTCGACATCGCCCCCGAGAAGGTGGTCCGCAAGGGCCGCCTGCAGCCCGGCCGGATGTTCCTGGTCGACACCGTCTCGCACCGGATCGTCGAGGACGACGAGATCAAGGCCGGTATCGCGGCCGAGAACCCGTACGCCGACTGGCTCGAGGCAGGTCTCGTCGACCTCGCCGACCTGCCCGAGCGCGAGCACATCGTGCACACCCACGCGTCGGTCACCCGGCGCCAGCAGACCTTCGGCTACACCGAGGAGGAGCTGCGGGTCATCCTCGCCCCGATGGCCAGGACCGGTGGCGAACCGCTCGGCTCGATGGGCACCGACTCGCCGATCGCCGCGCTCTCCGACCGCCCCCGGCTGCTGTTCGACTACTTCACCCAGCTGTTCGCCCAGGTCACGAACCCGCCGCTGGACGCGATCCGCGAGGAGCTCGTCACCTCGCTGATCTCCACCATCGGCCCCTCGGGGAACCTGCTGGAGCCCAGCCCCGCGTCGTGCCGCAACATCACCCTGCCCTTCCCGGTGATCGACAACGACGAGCTGGCCAAGCTCATCCACGTCAACGCCGACGGCGACATGCCGGGGCTCAAGGCCGCGACCCTGTCGGGCCTGTACCGGGTCACCGGCGGCGGCGAAGCGCTCGCCGCGCGGCTCGCCGAGATCTGCGCGGAGGCCGACGCCGCCATAGAGGACGGCGCACGGCTGATCGTGCTGTCCGACCGGCACTCCGACGCCGAGCACGCCCCGATCCCGTCGCTGCTGCTCACCTCCGCCGTGCACCACCACCTGATCCGTACCAAGCAGCGCACCCAGGTCGGGCTGCTGGTCGAGGCGGGCGACGTCCGCGAGGTGCACCACGTGGCGCTGCTGATCGGCTACGGCGCCGCCGCGGTCAACCCCTACCTGGCCATGGAGTCCGTCGAGGACCTGGTCGCGGCCGGCACCTTCCTGGGCGGGATAGAGCCCGAGGCGGCGCTGCGCAACCTGATCAAGGCGCTCGGCAAGGGCGTGCTCAAGGTCATGTCCAAGATGGGCATCTCCACCGTGGCCTCCTACCGCGGCGCCCAGGTCTTCGAGGCCATCGGCCTGGACCGCGACTTCGTGGACACCTACTTCCACCTCACCGACACCAAGATCGGCGGGGCGGGCATCGACGTCATCGCCGCCGAGGTCGCCGCCCGGCACGTCAAGGCCTACCCGGTCTCCGGCATCCAGGCCGCGCACCGCCGGCTGGAGATCGGCGGCGAATACCAGTGGCGCCGCGAGGGCGAGCCGCACCTGTTCGACCCGGACACCGTCTTCCGGCTCCAGCACGCCACCAGGACCCGCCGCTACGACATCTTCAAGCAGTACACGGAGCGGGTGAACGAGCAGTCCGAGCGGCTGATGACGCTGCGCGGCCTGTTCGGCCTGAAGTCCGAGCGCGAGCCGATCGCGGTCGACGAGGTCGAGCCGGTCGCCGACATCGTCAAGCGGTTCTCCACCGGCGCCATGTCCTACGGCTCGATCTCCCGCGAGGCGCACGAGACGCTGGCCATCGCCATGAACCAGCTGGGCGGCAAGTCCAACACCGGCGAGGGCGGCGAGGACCCGGAGCGGCTCTACGACCCGGCCCGGCGCAGCGCCATCAAGCAGGTCGCCTCCGGCCGCTTCGGCGTCACCTCCGAGTACCTGGTCAACGCGGACGACATCCAGATCAAGATGGCCCAGGGCGCCAAGCCCGGCGAGGGCGGCCAGCTGCCCGGCCACAAGGTCTACCCGTGGATCGCCGGCACCCGGCACTCCACCGCGGGCGTCGGCCTGATCTCCCCGCCGCCGCACCACGACATCTACTCCATCGAGGACCTCGCCCAGCTGATCCACGACCTGAAGAACGCCAACCCCAAGGCGCGGGTCCATGTCAAGCTGGTCTCCGAGGTCGGCGTCGGCACGGTCGCGGCGGGCGTCAGCAAGGCGCACGCCGACGTCGTCCTGATCTCCGGGCACGACGGCGGCACCGGCGCCTCCCCGCTGACCTCGCTCAAGCACGCCGGCGGACCCTGGGAGCTCGGCCTGGCCGAGACCCAGCAGACCCTGCTGCTCAACGGGCTGCGCGACCGTATCGTCGTGCAGACCGACGGCCAGCTCAAGACCGGCCGCGACGTGGTCATCGCCGCGCTGCTGGGTGCCGAGGAGTTCGGTTTCGCCACCGCGCCGCTGGTGGTCTCCGGCTGCATCATGATGCGGGTCTGCCACCTGGACACCTGTCCTGTCGGCGTCGCCACCCAGAACCCGGTGCTGCGCGAGCGCTTCTCCGGCAAGCCCGAATTCGTGGTGAACTTCTTCGAGTTCATCGCGGAGGAGGTCAGGGAGATCCTCGCCGAGCTGGGCTTCCGCAGCATCGAGGAGGCCGTGGGCCACGCGGAGCTGATCGACGCAGGCCGCGCCGTGGACCACTGGAAGGCGCAGGGCCTGGACCTGGCCCCGCTGCTGCACGTCCCCACGCTGCCCGAGGGCGCCGCGCTGCACCGCACCACGGAGCAGGACCACGGTCTGGCCAAGGCGCTGGACAACGAGCTGATCAGGCTCGCCGCCGACGCCCTGGACAGCGGCGCCCCGGTCCGCGCCCAGGTGCCGATCCGCAACGTCAACCGCACGGTCGGCACCATGCTCGGCCACGAGGTGACCAAGAAGTACGGCGGCGCAGGCCTGCCAGAAGGCACCATCGACATCACCTTCACCGGCTCCGCGGGCCAGTCCTTCGGCGCGTTCCTGCCCAAGGGCGTCACCCTTCGGCTCGAAGGCGACGCCAACGACTACGTCGGCAAGGGACTGTCCGGCGGCCGGGTCGTCGTACGCCCCGACCGCGGCGCCGACCACCTCGCCGAGTACTCGACCATCGCGGGCAACACCATCGCCTACGGTGCCACCGGCGGCGAGCTGTTCCTGCGCGGCAGGACCGGCGAGCGCTTCTGCGTGCGCAACTCGGGTGCCACCGTCGTCGCGGAAGGCGTGGGCGACCACGGCTGCGAGTACATGACCGGCGGACGGGCCGTCGTGCTGGGCACCACCGGGCGCAACTTCGCGGCCGGCATGTCGGGCGGCATCGCCTACGTCCTGGACCTGGACCCGGCCGCCGTCAACCCCGGCATGGTCGAGGTCGAGGCGCTGGACGCCGACGACATCACGTGGCTGCACGATGTGGTGCGCCGCCACGCCGAGGAGACCGGCTCCACCGTCGCCGAGCGGCTGCTCGCCGACTGGGGCGCCGCCCTCACCCGCTTCGGCAAGGTCATGCCGAGGGACTACAAGGCAGTGCTCGCCGCCAAGAACGCCGCCGAGCAGGCCGGACTCTCCGAGTCCGAGACCACCGCGAAGATGATGGAGGCGGCAAATGGCTGACCCCAAGGGCTTCCTCACCACAGGCCGCGAGACCGCCCCGACGCGCCCGGTCGAGGAGCGCAAGCAGGACTGGAACGAGGTCTACGTCTCCGGCGGCCTGCTGCCGATCATCAGCAAGCAGGCCGGCCGCTGCATGGACTGCGGCATCCCGTTCTGCCACAACGGCTGCCCGCTGGGGAACCTGATCCCCGAGTGGAACGACTACGCCTACCGCGAGGACTGGCAGGCCGCCTCGGAGCGCCTGCACGCCACCAACAACTTCCCGGAGTTCACCGGGCGGCTGTGCCCGGCGCCCTGCGAGTCGGCGTGCGTGCTCGGCATCAACCAGCCCGCCGTCACCATCAAGAACGTCGAAGTCACCATCATCGACAAGGCGTGGGATGCCGGTGACGTGCGCCCGCAGCCGCCGGAGCGGCTGTCCGGCAAGACCGTCGCCGTCATCGGCTCGGGCCCCGCGGGCCTGGCCGCCGCCCAGCAGCTCACCCGGGCCGGCCACACCGTCGCGGTCTACGAGCGCGCCGACCGGATCGGCGGCCTGCTGCGCTACGGCATCCCCGAGTTCAAGATGGAGAAGCGGCACATCAACCGGCGCATCGAGCAGATGCGCGCGGAGGGCACCAAGTTCCGCACCGGGGTGCAGATCGGCACCGACCTGGACGCCGGCAAGCTCGCCAAGCGCTACGACGCCGTCGTCATCGCGGCCGGAGCGACGATCTCCCGCGACCTGCCGGCCCCCGGCCGGGACCTGAACGGCATCCACTTCGCGATGGAGTACCTGCCGCTGGCCAACAAGGTGCAGGAGGGCGACTTCGTGACGCCCCCCATCACCGCGGAGGGCAAGCACGTCGTCGTCATCGGCGGCGGTGACACCGGTGCGGACTGCGTCGGCACCGCACACCGGCAGGGCGCGCGGTCCGTGACCCAGCTGGAGATCATGCCGCGCCCCTCCGACGACCGCCCGGCCGGCCAGCCCTGGCCGACGATGCCGGCCGTCTACAAGGTCACCTCGGCACACGAGGAGGGCGGCGAGCGGGTCTACGCCGTCAACACCGTGAAGTTCACCGGCGACGCGGACGGCAACGTGCGCGAGCTGCACCTGGTCGAGGTCGTCTTCCAGGACGGCAGGTTCGTCCCGCAGGACGGCACCGAGAAGGTCATCCCGGCCGACCTGGTCACCCTGGCCATGGGCTTCACCGGCACCGACCAGTCCAACGGCCTGGTCGAGCAGCTCGGCCTCGACCTGGACGCCCGCGGCAACATCGCCCGCGACGGCTCCTACGCCACCAACGTCGACGGCGTCTTCGTCGCCGGCGACGCGGGCCGCGGCCAGTCGCTGATCGTCTGGGCGATCGCCGAAGGACGCTCGGCTGCGAAGGCCGTCGACGCGTACCTCACAGGACTGCCGTCCGCGCTCCACGCGCCGATCCGCCCCACGGACCGGCCGCTGACCGTCTGACCGACGGCCCCCGAATGTCCCGCACAACGGCGTGCGGAACGCAGTAACACCAGCAGCGCCCGCCACTCCCCGACCAAGGAGGCGGGCGCTGTGTCCTTGGTGCGGGGACGATCCGCCCGTCACCCGTGCGGCCACCCGCCTCAGGTGTCGACGGACAGCTCGGTGCGGCACAGGGCGCAGCGCGCCCGCAGCCGCCCGCGGCACGGCAGCCGGATGCGCTGGAAGCAGGTGGGGCACGGGAAGGAGACCCGCACGTCCGAGGCGGTGGACTCGAAGGAGTAGTCGGGGCCGGGGGACAGGGAGCGGCGGTCCTTGACGTAGCGGCGCCGGGCGACGAAGCCCGCCGCGGCCAGCGGCGCCCTGCGCAGGTCCTGCTCCGCGCGGGCCAGCCCCGCCCGGTAGGCATCCCGCGCCTGCGCCGAGCGGAACCACGGCTCGACGTCGTCACCGAAGGCCCGCGCCCGCTTGGCGAGCACGTAGCCGAACTCCTCCGGCGTGAGATAGCCCAGCTTGTACGCCGACATCATCAGCCGCTCACCGCGGATCGCGGCCTCCTCGCGGTACGCGTCCAGCAGCAGCCAGCCCGCGCCGAGGTACGTCGTCGCCGTGTCGGTCAGGATCTCGTTGTCCCGGGTGCCGGGGAACTCCAGGCCGAGCCGGTGCAGGTAGACGTGCGTCACCTCGTGCGCCAGCGCCGCCCCGACATCGCGCCTGTCGGCCCTGAACCGGGAGTGCAGCTCGATGAAGTACTCGGGGCCCGCGGCCAGTTCGACGTTCCCCGCGTGGACCATGTCGCGGAAGCCGACCACCATGCGGGCGTCCGGCAGCCTGAAGTGCTGCACCATCACCCGGGCCACCCGCTGCGCGCCCAGGTACACGTCCTCCTCGGCGGGGAATTCCACCAGCTCCGGGTGCACGCTGCTCGGGAAGCGCTCCACCCCGTCCGCCGACAGCCGCCGGTAGAGCGCGGTCAGCGCGGCGCGTACCGTGTCCAAGTGCGGGAAGCCGTGCACGATGGCCCCGCCCCCGGCGGTCGACGCCCCCGGGTCCGCGTACTCGGCCATGACCACCTCCCCGTACCGGACGAGCCTACGCGCCGCCGCGGGCGGCTGTCCCGGTCGGCACGGCTTGCGGCAGCATGTGGCGCATGCCTGTTCTGACCCACGCCGAGGCCGAGATCCGTGCCCGCGACCTGACCGTCCTCCACTACGACCTGGACCTCGACCTGACCGGAGGGGACGAGGCGTTCGGCTCGGTGGCCGTGATCCGGTTCCTGGCCCACCGCGACTGCGACACCTTCGCCGAGATCCGGCCGACCGCCCTGCGCCGGGTCGTCCTGGACGGCCGCGAACTCGACCCCGGCCTGCTCCGCGACAACCGGCTGCCGCTGGCCGGCCTCGCCGAGGGCGAGCACGAGCTGCGGGTCGAGGCGGACATGCCCTACTCGCGCACCGGTGAGGGCATGCACCGCTTCACCGACCCTGAGGACGGCGAGACCTACCTCTACACCCAGCTGTTCATGAACGACATGCAGCGGGTCGCCGCGTCCTTCGACCAGCCCGACCTCAAGGCGGTCTTCGACGTCGCGGTGAGCGCACCGCGGGAGTGGACCGTCCTCGGCAACGGCATCGCCACCAGGACCGCGCCGGGCCGCTGGCAGCTCGCCACCACCCCGCCGCTCGCCACCTACTTCGTCGCCGTCGCCGCGGGCCCCTGGCACTCGGTGCGCACCGAGCACGCCGGGCTGCCGTTCGGCCTGCACTGCCGCCGCTCGATGGCCGCGTACCTCGACCACGACGCGCCCGCGATCCTCGACATCACCCGGCGCTGCTTCGACCGCTACCACGAGCTGTTCGGCGAGCCGTACCCCTACGACTCCTACGACCAGGCCTTCGTCCCTGAGTTCAACGCCGGGGCGATGGAGAACCCAGGACTGGTCACCTTCCGCGAGGACTTCGTGCACCGGTCGGCTGTCACGCCGGTCGAGGCGCAGTACCGCGGGGTGGTCATCGCCCACGAGATGGCGCACATGTGGTTCGGCAACCTCGTCACGCTGCGCTGGTGGGACGACATCTGGCTCAACGAGTCCTTCGCCGAGTACATGGGCACCCAGGTGCTCTCCGAGGCCACCGGTTTCACCGGCACCTGGACCGACTTCGCGGTCGCCCGCAAGTCCTGGGGCTACGACGCCGACCAGCGCCCCTCCACGCACCCGGTCGCGCCCGACTCCGAGGCGGTGCCGGACACCGCGTCCGCGCTGAACAACTTCGACGGCATCTCCTACGCCAAGGGCGCCTCCGCGCTGCGCCAGCTGGTCGCCTGGCTCGGCCCCAAGGCCTTCACCGCCGGACTCAACACGCACTTCGCGCGGCACCGCTTCGGCAATGCCACCCTCGCCGAGTTCCTCGACTCCCTCGGCACCGCCACCGACCGCGACCTCCCCGCCTGGGCGGCGGCCTGGCTGCGCACCACGGGCATGGACACGCTGACCCCCGCGGTGGCCCCCGGCGGACCCGAGGGCGGCTGGCGGCTGGAGATCGGCCACCGCGGGCACCGCCCGCACCGGATCGGGGTCGGCCTCTACGACCGGGCCTTCGCCGCCCCCGGGTCGCTCGTGCTGCGCGACCGGCTCACCGTCGACATCGCCGCGGGCGCCGTCGTCGAGCACCACGACCTGGCAGGGCCGCCGCCCGACCTGGTCCTGCTCAACGACGGCGACCTGACCTTCGCCAAGGTCCACTTCGACCCGCAGTCCTGGGCGACGCTGCGGGACACCCTCGGCGGGCTGCCCGACCCGCTCGGCCGGGCGGTCGCCTGGAACGCCGCGCGCGACCTCGTACGCGACGGGGGCATCACACCGTCCGACCACCTCGCGCTGACCGCGGCGCACCTGCCGGGGGAGAGCGACCCGAGCATCGTGGACGCCGTCCTCACCTTCTGCCGCGGCCCGCTCACCGACCACTTCCTCGACCCGGCGCTGCGCCCCGAGGCGCTGCGGACCCTCGCAGGCACCGCCAGGGCGCTGCTCGCCGCGGGGCTCGACGGCACCAGGCTCAGCGCCACCCGCACCCTGGTCGACGCGGCACTCGGCCAGGACGACACGGAGGAGCTGCGCGGCTGGTACGACCTGGGCGAGATCCCCGGCGGCCCGCCGCTGGACCCCGAACTGCGCTGGCGGATGCTGCTGCGGCTCGCCGTGCTCGGCGCGGCGGGGCCCGCCGACATCGACGCGGAACTCGCCCGCGACCCCAGCGCCGTCGGGCGCGAGGGGGCGGCCAGGTGCCGGGCGGCGCTGCCGGACCCGGCGGCCAAGGCTGCCGCGTGGGAGGCGATGTTCCACGACGACTCGCAGTCGAACTACCTGGTCACGGCGAACGCGCAGGGCTTCTGGCACCCGGAGCACACCGCGCTCACCGCGGACTACGTCGCGCGCTACTTCGCCGAAGTCGTGCCGCTGGCCGCCCGGCGCGGCACCGCCATCGCGGAGCTCGCCGGGCGGGTGGCCTTCCCGCACACCGCTGTCGCGGCCGAGACCCTGCGGCTGGGGCGCGAGTGCCTGGACGGCCCGGCCGTCACCCCCGCGCTGCGGCGCACGCTGGCCGACCGCCTCGACGACCTGGCCCGCACCCTCCGCATCCGCGCGGCCTGACCCTCCCCTTCCACGGGTCCGGCCCGTCCCCTCCCGCGGGGCCGGCCCCCTCCTCCGCCACCGGGCGCGGGGCCGGCCCCGGATCTTCCCGCGCCCCGGGGAGGAGCCGGCGGGTTGACGCGCCGCCTTTCCCGTCGCCGCGCGCCGGTCGCCCCTCGCGGGGGCCGCCCCGCTCGGGGGATGAGCGTTTTTTCAGCGGCCGGGGGAACCGCGCGACCGGCCACCCACCAGGGCCCCGGGGGGAAAGGGGCGTACCGACACGCGGCGTGGGTCGTTGTGCTGGGGGAGAAAAGAACGGCGGTGGAGGACGGTTGAAGGAGATGCCCGGCCTGGCGGGCGGCCGGCACGGCCCCTCGGAACTGCGGCCCCTGGTCGACACGGTGCTGTCCGCGCTCGAGGAGGGCGCAGCGGCCCGCGGCGGCCCGCTGCCGGCGGGCGGCCCGAAGGAGACCGCGAGACGGGTGGCCGGCGCACTCGGCAGACCGCTGCCCGGCCACGGCACCGGGGCGCACGAGGCCTTGCACACCCTGGTCCGGGAGATGGCGCGGGGCGCGGCGGAACCGGCGGACCCGTACTGCGCCGCCCATCTGCACTGCCCGCCGATCGCCCTGGCCGCGGCAGCGGAACTCGCCGCGGCCTCGCTCAACCCGTCGCTGGACTCCTGGGACCAGGCACCGGCCGCCACCGAGATCGAGACCCGCGTCGCCGCCGCGCTCGCCGCGGTGGTCTACCCGGACCTGCCGGCCCCCGACGCGCTGATGACGACAGGCGGCACCGAGTCCAACCAGCTGGCGCTGCTGCTGGCCAGGGAACGCGCCGCGGGCGGCCCTCGGGTACAGGTGGTGTGCGGGGCCAACGCCCACCACAGCGTGCAGCGCGCGGCCTGGCTGCTCGGCCTGCCCCGGCCGGTCGTCGTGGACACCCCCGCCGGGCTCCTCGACCCCGCCGCGGTGGACGCCGCCCTCGACGAACTCCCCGGCCGCGCCCTGCTGGTGGCGACCGCGGGCACCACCGACACCGGCGCGATCGACCCGCTGCCGCAGCTGGCGCAGGCCGCCACCCGGCACGGCGCGGAACTGCACGTCGACGCGGCCTACGGCGGCCCGCTGCTGTTCAGCCGGCACGAGGCGGGCAAGCTCGACGGGCTCCAGTCCGCGGTGTCGGTCACCGTCGACCTGCACAAGCTCGGCTGGCAGCCGGTCGCGGCCGGCCTGCTGGCCGTACCCGACGGTGCCGCGCTGCGCCCGCTGGGGCACAAGGCGGATTACCTCAACGCCACAGACGACACCGAGGCCGGCCTGCCCGACATGCTCGGGCGCTCCCTGCGCACCACCCGCAGGCCCGACGTGCTGAAGATCGCCGTCACCCTGCGGGCGCTGGGGCGCGAGGGCCTGGGCGCCCTGGTGGACACCGTCTGCGGGCACGCCCGCGAGATGGCCGACGCGGTCGACCGGCACCCGGCGCTCGACCTGCACGCGCGGCCCTCGATCAGCACCGTGCTCTTCCGCCCGGCGGGCGCCGACGACGACCAGGTGGCAGCCCTGCGGCGGGAGTTGATGTACGAGGGCCGGGCGGTGCTCGGCCGGGCCACGGCGGGCGGCCGGCTGTGGCTCAAGGCGACCCTGCTCAACCCGCACATCCGCCCGCAGGACATCGACGCCCTGCTCAGGCTGGTGACCGACGGACAGGCCAGACAGGCCCCGGCGGCGCCGTGACCGGCCCGGCGCCGTACCCGACAAGCCCGAGAGGAAGGCAGCACCGATGAACGCCGCGACCCCACCGGAGCAGGGCCAGGAACAGGACCCGCACGCCGCACCCGACCAGGAGCGGGAGCCCTTCGACCTGCTGGGCGTCGGCATCGGGCCCTTCAACCTGTCGCTCGCCGCCCTCGCCGACGCCGTACCCGGTCTGACCACGGCCTTCTACGACCAGCGGCAGGCCTTCCACTGGCACCCCGGCCTGCTGGTCGACGGCGCCACCTTGCAGGTGCCCTTCCTCGCCGACCTGGTGACCCTCGCCGACCCGGCCAGCCGCTGGTCGTTTCTGAACTTCCTCAAGGCCCGCGAGCGGCTGTTCCCGTTCTACTTCGCCGAGCGCTTCCACGTGCACAGGGCCGAATACGACGCCTACTGCCGGTGGGTCGCCGACGCGCTGCCGTCCACCCGCTTCGGGCAGCAGGTGGACACCGTGCGCTGGGACGCCGAGCGCGGCCACTTCGAGGTCGACCACACCCAGCTCGACGTGCACGGCGAGGCCGAGGCGTTGGGCCGCACCTACGCGCGCCACCTGGTGCTCGGCATCGGCACCGCACCCTACGTGCCCGAGGCGCTGCGCCCGCTCGCCGAGTCGCCGACCGTCCCCGTGGTGCACTCGGCGGACTACCTGCCGCAGCGGGAGCGGCTGCTGGCCGCCGAGCACATCACCGTGATCGGCTCGGGGCAGTCCGGCGCCGAGGTCTTCCTCGACCTGCTGCGGGCCCGGCCCTCGGGCCGGGAGGCGATCACCTGGCTGGCGCGCACCCCCGCCTTCGCGCCGATGGAGTACAGCAAGCTCGGCCTGGAACACTTCACGCCCGACTACGCGCGCTACTTCCACGGCCTGCCCGAGCCGGTGCGCGACCGGCTGGTGCCGCAGCAGTGGCAGCTGCACAAGGGCATCGACACCGAGACCATCACCGCGATCCACGACGAGCTCTACCGCCGCAGCCTGGACGGCGGCTGGCCGGACGCGGTCCTCACCCCGGGCGTCACCGTGCGCACCGCGGGCCGGATCGGCACCTCGGGCGTCGAACTGCACCTGGAGCACGCCGACCAGGGCACCCGAACCCGGATGGTGACCAGCGCGGTGGTGATCGCCACCGGCTACCGCGAGCGCCCGCTCGACCAGCTGCTCGGCCAGCTGGACGCCCATGTGCTCAGGGACGAGGCGGGCCGGCCGCGGATCGACGCCAGGCACCGGCTGGAGCTCGACCGGCACGTCACCGGCCGGATCTACGTCCAGAACGCCGAACGCCACACCCACGGCGTCGGCGCCCCGGACCTGGGCCTGGCCGCCTGGCGGTCGGCCGTCGTGCTGAACGACCTGACGGGGCTGCTGACCGGAGCGGAGCACTACCCGCTGCCGGCCAGGACAGCCTTCACCACGTTCGGCCTCGACGGCGCGTCCGCCTGCGACGTCCCTACGAGAACAGCGGCACTCCGGCGCGGGTGAGCCGCCACTCGTCGCCGCCGAACGCCGACGGGTCGATCGAGCCGTGCGCCTGCACCCAGGCGATGATCGTGTTGCGGATCTCGTCGGAGTTCGACCACACCGACTGGGCGGCCGCCACGTGCGGGTAGTTGCTGCCGCCGCTGGAGCGGTAGTTGTTCACCGCGAGGACGAACCGTGCGGCCGGGTCGACCGGGGCGCCGCCCGCCGTGAGGTTCACGATCCGCGAACCGGCCGGCTGCGAGATGTCGATGTCGTACGACACCCCGCTGAGCACGTCGTAGCTGTAGTCCGGGGTGTTGCCGGCATTGGTGATCTTCGTGACGTCGACGGGGGCGCCGGGCGCGGTCTGCACGAAGTACGCCGCCGACCACTCCAGGTAGTCCTTGACCTGCGCGCCGGTGAGGATCTTGGCGTCCAGGGTGTTCTCGTAGACGTAGAGCCCGGCCACGTCGCGCAGCGAGACCTGCCCGGCCGGGATCGCGGCGGTCCGGGAGAAGGGCGAGGCCTCGGACAGCACCGGCAGTGAGGCGTACTCGGTGCCGGCCAGGGCCGCCTTCACCGTGTCGGACTGCACCAGGTTGATGAAGTCGATGATCGGGGTGTCCTTGTAGGTGGACTCCGCCGCTGACATGGCCACGGTGCAGGTGCCGACCACCTGGTTGACGTAGTCCACGACCTTCTGGTGCTCGTCGCGCACCAGCTTGGCGACGTGCGGGTCCTCGGCCACGGTGTTGGCGTTGCGCACCTCGGCGGTGACCGAGGAGACGTGCCAGCGGCCGCGGTCGAAGGTCAGGTCGATGTCGAAGACCGACAGCCGCATGCCCCACATCAGCGGCTCGGAGAGCACCACGGTCTTGCCGGTCTGCTCGTTGACGACCAGCGTCTGCGGGCGCTCGACATGGGTGTGGCCGACCAGGATCGCGTCGATGCCGGGCACCTGGGCGGCCACCAGGGACGAGGCGTTCTCCGGGTACGGCACGGCGTCGCCGTAGCTGGTGCTGCCGTCGAGGCCCGAGTGGTCGGTGCAGACCACCACGTCGCAGCCCAGCGCGCGCAGCTTGGGCACGTAGACCTTCGCCTGCTCCACCAGGCCGGGGAAGGACATCCTGCCCTGCACGTTGGCCTTGTCCCAGATGGCGATGCCGGGGTTGGTCAGGCCGAGGATGCCGACCTTCACCGGCGGGCCGCCGTGCACCTTGATCTCCTTGACCAGGTAGGGCGGGAAGGCGGGCTTGAGGGTGGTGGCGTCCACCGCGTTGGCGGCGAGCAGTGGAAAGTCGCACTGGTCCTGGAAGGCCCGCAGTAGCGGGATGCCGTAGTTGAACTCGTGGTTGCCCAGAGCGGCGGCGTCGTACTTCATCTGGTTCATGGCAAGGGCCATCGGGTGCCGCGGCCCGCGCCGGCCGCCGGTGATCGGCTCCACCCGGGCGTAGTAGTACGACAGCTGGGTGCCCTGGATGATGTCGCCCGCGTCGATCAGCAGCGTACGGTCGTGGCCCTTCTCGGCGCGGGCCTGCTCGACGAGGGTGGCGACCTTGGCCAGGCCGACGTCGTTGTGGGTGGCGTCATCGTACTCGGCGTTGGTGAAGTAGTCCCAGTTCAGGGCGTGCCCGTGCAGGTCGGTGGTGCCCAGCACCCGCAGGCTGAACGTCTTCGGCCGGTGGTCGTGGCCGTGGTCGTGGTGCTCCTGTGAGGCCTGTGCGGGGCCTGCCGCGGCGACCGTGCCCGCGGTGCCGGCCAGCGCCACGCCGGCGCCGGTGGCGGCCGAGCGGTTGATGAAGTCCCTGCGGTTGAGCGGCATCTCGTCTCCTTGACGTTCACGGGCGTGCGGAGGGCACAACGCGCGTAGATTCTGGACCAGGAGAGGGCCTTCGCAACAGACCCCGCAGGTTGACGGCTGCTGTCGGCCGCCCGCGCACCCCCAGGCGGCCCCGCGGCCCGTCCCGGCGCTCATCCGAGCGGCTGCCCGCACAGTTCGAGAGTTGTCAACAATCGTTAATCCAGGTGTCGTTGGGCAGTTGCCCCCAGTGGTCACGGCTACCAACGAGTAAGTCATACGCTCGATACATGCGCCGAGCGAAAATTGTCTGCACCCTGGGTCCCGCGACCGACTCCTACGACCAGATCAAGGCACTGGTCGAGGCCGGGATGGACGTGGCACGACTGAATCTGAGCCACGGAAGCTACGCCGAGCACGAGGACCGCTACCGACGGGTGCGCAAGGCCTCCGACGAGACCGGTCGCAGCGTCGGCATCCTGGTCGACCTTCAGGGCCCGAAGATCAGGCTCGGGCGTTTCGCCGAAGGCCCGGTACTCCTTGAACGCGGCGACGAGTTCACCATCACCGCCGACGACATCGAGGGTGACCAGCAGATCTGCGGCACGACCTACAAGGGGCTGCCCGCCGATGTCGCGCGCGGCGAGCGCATCCTGGTCGACGACGGCCGGGTCACCCTGGAGGTCACCGACGTGGAGGGGCCGCGGGTGCACACCATGTGCATCGAGGGCGGCATGATCTCGGACAACAAGGGCCTGAACCTGCCCGGTGTCGCGGTCTCGGTGCCCGCGCTGTCCGACAAGGACATCCGCGACCTGCGCTGGGCCCTGCGGACCGGCGCCGACGTCATCGCGCTGTCCTTCGTCCGCTCCGGGCGGGACGTCGAGGACGTGCTGCGGATCATGGCGGAGGAGGACCGCAGGGTCCCGGTGATCGCCAAGATCGAGAAGCCGCAGGCGGTCGACAACCTCGAGGAGATCGTGGACGCCTTCGACGGCATCATGGTCGCCCGCGGCGACCTCGGGGTGGAGATGCCGCTCGAGGCGGTCCCGCTGGTGCAGAAGCGCGCCGTCAAGCTCGCCAAGCGCAACGCCAAGCCGGTCATCGTCGCCACCCAGATGCTGGAGTCGATGATCGACAACTCCCGCCCCACCCGCGCCGAGGCCAGCGACGTGGCCAACGCGGTGATGGACGGCACCGACGCGGTGATGCTCTCCGGCGAGACCAGCGTCGGCAAGTATCCGATCGAGACGGTCAAGACCATGTCGCGGATCGTGGCCGCCGCCGAGGCGGACATGCTGACCGCCGGGCTGCCGCCGCTGACCGATCGGAACAAGCCGCGGACCCAGGGCGGCGCGGTCGCCAGGGCGGCCGCCGAGATGGGCGACTTCCTCGGCGCGCGCTTCCTGGTCGCCTTCACGCAGTCGGGCGACACCGTCCGCCGGCTGTCCCGCTACCGCTCGCCGATCCCGGTGCTGGCCTTCACACCCGAGCCGGCGACCCGCTCGCAGCTGAACCTCACCTGGGGCGTGGAGACCTTCCTCGGCCCGACGGTGCAGACGACCGACGAGATGGTCCAGCAGGTGGACGAGGAGCTGCTGCGGATCGGCCGCTGCAAGAAGGGCGACGTCGTCATCATCACCGCCGGGTCCCCGCCCGCGATGTCGGGCACCACCAATATGGTCCGGGTCCACCACATCGGCGAGGACGACTCCCCGAAGTCGTAATGCGTCACGGCCATATTGGTCCTGACTTCTCCGCGCCTCCGACGGCAACGGCCGCCGGGGGCGCGACCTTTCGCGCGGCCGGAAAATGTTGTTCGACCGCAATTAACGCTCCGTAACACGGGCGCAATAGGGAAACCGGATCGGGGCAGCCGCGGGTCCCCGCCGGGGGCTCGCGCCGGTATTCGTCCGGCCCGATCCGCCGGGTTCCGGCCGGATGGGACGGTTGACCGGTGACAAGTCGCCTACGCGCCACCGGAAGTGCGGGTTCTCAGCATCCGGACAGGGGAGCAATGCACCCAAAAGCCCCGCCGAATCTCAAGTGAAGCTCAAGAGTTTCCGATTGGCATAACAAGACAGTCACACTCTTCCCCGCACCTCTGCCTCACTCCCCGAACCGGGCCTAGAGTCACGGCCAGTCACCGCGCCACCGGATTTGTCAGTTCGGGTTCCAGCGCACGACTCGGCCACTCATCAGAGACGGCCGCGCCAGGGGAAAGGACTGACCGTGCGACACCGTTCCTTGCTGATTCTGACCTCCGTACTCACCACAGGAGCCCTTACTCTCACTGCTTGCGGCTCGCGCAGCGACGACGGCGACAAGGGTGGCAGCACCGGCGGCTCGGGCGGCAGCACCACCAGTGCCGCGAGCAACGTCACCGTGGTGATCGGCGTCGACGCACCGCTGACCGGACAGAACTCGGCCACGGGCCTCGGGCTCCAGTTCGGTGCCCAGATCGCGGTCGACGACGCCAACGCGAAGAACCTCGTTCCCGGCGTCACCTTCAAGATCCAGGCCAAGGACGACAAGGCGCAGCCGGCCACCGGCCAGCAGAACGCCACCGCCTTCACCTCGGACAACTCCGTCATCGCCGCGATCGGCCCGCTGAACTCCAGCGTCGCCGTGTCGATGCAGCAGGTCTTCGCCAGCGCCAACATGGTGGAGATCTCGCCCGCCAACACCAACCCGGCGCTGACGCAGGGCAAGGACTGGGCGACCGGCAAGAAGACCCGGCCGTTCCCCACCTACTTCCGCACCGCCACCACCGACGCCAACCAGGGCGGCTTCGCGGGCGACTACGCCTTCAACGCCATCAAGAAGAAGAGCGCCTTCGTCGTCGACGACAAGCAGACCTACGGCGCCGGCCTCGCGGCCATCTTCAAGCAGAAGTTCAGCAGCCTGGGCGGCAAGATCGCCGGCACCGACCACGTCAACACCGGTGACAACGACTTCTCGACCCTGGTCACGAAGATCAAGAACTCGCACGCCGACATGGTCTACTACGGCGGCCAGTACGACGAGTCCGAGCTCATCACCAAGCAACTCAAGGCGGCCGGCGTCAAGATCCCGCTGATGGGCGGCGACGGCATGTACTCCGACACGTACATCACCACCGCGGGTGCGGCCGCGGAGGGCGACCTGGTCACCTCGGTCGGCGTCCCGGTCACCACGCTGAAGACGGCCACCGACTTCATCAACACCTACAAGGCCAAGAAGTACCCGGGTGACTACGGCACCTACGGCGGCTACACCTACGACGCCACCACCGCGATCATCAAGGCCGTCAAGGTCGTCATGGACGCGAACGGCGGCAAGCTGCCGGCCATGCCCGACGCCCGCAAGGCGCTCATCGACGCGGTGCAGAAGACCGACCTCGAAGGCGTCGCAGGCCACGTGTCCTTCGACGAGTTCGGTGACACCACCAACAAGCAGCTGACCGTCTACCAGGTCAAGTCCGGCAAGTGGGTCGCCGTCAAGTCCGGCGTCTACACCGGCTGACCCACCCCGCACCACCCGGTGCCGGGGGGGCCGCCCCCCCCCCCCCCCCGGCCCCCCCCCCCCCCGGGCCCCCGGGGGGGGCCCCCCCCCCCCCCCCCCCCCCCCCCCCCCGCGCCCCCCCCGGGGGGGCGCAG
>NZ_JBICTO010000002.1:999907-1006226 GCF_043197715.1 Streptomyces sp. NPDC049040
TGGTGTGGCTTGAATGGCGGTCTATAACGCGGTCCCCCCCCCCCCCCCCCCCGGGGGCCGGGGGGCCCCCCCCCCCCCCCCCCGCGGCCCGCACCCCCGCGTGTCCCCGTCAGGGGCGCCGCACCACCGTCCCCGCTCCCCACCTGCTCTCAGCGACATGGAGGCCATGCGGTGCACACCCTGCCGCAACAGCTGGCCAACGGGCTGTTCATCGGCTCGATGTACGGGCTCATCGCCATCGGCTACACGATGGTGTACGGCATCGTCCAGCTCATCAACTTCGCCCACGGCGAGATCTACATGACCGGCGGGTTCGGCGCCCTCGCGGTCTACACGAACCTTCCCGACGGCATGTCCATCTGGGCGGCCCTGCCGCTCATGCTGGCCGGCGGCGCCATCGTGTCCGTACTGATCGCGGTGGGCGCGGAAAGACTCGCGTACCGGCCGCTGCGGCACGCCCCACGACTCGCGCCGCTGATCACCGCCATCGGCCTCTCGCTCGCACTCCAGCAGGCAGTCTTCCTGTGGTATCCCGACGCCACCAGCGGCAAGCCCTTCCCGACGCTGCCCGGCGGCCCCTTCCACGTCGGGTCCGTCGACATCCAGAGCGGTGACATCTTCCTGGTCGTCGCCGCCGTGGTCTGCATGGCGGGACTCGCCGCCTTCGTCCGCACCTCGCGCACCGGCCGCGCCATGCAGGCCACCGCGCAGGACCCGGACACCGCGCAGCTCATGGGCATCGACACCAACCGCATCATCGTGATCGCCTTCGCCATCGGCGGCTTCTTCGCCGCCGTCGCCGGCCTCGCGTCCGGCCTCAAGTACGGCCAGATCAAGTACGACATGGGCTTCCAGGCCGGTCTGAAGGCCTTCACCGCCGCCGTGCTCGGCGGCATCGGCAACATCTACGGCGCCATGCTCGGCGGCCTCGTCCTGGGCATCGCGGAATCCTGCGCCTCCGCCTACATCTCCAACATCCCCGGCATGGAGCAGCTGGGCGGCGGCAGCTGGGCCAACGTGTGGGCCTTCGTCCTGCTCATCATCGTCCTGCTGGTCAGGCCCCAGGGCCTGCTGGGCGAGCGCGTCGCGGACAGGGCGTGATCGCGATGACCGACCTCTCCACCGACGCGGCGGCCATGACCGTCACCACCCCGGGCGCCCGCTGGACCCAGCCGTACATCCCGCTGCCGCTCAACGCCGCCCGGCTGCTGACACTGGTCGGCGTGGTCGCCTCGATCGCCTCGACCTTCATGTCCTGGACCTACACCACCGAGTTCCCCGGTGACCTCACCGTCAGCGGGTATCCGGGCGGCCTCCAGATCATGACGCTGATCGGCGCCATCATCACCGGCGTCGTCGCGCTCGGCGCCTTCGAGGTCAAGGGCCTGGCCTGGCTCAACCCCAGCCGCTCGAACAACTCGGTGCTGCTGCTGGCCGTCGGCACCCTCGGCACCACCTGGTACACGGTGATCGACATCGCCGCCAAGCTCGGCGGCCTGGCGAACCTCGACCCCGGCGCCTTCGTCGCCGCGGTCGGCAGCCTCGCCCTCCTCGCCGGCGCGCTGGCGCTGCCGATCGACCGCCACCCGCGCGACGAGGAGGACGCCGAATACGTCGAACTCGGCTCCTTCGGCCGTTTCGCGCTGATCGTCGCCGCCTACCGCTGGCTGCGCGAAGTGCGGGTCAGCCACGGCGACATCAAGGTGCCCGACCCGCGCCGGCTCAACGTGTGGCTGCAGCGGGCGGCCATCGTGGCGGTCTTCGCCGCCGGGCTGAAGATCCTCACCTTCGGCCTGGCCACCACCTACAGCGACATCTTCATCGGCTACATGATCGTGGTCGCCTTCGGCTTCTGGGGCCTGGGCGCGGCAGGTCTGCTGCGGCAGTTCCAGCAGCTCACCCGGGAGAACCGCGTCTTCTCCTCCAGCGTCGGCATCCTGGCCGCCATCGCGTACCCCTTCGCGCAGAACAACGAGCACTGGGCCAACCTCGGCGTCAGCGTCCTGATCGTCGGCACCGTCGCGCTCGGCCTGAACATCGTCGTCGGCCTCACCGGCCTGCTCGACCTCGGCTACGTCGCCTTCCTCGGCGTCGGCGCCTACACCGCGGCACTGGTCTCCGGCTCCCAGTACTCGATCTGGTCCGGCGTGCAGTTCCCGTTCTGGGCCGCGGCGCTCACCGGTGCCGCCGCCGCCCTGGTCTTCGGCGTCCTCATCGGCGCACCGACCCTGCGGCTGCGCGGCGACTACCTGGCCATCGTCACCCTCGGCTTCGGTGAGATCTTCCGGATCGTCGTGAAGAACCTCGACGGCGTCAGCGGCCCCCAGGTCACCAACGGCCCGAACGGCATCGCGCAGATCCCGGACCTGTCGATCTTCGGGTACAACCTCGGCACCTCGCACGACATCGGCTCCTTCACCCTGGGCCGGTTCGCCAACTACTACCTGCTGATGCTGGTCATCACCGTGATCGTGGTGCTCGTCTTCACCCGGGCCTCCGACTCCCGCATCGGCCGCTCCTGGATCGCCATCCGGGAGGACGAGACCGCGGCCACCGCCATGGGCATCAACGGCTTCCGGGTCAAGCTGGTCGCCTTCGCGCTCGGCGCCTCGCTGGCCGGCCTGGCCGGCACGGTCAGCGCGCACGTCACCAACAGCGTCGTGCCCGACCCGTACGTCTTCTCCGGCTCGGTGCCGCCGAACTCCGCCTTCCTGCTCGCCGCCGTGGTCCTGGGCGGCATGGGCACGGTCAGCGGCCCGATCCTGGGTGCGGCCCTGCTCTACGTCATCCCGGAGAAGCTCGACTTCCTCGCGAAGTACGAACTCTTCGCCTTCGGCATCGCCCTGGTCCTGATCATGCGCTTCCGGCCCGAGGGCATCATCGCCAACCGGCGCAGGCAGCTGGAATTCCACGAGGACGAGGCCACCACGCCCGGCAGCCGCACCCTCGGCGACGACACCGTCTCCGCCGGCACGGCAGGGGCGTGAAGGACACCATGACCACCACCATTCCGCACCAGCCCACCCCGGAGCAGGCGCCCGACAGCGGCCCGCTGCTCCAGGCCAGCGGCGTCGTCATGCGGTTCGGCGGCCTCACCGCCGTCCGCGACGTCGACCTCACCGTCAACACCGGCGAGATCGTCGGCCTGATCGGCCCCAACGGCGCGGGCAAGACCACCTTCTTCAACTGCCTCACCGGCCTGTACGTCCCCACCGAGGGCACCGTCAGCTTCCGCGGCGAGGTGCTGCCGCCCAAGCCGCACCTGGTCACCAAGGCGGGCATCGCCCGCACCTTCCAGAACATCCGGCTGTTCGCCAACATGACGGTGCTGGAGAACGTCCTGGTCGGACGGCACACCCGCACCCGCGAAGGCCTGATGTCCGCGCTCGTCCGCGGCCCCGGCTACCACCGGGCCGAGGCCAGGTCCCGGGCCAGGGCGATGGAGCTGCTGGAGTTCACCGGCCTGGCCGCCAAGGCCGACCACCTGGCCCGCAACCTGCCCTACGGCGAGCAGCGCAAGCTGGAGATCGCCCGTGCGCTGGCCAGCGAGCCGGGGCTGCTGCTGCTCGACGAGCCCACCGCGGGCATGAACCCGCAGGAGACCAGGGCGACCGAGGAACTCGTCCTCGCGGTGCGCGACCAGGGCATCGCCGTCCTCGTCATCGAGCACGACATGCGGTTCATCTTCAACCTGTGCGACCGGGTCACCGTCCTCGTCCAGGGCGAGAAGCTGGTCGAGGGCACCTCCGAGGTCGTACAGCAGGACGAACGGGTCATCGCCGCCTACCTCGGCGAACCCTTCGAAGGGGCGCCCGAGGACGGGCAGAACACGACCGGCGAGCAGGAGAACGACCGATGACCGCACTGCTCGAAGTGGAGAACCTGCGCGTCGCGTACGGCAAGATCGAGGCCGTCAAGGGCATCTCCTTCTCCGTCGAGGCCGGCCAGGTGGTCACCCTGATCGGCACCAACGGCGCAGGCAAGACGACCACGCTGCGCACCCTCAGCGGTCTGCTCAAGCCCACCGGCGGCAAGATCCTCTTCGACGGCAGGTACCTCACCAGGGTCCCGCCGCACAAGATCGTCTCGCTGGGCCTCGCCCACTCGCCCGAGGGCCGGCACATCTTCCCCCGGCTCACCATCGAGCAGAACCTGCAGCTCGGCGCCTACCTCCGCAAGGACGCGGCCGGCATCACCAAGGACATCGAGCGCGCCTACGAGCTCTTCCCGATCCTCGGCGAACGCCGTAAGCAGGCGGCCGGCACCCTGTCCGGCGGCGAGCAGCAGATGCTCGCCATGGGGCGGGCCCTGATGTGCCAGCCGAAGCTGCTCATGCTCGACGAGCCGTCGATGGGCCTCTCGCCGATCATGATGCAGAAGATCATGGCCACCATCGTCGAGCTCAAGGCGCAGGGCACCACGATCCTGCTCGTCGAGCAGAACGCCCAGGCCGCCCTGTCGCTCGCCGACCAGGCCCATGTGATGGAGGTCGGCTCCATCAAACTCTCCGGCACCGGCCAGGACCTGCTGCACGACGAGGGCGTCCGCAAGACCTACCTCGGCGAGGACTGACCCCGGCCCGGCCACGACCGAGGGGCTGCACCCGACACCGGGTGCGGCCCCTCGGTCGCGGTCGGCAGCAGGACCGGCGCCGCCGGCCGGGTCCTACTCGGCGACCTCTTCGATCACGGCCTGCGCGACCGCCTGCATCGACATCCGCCGGTCCATCGACGTCTTCTGGATCCAGCGGAAGGCCGCGGGCTCGGTCAGCCCGTACTTGGTCTGGAGCACGCTCTTCGCCCGGTCCACCAGCTTGCGGGTCTCCAGCCGCAGCGACAGATCCGCGATCTCCGCCTCCAGCGCGCGCAGCTCCTGGAAACGGCTCACCGCCATCTCGATCGCCGGCACCAGATCGCTCTTGCTGAACGGCTTCACCAGATACGCCATGGCCCCGGCGTCCCTGGCCCGCTCCACCAGCTCCCGCTGCGAGAACGCGGTCAGCATCAGCACCGGCGCCAGCTTCTCGCCCGCGATGCGCTCCGCCGCCGAGATCCCGTCGAGCACCGGCATCTTCACGTCCAGGATCACCAGGTCGGGCCGGTGCTCCTCGGCGAGCTTGACCGCCGTCTCGCCGTCCCCGGCCTCGCCGACGACGGAGTAGCCCTCCTCCTCCAGCATCTCTTTCAGGTCCAGCCGGATCAGCGCCTCGTCCTCGGCGATCACGACCCGGGTGGTCAGCGGAGGTACGTGGGTCTGCTCCTGCTCCCCGGCGGACCGGTCGTCGGGCTGCGTGCCGGACCTGTCGTCGGGCTGCTTGTCGGGCTGAGCGGCGGACTCGTCGGGGGCGCTCACGGTGCTCCTCGTTTCAGGCGGGGTGCTGCTCCTAGAGCCTACCTAGCTCCGCTAAGGTTGGACCACGCCAGGCCCGCTGCGGGCCTGCGCTGCGAAGGAGCCCCGGTAGCCCAGCGGAAGAGGCAGTGCTCTCAAACAGCATCCAGCGTGGGTTCGAATCCCACCCGGGGTACTCACCTTCGCCCAGGTCCACCAGGACCCGATCGGGTCACACCGGCTCCGCTCAGGCCGTCGCTGCGGGCCCCGAGGGGCGGAGCATGCAGGTCAGGCGGGCGGTGCAGACCCGCTTGCCCGAGCTGTCGTCGGTGATCACGACCTCGTAGGTCGCCGACGACCGGCCGCGGTGCACCGGGGTGGCGGTGCCGGTGACCAGCCCCGAGCGCATGCCCCGGTGGTGCGTGGCGTTGAGGTCGACACCGACCGCGAGCTTGCCGGGCCCGCCGTGCAGCATCGCCCCGACGGACCCCAGGGTCTCGGCCAGGACGGCGGAGGCGCCGCCGTGCAGCAGCCCGTACGGCTGGGTGTTGCCCTCGACCGGCATCGTGCCGACCACCTTGTCGGGCGACGCCTCCAGGATCCTGATGCCCATCCGCTCACCCAGGTGCCCGGCGGAGAAGAGCGCCTGGAGGTCGATGCCGAGCCCGGCGTACTGCTCCAGGATCTCCTGCGGGAAGCGGGTGACGGTCTGCTCGCCCATGCGGTCGGCTCCGATCGGCCTTAGTCGCTGCGTTGTCCGGTGGGGGGGGGGGGGGGGGGGGGGGGGGGGGGGGGCCCCCCGGGGGGGGGGGGGGGGGGGGGGGGGGGGGGGGGCGGGGGGGGGGGGGGGGTGGGGGGGGTGGTGGGGGGGGGCCCGGGGGGGGGCCCGGCGGGGGGGGGTGAGCAGGGTGCGGGTGCCGTGCTGGGTGAGCAGTCGGGCGATGGTGGTGGGGAGTTCGGTGGCTGTGGTGCGGTGGACGTTGGCGCGGTA
>NZ_JBICTO010000003.1:0-69731 GCF_043197715.1 Streptomyces sp. NPDC049040
TACCGCGCCAACGTCCACCGCACCACAGCCACCGAACTCCCCACCACCATCGCCCGACTGCTCACCCAGCACGGCACCCGCACCCTGCTCACCCCACCCGGCCTGCCCACCCCCTGGACCAGCACCATCAACCCCACCATCCGACACCTCACCGACGACCCCGACCACACCCCCCACCAACTCGACCGCGTCGACACCGTCATCACCGCCTGCGCCCTGGCCATCGCAGAAACCGGCACCATCGTCCTCGACACCTCACCCGACCAAGGACGACGCCGCATCACCCTCATCCCCGACCACCACATCTGCGTCATCACCCCCGACCAGATCGTCGACTCACTCCCCCAAGCACTCCCCCGACTCGACCCCACCCGACCCCTCACCTGGATCTCAGGACCCTCCGCCACCAGCGACATCGAACTCGACCGCGTCGAAGGCGTCCACGGCCCCCGCACCCTCGACGTCATCCTGGTGAGTCCGTCGCCGCGGAGCGGCTGACCTCCAGCGCCCACAGCACCAGCGGCAACTGGACCGGCAGCCGGGCGTAGGCGGCGGCCTTGTAGGGGGTGCGGCGGTGGCGCCAGTCGTAGGCCATCTTGACGTTGGCCGGGAAGACGGCGACGAAGAAGCCCGCTGTGAGCAGGGCGCCGGTGCGGCGGGTGGCGGGCAGGGCGACGGCCGCGGCCAGCGCGGCTTCCACCGCGCCGCTTGCCCGGGTCCAGGTGCGGGCGCTGCCGGGGAGCGCGGACGGCACCAGGGCGTCGTAGGGCTTCGGGCGCGCGAAGTGGGTGACGGCGGCGCCGGCGAGCAGGCCGGCGAGAAGTCGGGCGGACCGTGCGGACACCGGAACGTACCTCCTGACCGGCGGGCGCGTCCCACCGGACCCACACCTTACTCTTCGGTAATGTCCGGTCCGCGAGGAACGGCGCCCGGTTCAGGACGTGCTGGCGGCCATCCGCGTGTCACGCCGCACGAGCGCCGCGTAACGGCCGTCCGCCGCGAGGAGTTCGTCGTGGGTGCCGCGTTCGACGATGCGCCCGGCGTCGAGGACGACGATCTGGTCGGCGTCGCGGATGGTGGACAGCCGGTGGGCGATGGTGAGGGTCGTGCGCCCGGCCGACAGGGTGTCGATGGCGTCCTGGACGGCCTGTTCCGTCCTGGTGTCCAGCGCGCTGGTGGCCTCGTCGAGGATGAGCACCGGCGGATTCCGCAGGATCGTGCGGGCGATGGCCAGCCGCTGCTTCTCGCCGCCCGAGAACCGGTAGCCGCGCTCACCGACGAGCGTGTCGTAGCCGTCCGGCAGCCCGACGATGTGGTCGTGGATCTGGGCGGCACGGGCCGCGTCGTGGATCTCCTCGTCGGTCGCGTCCGGCTTGGCGAAGCGCAGGTTCTCCGCGACCGAGGCGTGGAAGAGGTAGGTCTCCTGGGAGACCACGCCGACCGCGGCGGCCAGCGTGTCGAAGGTCAGGTCGCGGACGTCGGTACCGTCGATCGTGACCCGGCCGGCCGTCACGTCGTACAGGCGCGGCACCAGATAGCTCAGGGTGCTCTTGCCGGAGCCGGTCGCGCCGACGACGGCCAGGCTGCCGCCCGCGGGCACGGCCACGTCGATGCCGCGCAGCGTCGGATCGCCGGACTCGGGGTCGTAGGCGAAGTCCACGCCCTCGAAGGCGACGTCGCCTCGAACGGCCCCCAGGTTCTGCGCGCCGGGCCGCTCGGTGATGTCGAGCGGCAGGTCGAGGTATTCGAAGATGCGCTGGAAGAGGGCGAGCGAGGTCTGCACCTGCACGCCGGTGGCCAGCAGCGAGACCGTGGGCCGGAAGAGGCCCTGCTGGAGCGAGACGAAGGCGACCAGGGTGCCGATGGAGATGGCGGGACCGCCGTGTCCTGTGGTCAGCCCGGCGGCCCAGTACAGCAGCGCGGGCATCGCGGACATCACGATGCCGATCACGGCCATCCGCCAGCGGCCCTGCATGTTGGACCGCACTTCGAGGTCGACCAGGCGCTCGGACTCGGTGGAGAAGTCGCGGGTGAGGGAGTCGGCGCGGCCCATGGTGCGGCCGAGCAGGATGCCGCTGACCGACAGCGACTCGGTGACGATGGCGGACATCGAGGCCATCTGCTTCTGCCGCTCGGTGGCGATCTTCTTGCGTTCGCGGCCGACCCGGCGGGCGATCCACACGAAGAGCGGGAGCAGCAGCAGCGAGACGATGGTCAGCCGCCAGTCCAGGGCGGCCATCGCCACGACCGAGGCGATCACGGCGGTGGCGTTGGAGACCAGCGAGGTCGCGGTGGAGGTGACGGTGGCCTGCATGCCGCCGATGTCGTTGGCGATCCTGGACTGCACCTCGCCGGTGCGGGTGCGGGTGAAGAAGGCCAGCGACATGCGCTGGAGCCGCTCGTAGACCGAGGTCCGCAGGTCGTGCATGACGCGCTGGCCGACGGTGGTGGAGATCAGGGTCTGGAGGACGCCGAAGACTCCGGTGGCGACGGCGGTGGCGATCATGCCGAGCGCGAGCAGGCTCAGCAGGCCGGTGCGGCCCTGCGGGATCGCGGTGTCCAGGATCGCCCGCAGCAGGAAGGGCGAGGCGACGGAGACCAGCGAGGACAGCGCGACCAGGACGCCGACGACGGCCAGCCGGGCGCGGTAGGGGCGGAAAAGCCGCACGATGCGGCGGACGTCGGTGGGCGAGGCGGGCTTCTTCTTCGGTGGGGTCCACCGGGATACGAGATCGTTGTCGGGGCGCAAAGGACTCCTCGGAACGTGGGGGCACGGTACGGCACAGGACTCTCGACGGAGAGTGTAAGTCATTGTTACCTATGCTCACAATGAACTTCATCCTGCTACGCTGTATTCCATGGACACCCGCACCACGGAGGCCGCACCGGCCGCCGCACCCGTGCCCGCCCCCGCGGACGAGGTCACCGGACGGCTCGCCGACCAGCTGTTGCGGCTGAGCCGGCGGCTGCACCGCGCACAGCGGCGGCTGCTGGAGCCGCTGGGCATCACGCCCGCGCAGGCCCGGCTGCTGCGGGCCCTCGCGCACTGCGAGGAGCCGCCGCGGATGGCCGACCTCGCCCAGCGCCTCGACGTGGTGCCGAGAGCGGTGACGACGCTGGTGGACGCCCTGGAGGAGCTGCAGCTGCTGCGCCGGGTGCCGGACCCGCACAGCCGCCGGGTGATAAGGATCGAGCTCTGCGACGGCGGCCGGCGGGCGCTGGCCGATCTGCGGCACGCCAGGCGCACGGCCGCCGCGGAGATCCTGGCACCGCTCGACGACGACAGGCGCGCGGCACTGACGGAACTGCTGGCCGTACTCGACCGGGACGAGGCCGCCGAGCCGCACCGCTGCTGAGGCGGTGCCGCAGCCCGTCCCCGTCCCTGTTAGGGAACGGACCAGGGCCCCGGGGCACGATGCCCCGGGGCCCTGGTCCTGCCGCCGCTCGGCGCGGCGGCTACTTCCCGAGGTCGGCAGGGCCGCCCTGGGCCACCACGGTCGGCGGGACCTCCGCGGTACAGGCGCTGCACCGCTTGGCCGCCGCCGGTATCGCCGTCAGGCACTCCGGGCACTCGCGCATCGGCGCGCCCGTGGCCTTGGGGAAGAACCTCTCCTGCATCCGGTTCATCGGCAGCATGACCAGGAAGTAGATCACCGCCGCGACGATCACGAAGCTGATCGTCGCGTCGATGAAGGTGCCGTACGGGAAGGTGACTCCCGAGGCGTGGAAGCTCCTGGCGCTGAAGTTGCCGGTGGCACCGCTGACAAGGCCGACGATCGGGGTCAGGAACGCCTTGACGAAGCCGTTGACCAGTGCGGTGAAGGCCGCGCCGATGACAATGCCGACCGCGAGATCGACGACGTTGCCGCGGAGCAGGAAGGTGCGGAAGCCCTTCATGGGTGGGGGTCCCCTCTGTGGTCAAGATCAGTGGAAGACCACAGTGTGCCGGGTCCTGCCCCGCGGGGGTGAATCGGCCGTGCCCGTGCCGCGACGGGCCGTCAGTTGCGCCAGGTGTCGTTCAGCACGACCTTGCCGCCGGAGGGGACGGTGGCCGTCCGGTTGGCACCCGACTCCCAGGTCACGTTGCCGCTGCCGTCCTTCCGGATGTACTTGTACTGGAAGGACGTGCCGGCGGGCATGGTGACGTCCAGTTTCCACACCGGGTAGCTCGCCGAGGACAGCGGCAGGGCGCTGCCGGTGTTCCAGTTGCCCAGCGTGGAGTTGTCGCCGACGACGTAGATGTTCTGGCCGAAGACGGTGGTGGCGTTCACCGCGAAGGACGCTCCCGCCGCGGGGTTGGTCGTACCGCCCGTGGTGCCGCCCGTCGTCGAACCGCCCGTCGTCGAACCGGCCGTCGTCGAACCGGCCGTCGTCGAACCGCCCGTCGTCGAACCGGCCGTCGTGCCGCCGGTCGCGCCGCAGGGGCCGCCGACGTAGAGCGCGACCGCGTCGTTCGCGCCGATGGTGGCGGTGAACCTGCCGTCGGAGCCGACCGCATAGGTCGCGCCGGCGTGCTGGACGTCGCAGTAGGTGCCGGCGGGCAGCGAGGTGGTGAAGGTCTGGGTGAGCGCGCCGCCCTCGTGGTTGATCGCGACGAAGCCCTTGCCGCCGCGGCCGAACGCGATCGCGTTGTTGCCGTTGTCCCACCAGTCGGTCACCGCCGTGCCCGACACCGCGTTGCGGAATCCGACCATGCCGGAGATCTGCGGCCACGCGTGCTGGCACTTCCAGCCGTCGCTGTAGCAGGCGTTGACCGTTCCGCCGTTCGGCGGCCCCGCGTCGTTGTCGGAGAACTCGTAGCCGGAGAAGACGTTCGGCGAGCCGTAGGGCCAGGCGAGCATGTAGACGTTGGCCAGGGTGTAGGTCGCGTTGTTCTTGTAGCTGAGCGTCGAACCGTTGCGCTCGGTGTCCCAGTTGTCGATGAAGGTGCGGGCTTTGTCGCCGGACACGTAGCCGGCTCCCCAGGAGGCCCCCCAGGTCTTCAGCGACGCGAGCTGCTGTCCGCTGAAGATCCGCTTGAGGTCGAAGGCACCCTGGAAGGCGTCCACGTCACCGGTGTTGACGTACTCGCCGGGTTGTACGGCCTCGCCCGCGCCGTAGATCGCCTCCTGCGCCCAGTAGATGTTCGGGTTGCTGAGCTTGGACTTGATCGCCGCGAGGTCGGACTCCGCCATGTGCTTGGCGGCGTCGACACGGAAGCCGTCGACGCCGAGCGAGATCAGGTGGTTCAGATAGCCGGCGATGGTGCCGCGCACGTAGTCGCTGCCGGTGTCGAGGTCGGCGAGGCCGACGAGCTCGCAGTTCTGGACGTTGGAGCGGTCCTGGTAGTTCGAGATGTTCGACCGGCAGGTGTGGAAGTCCTGGTCCTGATAGTAGCCGGGGTAGTTGTACTTGCTGTAGTTCGTCCCGCCGGTCCCGGTGCCCGAGCCGGCCGACATGTGGTTGATCACCGCGTCGGCGACGACCTTCACACCCGCGGCGTGGCAGGTGCCCACCATGCTCGCGAAGGACGCCTCGTTGCCGAGGCGGTTCTGCAACTTGTAGCTGACCGGCTGGTAGGAGGTCCACCACTGGCCGCCCTGGATGTTCTCGGTGGCGGGTGAGACCTCGACGTAGCCGTAGCCGGCAGGTCCCAGCTGGTCGGTGCACGCCTTGGCGACCGAGTCGTAGCGCCACTGGAAGAGCGTCGCCGTGACGTCCTTGCTGCCTGGCGGGGTCGCCTGCGCCTGCTGGAGTGAGGCGGCGAACAGTCCCGCGGCCGCGACGACGGCGGCCAGCGAACCGTTCAGTACACGGGATCTCATGGGCGGCTCCTTCGGTGAGCGGGCACAGCTGTGCCCCTGCGAAGGCAGCCACGCGCCTGGCCGCCGGGTGGGGGGAACATCGGGGCCCCGGTCCCTCGGGGCTCCGCCCAGGAGCTTCCCGCCGCCGATGCGTACACGTCAAGACATGGACGGAAAGAACTTTCGTCGCCTTGCTGCAAGTTGTTGCCATCGCGTCGGACGGCAGCGGAAATCCGGTTGACCCGGCAGGGGGCCTTTCGCCAAGGTTGCACGGTTCAGGACCGCACTTCGCGCGCTTTCTCCCCTTCCGCCCGCCAGGTCCGCCGAATCCTGTGATCCACCGCTTCGACCCCAGGACATCATGACGTCCCTACGCGATCTCCCGCTGTCCGACCCCGGTGTCCCCGACGCGCGGTCGGGCTTCCGCCTCCTGCTCTGGCTGGAGGTGCGGCAATGGCGCGGCCAGGTGCTCGCCGCCGCCTGGGGCACCCTGCACATGGCCGCGGTCGCGTCCTTCCCCGCCGCCGTCGGCCTGGCCGTCCAGGCGGTGGTGGACCGTTCCGGCAGGCACCTTGCCCTGGCCGGCGGGCTGATGCTGCTGCTCGGGGTGCTCACCGCCCTCGGCGACACGATGCTGCACCGCACGGCGGTGACCAACTGGATCTGTGCGGCCGCCAGGGTCCAGCAACTGCTCGCGGGCAAGACCGTCGAGCTGGGCGCCGTGCTCACCCGGCGGGTGGCGGCCGGCGAGGTGGTGGCCGTCAGCACCGGCGACGTCGAGAAGATCGGCTGGTTCGTGGAGGCGCTCGCGCGCTTCACCTCCGCGCTGCTCGCCACCATCGGGGTCGCCGTGGCCCTCGTGGTCTACCAGCCCGCGCTCGGCGTGATCGTGGCCGCGTCCGTGCCGGTGCTCGCCCTCGCGGTGCTGCCGCTGCTGCCCGCGGCGACCCGGCGCGCCGATCTCCAGCGGGAGAAGGCGGGCAAGGCCACGGAGCTGGCGTCCGACACCGTCGCCGGGCTGCGGGTGCTGCGCGGCATCGGCGGCGAGGAACTCTTCCTCGACAGATACCGCCGCGCCTCGCAGCAGGTGCGGGCGGCCGCGGTGCACAGCGCCCGGATGTGGGCGCTGATCAGCGCGGTGCAGGTGCTGCTGCCCGGCCTGCTGCTGGTGGCGGTCGCCTGGTACGGCGCCAGGCTCGCACTGGACGGGCGGATCTCGGTGGGCGAACTGGTCACGGTGTACGGCTCGGTGGCCTTCCTGATGATGCCGCTGCGGAATTTCGAGGAGATCGCCATGGCCTGGTCCTTCTCCCGCCCGTCGGCGAAGCGCGCGGCAAGGGTGCTGGCACTGCGGCGGGAGCACATCGATCCGCACGCCGAACCCCGGGACGCGGCCTCGGCGGCGGACGACGGGGTTGCGCCCGCGGCGGACGAGAGGGCGCCTTCGGCGGCGGACGGCGGAGCTGTACCGGCAGCGGACGGCGGAGCTGTACCGGCAGCGGACGGCAGGGCGGACTCGGTGGCGGACGCCGGGGCCGCCTTCGCGGCGGCGCTGCCTGCGCCGGGCGGCGAGCTGTACGACCCGCTGACCGGCCTGCGCGCCGCGCCGGGGCTGCTGACCGCGGTGGTGTGCGGCGACCCGGACGCCGCGGGGCGGTTGGCGGACCGGCTGGGCGGCCACAGCCCTTCGAGGGTCGACGCCGACCCTTCCGCGACGCTCGGCGGCCGCCCGCTCGACGGGCTGCCGCTGGCGGCGGTCAGGACCGCCGTGCTGGTCCAGGACAAGGACCCGGTGCTGCTGTCCGGCACGCTGGCCGAACTGCTCGCGGTGCCGTCGTCGGGCCGCGTCACGCCGGAGGCGGCACTGGCCGCCGCCCAGTGCGGCGACGTGCTGGACTCGCTGGCCCAGTCGCTGATCGACCCCGGCAGCGGAGCGGGCCCCGGTGATCCGATGACGGCCAGGATCACCGAGCGGGGCCGCTCGCTGTCCGGCGGCCAGCGGCAGCGGCTCGCGCTGGCCCGCTCGCTGGTCGCCGACCCCGAGGTGCTGGTGCTCGACGAGCCGACGTCGGCCGTCGACGCCCACACCGAGGCCAGGATCGCCCGCGCCCTCGGCACGGTCAGGGACGGCCGTACGACCGTCGTCCTCACCTCCAGCCCGCTGGTGCTCGACCGGGCCGACCGGGTGGTCTTCGTCGACGAAGGCACCGCCGTCGCCACCGGCTCGCACCACGAACTGCTGCGGGCCGACCCGCGCTACCGCGCCGTCGTCACCCGGGAAGCCGACCCCGAGGCGGGCGCGCTCGCGACCGCCGTCGGCGCCCCGCGCACCACTGCCACGATGGAGGGATCCGCATGATCGGCGTGCGACCGCCGGACCACGACCCGGCCGCGCCGCAGCAGAGCAGCACCCTGCCGGTGGGCTCCCCCGCGACGGTCCGGGCCTACGTCCGCGAGCTGTCCCGGCGGCATCGCGGCGCCTTCGCGCTGCTGGTGGGCGTGAACACGGTGGCCGTGCTGGCCTCGATGGTCGGCCCCTACCTGCTCGGCGGGCTGGTGCAGGACCTGTCGGACGGCAGGCGCGACGTCCATCTGGGCCGGGTGGTGGCCTTCTTCCTGGTCGCGCTCGCGGTGCAGGCGTACTTCGTCCGGCTGGTGCGGCTGCGCGGGGCGGTGCTGGGCGAGCTGATGCTGGCCGACCTGCGGGAGGACTTCCTGGTCAGATCGGTGTCGCTGCCGCCCGGCGTCCTGGAGCGGGCCGGGACGGGTGACCTGCTGTCCCGGATCACCACCGACATCGACCGGCTGGCCAACGCGATGCGCGAGGCGGTGCCCGAGCTGGCCATCGCCGTCGTCTGGGCGGGGCTGCTGCTGGGCGCGCTGACCGTGACCTCGCCGCCGCTCGCGCTGTCGGTGCTGATCGCGGTGCCGCTGCTGCTTGTCGGGGTCCGCTGGTATTTCCGCCGCGCCCCGCAGGCCTACCGCTCCGAAGCCGCCGGATACGCCGCCGTCGCCGCGGTGCTCGCCGAGTCCGTCGACGCCGGCCGCACCATCGAGGCGCACGGCCTGGGCGGCCGCAGGGAGGAGCTGTCGCGGCAGCGGATCGGCCAGTGGGTGGCGTGGGAGCGCTACACGATGTGGCTGCGCACCGTCCTCTTCCCGGTGATCAACGCCACCCATGTGCTGATCCTGACCTCGGTGCTGATGATCGGCGGCGTCTTCGCGCTGCACGGGTGGGTGACGGCGGGCGAGCTGACCACCGGCGCGCTCTACGCCCAGATGCTGGTGGACCCGGTCAACCTCATCCTGCGCTGGTACGACGAGCTGCAGGTCGCCCAGGTCTCGCTGGCCCGGCTCGTCGGGGTGCGCGAGGTCGAGGAGTCGCCGGGGGACGAGCGAATCTCCCCGCAGGGCCGGGAGGTCAACGCCGACCGGGTGCGCTTCGGCTACCGCAAGGGCGCCGACGTGCTGCACGGCATCAGTCTCAGCGTGCCGCCCGGCACCCGGGTGGCCCTGGTCGGACCGTCCGGCGCGGGCAAGTCCACCCTCGGCCGGCTGCTGGCCGGGATCTACGCGCCGCGGACCGGCGAGGTCACCCTCGGCGGCGCGGAGCTCGCCGGCATGCCCGCCGAGCGGGTCCGCGAGCATGTGGCCCTGGTCAACCAGGAGCACCACGTCTTCGTCGGCACGCTCCGCGACAACCTCAGGCTGGCGCGGGCCGCCGCGGGGGACGACGAGCTGTGGGAGGCGCTGCGCGCGGTGGACGCCGAGCAGTGGGGGCGGGCACTGGCGGACGGCATGGACACCGAGGTGGGCTCGGGCGGCGCTGTCCTGACCCCCGCGCAGGCCCAGCAGCTGGCCCTGGCCCGGCTGGTGCTCGCCGACCCGCACACGCTCGTGCTCGACGAGGCCACCTCGCTGCTCGACCCGCGGGCCGCCCGCCACCTGGAACGCTCGCTGGCGCGGGTCCTGGACGGCCGAACCGTGGTCGCCATCGCGCACCGGCTGCACACCGCGCACGACGCCGACGTGATCGCCGTGGTCGAGGACGGCATGATCAGCGAGCTGGGCAGCCACCACCAGCTGGTCGCCGCGGACGGCGCCTACGCGGCGCTGTGGCGGTCCTGGCACGGCTGACCGGCTCCCGGCCTCCCGCCCCGCAAAGCACCGCGTCCGGGCGGGAGGTCAGCCGAAGACGCCGAGAGCTCCCAGCGCGCAGCCGCCGCCGAGGATGAAGAAGACCGGCGTGAGGACCTTGATCTCCACCCAGCTGCCGGCCCGGAAGCGCATGGCCTTCGGCGGCCCGACCGGATACCAGCGGCGGCGGCCGATCGGGATCGGCCACAGGACCGGGCAGCCGGAGACGGTCAGCGCGTCGCCGATGCAGTGCACCAGGGAGCCCAGCACGATCGGCAGGCCGATCCACAGGTAGTGCTGGCCGGGCTGGGTGAACAGCCAGTCCTTGCCGTTGCCCGGGTCGTCCAGCACGTCGGCGAGCATCCAGGCGCTCGTCGCCCCGAGCAGCCAGACCAGCACGTCGCTCGACATCCTGGCCTGCCGCCACAGCAGGCCTTCCACCGCGAGCACCATGTGGATGAAGAGGATGACCAGCACCGCCCAGCGGCCACCGAGCAGCGCGGCTCCCGTGAAGCCGGCGCCGACCACCACGGCCCACAGCCAGGTGTGGGTGAGGGTGCGGTGCCCGCCGGCCCGCCGCGGGTCGCCCTGCTTGCGGGTCGCCTTGTACACGGAGTGCGCCAGCCGGTCCACGATCTTGCACATGGCCTTGGACAGCGGTCCGAAGGCGCGGGAGATCGTCGCGGCGTGGTGGTCCAGGTCGGGGGCGAGCGCCGCGCCGGCGCAGATGAGCGCGCCCACCAGCAGGGTCGGCCAGGGCATGGGGTGGTCGAGACCCGCCGAGATCGCTCCGACGCCCAACCAGGCCGCCGCTCCGGACAGTGAGTGCGCAGGTCCCATCATGGTGCTGGTCCGCCCCCCTTTTGTGCCGCCCGCAGGCGGAGTTGACGCTTGGTCGACGGCACACCCTATCGCCGATGATCACGGCTGCCGCCTCCGGTTCCTCCTGTGACGGCTGGGACAGGCAAGATGGTGGGGTGACCCTTATCGATCAGCTGCCGTCCGATCCCGATCCCGATGCCCTCTTCGAAGCGTTCTCGACGTGGTCGCAGGGGCAGGGCATCTCGCTCTACCCGGCCCAGGAGGAGGCGCTGATCGAAGTGGTCTCGGGTGCGAACGTGATCCTCTCGACCCCGACGGGATCCGGAAAGAGCCTGGTCGCGGCGGGTGCGCACTTCGCGGCGCTGGCCCGCGACGAGGTCACTTTCTACAGCGCGCCGATCAAGGCCCTGGTCTCGGAGAAGTTCTTCGACCTCTGCAAGCTCTTCGGCACCGAGAACGTCGGCATGCTGACCGGCGACGCCTCGGTCAATCCCGACGCACCGGTGATCTGCTGCACGGCGGAGGTGCTGGCCTCCATCGCCCTGCGCGACGGCAGGGCCGCGGACGTCGGCCAGGTGGTCATGGACGAATTCCACTTCTACGCGGAGCCGGACCGCGGCTGGGCCTGGCAGATCCCGCTGCTGGAACTGCCGCAGGCGCAGTTCCTGCTGATGTCGGCGACGCTCGGTGACGTGTCGCGCTTCGAGGAGGACCTGACCCGGCGCACCGGGCGGCCGACCGCGGTGGTGCGCTCGGCGACCCGCCCGGTGCCGCTGAGCTACGAATACCGCAGCACCCCGATGACCGAGACGCTGACCGAACTGCTGGAGACCCGTCAGTCGCCGGTCTACATCGTGCACTTCACCCAGGCCGCCGCCGTGGAGCGGGCGCAGGCGCTGATGAGCATCAACATGTGCACCCGGGCGGAGAAGGACGCGATCGCCGACCTGATCGGCAACTTCCGCTTCACCACCGCCTTCGGCCGCAACCTGTCGCGCTACGTCCGGCACGGCATCGGTGTGCACCACGCGGGGATGCTGCCGAAATACCGCAGGCTCGTGGAGAAACTGGCCCAGGCCGGCCTGCTCAAGGTGATCTGCGGTACGGACACCCTGGGCGTCGGGGTCAATGTGCCGATCCGCACGGTGCTCTTCACCGCGCTCACCAAATACGACGGCCAGCGGGTGCGGGTGCTGCGGGCCAGGGAATTCCACCAGATCGCCGGGCGTGCGGGCCGGGCAGGCTTCGACACCGCGGGTTTCGTGGAGGCGCAGGCGCCCGAATACGTCATCGAGAACGAGAAGGCGCTGGCGAAGGCCGGCGACGACCCGAAGAAGCGCCGCAAGGTGGTGCGGAAGAAGGCTCCCGAGGGCTTCGTCGGCTGGTCGCAGGCCACCTTCGAGAAGCTCATCGGCTCCGACCCGGAACCGCTGACCTCCCGCTTCCGGGTCACCCACGCCATGCTGCTGTCGGTGATCGCCCGACCCGGCAACGCCTTCGACGCGATGCGCAGGCTGCTCGAGGACAACCACGAGGACCGCAGGGCGCAGCTGCGGCACATCCGCAGGGCCATCGCCATCTACCGCTCGCTGCTGGCCGGCGGCGTGGTGGAACGGCTCGACGAGCCCGACGCGGAGGGCAGGATCGTCCGGCTGACCGTCGACCTCCAGCAGGACTTCGCGCTGAACCAGCCGCTGTCGACCTTCGCGCTGGCCTCCTTCGAACTGCTCGACCCGGACTCCCCCTCCTACGCCCTGGACATGGTGTCGGTCGTGGAGTCGACGCTGGACGACCCGCGGCAGATCCTGGCGGCCCAGCAGAACAAGGCCAGGGGCGACGCGGTGGCCGCGATGAAGGCCGACGGCGTCGAGTACGAGGAGCGCATGGAGCGCCTCCAGGACGTGTCCTACCCCAAGCCGATGGAGGAGATCCTGCTGCACGCCTACGGCGTGTACCGCAAGAGCCACCCGTGGGTCGGTGATCATCCGCTGTCCCCCAAGTCCGTGGTGCGCGACATGTACGAGCGCGCCATGACGTTCTCCGAATTCACCTCGTACTACGAGCTGGCCAGGACCGAGGGCATCGTGCTGCGCTATCTGGCCGGCGCCTACAAGGCGCTGGAGCACACCGTGCCCGACGACCTCAAGTCCGAGGACTTCCAGGATCTGACCGCCTGGCTCGGTGAGCTGGTCCGGCAGGTCGACTCCAGCCTGCTCGACGAGTGGGAGCAGCTGGCCAACCCCGAGGAGGAGACCGCTGAGGAGGCCGCGGAGCGCGCCGACCAGGTCAAGCCGGTCACCGCGAACTCCCGCGCCTTCCGGGTGCTGGTCCGCAACGCGCTCTTCCGCCGGGTGGAGCTGGCGGCGCTGGAGAAATACCACCAGCTCGGCGAGCTGGACGCGGAGTCCGGCTGGGACGCCGACACCTGGGCGGACGCGATGGACGCCTACTGGGACGAGTACGACGACCTGGGCACCGGCCCCGACGCCCGCGGGCCGAAGCTGCTGATGATCGAGGAGCAGCCGGAGCACGGGCTGTGGCGGGTGCGCCAGACCTTCGCCGATCCCAACGGCGAACACGGCTGGGGCATTTCGGCCGAGGTGGACCTGGCGGCCTCCGACGAGGAGGGCAGGGCGGTGATCAGGCTCACCGGTGTCGGCGAGCTGTGAGGGCGCCTGCCCGGTGGCCGTGCGGCGCCCCGCGCCCCGGCCGTCGCGCGGCGGTCACCCGTCGGTGACCTGCCTGCGGGCCCGCAGGAGTCTGCGCAGGCTGCGCCTCGGCGCCGGGTCGCGGTCCCGCGCCCGGCCCAGGGCGTCGGCCAGGGCGACGAGGCCGAGCGCGATCTCGTCGGGGTCGTCCGCGGTGGTGAGCCGCGCGATCAGCGCGGCGTCGGCCAGCGGACCGGGCCGGCCGGGCGGCAGCGCCGCGTGGATCGCGCGCAGCCGCGCGCGCTCGGACGGATCGGGCAGCGCGGAGTCGGTGATCCCCCGGCCGAGCAGCGCGGCCCACACGGCGGCCTCCTCCCAGGGCCCCGGCGCGTCCCTGACCAGCTGGGCGACCCGGCGCGACCGCCAGCCGCGGGGCCGCTGGTCCTCCCCGTCCTCGGCCGCCTCGCGCACCGCCGCGGGCAGCCGGCCGGCCAGCAGCGCAGGGCTTGCCGCCGCGAACTCCCGCAGCTCGTCGGCGAGATAGAGCCACACCAGGGCGCGGTAGCGGTTCACATACCAGCGCACCGGGCGGATGTGTCCGGCCCTGGTCAGCCGGAGCAGCCGGGCACGGCTGATCCCCAGCAGCTCCGCGCCCTCGGTGGTGTTGACCAGCTTGAGCCTCGCCAGCAGGGCCCCGGTGCCGCCCCCGGCCTCCCGTACCCTGGCGATCTCCCGCTCGGGCACCCGCGGCCGGCCCGCGTCGCCGCCGACCGTGGTGATCTCGCCGAGTGCCAGGGCCAGCTCGAAGTCCGCGTGGTCCAGGCCCAATTCCTCGCGGGCGCGGTTGAGGGTGAGCGTGCGCGGTGTGCCCTGATCCGTGCCCCGGACCCGTAGGGTGCGCGACCGTCCGGGCGATACGGCCCCGGCCCGCCCGGTCGCCCTCCTCGCCACGCTCGCACCGCTACCCCCGGCCGCCCCGCCCGCACCGGCGGCCACGCCCGTCTCGGCTGTCCTCGTCGTCACCACTGTCGTCACTCCCCCGCATCGATCAACTACTGACAGCGACGACTCTAGCCCGTTCGGCGAACACCCGTTCCCAGCCCTGTGGATAACTCCCGTTTCGGCAGCTCAGCCCGCCCCCGGCACCCGCGTCCGCGGATCAGAAGGGCGAGCCCGGCCCGCGGGCGGCCACGCCCAGATGCTCGCCCACGCGGTGCACCAGCAGCGTCATCTCGTAGGCCACCCGGCCGACATCGGCCTCCATGCCGCTGAGCACCGACAGGCAGCTGCCGTCGCCCGCCGCCGTCACGAAGAGGTAGCCCTCGTCGAACTCGACCATGGTCTGCCGCACTCCGCCGGTGCCGAACTGCCTGCCTGCGCCCTTGGCGAGGCTGTGGAAGCCGGACGAGACCGCGGCCAGGTGTTCGGCCGCGGGCCGGTCGAGGCCGCCGCTGGCTCCCGTGACCAGGCCGTCGTTGGACAGGACGAGCGCGTGCTGCACATGGGGCACACGCTGTGTCAGATCGTCGAGCAGCCACGCGAGCCTGTTGCTCACCGTCATCGCCCTGCCTCCCGTCTCCCCTGCCCTAGAGCCTGTCGCGCCGGAGGCGCTTCGGCAACCCCGCCTCGGCGCGCCGCGTCGATCGAAGTGCCGGGCGCCACCCGTGACCGTCGCAATCCAGCCGCCCGGCGGCGCATACCCGACGACAGCCGCCCCGACCAGGCACATCACCGATCCCGTGCCGTCGGAGCGCTCCGACCGGTGACCGAGGGCGACCGGGCGCCGGACGAGGGGGAAGACCGCGAAAGCGGCGCCGCACGCGGCCGGGAGACGGCCGGGCCAGGGGCCGGGCCCGCAACCGCCGGCGGGGCGCGCGGCATCCGCAGAGGCCCGGGGCACGACAGCCGTGCCCGCACGGCGGATCCGGCGGTGCTCGCGCACATCCCGCCGGACGGGTGCGCGCCCCCGGCCACCGGCAACCGCGGCGGGCACGAAAGGGCGGAAAGGAACGCAGAGTGGTCGTGCCACCATGAGGCATGGCCAGTATCAGAAGCGAGCGGCAGAGGGTAAGGCTGTTCTTCGCCGAGCGCGCCGCCGGCTGGGAGACGCGCTACCCGGACGACACTCCCGCCTACGCGGCCGCGGTCGCGGCGCTCGGGCTGCCGCCGGGCGGCCGGGTCCTGGACGCGGGCTGCGGCACCGCGCGGGCACTGCCGCTGCTGCGGGCAGCGGTCGGCCCCGCGGGCGAGGTGGTCGGGGTGGACCTGACGCCGGAGATGCTGCGGGAGGCCGTCCGGCTGGGGCGGCGCGGCGACGGTGCGCTGGTCGAGGCGGACGGCGCACGACTGCCCTTGCGCACCGGTGCGTTCGACGCGGTCCTGGCGGCGGGTCTCGTGCACCATCTGCCCGACCCGGCGGCCGGCCTGCGGGAGTTGGCCAGGGTGACCCGCCCCGGCGGCCGGCTGGCGCTCTTCCACCCGCTGGGGCGGGCCGCGCTCGCCGCCCGCCGGGGCCACGAGCTGCGCGACGACGACATCAGGGCAGCACCCCGGCTCGGCCCTGCGATGTCCGCGACGGGCTGGGAGCTGTCGCTGCTCGACGACTCCGACGAGTGCTATCTCGCGCTCGCGGTCAGGCAGCGGCACTGATCGCCGCCGCGTAGGCCCGAGGGTTGTCGAACATGATGCAGTGCCCGGCGTCCGGCACGGCGACCACCGCGACACCGGACGCGGCCAGGCCCTCCAGGTCGTCGATCGGGTCGCCCGACGCTCCCACCAGGTAGGTCCGCGGGATGTCGAGAGCGGTCAGCATGGCGCGCATGGTCGGGTCCGTGCCGCGGAGCAGCCCGCACGCGCTGCGGTGCAGGGCCAGCGGGTCGGCGAGGCGCATGGTCGAGCGCCACATCCAGCCGACCCGTTCCAGCGTGGCAGCGAAGCCGCCGCCGCGCACGAACTCCTCCTCGGACCAGCGGGCCACGCCGCTGCTCGCGGCGCCGGGCGCGGGGCCAGGGTCGAGGTTCGCCTCGGCCAGGACGAGCCGGGAGACCAGGTCGGGCCTGCGGTAGGCCAGCACGATGGCGACCGAGCCGCCCATGCTGTGCCCGACGATCTCGGCGCCGCGCACCCCGGCGGCGTCCAGCACGGCCGCGAGCGCGTCCGCGTGCTCCTCCAGGCTGTAGCCGAAGTCGGCGGGGCGGTCGCTGATCCCGAAGCCGGGCAGGTCGACGTAGAGCGTGCGCCGCCCGGCGAGTCCCGGATAGGCGGACAGGTGCGCCGTGTAGGGCCCTGAGGCCGCGCCCAGCCCGTGCACATGGACGCGGGCAGGACCCGCGCCCTCCCCCTCGGTCCACCGGATGTACGCGCCCGCCGGGCCGAATTCCGTCTGCCGCATCGCTGCCGCCTCCCAAGTCCGTGCCGCGCTGTCACGGCATCCGGACTATACATCGGGCACGATGTATTACGTCAACGGTGTACAACGGGCGCGTGGCAGAATGACGGCATGCTGGAACTCGCGATCCTCGGCTTCCTCCACGAGGCGCCGCTGCACGGCTACGAGCTGCGCAAACGCGTGGCCGCGCTGACCGGGCACATCAAGCCGATCGCGGAGAGCACCCTCTACCCGGCGATCAAGCGGCTGGAGAAGGCGGGCTGGCTGCGACGCGACCCGCAGCCCGGCGCGGTGGCGGCCCCCCGGCACGTGCTCAGCCTGACGGCCGCGGGCCGGGCGGAGTTGATGCGGCGGCTCGCGGAGCCGGAGGCGCTGGACATCAGCAACGAGAACCGCTGGTTCACGGTGCTCGCCTTCCTGCGGCATCTCGCCGATCCCCCGGCGCAGGCCCTGGTGCTGCGCCGCCGGCTGGCCTTCCTCGAGGAGCCGTCGAGCTTCTTCTACGCCGACGACCGCCCGGTGCGCGCCGAAGAGGTGGACGACCCCTTCCGGCAGGGGGTGCTGGTCATCGCCCGGGCCACGACCAAGGCCGAACTCGGCTGGCTGCGGACGACGTTGGCAGCGCTCGACGCCGCCGGGTGAGCGGGCGCGGCGACCGGCCGCCGAGCCTGCCCCCACCCCTCGCGGGACGCGCACCCCGCGACCCCTCGACGCGGACGTTACCGGCTGGTTAAGGTGCGCGGACCGGAATGAGAGAGAGGGCGTCACATGGCCGCGGCCGACCGCACGGAGGACACGGGGGGCGACGACGAGCTGTTCGTGCTGACGGCCGCGATGCTGACGCCGGAACGCTTCCCCGGTGTGCTCGGCGACGACTACCCCGCCGCCTGCGCGCACCTGGGCCTCGACCCGCTGTCTGACGGCTACGGCCTGATGTTCGGGCAGGACGGCGGCGGCGCGCGCTGGACCGTCGCGACCACCGACGCGGCCATGGTCGCCTGTGCGCTCGCGGCCTGGGACTGCGGGCTCGAATACGAACTCTCCCCCGGCGACGACACGCTGGCCGCGTCGCTGCCCGGCTGGCCGCTGCCGGTCGCCGTGTCGGTGCCGGGCATCCCGGCGCCGCACGATCCCGTGGACGAGGAGGCGGGCCCCGCTCTCGCGCCGCCCGACGTCTCGGTGTGGGGACCGCCCCAGCGGCGGATGGGCGCCGACGAGATCGCGGTGCACTGGTACGAGTGGCGCGACCAGTTGGCACCAGGCGGCGCGCAGGAAGCGGAGACCGACACCGCGCCGCGGACGTCGCCGGAGCCGGAGCCGGAGCCCGTACCGCAGCCCGGCACCGAACCCGAGCCGGGGACGGCCGTGGCAGGAAGGGAGCCGGAGCCGGAGCCGGAGGCGGAGGCGGAGGCGGAGGCGGCTGCCGGGACGGAAGCGGAACCGGAGGAGCCGGAGGAGTCGGCGACGCAGGAGTCCGCACAGGACCCGGCGGCGGCCGCGCCACCCGAGTCCGCGCCCGCGCTCTCCCACGGCGGTGTGCGCCGCGCGCTGGAGAGCGCGCAGGGGTACCTCCGTACGCCCCCGCCGCCCGGCCGGGTCCGTACCACCGCCGGGTCGTTGCGCGCGGACGGGCCGGGCTGGAGCCTGGTCGCCAGGACCGACGACATCGCCTTCGTGCTGCTCGACGAGGCACCGGGCGAGGTGCTGCCCGTGGGCCGCGGCCCCGCGCTGCCGCCGCTGCTCGAAGCCCTCGACAAGCTGGCGTCCGCGCCGTCCTGAGCCCGCACGCCGGGGGCGCCGCGCCGCCTGACCGCCGGCCCGGGTGCGCGACGAGGCCCGCCGCCCGCACCCGGCCCGATCAGCGCGCCGCGATGTCCGCCGCCACCGCGTCGGCCGCCTTGCGGGCCGCGACCAGCACCGGGTCCCAGACGGGTGAGAAGGGCGGCGCGTAGCCGAGGTCCAGGCCGACGATCTGCTCGACGGTCATGCCCGCCGTGAGGGCGACCGCCCCGACGTCGACCCGCTTGGCCGCGCCCTCGCCGCCGACGATCTGCAGGCCGAGCAGCCGCCCGGTGCGGCGCTCGGCGAGCATCTTGACCGTCATCGGGTCGGCGTCCGGGTAGTAGCCGGCCCTGCTGGTGGACTCGATGACAGCGGTCACGTAGCGGAGGCCGGCGGCGCGCGCCTGCGACTCCTTGAGCCCGGTACGGGCGATCTCGACGTCGCACACCTTGCTGACGGCGGTGCCGACCACGCCGGGGAAGGTGGCGTAGCCGCCGCCGATGTTGGTCCCGATGATCCGGCCGTGCTTGTTGGCGTGGGTGCCGAGCGCGATGTGCTGGAAGGCGCCAGAGACCAGGTTGAGCACCTCGACGCAGTCGCCGCCCGCCCAGACGCGTTCGGTGCCGAGCACCCGCATGGCGCGGTCGGTGAGCAGGCCGCCGTGCGCGCCGAGCGGGAACCCGGCAGTGGCGGCGAGCCCGGTCTGCGGCCGTACGCCGAGCCCGAGCACCACCAGGTCGGCGGGGTGCTCCGCGTCGTCGGTCGCGACCGCCCGTGCCCGGCCGTCGTCGCCGGTGAGCACCTCGCGGACCGGGGTGCCGGAGACCACCAGCACCCCGAGGCCTTCGAGCGCGGTGCGCACCAGCCGCCCCATGTCGGGGTCGAGAGTCGTCATCGGCTGGTCGTTCCGCTCGATCAGCGTGACCTCGAGACCGCGCCGCAGCATGGCCTCGGCCATCTCCACGCCGATGTAGCCGCCGCCCACCACCACGGCCCGGCGCACGCCCGTGCGGTCGAGGCCGCGCAGCACCGCCTCGCCGTCGTCCAGGGTCTGTACGCCGAAGACGCCGGGCGCGTCGATGCCGGGCAGCGGCGGCCGCACCGGCACCGCGCCGGTGGCGATGACCAGCTGGTCGTAGCCGGTCCACTCCTCGCGGCCGTCGGTGTCCCGGCTGCGTACCCGGCCGCGCTCCACGTCGATCGCCGTGACCTCGGTGCCGAGCCGCAGGTCGATGGCGCGGTCGCGGTGCTCCGCCGCGGTCCTGGCGACCAGCGCGCCGGGGCCGTCGACGGTCCCGCCGACCCAGTACGGGATGCCGCAGGAGGAGTACGAGGTGTGGTGGCCGCGTTCGAAGGCGACGATCTCCAGGTCCTCGGCCGGCCTGCGGCGGCGGGCCTGGGACGCGGCGGACATGCCCGCCGCGTCGCCGCCGATGACCACCAGACGCTCCGTCATGTCCTGCGCTCCTCCTCCGCGAAGGTCGCGAATCGGATGCAACCGCCGCACCCGTACAGCACCCTACGTGCGGCGCAGCACCAGCCTCGTACGCGGCTCTTTACGCCACTCACATGTCCCAGTAACCTCATGAAGGTTCTTGCAGCAACTTGCGCAAGTCATCCGGCCGTTCCTCCCGTGGCGCGCGGAAGGCACGGCATTCCCAGACATCGGCCGCCGAGCGGCCCCGTCCGAGGAGCCCGACGTGAAACCCCTCTCGCGCCATCTCCGCACGACCAGGCGGCGGCCGCTCGCAGCGGTGGCCGCCGCCGTCGCCGCGTTGCTCGCCGCCCTGCTTCCCGCCCTTTCCACCGGCGCGGCCCCCGCGGCGGCCGCGGCCGGCGGCAACAGCGCCACCGTCTACTACTCCACCACGGCGTCCGGCTGGTCGGCTTACGACCTGCACTGGGCGCCGGACGTCGGCAGTTGGACCGCAGTGCCGGGCGTCGCCATGGACGCCGCCTGCACCGGCTGGGTCAAGAAGACCGTCGACCTGGGCACCGCCACCGGCTGGCAGGCCACCTTCAACAACGGCCAGGGCACCTGGGACAACAACGGCGGCAAGAACTACGCCCTGGGGACCGGCACCATCACCGTCAAGGACGGCGCCATCGCGCACAGCGACCCGTGTGCCGGCGGCACCACCGACCCGCCGCCGGCCACGTCGGCGACGGTCTTCTACTCCACCGCCACCGTCGGCTGGACCACCGTCAACCTGCACTACGCGCCGACCGGCAAGGCCTGGACCGCGGTGCCGGGCGTCGGCATGGAGGCGGCCTGCGCCGGCTGGGTCAAGAAGACCGTCGACCTCCAGGGCGCCACCGGCCTCGCCGCCACCTTCAACAACGGCAACGGCACCTGGGACAACGACAACGGCGCCAACTACGCGCTGTCCTCGGGGGTCAGCACCGTCAAGGACACCAAGGTCACCGCCCATGCCGCGGACCCGTGCGCGGCCGTCGTCCCCGACACCACCCCGCCCACCGTGCCGAGCGCGGTGAAGGCCACCGCCACCGACACCTCGGTGGTGCTGACCTGGGATCCGTCGACCGACGACACCGCGGTGACGGGCTACCAGGTGACCCGCAAGGGCGGCACCAGGGGCACCGTGGTGACCAGCGTGGGCTCCACGGTCTTCTCGGAGTCCGGCCTCGACGCGGACACCGCTTACACCTACACCGTCGTGGCCCTGGACGCGGCGGGCAACGCCTCGGCGGCGTCCGCCGCGGCCGGCGCGACCACCGGGCACGCCCCGCCGCCCGCGACCCAGGGCCGGATGATCGGCACGGACCCGCGCAAGGACCCGATCTACTTCGTGCTCACCGCCCGCTTCTACGACGGCGACACCTCCAACGACCGCGGCGGCAACCAGGACGTCGCCTCGGGGAACGCGGCCGATGACGACCCGATGTTCCGCGGGGACTTCAAGGGCCTGGTGCAGAAGCTCGACTACGTCAAGGCGCTCGGCTTCTCCGCGATCTGGATCACCCCTGTGGTGCTGAACCGCAGCGACTACGACTACCACGGCTACCACGGCTGGGACTTCTACCGGGTGGACCCGCGCCTGGAGTCGGCCGGCGCGTCGTACCAGGACCTGATCAACGCCGCCCACGCCAAGGGCATCAAGATCTACCAGGACGTGGTCTACAACCACAGCTCGCGGTGGGGCGCCAAGGGCCTGTACGTGCCGACGGTCTACGGCGTCAGGGACGCGCAGTGGTCGTGGTACTACGACGAGAAGGAACCGGGCTTCGAGTACGACGGTCTGACGATCGACCCCAAGACCGGCAAGTCGTACTACAACGGCGACCTGTGGTCCACCGCGGAGCCGTCCGGCAACACCTGCCTGAACTGGGGAAAGCCCACCGGGCAGAAGAGCCCGGAGGGCTACACCCTCTACAACTGCCAGTGGCCGAGCCCCACCTCCAAGATGTTCCCCGCGGCCTACTACCACCAGTGCTGGATCGGGAACTGGGAGGGCGAGGACTCCAGGTCGTGCTGGCTCGCCGACGACCTCGCCGACTTCAACACCGAGAATCCCGTGGTGCAGAACTACCTGATCGGCGCCTACGACAAGTACATCGACATGGGCGTCGACGGCTTCCGCATCGACACCGCGGTCCACATCCCGCGGGTCACCTGGAACCGGCGCTTCCTGCCGGCGATCCAGCAGCGGGTGCTCCAGGACTGGGGCCAGGACAAGGCGCAGAACTTCTTCGTCTTCGGCGAGGTCGGCGCATTCGTCAACGACAAGTGGAACCGCGGTTCCGTCAACCACTCGGCGCAGTTCTACACCTGGAAGGAACGCAGGGAATACAGCGCGGACGACGCCACGGCGGCCATCGAGCAGTACGACTACGAGGAGCAGCTCGGCACCGGGAACCAGCCGGTGTCCACCAACGCCTTCCTCCAGGGCAACAGCTACCACACCCCGGACCACAGCAAGTTCTCCGGGATGAACATCATCGACATGCGCATGCACATGAATTTCGGTGACGCGCACAATGCCTTCAACAACGGCAAGGACTCCGACGACTCGACGAACGACGCCACTTACAACGTCGTCTACGTCGACAGCCACGACTACGGCCCGAACAAGTCGTCGGTGCGCTACACGGGCGGGCAGGACGCCTGGGCCGAGAACATGGCGCTGATGTGGACCTTCCGCGGAATCCCGACCCTCTACTACGGCTCGGAGATCCAGTTCCAGGCGGGCAAGACCATCGACTGCGGGCCGAGCTGCCCGCTGGCGACCACCGGCCGGGCCTACTACGGCGACCACCTGGAGGGGACGGTCACCGCCTCGGACTTCGGGACCGTCTCCAGCGCGTCGGGTCCGGTGGCCACCACCCTCGCACAGCCGCTGGTCAGACACCTCCAGCGGTTGAACCAGATCCGGCGGGCGATCCCGGCGCTGCAGTCGGGGCAGTACAGCACCGACGGCGTCAGCGGCGGCGGGATGTCCTTCAAGCGCCGCTACACCGACGCCGCGTCGGGCGTGGACAGCTTCGCCCTGGTGACGGTGACCGACGCCGCGTCCTTCACCGGCATCCCGAACGGGCGCTACGCGGACGCGGTCAGCGGTGATGTGCGGACGGTGACGGATGGCACGCTGTCCATCGCCGCGCCGGGCAAGGGCGACATGCGCGTCTACGTGCTCGACCTCGGCGGCAAGAACACCGCACCGGGCAAGATCGGCGCTGACGGGCCCTACCTGAAGTAGCGGGGACCGGGCAGGCCACGCCCGTCCGGTCCCCCCGTCACGCGGCGGGCCGGGCGGGCGCGAGGCGGTCCCTGGCGTCCATCAGCGCGAACCCGAGCAGATTCAGGCCCCGCCAGCGGGCCGGGTCGGCGGCCCTCTCGTCGTCGGCTGCCAGGCCGATGCCCCACACCCGGTCCAGCGGGCTGGCCTCGACCAGCACCCTTCCGCCGGTCCCGAGCAGGAAGTCCCGCAGCTCGGGGTGCTGCGAGAACTTGTGCACGCTGCCCTCGGTGACCAGCGCGAAGCGCTCCCGCGCCCAGACGGCGTCGTCGAAGCCGCGCACCAGGCGGCCGACGTCCTTGGCCGCCTTGGGATGCACGGCGGCGACGGCGCGGCGCTCGGCCTCCGCGTCACCGAACAGCCGTGCCTTGCCGGCCATCATCCAGTGCTCCGCGCTGGCGTACGTGACGCCGTCGACCGTGAAGGGGGCCGGCCACCACTGGCTGAGGCAGCCGGGGCCCGCGCTGCCGTCCCGCTGCGGCCGGTGGCCCCAGAAGTGCAGATACTTCACCCGCGGGACGCGGGCCGCGTAGCCGATCAGCGACTCCACCGAGCGCACCGCGGACAGGGGCGGGGACATGGCGGTCAGACCCTTTCCAGTGGGCGGTGCGGGAGCGCCGGGAGTTCGGTGCCGATCGCGTCGCCCGGGTGGAGGATGCCCGAGGTCAGCACCACGGCCATCACGCCGGCCTTGCGGGTCACGGCGCCCGACGCGTCGCGGCCGACGACCTGCTTGAGCAGACCGGTGCGGAAGCGGTCGATCTGGCGGCAGGGATTGCGCAGGCCGGTGATCTCCACGACCGCGTCGCGGCCGAGGCGCAGCCGGGTCCCGGCCGGCAGGGCGAGCAGGTCGATGCCCCGGGTCGTGACGTTCTCCCCCAGGTCGCCGGGGGCCACCGCATATCCCGCGGCGCCCAGCTCGTCGAAAAGCTCCGCATGGATCAGGTGCACCTGGCGGAGGTTCGGCTGCGCCGGGTCCTGGGCGATACGCGACAGGTGCTGGACGGTGACGCCGAGATGGGCGTCACCCTCCACACCCAGACCCGCGAGCAGCCGGACGCGGGAGCGGTTCTGCTTGCTGAAACGGTGATCCGTGTCGCTGCTCACCGCGATGACGGTCGCATGACTCATCGGACGGTCTTCCCCTCGATCGGATGCGCTGACCCGATGGCTCACCCTATCGAGGGAAGGACCAGGTCAGCGACCGATTTGCCGGCGGCTGACCCGGCGCAGCCTGCGCCGCTGCGAGGAGTCGAGGGCCAGATACCCGGCGACCGGGATACCGATGATGATCAGGAAGAACACCCACAGCGGAATCCAGGCCAGCAGGATCAGCCCGAGCACCACACCGCCGATGGCGACCTTCGTGCGATTCGACATTGTCCCCGCCTCCGTTCACGGCGGCCGGCGGCCGCCAGGCCGCGCCCTACTCACTACCGTACCCACCAGAACGCCCTGCGGGCCGTCCTGGTTCCCGCTCACCTGCCGCCGGTCAGGCCTGCCCTGCGCAACGCGTCGGCCATCGCGCCGCCCGCCGCCTGCGGTGCGCCACCGCCGCCGCGCCGGTCGCCCTGGGCGGGGCGGCCGCCCTGCCGCGGCGCCTTCCCGCGGCGCTCGCCGCCGCCGGCGGCCGCACCGCCGGCACCGCCCGCGCCGGCCGCCTTGGGCTCGTCGTCCAGCCGCAGTGTCAGCGAGATCCGCTTGCGGGGCAGGTCGACGTCGAGCACCTTGACCCGCACGATGTCGCCGGACTTGACCACGTCCCGCGGGTCGGACACGTAGCTGCGGGAAAGCGCCGACACGTGCACCAGGCCGTCCTGGTGGACGCCGACGTCCACGAAGGCCCCGAAGGCCGCCACGTTGGTGACCACGCCCTCGAGCAGCATCCCGGGCCGCAGGTCCTTCATCTCCTCCACGCCCTCCTTGAAGGCCGCGGTCTTGAACGCGGGGCGCGGGTCGCGGCCCGGCTTCTCCAGTTCCGCGAGGATGTCGGTCACCGTCGGCAGGCCGAAGGCGTCGTCGACGAAGTCCTGCGGGCGCAGGGTGCGCAGCACGGAGCCGTTGCCGATCAGCTCGGCGACACCGGCGCCGGCGCTCGCGCTGATCCTGCGGACCACCGGGTAGGCCTCCGGGTGCACCGCCGAGGCGTCCAGCGGGTCCTCGCCGCCGAGGATGCGCAGGAAGCCCGCGCACTGCTCGTAGGCCTTGGGGCCGAGTCTTGCCACACCCTTGAGGTCTTTGCGGGTGCGGAAGGGGCCGTTGGCGTCACGGTGGGTGACGATGTTGGCGGCGAGGCCCTCGGTGATGCCGGAGACCCGGCGCAGCAGCGGCACCGACGCGGTGTTGACGTCGACGCCGACACCGTTGACGCAGTCCTCGACGACGGCGTCGAGCGAGCGGGACAGCTTCACCTCGGACAGGTCGTGCTGGTACTGGCCGACGCCGATGGAGCGCGGGTCGATCTTGACCAGTTCCGCCAGCGGGTCCTGGAGCCGGCGGGCGATCGACACCGCGCCGCGCAGCGACACGTCGAGGCCGGGGAGTTCCGCGCTCGCGTAGGCGGAGGCGGAGTAGACCGAGGCGCCCGCCTCGGAGACCACGGCCTTGGTCAGCTTCAGCTCCGGGTGCGCCGTGATCAGCTCGGCGGCGAGCTTGTCGGTCTCGCGCGACGCGGTCCCGTTGCCGATCGCGATCAGGTCCACCCGGTGGGCGGCCGCGAGGCGGGCCAGCGTGGCGAGCGACTCGTCCCAGCGGTTGCGCGGCACGTGCGGGTAGATCGTGTCGGTGGCGACCACCTTGCCGGTGGCGTCGACCACGGCGACCTTCACGCCGGTACGCAGGCCCGGGTCGAGGCCCATGGTGGCCCGGGTGCCGGCCGGTGCGGCCAGCAGCAGGTCGCGCAGGTTGGTGGCGAAGACGCGCACGGCCTCGTCCTCGGCCTCCTGGCGCAGCCGGACCCGCAGGTCGATGCCGAGCCTGACCAGGAAGCGGGTGCGCCAGGCCCAGCGGACGGTGTCGCCGAGCCACTTGTCGGCCGGGCGGCCGCGGTCGGCGACGCCGAACTGCTGGGCGATGCGCCGCTCGAAGCTCGTCGGGCCCTCCGCGGGCTCCTCGGGCTCGAGCGTCAGGTCGAGGACCTCCTCCTTCTCGCCGCGCAGCATGGCCAGCACCCGGTGCGAGGGCAGCTTGGTGAAGGGCTCGGCGAAGTCGAAGTAGTCGGCGAACTTCGCGCCCGCCTCCTCCTTGCCGTCGCGCACCTTCGCCATCAGCCGGCCGCGGCTCCACATCCGGGTGCGCAACTCGCCGACCAGGTCGGCGTCCTCGGAGAAGCGCTCGGTGAGGATGGCGCGTGCGCCCTCCAGCGCGGCCGCCTCGTCCTGCACCCCGGCGTCCGCCGACACGTAGGCCGCCGCGGTGGCCTGCGGGTCGAGCCCGGGGTCGCCGAGCAGGGCGTCCGCGAGCGGTTCGAGCCCGGCCTCGCGGGCGATCTGCGCCTTGGTGCGCCGCTTGGGCTTGTAGGGCAGGTAGATGTCCTCGAGGCGGGCCTTGGAGTCCGCGGCCATGATCTGCGCCCTGAGCGTGTCGTCGAGCTTGCCCTGCGCCTCGATGGACTCCAGGACGGCCGCCCGCCGCTCGTCCAGCTCACGCAGGTAGCGCAGCCGCTCCTCCAGGTTGCGCAGCTGCTCGTCGTCGAGGGTGCCGGTGGCCTCCTTGCGGTAGCGCGCGATGAACGGCACCGTGGCCCCGCCGTCGAGCAGATCGACGGCCGCCCGCACCTGACCTTCGCGTACGCCCAACTCCTCGGCGATCCTGCGTTCGACCGAAACGTTGCCGCTGATGATGCCGCTCCTCAGGCCCGGGCCAAGACGCGTCACGCTTGGCGGTTGCGAGCATCGTAGACGGCGCGGGGTGGCGGCAGGCGGCAAGGGACGCCGGCCCGGTCAGTCCAGTGCCTTCTCGAACCAGTGGTCGGCGTACGGGCTGTCGTTGTAGCGCGCGATCTCCCGGTAGCCGTGCCGGGCGTAGAGCGCACGGGCTTCGACCAGGTCCGCACGGGTGTCGAGGCGGATCACCCGGGCGCAGAAGGTGTCACGGGCGAAGCCCTCCGCGGCCGCGATCAGCCGCCCGGCGACACCCCGTCTGCGCGCCTCGGGGCCGACGAACATCCGAGTCAGCTCCACCGTGTCGGAGTCCAGCACCCGCACCCCGAGGCACCCCACGGGTGCGCCATCGGTCCTGGCGACCAGGAAGATCCCGGTGGGCGGCACCAGATCGTCGCTGGGCTCCTCGCCGATCACCTCGCTGATCTCCGCGTCGTCGGTCGGCCGCCCGTAGTAGCGGCTGATCAACTCTGCGTAATAGCGCCGGATCAGCGTCACGGCGTCGGGATGCGACACTGGTACGGGCGCGGTCGTGCAAACGGCCGGGCAGAGATCGTTCGTGGTCATGCGGCCCATCCTGGCAGCGGCCGGGTGGGGATATCCCCCCGTTTTCCGGGGGTCTGGCACCCCGGTGAACCGGGTGATGGCGCCATGGTCCGCAGCGGGCGGTGGTTCGTAGCGTCGCAGTACGGCCCGACCGGGTCGTCATGCCGGACACCGCCCGTCACCCGAGGAGCGTCCATGCCGACCGTTCTGACCACACTCGAACCCCCCGAGCGACTCCCCGACAGCGCGGCGAGCGAGTTCACCCCGCTGCTGCGCGCCGTCCGCGAGGCGGGGCTGCTGCGGCGGCGCCGGACCCACTACGCGCTCACGATCACGGCCAACCTCCTGGTGTTCGCGGCGGTGTGGGCGGCGGTGGCGCTGGTCGGCGGCACCGGGTCGTGGTGGGTGCTGGCGCTGGCGCTGCCGGCCGCGGTGCTGTCGGCGCGCAGCGGCTTCGTCGGGCACGACGCCGGGCACCAGCAGATAGCGGCGGACCGCAGGGTCAACCGGGCCATCGCGCTCTTCCACGGCAACCTGCTGCTCGGGATGGGCGCGGCCTGGTGGTCGGACAAGCACAACCGGCACCACGCCAACCCCAACCACGTGGGCAAGGACCCGGACGTGGAGGTGGGCGCGCTGGTGTGGACGCGTGCGCAGGCCGTCGAACGGCAGGGCTTCGCCCGCTTCCTGACCCGGCACCAGGCCCGGCTGTTCTTCCCGATGCTGCTGCTCGAAGGGCTGGCGCTGAAGGTGGCCAGCTTCCGCGACCTGCGCCGTCTCGACCGCACCGGGCGGCTGGTCGAGGGCTCGCTGCTGGTGGCGCACCTTGCGGGCTACGCCGCGCTGCTGCTGACCACGATGCCGCTGCCGCAGGCGCTGGCCTTCGCGGCGCTGCACCACGCGCTGTTCGGCCTGCACCTGGGCTGCGCCTTCGCCCCGAACCACAAGGGCATGGAGATGCCGGAGGAGGGCGCGCGCTGGGGGCACCTGCGGCGCCAGGTGCTGACCTCGCGGAACGTACGCGGCAATCCGGCGGTGGACTTCCTGCTCGGCGGCCTCAACTACCAGATAGAGCACCACCTCTTCCCGAGCCTGCCCCGTCCGCACCTGCGGCTGGCCCGCCCGCTGGTGCGCGCCCACTGCGCCCGCATCGGCGTCCGGTACACCGAGACCGGGCTGTTCGACTCCTACGCACAGGCGCTGGGCCATATGCACGCGGTCGGCGCGCCGCTGCGCTGAACACCCGGGCGCCGCGCGGCGGTCACAGCCGGGCGGGCTTGGCGTCCCCGTACAGCCAGGTCGCGAAGAGCGGGGTCAGATCGCGGGTGGTCAGTCCCGCGCAGTAGGCCGTGAAGTCGGCGGTGGAGGCGTTGCCGTGGGCGTGGGCAGCGGGCCAGCCGCGCAGCAGCTTCGCGAACGCGGTGTCCCCGAGGGCCTGGTGGAGTTCGTAGAGGACCAGGGCGCCGCGGTCGTAGACGGGCTGGGCGGAGATGTCGGCGGCGCCGGGGGGCGCGGCCGGCGGGAAGGCCCAGGCCGCGGGGTCGTCGAAGGCGGTGGCGGCGCTGCGGGCGACCGGTACACCGCCCGAGTGCTCCAGCCACAGCCACTCCGCGTACGTCGCGAAGCCCTCGTTGAGCCACATGTCCTGCCAGCTGCGCGGGGTGACGGAGTCGCCGAACCACTGGTGGGACAGCTCGTGCACCAGGGTCGGCACGTCGACCGCGGCCCCCTCGCCGTCGCCGGGGAAGACCGGGCGGTTCTGCGTCTCCAGCGCGTAGCCGACCCGCCCGCCCTCGATGTGGTCCACGATCGCGCCGGCGGAGCCGAACGGGTAAGGGCCGAACAGGCCGCTCTCCCAGTCCAGGATCTCCGGCATCCGGCGCAGCGCGGCGGCGGTCTGCGGGTCGTCCGAGCGCGGGTCGACGGCGGTGTAGAGCGGCACGCCGCCGGGGGTACGGGAGCGGGTGACGGTGAAGCGGCCGATGGCCACGGTGGCCAGATAGGTGGCCACGGGTGCGCCGCTGCTCCAGTGGAAGGAGGTACGGCCGCCGCCGGAGCGGGTGCCGGCCGGTTCGCCGTCGGAGACCGCGGTCAGACCCGTCGGCACCGACATGGTCAGGTCGAGGACGGCCTTGTCCGAGGGGTGGTCGTTGCCGGGGAACCACGCCATCGAGCCGACGGGCTCGCCGAGCGCCAGGGCGCCGTCGTCGGTGCGGAACCAGCCCTCGTGCGAGCCGTCGGGGTCGGTGAGCAGCCGGGGCACGCCCGCGTAGGCCACCGTGGTCTCGAAGCGGGCGCCCCTGCGCAGGGTGCCGGCCGGCCTCACGCTCAGCTCGGTGCCGGAACGGCCGGTGCGTGCCGGGCGCCCGTCGACGGCGACCCGGGTGACGGTGAGGCCGGCGAGGTCGAGGTCGAAGCTGCCGAGGTCCTGGGTCGCGGTGGCGGTGATCACCGCGGTGCCGGACAGCCGCCCGGAGCCGGGGTCGTAGGAGAGGTCGAGGCCGTACCGCGTCACGTCGTAGCCGCCGTTCCCCGCGTGCGGGAAGAGCCGGTCGCCGAGGCCTGACGCGCCGGCGGAGGCGCCGGCCGAGTCCTGGGCGCCGCCGCCCGAGCAGGACGGCAGGCAGGCCAGCAGGCTGCCCGCGAGGCAGGCCGTGAAAAGCCGCCGGCCGGCGCGCACGGCGGTTCTGCGAAGGGGCACGCAGGCCAGCGTACGAGGTGGGGAGGGGTGCCGGCCCCGGGGCGGGCCGCGCGGGCGTCTTTCACGGGGCAGGCGGCCCGGCGATACTGTTCCGGTGCCGCAGACCGCCCTGACCATCGACGAGCTGGCCGCCCGCGCCGGCGTGACCGTACGGACCGTCCGCTTCTACGGCGCCCGCGGCCTGCTGCCGCCGCCCGACATCGGGCCGCGCCGGGTGGGGCGGTACGGCGCTGAGCACCTGTCGCGGCTGGCACTGATCGAGGAACTCCAGCAGCACGGCCTGACCCTCGCGGCCATCGAGCGCTATCTGGACCAGCTGCCCGAGGGGATCAGCGCGCACGACCTGGCGATCCACCGGGCGCTGGTGGCCTCCTGGCTGCCGGAGGGCAGCGAGCGGCTCGGCCGGGAGCAGCTGGAGCGGCGGGCGGGCCGCCCGCTGGTCGACGCCGACGTGGAGCGGCTGGCGGCGATGAACGTGCTGGAGCGCACAGCGGACCCGGATGTCTTCGTGGTCGACCCCGGCACCCTGCACCTGGGGGTGCGGCTGCTGGACATGCCGATCCCGCTGGAGGCCATCGTGGCGGCCAGGGAGGCGATGCAGCGGCACGCGCAGGCGGCGGCGGGTGCGGTCGGCCGGATCTTCCGCGAGACGGTGTGGGAGCCGGTCGGGGACGCGGAGCCGGACGCCTCGATACGGTCGCTCTCGGCGCAGATGCAGCCGCTGGTCGTGCAGGCGCTGGTGACGACCTTCCAGCGGTCGCTGAACGAGCAGCTGTGGGCGTGGCCTGCGCCCGCCGCGGATCAGCCCTGACCCGACCGCCGGCGGCAGGCTCGGTAAGGGCGGCGGGGCTCGGGAACCGCGGCGGGCTCGGGAACGGCGGCCCTCCCCGTGGCGCGGGGAGGGCCGCGGCGTCAGGTGGTGTCAGCCTGCGGCCTTGCGGTCGGTGAAGGTCCCGCCGCTCTCCGCGGTGGCCACCAGCAGCGCCGGCGGCTCGAACCGCTCGCCGTAGGCCGCGGCCAGCTCCCGCGCCCTGGCGGTGAAGCCCGCGACGCCGCCCGGGTAGCCGTTGACGTACTGAAGGACGCCCCCGGTCCAGGCGGGGAAGCCGATGCCGAGCACCGAGCCGACGTTGGCGTCGGCGACCGAGGTGAGCACGCCCTCCTCCAGCAGCCGCACGGTGTCGAGGGATTCGGAGAACAGCATCCGCTCCTTGAGGTCCTCGAAGGGGATCTCGGCGGCCGGCCTGCCGAAGTGCTCGGCCAGACCCGGCCACAGCCCCGTCCTGCGGCCGTCGGCGTAGTCGTAGAAGCCGGCGCCGCCGCTGCGTCCGGGGCGGCCGAACTCCTCGACCATGCGGGTGATGACCGCCTCGGCCGGGTGTTCCCGCCAGACCCCGCCCGCCGCCTCGACGGCCCCGCGGGTCTCGCGGCCGATGCGGAGGAACAGGGTCAGGGTGAGCTCGTCGAGCAGCGACAGCACCTTGGCCGGGTAGCCGGCCTGCGCGGCCGCCTGCTCGACGGAGGCGGCGGGGACCCCCTCGGCGATCATGGCGACGCCCTCGTTGATGAAGTGGCTGATCACCCGGGAGGTGAAGAAGCCGCGCGAGTCGTTCACGACGATGGGCGTCTTGCGGATCTGCCGCACCAGGTCGAAGGCGCGGGCCAGCGCCTCCTCGCCGGTCCGCTCGCCCCTGATGATCTCCACCAGCGGCATCCGGTCGACCGGCGAGAAGAAGTGCAGGCCGATGAAGTCCGCGCCGCGGTAGACGCCCTCCGCGAGCTGCGAGATCGGCAGGGTGGAGGTGTTGGAGCACAGCAGCGCGTCGGGCGCCACGATGGGCTCGATCTCCTGGAAGACCTTGCGCTTGAGCGCGGCGTCCTCGAAGACCGCCTCGATGACGGTGTCGCAGCCGGCCAGGTCGGCGGGTTCCGCCGTGGGGGTGATCCTGGCGAGCAGCGCGTCCCGCTTCTCCGGGGTCGTCCGCCCCTTGGCCAGCGCCTTGTCCAGCAGCGCGACCGAGTAGGCCTTGCCGCGCTCGGCCGCTTCGAGGGTGACGTCCTTGAGGACGACGTCGATGCCGGCCCGTGCGCAGGAGTAGGCGATGCCGGCGCCCATCATGCCGGCGCCGAGTACCGCGACCCGGGCGGCCTGGCGGGCGGGCACGTCCGCGGGGCGGCCGGCGCCGGAGTTGACGGCCTGCATGTCGAAGAAGAACGCCTGGATCATGTTCTTCGAGATCGGGCCGCAGGCCAGCTCGGTGAAGTAGCGGGCCTCGATGACCGAGGCGGTGTCGAAGTCCACCTGCGCGCCCTCGACGGCGGCGGCCAGGATGTTGCGCGGCGCCGGGTAGGGGGCGCCGGCCAGCTGCTTGCGCAGGTTGGCGGGGAAGGCCGGCAGGTTGGCCGCGAGGGCGGGGGTCTTGGGGGTGCCGCCGGGGATCTTGTGACCGGGCGTGTCCCAGGGCTGGCGGGACTCCGGGTGGGCCTCGATGTAGGCGCGGGCGGCGGCGAGCATCGCGTCGCGGTCGGCGGCGACCTCGTGGACCAGGCCCGCGGCCAGGGCGCGCGGGGCCGAGTACTGGGTGCCCTGGAGCAGCACCTTGAGCAGGGCGTCGGCGATGCCGAGCAGCCGTACGGTCCTGACCACACCGCCGCCGCCGGGCAGCAGGCCGAGGGTGACCTCGGGCAGGCCGATCTTCGTCCCCGGCGTGTCGAGGGCGATGCGGTGGTGGCAGGCCAGCGCGATCTCGTAGCCGCCGCCGAGCGCCGCGCCGTTGACGGCGGCGACGACGGGCTTGCCGAGGGTCTCCAGGCGGCGCAGCAGGCGCTTGATGCGCAGGGAGCCGTCGAAGACCTGCCGGGCGTCGTCGGGGGTGGCGCGGATGATGTCGCGGAGGTCGCCGCCGGCGAAGAAGGTCTTCTTGGCGGACGTGACGACGACTCCGCGGATGCCGTCGACCTCGGCTTCCAGCCGGTCGACGACGGCGTCGAGGGAGTCGGCGAACGCGGCGTTCATGGTGTTGGCCGACTGCGCCGGGTCGTCGAGGACGAGGGTGACGACGCCGTCCGCGTCCTGCTCCCAGCGGATGGTGGTGGGCTCGCTCATGTCGGGTTGGCTCCGTAGCGGCGGGTCGGGGCGGGGGCAGAGGCGGCGGGGTCAGAGGCGTTCGACGACGGTGGCGACTCCCATGCCGCCGCCGACGCAGAGGGTGGCGAGTCCGTAGCGCTGTCCACGGCGCTCCAGCTCGTCGACGAGCGTGCCGATGAGCATCGCGCCGGTGGCGCCGAGCGGGTGGCCCATGGCGATGGCGCCGCCGTTGACGTTGACCTTGTCGAGGCTGACGCCCATGTCCGCGGCGAAGCGCAGCACGACGGCGGCGAAGGCCTCGTTCATCTCGATCAGGTCGATGTCGTCGATGGTCAGGCCGGCCTTGGCGAGCGCCTTGCGGCTGGCCGGGGCGGGTCCGGTGAGCATGATGGTCGGCTCGGAGCCGGAGACGGCGGCGGAGACGATTCGGGCGCGCGGCGTCAGGCCGTAGCGCTCGCCGATCTCCCGGCTGCCGATCGCCACCAGCGCGGCGCCGTCCACGATCCCGGACGAATTGCCCGCGTGGTGGACGTGGTCGATCTTCTCGACCCAGTGGTATTTCTGCAGCGCGACCGCGTCGAAGCCGCCGAGGTCGCCGATGTCGGCGAAGGACGGCTTGAGCTTGGCCAGCGACTCGGGGGTGGTGCCGGGCCGCATGTGCTCGTCGTGGTCGAGGACGACAAGCCCGTTGCGGTCCCGTACCGGCACCACGGAGCGGGCGAAGCGGCCGTCCTTCCAGGCCTCCGCGGCACGCTCCTGCGACAGCGAGGCGTAGCTGTCCACGTCGTGGCGGGAGAAGCCGCCGAGGGTGGCGATCAGGTCGGCACCGATGCCCTGCGGGGCGAAGCCGGTCTCGAAGTTCGTCATCGGGTCCATCGCCCAGGCTCCGCCGTCGGTGCCCATCGCGACCCGGGACATCGACTCGACCCCGCCGGCCAGCACCAGGTCCTCCCAGCCGGAACGCACCTTGGCCGCGGCCATGTTGACCGCTTCCAGGCCGGAGGCGCAGAAGCGGTTCTCCTGGACGCCGGCCACCGTGTCGGGCAGCCCGGCGGCGACCGCCGCGATCCTGGCGATGTCGGAGCCCTGGTCGCCGATCGGGCTGACCACGCCGAGCACGATGTCGTCGATCGCTGCCGGGTCGAGATCCGGCTGCCGGTCGCGCAGGGCGTGGATGAGGCCGACGACCAGGTCGATCGGCTTGGTCCCGTGCAGGGATCCGTTGGCCTTTCCGCGCCCTCGCGGGGTGCGGACGGCGTCGTAGACGTAGGCGTCGGTGCTCAACGTCGTGCCTTTCTGTGCGAACGGGCGGGCGGAGGCGGGCAGGGCCGGGGTGCGGGCGTCAGGCGGCAGGCGCAGGATCGGCCGGGCCTTCGGTGCGGGTCAGGGCGGGCGTGTCCCAGTCGCGGGCCACCTCCGCAGTGTGCGCGCCGGGCAGCGCGGGAGGGCGGCGCAGCGCGGTGGGCGTCGCCGAGAAACGCGGTGCCGGGGCGGGCTGGACCGCGCCGTGGGCCTCGGTGAAGGTGCCGCGGGCGGCCAGGTGCGGGTGCCGCGGCGCCTCGGCCAGCGACAGCACGGGCGCCACGCAGGCGTCGGTGCCGGCGAAGACCGCGGTCCACTCCTCGCGGCCACGGCCGCGGAAGCGGGCGGCGACCGCGGCGCGCAGCTCCGGCCAGCGCGCGGGGTCGCCGCGCAGCGCGGCCTCGTCCTCGGTCAGGCCGAGCAGCGCCGCGAAGGTGTCGTAGAAGCGCTGTTCCAGGGCGCCGACGGCCATGTGGCCGCCGTCGGCGGTCGGGTAGACGCCGTAGAAGGGCGCGCCGCCGTCGAGGAGGTTGCTCGCGCGGCGGTCCTGCCAGGCGCCGGCCGCGAGCAGGCCGTGCAGCATGGTGCTCAGGTGGGCGGTTCCGTCGACGACGGCGGCGTCGACGACCTGTCCCGTGCCGTGCGCGCGGGCGTGGTGCAGCGCGGCGAGCACGCCGGTGACCAGGTAGAGCGCGCCGCCCGCGTAGTCGCCGAGCAGGTTGGCGGGGGCGGCGGGGTCGCCGTCGGCTGGGCCGGTGAGTGCCAGCGCGCCGGTGATCGCGATGTAGCCGATGTCGTGGCCCGCGCTTGCGGCCAGCGGACCGTCCTGGCCCCAGCCGGTCATCCGGCCGTAGACCAGCAGCGGGTTGCGGGCCAGGCACTCGCGCGGGCCGACGCCCAGGCGCTCCGCGACGCCCGGGCGGTAGCCCTCGATCAGGATGTCGGCGCGCTCCACCAGGTCGAGTACGGCGCCTGCGCCGTGCGGCGCCTTGAGGTCGACCAGCACCGACCGCTTGTTGCGGTTGGTGAGGTCGGTGGCCGGGTCGACGCCGAGCGCGGGGGCGCCCGGCCGGTCGACGCGTACGACGTCGGCGCCCAGGTCCGCGAGCAGCATCGCCGCGAAGGGCCCGGGGCCGATCCCGGCCAGCTCGACCACCCGCACACCGGCCAGCGGGCCGGGGTCGGCCGGGGCCTGCGGCAGCCGGTTTGACAGTGGTGATGTCACACCGGTGATGTTAGAAACGTGTTCCAGTTTCCGCAAGAGCAGGGCTGAGCAACCGCTTAGCCCCGGTCCCGGCGGCCGTGAACGGCCGCTTCATCGCGGCTCCTTGGCCCGCCGGGACCCGCAACCGCCGACCGGAGCACGGCCCTTGGCGGATCCGGCGGCTCAGGCGTGGCAGTGCCCGCCGGCGGAGCCGCCGGTCTCCTTCGGCAGGTCCAGCGCCGGATTGCGGTCGAAGAAGCCGGTCGGCCGCAGGCTGAATCCGCAGACGTCCACCGGCATCACCGGCCAGTCCTCCAGCCGCGGCAGGTGCGTCGGGCCGAAGGAGTGCCACACGGTCAGATCGGTGTCCTCCAGCGCCTCGCCGGGCTGCGACCACGCGGTCACACCCGGGCCGCCCGCGTGCTGGTTGGGGTAGTCGCCGTCCGGGTAGTGCCGGTCGGGCCGGTAGCGGGTCACCCACAGGTGCCGGGTGGCGTACGCGACCCGCTCGGCGATCGGCGAGCCCGGCTGCGCGAGCAGCAGCGGGCCGCTGTCGGGGACCAGCGTGTAGGCGACCGGCGCCCCCATCCGGTTGTGCGCCGTCGGGTTGACGATCCGCCAGCGCCTGCCCACCGACGGGTCGGCCACCCGCCCCGCCTCGCCGCTGTCGGCGACCGGTGTGGCCCGGGTGGTGAAGGCGTTCCCGTTCGGGTTGTCCGGGCCGGTGGGCAGCCGGACGACGTCCACCTCCTGCACGGTGTTGCCTGGGCCGTCCACCGTCACGTCAAGCCGGGCGCAGAAGAGGTGCTGGTGGAAGGGCGCCAGCAGGCCGGGGGCTATCTCGGTGGCGTAGGGCGAGCCCTCGCCTGGCTGCGCGGCCGAGGTCTGGAGCAGGCCGGTGGCCTTGGCCTCGAAGGCGATCGTGCCGTCCTGGTGGAGATACCAGTAGAAGCCGTAGTCGTAGTTGCCGAGGGTGGCGATGTAGGAGATCACCAGGCGGCGGGCACGGCGGGAGTCCACCGCGAAGTCGTCGAAGATGTCGGTGTGCTTCCAGAGCAGGCCGATGTCCTCCTCGTGGATGCAGATCGCGTTGTGCAGCGTCTCGGGGCGGCCGAGGTCGTCGGCGAGTACCGCGTCGACGTAGGTGATCTCGCCGAGGCAGTCGCAGCCGAGCCGCAGCGCGTTGGCGTTCCTGCCGAGCAGGTACTCGCCCGCGTCCAGGTAGCAGACCCAGTTGCGGTCGGCGGCGGGCTCGGCGTAGGGCACGGCCATCTCGGCGATCGAGGCGCGGTGCAGGACACGCCGGTCGCGGTCGCCGTCGCGGTGGGTGATCTCGTGCAGCACCAGGCCCTCGCGGGCGTTGAAGTCCAGCCGCAGCCGCCAGTTCTGCCAGCTCAGCACCGGCCCTTCCAGGGCGAAGGACGGCCCGTCCGGCTGGCTGATCTCCAGCGGGCGCAGGTCGGTGCGCGCCGGCCCGGTGGAGTCGGCCCCGTAGCGCCCGCACTCGGCAGGCACGGGCACCGCGCCGGTGTCGATCAGCCGGACCACCCGGCGGGCGGTGAGGTCGACCTCGGCGACCAGGCCGCCGACCGGGTGGGCGAACGGGTTGTCGCCCACCGCGCAGCGCAGGAAGGTCAGCGAGCGCAGCATGCGCCGGCCGGTCTCCGACGCGATGCCGAAGTTGCCCGCCGCCAGCGGCGCGGCGATGACCAGCGAGAGGTCGGTGATGCCGCGCTCGGCCATCGCCTTGCGCCAGCCGGGGTCGGCCTTGACGACCTCGTCGCAGGTCTCGTACTCCTCGAACAGCAGCGGCGGCTGGCCGTCGGCGGTCGGGTCCAGGTCGCGGTGGGACAGCAGCACACCCGCGGAGGTGTCGGTGACGTCGACCAGCGCCTCGGCCGCCCGGCCGGTGCCGGAGTCCAGCAGGGTCACCCGCACCCTGCGGGTCACGGCGTCACCCGGGCGGTGCGCGAGCACCGCGTGCCGGTCGGGTTCGTCGGGCAGCACCAGCGGGAAGCGGGTGGCCTCGGTGACCTTCCCCTCCGCCTCCAGCGCGGCGCGCGCGGCGTCGATCTCGGCGGCGGTCAGCGGGTCGAGCGGGTGCGGGACGGCGGCGGGAGCGGTCTCGGTGTCCGTTGAGCAGCAGGTCATGGCGGGTCCTGACGACGGGTACGTGGGGTGGTGGGACGGCGCCGGCCGAGGGCGGGCCCGGCCGTTCGCCCGTCAAGGGCGGCTGACGCGGGCCCGCGCGGTCCCCGGGGTGAAACGGCAGCGGCCCGCCGCACCCGACCGGGCGGGGCGGGCCGCTGCCGCGGGCCGTCGGCGTGGGATCAGGCGGACGCCTCGGCAGCGGCGGCCTTGTCCAGCTGGAAGGCCTCGTTGCCCTGCCCGATCCTGGCGTGCACCTCGGGCTTCGTGGCGCGCAGCACCAGCCCGTAGACCAGGCCGATGGCGGCGGCCAGGGCGATGATGCCGGGCAGGATCCAGCGCAGCCCGTGGCCGGGGTTGGCGCCGAGCAGGACGGCGAAGTCCTTCACCGAGTAGACGAAGATCGCCCCGAGCGCGAGCGCGGCGAGACCCGAGGTGACCAGCCGCCAGCCCTGGACGCGGGCGGCACCGCGCTTGACGAAGAAGGCGATGACCGCGACCGCCGCGGTGCACATCAGCAGCACCACGCCCAGCGCGCCGACGTTGCCGGCCCAGGTGAACAGCCGCAGGATCGGGGCCGTCGGGTCACCGACCGGCTTGTCGTCGGTGACGGCGAAGATGGTGACGACCACCACCGCGACCAGGGTCTGCAGGAAGGACCCGATGGCCGGGGCACCGCTGGTCTTCGAGGTGCGGCCGACCGCGGCGGGCAGCAGACCGTCGCGGCCCATGGCGAAGGCGTAGCGGGCCACCACGTTGTGGAAGCTCAGCATCGAGGCGAAGATGCCGGTGATGAAGAAGATGTTGAGGGTGTCGGTGAAGGCGGTGCCGAACCGGTCCTGAGTGAGCGCGAAGATCAGGTTGGGGCCCTGCTTCTGCGCCCCCTCGACCACCGCACCGGGACCCGTGCCCACGGTGATCGCCCACGCGCTCAGGGCGAAGAACACGGTGGCGAACCCGATGGCCAGGAACATCACCTTGGAGACCACCCGCTGCGGGTCGCTGGTCTCCTCCGCGTACACCGGAGCCTGCTCGAAGCCCAGGAAGCCGGCGATGGTGAAGCACAGCGCGGTGCCGAAGCCGGCGCCGCTGAGGGTGGTGAAGTCGAAGGCGTGCGCGGAGACGCCCTGCGGACCCGGGTCGCTGATGAAGCCGATGTCGAACACCAGGGTCATCGTGGTCTCGATGAGCAGCAGCACACCGAGGGTCTTGGCGTTGAGGTCGATCTTCAGCGCGCCGAAGACCGCGGTGATCGCGACACCGCCGAGCGCCGGTATCCACCAGGCCACGTTGTGCTGCCAGTGCTGGGCGATCTGGCTCGATATCTCGAAGCCGAAGATGCCGTAGCTGCCCGCCTGCATGAGGCTGTAGGCGAACAGCGCGACGTACGAGGCGCCTGCGCCGACGGTGCCGCCCAGCCCGCGGGATATGTAGGCGTACAGCGCACCGGCGTTGTGCACGTGCCGGCTCATCTCGGCGTAGCCGAAGCTGAACAGGATGAGCACGGCGCCGACGATGACGAACAGCAGCGGCACCCCGACGATGCCCATGGTGGCGAAGGTGGTGGGGATGACACCGGCCACCACCATCAGCGGCGCGGTCGCCGCGAGTACCGAGAGCAACAGGGCCGGCGCGCCGATCCGGTCCGCGCGCAGCGCGCGCTGCTCTCCCTTGAATGTGCTGATCCCGGTCGTATTGCCCGTCAGCATGGCTCTGGTGTCCTTCTTCCGTGGATGGTGGTGCTGGGGGAGCGGGTCCTACGAGGAACCGAAGCCGAGCGCGGCGTTGCGCGCGGCACGGAACGACTTCTTCGGGTCTCGGTCGAAGTACGACCAGGGAACGCGGGTCGCGTTGCCGCCGATCCGGTTGAACAGTGCGGCGGCGGCCACCATGTCGCCCGCGTGGGCGTGCACGAAGGCCAGGTGGTTCAGGTCGAGCAACAGCCGCGGATGGCTGCGGCCGTCCCAGTCGAGCCACCAGTCGAAGGAGGTGCGCAGGCTCGCCCTGGCCCGCGGGCTCGTCCAGTACGGCAGCCGGGCCGGGTCGCGGGGCAGCGCGCCCGCGGCGGCCAGCGCGTGGTAGCGCTCGACGAGGGCGACCACCGGCAGCGCGCCGAGCGGCGAGCCCGGGCCCGCCTCGTCGGCCGCCCACTCGGCGAACTCGTACACCTCGTGGAAGGGGTCGTCCCCGTCGACCTTCTGACGCTCCGCCAGGCAGCGGGTCATCAGGTAGTGGCCGTGGTGGTGGCCCCGGTGCCGGCCGCGGACCTGGTCGAAGGCGCGGACCTGCTCGTCGTCGGTGCCGGTGCGGCGGGCCAGGATCAGCAGGCCGAGCCACGGCGAGGGGTCGGCCGGGGTCATCCGGGCGGCACGCAGGCAGGCGTCGCGGGCCGAGTCGGCGCTCTGCCGGCCGGCCACGGCCCGGAAGACGGCGGCGGTCGCACAGAGCGCGGCGGCGTCGACGCTCTCGGGTTCCGCGAGCCGCCACTCCTCGGCCCAGGCCGCGGCGGAACGGCCTTCGCCGAGCACGACCAGCCGGTGGCCGCGCAGGTCCCAGTCGTCTCCGGTGCGCGCGAGCAGCGCACGAACCTCCGTCCAGCGGCCCTGTCCCAGGGCAGCGCGAACGGCGACCAGCTCCTCGTCGCCGAGGGCGGTGTCGAAAGCCACGTCGTCCTTGCCACGCGAAAGGCGGAAGGGTGGCGGCGGTGGGGTCATCCGCGGGCAGCCCTCCACGGCGCGCGATACGTCATGTGATCGCCAACAGCCAACAGTCCGGCGCCCGTCCACGACAAGTGCGGTCCTGTTGTCTCGCTGTAGTCCCGTAGGGTGGCGTCGGTTTGGATCCCGAAAACCACGGGTTCGCGAGTTCCGCTGCGCGGACAACAGCCGGGCTGGTATTCGAATAAGCGATCGCCGAGAAGTCGGGCCGGCGTGGGCGGCGCAGCAGGGACCAGGTGGAATGGACGGCACAGACGTGGCACCCGAGGGCTCCGCCGCCTCGACACATCCGCTGGCCTACGTCCGGCGCAGGCACGGCTGGAGCTACCAGGACCTGGCCCGGGTGATCGCCGAGCACGCGCGGGCGCTGGGGGTGCCCATGGCGGCCCGGCGGGAGAAGGTGTGGCGCTGGGAGCACTGGGGAGTGGTCCCCGAGGCCGACAGCCAGCGGGCGCTGGCCCGCGCCCTGGGCATACCCGCGCGCGAGGTCGACGCCCGCCCGTGGCCGCGCTGGCTGCCCGCGCACGGCGGCATGCCCGACGGGCTGCCCTGGACCGCGGAAGGCAGCCTGACGGCGCTGTCCTCGGTCCTCGACGACGCGGCGGCCGACCCGCGCGGCTTCCCGATCGCCGACGAGCACGCGCTGCTCGACGCCATCGCCGACTGGGACGCGGCGGGCGCAGAGGACGCCACCCACCGCGGCGCCGGACGCCGGGAGCAACCGGCCTCCGTGCGGGACGGCGGCCGGGCGGAGCCCTCCGTGATCGACGGGACCGCGCTCGACTGGCTGGAGGCCGGTGTGACCGGGCTGCGGCAGCTGGACGACCGGCTCGGCGGGGCGGCCGTACGGCACCGGGTGGAGGCCGATCTGCGGCTGGTGAGCGGGCTGCTGCGGCGCGGGCTGCCGGGGCACGGCGGGCGCGGCACGGAGCGGCGGCTGCTGCGGGTCGCGGCGGACCTGGCGCAACTCGGCGGCTGGGCCGCCACCGACTCCGGCCGCCACGGGGCCGCCCAGCGGCACTATCTGACGGGCCTTCGGCTCGCGCACAGCGCGGGCGACCGGCCGCTCGCGGTCGCACTCTGGGGCGGCCTGGTCCTCCAGTCGGTGATCGCCGACCGCCCGCGCGACGCGGTGGCCGCCGCGGAGGCGGCGGTACGGGCGGCGGGCGGCGCCCATCCGCTGGTCCGCGCTCTCGCGGCCTCCCGGCTGGCCCGCGCGCACGCGGCGGCCGGGGCCGAGGGCGCCTGCCGGCGGGCCGCAGCCGAGGCGGAGCGGCAGTCGGCCGCGGCGGACGCGGACCCGGGGCCCTCGTGGCTGTACTGGCTGGACGCGGCGGAGCTCGACGCGCAGCGCGGCCTCGGCCTGCTGGCGCTCGGCCGGGCGGCCGAGGCGATGCCGCTGCTCGACGGGGCGCTCGAAAGGCAGGAGCCGTCCTTCGTCCGCGACCGCAGCCTCTACGCCGCCCGCGCCGCCGAAGCGCACGCCCGGTCCGGCGACCGGGACGGGGCACTGGCGCTGGGCCGGGAGGCGGCCCGGCTGTCCCGGCACTGCGGCTCGCCGCGGCTCGCGGCCGCGCTCGACTCCCTCAAGGCCTGCCTCGACCAGGCCGCGCCGCAGGACGCCCGCCGCGACAGGACAGTCATTACCTAACGATGACCGATTCCCCCGCTCGACCGGCTCCGTAACTTCGTGACCTGCAAGGAGACGGCGCAACCCGGCGCCGGCGACAGCAGGGAGACGGTAGTCATGAGCGACATCCAGCAGCTGGTCGAGCAGTACATCGCGGTGTGGAACGAGACCGACCCGGCTGCACGGCGGCGCGGGATCGACGCGGTCTTCGCGGCCGACGCCCGCTACACCGACCCGCTGGCCGACGTGACGGGCCCTGACGCGCTCGACGCGGTGATCGCGGCGGTGCAGGCCCAGTTCGCCGGCCTGGTCTTCACCCTCGGCCCCGTCGACGCGCACCACGACATCGCCCGCTTCACCTGGGAACTCGGCCCCGCGGGCGGCGAGTCGCTCGTCGCCGGCTTCGACGTGGTCAGCACCGGCGACGACGGGCTGGTGCGGCGCGTCCTCGGCTTCCTGGACAAGGTGCCGGCCGCCGCCTGACCCGCGGCCCCACCACCGAACCCTCCCTTCCATGACAGGAGTTCCGCCATGGCCTCGGCCACCTCCACGCTCTCCCCGTCCGCGTCCGGGAGCGCCGCTCCCGACACGGGGCGGCCGGGTCTCGGCCTGCTGGTCCTGCTGGCCGCGACCTTCATGACCTCGCTCGACATCTTCATCGTCAATGTGGCGATACCCGCGGTGCAGGACGACCTGCGGGCCGGCACCGCGGCGATCCAGTGGGTGGTGGCCGGCTTCGGCCTCGCGGTGGCCACCGGGCTGATCACCGCGGGCCGGCTCGGTGACATCTTCGGCCGCAGACGGATGTTCACCCTGGGGCTCGCGCTGTTCACCGCCACCTCCGCGGCCTGCGGTCTCGCGCCGACCGCGGGGACACTGGTGGCGGCGCGGGTGCTCCAGGGGCTGTCCGCGGCCCTGATGGGCCCGCAGGTGCTGGCGATCCTGCAGACCGGCTGGACGGGCAAGGCGCAGGCCCGGGCGTTCGGCATGTACGGGCTGACCATGGGCGTCGGCGCGGTCTTCGGGCAGCTGATCGGCGGCCTGCTGATCAAGGCGGACCTGCTCGGCCTCGGCTGGCGGACGTGCTTCCTGATCAACCTGCCGGTCGGCATCGCCGCCCTGGCCGCGGCCCCGCGCGCGCTGGTCGAGTCGCGGGCGCCGCGCCGGCCGCGGCTGGACAACACCGGGGTGGCGCTGTCCACCGCCGCGGTCGTCGCCCTGGTACTGCCGCTGATCCAGGGCCGTTCGCTGGGCTGGCCGCTGTGGACGTGGCTGTGCCTGGCGGGCTCGGCCGCGCTCTTCGCGGTGTTCGTGTCCCACCAGCGGCGGCTGGCCGCGGCGGGCGGTGACCCGGTGCTGGACACCGCGCTCTTCCGGCAGCGGGGCTTCACCTCAGGCGCGCTGGCGCAGCTGGTGTTCTGGACCGGCCAGGGCTCCTTCTTCCTGATCCTGGCGCTCTACCTCCAGGCGGGCCGCGGCCTGGACGCGCTGGCCTCGGGCACGGTCTTCCTGGCGATCGGCGTCGGCTACCTGCTCACCTCGACCGCCGCGCACCGGGTCGCGGAACGCCTCGGCAGCCGTACGGTGCCGGCCGGCGCGCTGGTCATGGCCGCGGGCCTCGGTGCGCTGCTTGCCGCGGTCCACGCGTCGGGCACCAGCGGCAGCCTGTGGCTCCTGGTCCCGGGACTGTTCCTCGACGGCGTGGGGATGGGCATGGTGATCGCACCCCTCACCCACGACGCGCTGGGCAGGGTTCCCGCGCACCTGGTCGGCGCGGCCTCCGGTGTGGTGGCGACCATCCAGCAGGTCAGCGGTGCGCTGGGCATCGCGCTGATCGGCATCGTCTTCTACGGTGCGGTGGGCGCCGGGGCGCCGGGCCGCTACCCGCACGCCTTCGGTCTCGGCCTGGCCTTCCTGCTGGGGCTGGAAATGCTGCTGGCCGCGCTGACCGCCCGCGAGGCGGGCGGCGGCAAGGCGGCCGGCTGAGGCGGAACACCAGCGGCACGCGGCACGCGCAGGCGAGGGGCGCCCATCCTGGGATGGGCGCCCCTCGGGCCTTGGGCGGGCCGCCCTCGTCCCGCTCCCAGCGCGGTCGCAAGGGCGGGCGGCGCCTGACCCGGCGTCGCCGGCACGGCAGGGCCTGACCGGCTACCGCCGGCCCGGCTCCGGGAGCCGCTACGCGGTGCGGGTGAGGCGGATGACGGGGATGTCCCGGTCGGTGTTCTGCTGGTAGTCCGCGTACGGGGGGTAGACGTCGAGCAGGTGGGGCCAGACGCGGGCCTTCTCCTGCGGCGACAGCACCTCCGCGCGGGCCGTGAAGCGCTCGCGGAGCACCCGGAGGTGGACCTCGGGGTGGGCGACGAGGCTGCTGACCCAGACCGGATCCTTGGGGGCGCCGCCCTTGGAGGCGACGATCAGGTAGTCGTCGCCGTCACGGCCGTAGATCAGCACCGTGCGGCGCCATTCACCGCTGCGGCGCCCCAGGTAGTCCAGCAGCAGGCAGGGCGAGCCCTTCAGGTCGGTGGCCTCGGTGCCGTCCGACGCCTCGTAGCGCTCGGCCTGTTCGGCCACCCACCCTTCGGGATTGATCTTCACGTCGGCGGGATCGTACGCGGTCATCCGTCTGCCTCCTGAGGGGTTGTCGGCAACGCTCCCACTGTAGATCCCCGGCCCCGCCCCAGCTCAGCGACGGCGCCGCCGTCTGCTCGGGTACGACCAGCCGCTGCCGACTCCGGCAAAGTGCAGGGCCACGAAGAACAGCCCCGCGATCATCAGGCTGATCGGCGTGAAGGCCGCGTCCGTGTCGGTGCTCGTGACATTGATCAGATAGGCGATGGCGAAGATGACGGCGCCCACGGCTGCCAGCATGTACCCCTCCTCGGCTGAGGCCGCCCGTCGGGCGGGGGGGGGGGGGGGGGGGGGGGGGCGGGGCGCGGGCGCCCCCCCCCCCCGACCGCATGCCCGCGAACCGCTTTTCGACGCACGCCGGTTCGATTCCGTCCGGCGTCCGCCGAAGGGGCTCAGCTGGCCATGCCGGGCGCACCCCAGACCGGGAACCAGCGGGACAGGTCGGCCTCCAGCCGGAGGTCGTCGGCGACCAGCGCCCTGACCTGGAGCTCCAGCGCGTGGTCGCGCTTCTCGCCGGGCAGCGGGGCGAAAGGGTAGAAGGACCCGCGCTTGTAGAGGTAGACCAGGGCCACCCGGCGGCCCTGCGGGTCGCGGAAGCCGACCAGCGAGCAGAGCAGCTGCGGGCCGAATCCGCCCGCCTCGAGCGCGGAGTTGACCGCGTGCAGATCGGTGACGAGGTCGGTGACCTCGGTCGGCTCGTGCCGGGACTGGAGCCAGGTGTAGCCGTAGGAGTCGCGGGTGGACTCGACCGAGAGCAGGGCACGCAGGTCCTGCTGGATCTCGGCGAAGGCGCCGCCCTCGACGGCGGCGAAGCACACCGAGCCCAGCCCTGTCGGCCGCAGTTCGCTTGCCGCCTCCAGGGTGATCGCGGCCGAGGACAGCCCGAAGAGCTGGTCGAGGTCGGGGCGGACCGGCTTGCTGCGGCCGAGCAGCACGTCGAGCAGGCCCATCAGCGCCGGTCCAGCTCGACGGTGATGGCGGCCAGCTGGGCGAGCCGCTGTTCGAGGCTGGGGTGGGTGGCGAGCAGCTTGGAGACGGTGGCGCTGGTGGTGAGGGCGGGGGCGAAGTAGAAGGCGTTGAAGGGCTCGGCGGCGCGCAGGTCCTTGGTGGGGATGGCGGCCAGCTCGCCGCTGACCTTGGTCAGTGCGGACGCCAGCGCGGACGGGCGGCCGGTCAGCAGCGCGGCGCTCCGGTCGGCGGACAGCTCGCGGTAGCGCGACAGCATCCGGGTGAGCAGGAAGCTGATCGCGTAGACCACCGCGCTGACCAGCGGCACCAGGATGAAAAGGGCGGCGGTGCCCGGGTCGCGGCTGCGCCGGAAGCCGCCCCACAGGCCGATCCTGGTGATGACGCCGGCCAGGATGCCGAGGAAGGACGCGATCGTCATCACCGCGACGTCCTTGTGCGCGACGTGGGAGAGCTCGTGGGCGACGACGCCCTCCAGCTCCTCGGGTTCCAGCCGGCGCAGCAGCCCGGTGGTGACGCAGACCACCGTGTTCTTCTGGTTGCGGCCGGTCGCGAAGGCATTGGGCACGTCGGACCGGGCGACCGCGACCTTGGGCTTGGGCAGGTCGGCGAGCGCGCAGATCCGGTCGACCACGCCGTGCAGCTCCGGCTGCTCCTCGGGGGTGACCTCATGGGCGCCCATGCTGAAGGCGGCGATGCGGTCGCTGAACCAGAACTGCACGACGAAGAGCAGTCCCGCGATGATCAGGATCATCGGCCACGCGCCGCGCAGCAGGGCGAGCAGGGCGCCGACGAAGACGACGTAGAGCAGTCCGATCAGGAACATCGTGACGACCATGCGGGTGGTCAGTCCCCGGTCTTCTGCGAAGCGGTTGCGTGGCATGGCCCCTCCCGAGCTGTGCGGGGGCGCGGGTCGCGGGCGGCGGCCCTGCGTGCTCCACTGGATATGGGTGTGTCTGCATCTCCCACTGTTGCACCGATCCAACGAGCGGGACGACCCATCCGGTTCCGCTCATCGGGTCACATCGAGCACCAGCTTTCCGACCGTGCGCCTCGCACGCAGTTCGGCATGCGCCCTGGCCGCCTCCGAGAGGCCGTAGACACCGCCCAGCTGCGGCCGCAGCCGGCCCTCCGCCGTCATCGCGAGCAGCTCGGCCATCGGCTCGCGGTACATCCCCGGCCGGCCCAGGCAGTGCATCAGCCAGAAGCCGACGACGGCACGCGAGCGGCCCATCAGCTGGGCGGCCTGCACCGGGGTGGGCGGGGTCCTGGAGGCCATGCCGTAGGTGACCAGCCGGCCGAAAGGGGCCAGCGCGGCGAGTGAGGCGTCGAAGACCGGGCCGCCGGTCATCTCCAGCACGATGTCGACCTTGCGCCCGCCGTTGGCCGCGGTGAGCCGTTCCGTGAGCCCTTCGGGGTCGGCGTCGACGGCTGCGTCGGCGCCCAGCCGCAGCGCGCGCTCGCGCTTGTCCGGGGTGGATGCGGTGGCGATCACCCGGCCCGCGCCGAACTCCTTGGCGAGCTGGACGGCGAGCGAGCCGGTGCCGCCTGCCGCCGCGTGCACCACGACGCTCTCGCCCGGCGCCATCCGCGCCGACGTCCGCAGCAGGTGCCACGCGGTGAGCCCCTGCACGACCAGCGCGAGCGCCTGCCCGTCGGTGACCTCGTCGGGCACGTCGTGGGCCAGCTGCTCCCGCACGACGGCCTTCTGCGCGTATCCCCCGTTGTCGGTGAGGGCGACGACCCGGCGGCCGCCGGCGGTGCGGCCCACGACCTCGGCGCCAGGCACCATCGGCAGGCTGGAGCGGGCGAGGTACGAGTCCTCCACCGTGTGGGTGTCGGCGTAGTTCACCCCTGCCGAGTCGACGTCGAGCAGCAGCTGTCCCTCGCCGGCGACCGGGTCGGGCAGTTCTGCCTCCCGCAGGACCTCGGGTCCGCCGAATTCGGTGATCTGGATCGCGCGCACGGCGGCTCCTCGGGGTGTGCCCGATGCCGGGGTCCCGGCATCGGCCCAGATATTACCGACTGGTCGGTATGGACACCAGCCGCAATCCCCGCCCGACAGGGAGCCGCCGTACGCCGTCGCGATCAGGCCGCGGCCGGTCCCCGCGGTCAGGCCGCGGTCAGGCCGCGGGGACCGGCCGCGGCGGCGGGCCGGCATAGCGGGCAGCCGGGCGGATGATCTTGGTGTCCGCCGCCTGCTCCAGGATGTTCGCACTCCAGCCGACCACGCGGGCGGCGGCGAAGGTCGGCGTGAACATCTCCCGCGGCAGCCCGCACAGCTCCATGACCACACCGGCGTAGAACTCCACGTTGATGTGCAGCTCGCGCCCCGGCTTCAACTCGGCCAGCAGCGCCTCGGCGCGCGCCTCCACCTGGACGGCGAAGTCGACCAGGTCGCCGCCGATCCCCCTGGCGATGCCCTTGAGCAGCCGCGACCGCGGATCCTCGGTGCGGTAGACGGGGTGGCCGAAGCCCATGATCCGCTCGCCGGCCGCGATGTGCTCGCGCAGCCAGCCGTCGATGCGGTCCGGGCTGCCGATCGCGTCCAGCGTGTCGAGCGCGCGGCTCGGCGCCCCGCCGTGCAGCGGTCCTGACAGCGCCCCGATCGCCCCGACGAGGCAGGCCGCCAGGTCCGCGCCGGTCGAGGCGATGACCCGGGAGGTGAAGGTGGAGGCGTTGAAGCCGTGGTCGACGGTCGAGATCAGATACTGCTCGACGGCCCGCACCCGGGCGGGCTCCGCCTCCTCGCCGGTGAGCATGTACAGGTAGTTCGCGGCGTACGGCAGGTCGTCGCGCGGCTCGACCGGCGCCAGGCCGCGCCCCAGCCGGTGCAGCGCGGTCAGCAGCGTCGGCACGGCCGCGCAGGCGGCCAGCGCGTCCGCCTTGCGCTGCTCGGGGTCGAGGTCGTAGAGCGGCCGCAGTCCTGCGGCCGCGCCGGTGAGCGACAGCGCCGTGCGCAGCCCGGCCAGCGGCCCCGACGCGCCGGTGGCGCGGGCCACGGCGGGCAGCGCGTCGCGCACCTCGGCGGGCAGGTGGCGCAGCCGGGCGGTCTGCCGGGTGAAGCGGGAGCGCTCGGCCGCCGACGGCAGCGTGCCGTGGAACATCAGATGCCACACGTCCTCGAAGCCGCGGCTCTCGGCCAGCTCGACCGCGGAGAACTCCCGGTAGTGGTAGAAGCCCTCGGTCCCGCGGACATCGCCGATCGCGGTGTCGGTGACGATCACGCCCTTGAGGCCGCGCGGGGCCTCGATCGGCGCGGGCACCTGCGGCGGGGCGGGCAGTTCTGTGGTGGGCATCGGTTTCCTCCTTGACTCTTGACTTGACTGTCCATGATTGATTCTGACGGTGTCAATATTGACTGATCAATATGAACGAAGGCCGGCACGGAGTGGATACGGTGGCGCCCATGACGGACGGGACGGCAGGCGGCGGCAACAGCGGCGAGGGCCGCATCGGCACGCGGGAGGCGGCCGCACGGCTCGGGGTCAAGCCGGAGACCCTCTACGCCTACGTCAGCCGCGGACTGCTCGGCAGCAGGCGGGCCGCGGGCGGGCGGGGCAGCACCTTCGACCCCGCCGAGGTCGCCGCGCTGGCGGCCAGGGGCCGGGCCGGCACCGCGGGCGGGGCGGAAGGCGGCGGCTCCGAGGGCGGCTGGGGCAGGATCCGCACCGGCATCACCCTCATCGACCCGGCCGCGGACCGCTACGCCTTCCGCGGCGTCGACGCGGTCGCGCTCGCGGAGTCGTACGCCTACGAGGAGGTCGCGCACTGGCTGTGGACCGGCGAACTGCGGCGCGGCATCCGCTTCTCCGCTCCCCCGCAGCCGCTCGCCGCCGCGCGGGCGGCGGCCGGCGCGCTGCCCGCGGGCAGCGGGCCGATGGACCGGATGCGGGTCGCGGTCATCGCCGCGGGCGGGGCGGACCCGCTGCGCTTCGACCTCACCGAGGACGCCGTGCTCGGGTCGGCGCGCGGGCTCATCCCGACACTGGTCGACGCGCTGCCGCCGGCCGGCGGGGCGGATGGTGCGGCCGCGCGGGACGCGCGCGACGCGCAGGCGGCGCGGGAGGCGGCCGGGACCGGTAGGGACGCGGCGGACGCCGCCGGCACCGGCGGGAGCGGGCCGATCGCCGGGCGGCTGTGGTCCCGGCTCACCCCGCGGGACCCGGACCCGGCGTCCCTGCGGGTGCTGGACACGGCGCTGACCCTGCTCATCGACCACGACCTGGCCGTCTCGACCCTCGCGGTACGCCTCGCCGCCTCGGGTCGCGCACACCCCTACGCCGCGGTCTCCGCGGGGCTGGGCGCACTCGACGGGCCGCTGCACGGGCAGGCGAGCGCGCTGGCCCACCGGATGCTCCGCGACGTCCTCGACCAGGGCGGCGCGGGACCCGTGGTCGCCGCGCACCTGCGGTCGGGGCAGCGGGTGCCGGGGCTCGGGCACCGGCTCTACCGCGGCGAGGACCCCAGGGCCCGGCTGCTGCTCAGCCGGCTCGCGGAGGTGCCAGCGGCGGCCGACGCGCTCGCCGCCGCACACGACACGGTCCGCACGGCGGCCCGGCACACCCCGCTGCACGCGAACGTCGACCTCGCGCTCGCGGTGCTGTCGGTCGCCTCAGGGATGCCGGCGGAGGCGGGCGAGGCGATCTTCGCCGTGGGCAGGACGGCGGGGTGGGTCGCGCACGCGCTCGAGGAGTACGGGGAGCCGGCCCTCCGCATGCGTCCGACCGGGGTGTACGACGGGCCGCCGGCCCCCCAGCCGCTGCCGCTGCCGCGGTCGTGAGGTGCTTGCGCCCGGGGCGGCGGCCGCGACCGTCCGCGGGGCTGCCGGGCGGGCGCTACCTGCGCACGAGGCGGGGCATGCGGCCGACCAGTTCGGCCCATTCCGTGTCGGTCTGGCCGGGGACCATACGCCCGGCGGAACGCCACTGGTCGGCGAGCGCCGCGAAGACCGGCGCCTCCGCACCGTGCCGCAGAACCGTTCCGCCCGGCGCCGGCTGCTCGGCGACTTCCGCTTTCCGCTGTCTCTGCCACTGTGTCGGTGCCATACGCCGACAACGAGTGCGCGGCGCCGCCCGCCATGGACCCGCGCCCGGCATCACTCGGACGAGTGACATGAGGGCGGGAGTGGCGCGGAATTTCCCGGAGCCGCCACCCGTTGTGGGGGGCATGAGCACTGTGGAGCTGACCAAGGAGAACTTCGACGAGGTCGTGTCCGCCAACGACTTCGTCCTCATCGACTTCTGGGCCGCCTGGTGCGGTCCGTGCCGGTCCTTCGCGCCGGTGTACGACAAGTCGTCGGAGAAGCATCAGGACCTGGTCTTCGCGAAGGTCGACACGGAGGCCCAGCCGGAGCTCGCCGCGGCCTTCCAGATCCAGTCGATCCCGACCCTGATGATCGTCAGGGACAAGGTGGCGGTCTTCGCCCAGCCCGGCGCGCTGCCCGAGCCCGCGCTCGAGGACGTCATCGCGCAGGCCCGCGCCCTGGACATGGCCGAGGTGCACAAGTCGGTCGAGGAAGCCCAGGCGCAGCAGGGCTGACCTCCGCCCCTGAGCCCGGCAGGCGCCACGCGCCGCCGGGCTTTTCGGCGTTCCGTCATCGTGCACCGGTCATCGTTCACCGCTCATCCTCCGCCGGTCGTCCTTCGGGTCGCAGGCCTCCCCCAGGGCTTCTGTCTCCGCCGGTCATCCTTCGGTTCACAGGCCTCCCTCGGATCTTCTGTCGCGGGCGGTCGGGAAGCCGGCCGCCCCTCCGTGGTCGGCCGTCCTTCCGTGGCCGGCCGCCTCCGCCGTCAGCCGTCCGGCCGTGTCGGTTGCCGGCCGTGCCGGTTGCCGACCGTGTCGGTTGCCGGCCGTGCCGGCATTGCGGCCGTTGTCAGTGGCCGGACCTACTCTCGTGGAGTGGGTGGAGCCGTGGACGCCGGAGCCGGGCGGGTGGCTGTCGTGGCCGATCCGGTCGGCGGCGGCGGAAGGCTGTGCGGGGTCGGTGAAGACGGCGCGAGGGTCGGCGGCTCCGAAGTGGTGGCCGATCTCGCCGGGGCGGTGCGGAAGATCGAGGCCGCGTCCCGTCCCCGCTGGGTGTGGGGCGGGACGGAGGAGCTCTACCAGGGGCTGCTCGACCGGGGCGGGGCAAGGGTCGGACGCTGCCATGACGTGAAGCTGGTCGAGTCGCTGCTGCTCGGCCAGGAGGGCAGGCACGGCAGGCCCCGCTCGCTCGGGGCGGCGTGGGCGCGGCTGCACGGGCTGCCCGAGCCGCAGGACGCGCCGGAGTCCGGGGGCGGTGACCAGCCGGTGCTGTTCGCCGCGGACCGGCACCATCTGCCGCCCGGCACCGACCCGCTGACCGCGCTGGTCGAGGTGCACGCCGCCCAGCAGCGGCGGATCGCCGTGGGAGAGCGCCCCGGCCGGATGCGGCTGCTGTGCGCGGCGGAGTCCGCGGGCGCGCTGGCCGCGGTCGAGATGCGCAGGGACGGCCTGCCGTGGAGCGCGCGGGCACACGACGAGGTGCTGACCGGGCTGCTCGGCCCGCGCCCGGCCGGCGGTGCGAGGCCCGCCAGGCTCGGGGAGCTGGCGCAGCGCATCCAGGACGAGCTGGGCCGCCCGGTCAACCCCGACTCCCCCGCCCAGCTGCTGCCCGCCTTCGCGCGGGTCGGGGTGCAGCTGCCCTCGACCCGTTCGCACGAGCTGCGCAGGGTCGACCACCCCGCGGCCGAGTTGCTGCTGCGCTACAAGGAGCTGTCGCGTATCCATGCCGCGCACGGCTGGGCGTGGCGTGAGGCGTGGGTGCGCGACGGCCGCTTCCGGCCGGAGTACGTGGTCGGCGGTGTGGTGTCGGGGCGCTGGGCGACCAGGGGCGGCGGGGCGCTCCAGATCCCCCGCCCGCTGCGGGCCGCCGTCGTCGCCGACCCCGGCCATCTGCTGGTGGTCGCGGACGCCGGCCAGCTGGAGCCCCGGGTGCTGGCCGCGATGTCAGGCGACCAGGGCCTGGCCCGGGCCGCGGCCGGCGGCGACCTGTACACGGCGGTGGCCCGTGACGCCTTCTCCGGGGACCGGCCGCGGGCCAAGATCGCCCTGCTGGCCGCCATGTACGGCCAGACCAGCGGTGAGGCGGGGCAGCTCCTCGCGGTGATGCGGAAACGTTTCCCGGTCGCGCTCGCGCTGGTGGAGGCCGCGGCCCGTACCGGTGAGGCGGGCGGGATCGTCCGCTCGCAGCTCGGCCGTACCTCGCCCGCACCCTCGGCGGAAAGGTTCGTGGACGAGACGGCGGACCCGGCCGAGGGGGCCTCCCCCGATCGCAGGGCGGCCAGGTCCTGGGGCCGCTTCACCCGGAATTTCGTGATCCAGGCAAGCGCCGCGGACTGGGCGCTGGCCATGCTCGCGGCGCTGCGCCGCGAGCTGGCCGCGATCGATCCCGCGCCGCGGCTGGTGTTCTTCCAGCATGACGAGGTGGTCGTGCACACCCCGGCCGGCCTCGCCCCCGCCGTGGAGTCCGCGGTCGCTGCGGCAGCCGGCGAGGCCAGCCGACTGGTCTTCGGCGCCACTCCGGTGCCCTTCCCGCTGGAGACCCACGCCGTGCAGCGCTACGCGGACGCGAAGTAGCCCTCGCCTTCGCTCCTGCACCGACCCGCGCGTTCCCGGGCCGGCCCGGCGGCCGGGAGGAACGCCAGCCGGTCCGCCCGCGGCTAGCAGCCACGACGCCCCGGCAGCCCCACCCGGCCGGGAGGCGAAACCACCGGGGCCGGCCGCCCCGGAGCCGGGCCGGTGGCGCGGCGGGTGTGCGGCTCCGGGTGGGCCGGGCGGGGCGGCGGGGGTCAGTTGTCGGATGCGGCGTCGGAGTCGGCCGCCGAGGCTGCGGAGTCAGCGTCGTCCAGCAGCTTCTGCATGTGGGCGATCTCCGACGCGGCCGGGGCCGGCGAGGTGCTGCCCGGGGTGCCGGCCGCGCTGCCGTGGCTGCCGCAGCCGGTGAGCAGCAGCGCGGCCAGGGCTCCGGCCGGCAGCAGGGCGAGCGCCCGCCGGTGCGCCCGGCTCACTTGGTCTTGCCCTTCTTGGCGCCCTTGGCCGGGAAGTCCTGCGTGCCGCACCAGGTGCGTACGGCGCCGAGGTCGGTGGAGCGCTTGTTGAGGCTGGGGAGCAGCGACTGGCGGAAGGCCAGCCGGTCCTTGAGGAAGGTCGAGACGGCCGTGTCGCCCTTGGCGTCGGCGTTGGCGATCCGCTGCTGGACCCGGGCGATGGAGCCGCGCTCGGTGGCCGGGCCGTTGAGCCGGGCCAGTGCCCGGTCGATGTGCGCGTCGACCTGCGGCAGCCGCTTGCACAGCGCGCGGGCGCCGTCCCCGGTCGGCGCCTTGCCGGTCGCGGGGGCCGACGCGGAGGGCTTGGGGGTGGCGGTGTCGGCTGCGGCGGTCCCGGCCGCGGTGAGCAGGGCCGCGGCCGCCGCGGTGACGGCGACCGCGGTACGGGTGGTGCGCATGGTTGACCTCCTCGGTGACGGCACCGGCTGCTGCGCGGTGCCGGTTTCGCCGGAGGCTAGGAGCGGTCTTTGTGGAAACCTTGTGGCCCCGCGGGCACGGCGGCGTCCGCGGTGAGCCAGTCGCGCCGGCGGGGCAGGTCGGGGCCCTGCGCCATGTGGGGGATGTCGAGGACGAACCAGGCGCCGGGCGCGCCGTCCGGGCGGCCGGTCACGGTGGCGGTACCGCTGTGCAGCGCGGCCTGCTGGCCGACCAGGGCCAGGCCGAGGCCTGATCCGGGGCTGTCGGGGCGGCGCCGGAAGCGGGTGAAGACGGCGCTCGCGGCCTCGGGCGGCACACCGGGCCCGTGGTCGCCGACGGTCAGCCGTACGGCGGTGCCGTCAGGGGCGGGCCGCAGAGTGGCCTCGACCGGGCCCGATCCGTGCACGATCGCGTTGACCAGCAGGTTGTCGACGGCGGAGCGCAGGCCCTGCGGCCAGGCGCGTACGACGCAGGGACCCGCCGCGTCGGCGGTGATCCTGGCCGCCGGGTGGTCGCGGCGCAGGTCGCGCACCGCCGAGTCGAGGAGCTCCGCGAGGTCGACGGGCACGAAGGCGTCGGCCTCGACCAGGTCGCCCTGTGCGAGGGTGCGCAGCATCACCAGCAGGCCGAGCAGCCGTTCGTGGCCGGCCCGCAGGTCGGCGACGACCTCCGCGCGTTCCGCGCCCTCGGGTGCCGGGTCGCCGTCGAGGACGTCGAGGTTGATCCGCATGCTCATCAGCGGGGTGCGCAGTTCGTGGGACGCGGCGGCGGAGAAGGACCTGGCGGTGACCAGGGCTTCTGCGGTACGGGCGGCCTGCTCGTCGTAGCGGGCCAGGACGGTCTCCAGGGTGCGGGCCAGGCCGTCGACCTCGGGGACGCCGGTAGGGGCGTGGTCGAGCCGCGCGGCGCTGGTCCGCGGGTCGATGCCGGCGGCCCTGCGCTGGAGTGCGAGCAGCGGGCGTGCCAGGCGTACGGCGGCCAGCCACGCGGCGAGGCCGGCGGCCGGCGCGGTCAGCAGGGCGACGGTGAGCACCCGGCGGCGTACCTGGGCGATCTGCCGCTGGCCGGCGGCGTCGGTGGAGAACAGCCAGAGGGTGCCGGTCGCGTCCGGCCTCACCGCGGTGAGCGGCACGGCCAGCACCCGCCAGCTCCGCGGTCCCGCCGCGACGGTGACCGGGCGGGCGGCGTCCTGCGCCGGGGGCAGGGTGACGGACGCGGCGGGCTGCGGGCCGCCGGTGACCGTGCCGTCGGGACCCGCCACCCGGATGCCGACGTCGAGCGCCGTGGTGAACAGCTTGCGCTGCTTGGCCTGTTCGACGCTCGCCGGGCGGTCGTTGGCCATCGCCCGCAGCAGCCCGAGAGCCGCGGGGCGCACGGCGGCGGCGCGTTCGCGCAGGTGGGCGTCGCCCGCTGAGTGCACGTCCCGGCCGACCAGCCGGACCATGATCCAGCCGGAGCCGAGGACCAGCAGCGGCACGACGACGGCGACGGCCAGGGCGATGCGGGCGGAGAGTCTCATGTGCCGCTCCCGCCGCCGTCGCCGGGGCGCAGGACGAACCCGACGCCGCGTACGGTGTGCAGGATCCGGGGCCGGCCGCCGGCCTCCAGCTTGCGCCGCAGATAGCTGACGAAGGTGTCGACGGCGTCGGTGCGCACCTCGAAGTCGTAGCCCCACACCCGGTCGAGCAGCTGGTCGCGGGTGAGGACGATGCCGGTGTTGCGGGCCAGCGTCTCCAGCAGCTCGAACTCGCGCCGGGTCAGGTCGAGCGGGTCGCCGTCCCTGGTGGCGGTCCTTGCGGCCGGGTCGAGGACGAGGCCGCAGGCGCGCACCTGGTCGTCGGGGCGGGGCGGGCGGCGGCGCAGCAGCGCTCCGAGGCGCAGCACCAGCTCCTCGAGCGCGAAGGGCTTGACCAGGTAGTCGTCGGCGCCCGCCTGGAGTCCTGCGACGCGGTCGGCGACCTCGTCGAGGGCGGAGAGCACCAGCACCGGCAGGTCGTCGCCCGTGGCGCGCAGGGTGCGGCAGACCTCGATGCCGTCGATGCCCGGCATCGAGATGTCCAGCACCAGCACGTCGGGGGCGGTGGGGCCGCGGAGCAGGTCGAGCGCGGCGGCGCCGCCGTCGGCCTCGCCGACGGTGAAGCCGCGCAGCCGCAGGGCGCGGCCGAGGGAGCGGCGGATGGCGGCGTCGTCGTCGACCACCAGGACCCGCCCCCGCCCGTCGCCGCCGACGGGTTCCTTACTGCCTGTCATGGCGTGCTGCCTCCGCTCCCGGCCGTCGTCGCATGGTGCATCGCGGGAACCATGCCTACACGGCCGGGGGCGGAGTGCTGTTGCCGGGGTGTCACCCGCCGTACTGGGCGAAGGTGCGGGTGAAGTCCCAGGCCTGCTGCGAGACACCCGAGCAGGTGTCGTCATTGGGGTAGGCGCCGGAGCAGGGCCGGTCCCGGTTGGCCGACCAGAAGGTCAGCCGGGCCAGGTGGTGGGTCTGCGCGTACGCAAGGATGGTCCGGAAGTCGGCCACGGTGACGGTCTCGTTGTTGTCGGTGATGCCGTTCATCGAGGAGATGCCGCTGTGCCGGTAGGCCTGGTCGTCGGTGTAGCCGTAGGCGTTCTTCACCGCGTTCTTCAGGCCGTCCGCGGCCCTGGTGGTGAGGGTGCCCATGTTCTGGCCCGCGCCGCCGAAGTCGAAGGGCATGATCGTCCAGCTGTCGACGGTCAGGCCGGAGGCGGCCGCCTTGTTGATCAGACCGGCGTCGGGGCCGCTCTGCCCGGTGCCGATGGTGACGTAGACGGCGATGCCGGGGTTGTTCGCCTTGACGGTCTTGAGCGCGTCGACGGTGCGCTGCTGGACGGTCCCGTTGCTGTAGGCGTCGGCTTCGATGTCGATGTCGATGGCCCGCAGCCCGTAGGCGCTGATCACCTTCTGGTAGGCCCCGGCCAGCGCGCTCGCGCTGGTGCAGGACTGCTCCAGCTTGTTGCCGCTGTAGCCGCCGAAGGACGGGATCACGTCGCCGCCCGCGGCCCTGACCTTGTTGATGGTGGCCTGGTCGACGCCGCCGGTCAGCGGGCGTCCGCCGTCCCACTGCGGGTTGCAGGTGCCGTTGCTGAGCACGAAGGCGAGGGTGAACCACTTCACGCCGGTGGCGTTCATGACGGTGGTCGGGTCGGGCGGGTTGCCCCAGCCGTTGTAGAGGTACGGTGCCACCGCCTGCACGCCGTTCGCGGGCGGCGGGCTGGTCGGGGGCGTGCCGCCGCCGGTGGGCAGCGTCCACTTCTGGTTGGCGGCGGCGGTGCAGTCCCAGATCTGCAGCCTGGTGCCGTTGGCGGAACTGGGTCCCGTGGCGTCCAGGCAGCGTCCGGAGCCGGTGTTGACCAGCTGGCCGCCGCTCGCGGTCCACTTCTGGGCGTTGCTGCCGTTGCAGTCGTAGAGCTGGACCTTCGTACCGTTGGCGGTGCCCGCGGCGGTGACGTCCATGCACTTGCCGAGCGCCCTGATCGTGCCGTCGGAGCCCACGGTCCAGGACTGCGCGGAGCTGCCGTTGCAGTCGTAGAGCTGCACCGCGGCGCCGTTGGCGGTGCTCGCGCCCGCGACGTCGACGCACTTGCCGCCGTAGCCGGTGATCGCGCCGGACGGGTCGGCGCCTGAGGCCTGGGTGATGCCGAAGGTGCCCAGGGTGCCGGCCGCGAGGGCCGCGACGAGCGCGAGGGAGTGTTGTCTTCTCATCAGCCGGTCACGGTCCACTTCTGGTTGGCGGCGCCGGTGCAGGTCCAGATCTGGAGCCTGGTGCCGTTGGCCGAGCTGTTGCCTGTCGCATCGAGGCACTTGTTCGCCGCGGGGTTGACGATGTCGTGGGCGGCGCTGACGGCCCATTTCTGGGCGTTGCTGCCGTTGCAGTCGTAGAGCTGGACCTTCGTGCCGTCCGCCGTGCCGGCCGCGGTCACGTCGAGGCACTTGCCGAGCGCCCTGATCGTGCCGTCGGAGCCGACCGTCCAGGACTGCGCCGAGGTGCCGTTGCAGTCGTAGAGCTGCACCGCGGCGCCGTTGGCGGTGCTCGCGCCCGCGACGTCGACGCACTTGCCCGCGATGCCGGTGATGGCGTGGCCGCCGCCGCCCGTGCCGCCCCCGGTGCTGCCACCGGTGCCGCCCGAGCTGTCGGAGGTGGTCACATGCACGTAGTCGACCACGAGCTGCTGCGGGAAGGTGGTGGCGCTGTTCGGGTCGCCGGGCCAGTAGCCGCCGACGGCCAGGTTCATGATCAGGTAGAACGGGTGGTCGTACACCCAGCGGTTGCCGTTGAGGTCGGCGGGGGTGCGGGTCTCGTAGACGTTGCCGTCCACCGACCACTTGATCGAATTGGGCGCCCAGTCGACGGCGAAGGTGTGGAAGGCGTCGGAGAAGCTCTGCCCGTTGGGGAGCGTGTATCCGGCGCCGATGCCGTTCGCGCCGGAGTAGCCGGGGCCGTGGATGGTGCCGTGGACGCTGCCGGGCTCGAAGCCGACGTTCTCCATGATGTCGATCTCGCCGTCGGTCGGCCAGTTGCCGCCGCCGAGCATCCAGAACGCCGGCCACATGCCCTGGCCGCGCGGGAGCTTCATCCGCGTCTCGAAGTGGCCGTAGGCCTGGCTGAACTTCTGCGGTGTCGACAGCCGGGCCGAGGTGTACTGGCAGGTGCCGTACCAGCACTGGTAGTTGGCCGGGTTCTCCTTGCGGGCGGTGATGACCAGGTCGCCCTGGCCGTCGAGGGCGGCGTTGTGGGTGCCGCTGGTGTAGTACTCGCGCTCGTGGTTGTTGACGTTGTCACCGGTCTCGTAGCCCCATTTGGAGCCGTCGACCGCGCTGCCTGCGGGGCCGTTGAAGTCGTCGGTGAAGGTGGCGGTGGCGGCCGCGGGTGCCGCTTCGGGGGCGGCGCCGCGCGCGCCGGACGCGGACTGCTGGAGCAGGCCGCCGAGCAGCAGGGCGGCCGCGGCCAGCAGCGGGAGGGGGCGTATCCGTCTGATCCGTCGGGTGGGGGGTGATGCCGACATGCCGGACTCCTCGGTAGGGGCGGCGGAAACACGGGCCGGAGCACAAGGGGAGGTCATGCTCCTGACAGAGGGCGAGCCGGATCGCGCCCGGGCGGATTGCCGTCCCCCGGGGCGAACTTCGCTCACGTCTTAGTTCAGGACGTGATTTAAATGGCGGGGGGAAGTGGCGTCAATACTTCCGGCAAAGGTCTGTACCAAGAACTTCCCGCGGGACCCTCACAGTTCGCGCCGTCGCACCAGCACCGCCAGCACCAGAACCCCCGGCACCAGCGGCAGCCAGGCCGTCACCAGCCGGTAGCCCAGGACGGCGGAAGTGGCGGCGACCGCGGAGGCCCCCGCGGTCACCAGCGCCAGGCCGAGGGCGGCGTCCAGCGACCCGAGACCGGCCGGAGTGGGCAGCCAGCCGGCGGCGGTGCTGGCGAAGAGGTACGCCACCACGACCCCGCTCACCGGCACCGGCGCATGCACCGCCCGCACCACCGAGACCAGGACGGCGGCGTGCATGGCGGGGAAGGCGAGCGAGCCTCCCCACAGCGCCGCCACCCGGGACCGGTTGCCGTGCAGCACCCGGACGTCGCGCGCGACGGACCCGAGGAAGTCCCGCAGCCGGTCCCGCAGCCGGCGGGCGCACCGGGTCAGCACCACGCCGCCCGCCACGATCGCCGCGGCCACCCCGGCGATCACCAGCGGATGGTCGGGGACCTCGGGCCCGCCGCCGGTGACCCGGTGCAGGTGCAGCGCACCGGGGAAGAGCGCCAGCACGGCGAGCAGCAAGGCGACCCGGCCGATCACCGCGGCGCAGGCGCGGACCGCCAGCGCCGCCACGGAGCGGCTCGGGCTCAGCCCCCTGCGCACCAGGAACCGCAGGTTGACGGCATTGCCGCCGACACCCGCGGGCAGGATGTGGTTGGCCGCGGAGGCGGCGAACTGCGCGGCAAGCAGCAGCCCCGGCGGCAGCCGTTCGACCACGGCGCCCTGCTGGGCGGTGGCCGAGCAGACCCAGGTCATGAAGGCGGCGAAGCAGGCGACCGCCAGCCACTCGCCGTCCGCGGAGCCCAGCCGGCCCGCGGAGGAGTCGATCATCGGCCACTTGCCGGCCACCACCACCGCGACGACGGCCACCGGCACCAGCACCGCCATCGACCGCACGGAAGCACGCTGCCAGCCGACACCCTCGCTGCGGGCGATGGACACGGGGACTCCTCGTCGCGTGGGGCACGGCAGTGGGGCGCCGCAGGGAGCGGGACAGCGGTCCTGGCAAGGCGTGCCAGGGCGCGGGTCAGGGCCGGGCGGTACGGGCGGGGTGGGCGGTGCGGCCGACCGGAAGCGGACGCTCCACCAGGTTAGGCGGCGAGGGCTGCCGCGTCCCATCAGCACACGGCCACCTGGGTCAACGTCTGACAAACAGCTGTCGACGGCGGAGTGCGCCATCCCGGGCCTCCCGGCCGGCCTCAGCCGGCCAGGGCCTCCCGGCCCCCGGGGGCCGAGGACTCCGGACGCCTTCCCGATCGCCGGGCCGCGGCCTCCCGACCGTCTGCCCCGGCCTCGGGTCCCGGCCTTCGTACCGCCCCGGGACATGCCGGATCGCCGGCCCGCGCTGGCTGCGCGGACCGGCGGCCCTCTTCCTCTTCCTTCGGCGAGGCCGACCGCGGTGAGAGGTCCGCGTACCGGCCGTTCAGGGGGTCAGCGGATCACGCGGCCGGCGCGCTCCACTGCTGGTTGGCGGCTCCGGTGCAGTCCCAGATCTGGAGCCTGGTGCCGTTGGCGGAACTCGGCCCGGTCGCGTCCAGGCATCTGCCGGACTGCGGGTTGACCAGGGTGCTGTTCGCCCCGCGGGTCCAGACCTGCGAGCCGGTGCCGTTGCAGTCGTACAGCTGCACCGTGGTGCCGTTGGCGGTACCGGCGGCCGCGACGTCCATGCACTTGCCGAGCGCCTGGAGGGTGCTTCCCGACGCGGTCCAGGACTGGGCGGAGGTGCCGTTGCAGTCGTAGAGCTGCACGGCGGCACCGTTGGTGGACGCCGAGCCTGCGACGTCGACGCACTTGCCGCCGTAGCCGGTGATGGTCCCGGTGTGGCCGCCCCCGGTGCCGCCGCCGGTGCCGGGCGTGCCGGCCCAGGTGAAGGTGGCGGAGGCGCCGCCGGGCAGCGAGTAGGAGAAGTTCTCGTTGCCCCAGTTGACCCGGAGGGTCTGCGCGGAGGACGACTCGTTGTAGGCGATGAGCGCCTTGGAGCCGTCGGGGTTGCGCCAGGCGACGTTGCGGACCGTGGAGTTGTCGGTGGAGGCGATCCGGGTGGCGCCGGGCTTCACGAACTTGGTGAGCTGGCCCATCGTGTAGTACTCGATCGTGTAGTCCACCTGCCCGCTGCGGCCGTCACCGTTGTGCACGGTGATCAGGCCGGTGCAGGTGCCGCAACCGCCGTTGTGCGGGCCCATGTTCTGATCGACCGCCAGGCTCCACTTGACCCAGCTCTGGCCCCAGTTCCGGGTGTAGTCGATCAGGTTCTCCATGTCCTCCTTCTGCTGGTTGGCGATCCAGGTGCCACCGGAGTGCTCGGTGTCGAAGGCGGGGAGGGTCGGGTACTGGTTGTGGATCGTGGTCTGCTCGCCGACGCTGCCGCCGTAGCCGTGCCAGGCGATCCCGCCGAAGTTGGGGTCGTTGCGCACGGCGGCGTCGGTGACCGTGGGGGCCGCGTAGCTGTCGTAGGTGTCCCAGTTCCAGTCGAGCGCGAGGACCTTGGTGGGCAGCCCCGCCGCGTGCAGTGCGGGCAGCAGGTTGGTCTTGGTGAAGTAGGCCAGGCCCGCGCCGTTCCACTGCGCCGACGGGTAGCCGTTGCAGCAGGTCGGCTCGTTCTGCACGGTGATGTAGTCCACCGGGACGCCCTGCGCCTGGTAGGCCTGGAGGTACTTGACGAAGTACTGCGCGTAGGCCGCGTAGTACTGCGACTCCAGCCAGCCCTGGCTGTAGGCGTCGTTGTCCTTCATCCACGGCGGCGGGGTCCACGGCGTGGCCATGACCTTGACGTTCGGGTTGAGCTGCCGCGCCTGCTTGGTGAGCGGGACGACGTCGGCCAGGTCGTGGGCGATGGAGAAGTGCGCCAGGCCCGGGTCGGTCTGGCCCGCGGGCATGTCGTCGTACGTGTAGTTGCCGCGCGCCAGGTCCGACGCGCCCATGGGGTTGCGCAGGAAGCCGAGGCCGATCCCGTTCACCGGGTCGAACAGCTTCTGCATGACGGTGTTGCGGGTCGACGCCGAAAGGGCGCCGCTGCTGTTCATCAGCCAGGCCGCGGTGTCGGTGAACGACGCGCCGCCGCCGGTGAACTGCTGGTATCGGGTGGCCTCGTCCACCGTCACGTTCTGGCCGGAACCTCCGGTGCCGGCGGCGAAGGACAGCGGGGCCTGCTGCTCCAGGCCCTTGACGACGTTGCGGCCGCCCGAGTCGCTGGTGGTGGTGAGGTAGACCTGCACGCTCTCGCCCGCCGCGTGCGCGGTCGCGGGTACGGCGAGCATGGGGGTGACCGCCGCGGCTGCGGCGGTGAGCGTCCCGACGATGATGCGTCGCAGCCGGGATCCGGAGGATCTGCCCGTGTGGGGCCGGGTTTCTGCGCTCATGGGTCGTTGCCTTTCTCGGCACGATGGCATGGGCCTGACATGGCTGAGCATGCGGCGAGGGGGTCCGCACGCTTGTTTCACACCTTGTTTCACGACTTATATCGCGACGTGATTTAACTAGCGCGCATCACGGCCGTCAAGGGATCGAACGGCGGGCGCCGTCGTGAAACACCATGTAACGAAGGGTGGTTGACCGCTTCAGCGACACGGCCGGCGACCGCGCCCCACCTCAGGCGCGGCGGCAGAAGGCGCCGAGGCGCCGGCCGGCCAGTGGTCCCTCAGGGCAGGCCCTAGGACTGGGGCCAGGAGCCGCAGGGCGCGGTGCTGCCGCGGGGGACGAGGGCGGGCGGCGGGAGCAGGATGTCGGGGACGGGGGTGCCGTCGATCAGCGAGAGGAGCGCGGTGGCGGCCCGCTCGCCGTACTCCATGACCCTGCGGCTGACCGCGGTCAGCGCGGGGTGCACCAGCCGGCACAGCTCGCTGTCGTCCCAGGCGACGAGCGAGAGTTCGCCGGGCACCGACACGCCCATCTCCTGGGTGACGCTCAGCGCGGCCACCGCCATCACGTCGTTGTCGTAGACGATCGCGGTGGGCCGCAGCGACCCGGACAGCAGGCGCCGGGTGGCCCGCGCGCCGTCCTCGCCCGAGTAGTCGGTGTAGACGCAGGGCACGCCGTCGAGGCCGAGTTCCGCGGTGGCGGCGTCGAAGGCCTCGCCGCGCTCCCTGGTGTGCACGAAGTGCGCGGGGCCCGCGACCCGGGCGATCCTGCGGTGCCCCATCGCGGCCAGGTAGGCCAGCGTCTCGCGCACCGCCGCGGCGTCGTTGATCCACACCGACGGCACCCCCGAGGTGACGGCCGCGTGCCCGATCACGACCGCGGGCAGGCCGAGTTCGGCGACCAGGCCGAGCCGGTGGTCCTGCTCGCGCAGGTCGACGATCAGCACCCCGTCGACCCTGCGCTCCCCCCACCAGCGCCGGTAGGCGACCTCTTCCGCCCTGGTGTCGTCGGTGACCTGGAGCAGCAGCGCGGTGCCGGTCGGGGCGAGGCCCGCCTCGACGCCGGAGATCAGCTGCATGAAGAACGGCTCGATGCCCAGCACCCAGGCCGGCCGGTCCACCACCAGGCCGATCGCGCCGCTGCGCCCGTCGGACAGCGCTCGGGCGGCGCTGCTGGGGTGCCAGCCCATCCGCGCGGCGATCTCCAGGATCCTGGCCCTGGTCACCTCGGACACGCCCGCCTTGCCGTTGAGCGCGTAGGACACGGCGCCCTTGGACACACCGGCGGCCTCGGCGATGTCGGCGATGGTGGGACGCTTCTTGGGGCTCATGTCGGCCTCGATACGGCAGGGCGGCCCGCGGGCCGTGAACGACGGGTTCGGCTGGCGGTGGGAGTGATCAGCCCGCACACCTTAACAACGCACAACCCGCTCGGGCACGGCCAGGCAGGGCCTGGATCCGCCCCGCGCGCTCAACCGGTTGAGCTGTCGCCGATCACGCCCGGGTCGCCGAGATCTCCAGCCGTACGTAGTCCGCGACCGGCTCGGCGAGACGGCCGGCGACCGCGCGGACGAACGGATCGCGGTCGGCGTCCGGCATCGCGTCCAGATGGGCGCCCAGGATCACCGTGGCCAGATACGCCTCGAACTGCCCGCCCGGCTCGAACCTGGCGGGCGCGGGCCGCAGCGCCACCTCGATGTCGGTGAAGCCGGCCGCGGCGAGGCGCTGCCGGGTGTCGTCGGCGCCGGCGAAGTCCCACATGTCCGGTGCGCCGCCGAGGACGTCGGCGACGGCCGCGTTGACCGCCGCGATGTTCCCCCTGCCGCCGCACTCGGCGACCAGGCGGCCGCCGGGTCGCAGCCGGGCGGCCAGCGCGGAGAAGAGGGCTGCGTGGTCCTCGATCCAGTGGAAGGCGGCGACGCTGAACACCGCGTCGACCTCGCCGTCGAAGGGCAGCGGCCGGGTCAGGTCGGCGTGCACCACCTCGACCCGGTCGAGCCTGCCGGCCAGCCGGTCGCGCAGCTTGTCCAGCATGCGGACGGAGCCGTCCACCGCCACCACCCGGCCGTCCGGCAGCAGGTCGAGCAGCCCCTCGGTGTCGCGGCCGGTGCCGCAGCCGGCGTCGAGCACTCGCTCGTCCCCCGTGAGCGGCAGGCGCGCCAGGGTGCGCCGGCCCCAGTCGAGGTGCGGCAGCGGCAGCGCGTCATAGGCCTTCGCGTCCCATTCCCGAGGCATCGCGGGGTGCTCCTGTCGTCGTCACTTCCCGCCGAGGCCCGGCGAGTTCACGGTCACGCTACGCCCGCGGTCCGCATGGTGAAACTGCCATCTCACATTCTGAGCAGCAAAAGGTCACCTCTGCCCGGCGGACGGCCAGCGGGGCTTGCGGTCCTTGTCGACGAGTGCGGCCCGCACACCCTCGTGGAAGTCGGCGGTACGGGCGGTGTGGCACGCCAGGTCCAACTCGCGCTCCAGGCACTCCTCCAGGGTCGACCCCGCACCTGCCCGCAGCAGGCCGAAGGTGACGGCAAGGCTCGCGGGCGAGGCCGCGTCCAGCAGGGCGAGCGTGTCGTCCGCCCAGTCGCCCGCCCGCGTCTCGGCGGCCAGCCGGGCCCGCACCCCTGCGAGGTCGGGCGCCGAGAAGCAGCGGGCGATCGCGTCCGCGTGCTCGTGCGCGTCCCCCGGCCGCGGCGGCACCGCGAAGCGCCGCAGGACCGGCCCCGGGTCGCCCTCCCCGCCGTCGCCGGTCAGCGCGGCCTCGAGCGCGGGCAGGTCGCAGGCGGGCACGTGGTGCGTGGCAAGCCCGCAGGCCACGGCGGCCGGCCCGGTGACCCGCGCCCCGGTCAGCCCCAGATACCAGCCGAACGCGCCCGGCAGCCGGGGCAGGAAGTGGCTCGCGCCGATGTCGGGGAAGAAGCCGATGGCGGTCTCCGGCATGGCCAGGGACGCGCGTTCCGTCACCACCCGCGCCGAGCCGTGCACGGAGATGCCCAGGCCGCCGCCCATCGCGTAGCCGTCGATCAGGGCGGTGTACGGCTTGGGGTAGCGGGCGATCAGCGCGTCGAGGGCGTACTCGGCGGAGAAGTACGCACGGACCGCGGCGTCGTCGCCTGCCATGCCCGCCGACCGCATCGCCAGGATGTCGCCGCCGGCGCAGAACGCCTTGGGCGAGGCGCTGCGGACGACCACAGACCGTACGGCGGGGTCGTCCCGCCACACCGTGAGTGCGCGGGTCATGAGGCGGACCATCGTGAGGTCGAGTGCGTTCAGTGCGGACGGGCGCGCCAGCTCGATCACTCCGGTGCCGTTCGGCGCCACCCGGGTGCGTACCGGCTCTCCTGGCTCGGACCGGTCCTGCGGGCCGGGGTCCTGGTGCATGCTGCTCCCTGCGTCGTGCCGTGCCCTCCACGGGCCGCGGCTCCATGAAACACCCGGCGCGCGCGGCCCTTCCCCGAAGGGGCAGGACCGGCGGCACCCGGGGATTGATAGGGTCGGCGTGAGCCGTGACTGGCGCGCTGGGATGGGGTCAACCATCGGGGAGCGGCTCGTCGTGACCAAAGAGCCGTGCGCCTGGGCCGTCCCGTAGACGAACCGGAGGACCGCCATGGCCGAGCAGTACAGCACCGAGTCGATCGCCTTCCGCAGCGCGCTCGAGGTGATCCGCGGGGTCGAGCCGCGGGTGGCCGACGCCATCTCCGCCGAGCTGACCGACCAGCGCGAGATGCTCAAGCTGATCGCGAGCGAGAACTACGCCTCCCCCGCCGTGCTGCTGGCGATGGGCAACTGGTTCAGCGACAAGTACGCCGAGGGCACGGTCGGCCGCCGCTTCTACGCGGGCTGCCGCAACGTCGACACGGTCGAGGCGCTGGCCGCGGAGCACGCCCGCAACGTCTTCGGCGCCGCGCACGCCTACGCCCAGCCGCACTCCGGGATCGACGCCAACCTGGTGGCCTTCTGGGCGGTGCTCTCCCAGCGGGTGGAGACGCCGGGGCTGGCCAGGGCCGGGGTGCGGCAGGTCAACGACCTGTCGGACCAGGACTGGGCGCAGCTGCGGTCCGAGTTCGGCAACCAGCGGATGCTGGGCATGTCGCTCGACGCCGGCGGCCACCTCACGCACGGCTTCCGGCCCAACATCTCGGGCAAGATGTTCGACCAGCGCAGCTACGGCACCGACCCGGAGACCGGGCTGCTGGACTACGAGGCGCTGCGCGCGACGGCCCGCGAATTCCGTCCGCTGATCATCGTGGCCGGCTACTCCGCCTACCCGCGGCTGGTCAACTTCCGCATCATGCGGGAGATCGCCGACGAGGTGGGCGCGACCCTGATGGTCGACATGGCCCACTTCGCGGGCCTGGTGGCAGGCAAGGTGCTGACCGGCGACTTCGACCCGGTACCGCACGCGAACATCGTCACGACCACCACCCACAAGTCGCTGCGCGGCCCGCGCGGCGGCATGGTGCTGTGCGACGACTCGCTGGCCGAGCACGTCGACCGGGGCTGCCCGATGGTGCTCGGCGGCCCGCTGCCGCACGTGATGGCGGCGAAGGCGGTCGCGCTGGCCGAGGCGTCCCGGCCGGAGTTCGGCGCGTACGCGCACCGGATCGTGGACAATTCGCGGGCGCTGGCCGAGGGCCTGCTCACCCGGGGCGCGAAGCTGGTCACCGGCGGCACCGACAACCACCTGGTGCTCATCGACGTGTCCGGCTACGGCCTGACGGGCCGGCAGGCCGAGGCGGCGCTGCTGGACGCGGGCATCGTCACCAACCGCAACTCGGTGCCGCAGGACCCGAACGGCGCCTGGTACACCTCGGGCATCAGGATCGGCACCCCGGCGCTGACCACCCGCGGCCTGGGCGCGCAGGAGATGGACGAGATCGCCGGGCTCATCGACACCGTGCTGTCGGGGACGACGGCCGCGGCGGCGCCCAAGGGCGGCCTGTCGAAGGCGCACCACGTGCTGGACGCGGGCGTCGCCGACCAGGTGGCCAAGCGGGCGTCGGACCTGCTGTCCGGTTTCCCGCTCTACCCGGGCATCGATCTGAGCTGACCCGTTGACGCGCGAGGGAGGCCCGGCCGATCGGCCGGGCCTCCCTCGCGCGTTGCGGGCGGTCGCCGGGTCAGCCGAAGGACCAGAGCACGCCGTGCCCCGCCACCGTCAGCGCGAGCTGGATCGCCAGGCCCGCGACGCCGAGGGCGAGGCCGAGCAGCGCGCGGCCCCGGCGGCGGGTGCCGCGGGCCAGCGCGCTGAGCGCCAGCACGATCGCGGCCGGGCCGAGCACCAGGTTGAGGACCAGCAGGCCTGGCAGGCCGAGCAGGAAGGAGGCGACGGCCATGCCGTCGGCGTCACGGGTGGGCGCGGCAGGTGTGCCGGTCGCGGCCGGCTGGGCTGCGGTGTTCACGGTGTCCTCTCCGGGAACGTCGGGGTGGGCGGTCGGTCGGTGTTCGGGCTGCCGAGTGCGCACATGGTGCCGCGCACCGGTCAGCCGCGGTGCCGGGCGACGGCCTCGCGCACCGCGAAGGCGAGCAGCCAGGCCGCGATGGCGGCGGACGCGACGGTGAATGCGGTCAGCGAGATGTGGGCGCTGGTGCCCATCACGACACCGATGCCCAGCAGGAGGACGACGAGGCTCATATCGGCTGCACCTCCGAGGAGTTCGGGATTTCGGATAACACTTGTTCACTGAGTCCGACTCTACAGTGGCGAGACTGGGAGAACGGTTGTTTACTGAATGACATGAGTCACACATCAGGGGTCCGGCAGGTCCGGAAGGAGCAGACGCGGCAGGCGCTGCTGGACGCCGGACTGCGGCTCCTCGACCGGCAGAGCCTGAGCAGCCTGGGGCTGCGCGAGGTCACCCGGGCCGTCGGGGTCGCGCCCGCCGCCTTCTACCGGCACTTCCCCGACATGGCCGCGCTGGGCGTGGCCCTGGTCGGCGAGGCGCTGGGCAGCCTGCATGCGGTGATCAGGGACGCGATGGCGGCCGGCGGCCAGGACTCGGACGAGCTGATCGACCGCACGGTGGCGATCACCGCCGCCTACGCGGACGAGCACCGGGCGCACATCCGCTTCATCGCGCGGGAGCGGTACGGCGGGGTGCAGGCCGTGCGCGAGGCCATCGCCGCCGAACTGGGGCGCTTCACCGACGAGGTGGCGGCGGGGCTCGCCGCACAGCCGGCGTCGGCGGGATGGAGCCCTGCCGACCTGCGGGTGCTTGCCGGGCTCTACGTCGACCACATGGTGATGACGGCCGCCGCCGTCATGGAGGCGCCGCAGGACGACCCGGCGGCCAGGGCACAGATCATCCGCGCGGCCAGGCTGCGGATGCGGATCATCAGCCTCGGGCGGAGCCACTGGACGAGCGAACGGGGCTGAGCCCGCCCTCGGCCTTCCCCCGAGGAGGCCGCTCCCACCGCGGGGACCGCTTCCACCGCGGGGACCGCTTCAGCCGAAGAGGCCGCTTCGACCGCAGGGTCAGCTTCTGCCGCG
>NZ_JBICTO010000003.1:69828-216148 GCF_043197715.1 Streptomyces sp. NPDC049040
GCGGAGACCGCTTCGACCGCAGGGTCCGCCTCTGCCGCGGAGACCGCTTCGACCGCAGGGTCCGCCTCTGCCGCGGAGACCGCTTCGACCGCAGGGTCCGCCTCTGCCGCGGAGACCGCTTCGACCGCAGGGTCCGCCTCTGCCGCTGGGGAAGGGAGGGGCCTTGCCACGGCGCGGTCGGTGAAACACCCGCGCCTGGACACCGGCCCGGTGCCGCCGTCCCCTTGGGTGGCGGATCCGGACGCCCTCGGGCACCGCATTCCCGGCCGGGGGCCGACGGCTCGGTCGCGCCGGAGCAGAACGCGCCGGCCAGCGGGCACGGCGCGCAGGCCCGGGCGTAGGCTGCGGGAGCGCTCTCCCACGGAGTGGCGGCCGTACCGCGCGAGGAACCGCCGGGACGCCCCGGCACCGGCCCGGCGGCGGGTCGGCGGCGGGTCGGCGGCGGGTCGGGCGGTTCGACCCGGACAGGAGGCGGGAGCACCATGAGCGAAGGCCGTCAGGAGGAGCGCGAGGAGCGCACCGAGGGCGGTGACCCGGTGTGCTGGCTCGACCGGGTCTGCGACGCGTGCGGCGCCATGCGCGAGGACATGCGGGCCGTGCACTGCGCCCGCTGCGGCGCACCCTTCCCCGGCCCCGCCGGGGACACGGACGGCGCCGGCCGGCCCACCGCGGGCTGACGCGCGGCGCGAGGTACGAGGAGGCGGACCGCCATGGCCGAGAACGTCGTCGTGTTCAGCGCGACCGCGGGCTACCGGCACGACTCGATCGACGCCGGGGCAGCCGCGCTGGCCGAACTGGCCGCTCCCGAGGGGCTTTCGGTGCGGCACACCGAGGATCCGCGGGAGCTGGCCCGCCTGGCGGCCGGACGCTGCGCCGCGGTGGTCTTCCTCTCCCCCACCGGTGAGGTGCTGGACGACGCGGCGCGGCGCGCGCTGCGGGAGTACGTCACCGGCGGCGGCGGTTTCCTCGGGGTGCACGCCGCGACCTGCGCGGAATACGACTGGCCCTGGTACGGCGAGTTGACGGGGGCGCGGTTCACCGGGCATCCCGCCGTGCAGGCCGCCGCCGTGACGGTGGAGGACCGCGGCCATCCGGCGACCGCGCACCTGCCGCGCGAGTGGAAGTGGACCGACGAGTGGTACGACTTCGCGTCGAACCCGCGCGGCCCCGGGGTGCGGGTCCTGGCGTCGGTGGACGAACGGAATTACGAGGGCGGGACGATGGGCGCCGACCATCCCCTCGCCTGGTGCCGGCCGGTGGGCGCGGGACGGTCCCTTTACACCGCGCTCGGGCACGCCGAATCGGCCTACGCCGACCCGGACTTCCGGGCGCATCTGCGGGGCGCGCTGCTGTGGTGCGCGGGGCGTGCGCCCGGCTGATCCAGCCGCCGGGGGGCGCGAAAATCGGCCGCACGCCCGGAATTGTCGTCGTTCCCGGGCGCAATCGGCGACGACCCTACTACCCTGAGTCGCCGGGCGGGGTTGGGTACGGCGGAGGCCGGGAGGACCGTATGGACGTGGACGGCGCGGACGCGGCAGAACCCGAGCGCTCGGGCGGTCCGCCGGCAGACCAGCTGGCCCGGCTGCTCGACAGGGCGGACAACGGTGCCGCTGCGGCACGTGAACTGGCAGCGGTACGAAGTGCGTTGATGCACCACTGCGGTCTCCAGTCGTGCCGTCACACCAAGGGTCCGCCGCGGCGGATGAACCGGCGGACCTTCCGGCACAGCTTCCTGCTGCCGGACGGCGGAGTGCGGGTGGTGTGGGAGCTGGAGCACGACACGGGCCCTGACGCGGCGCCGCACCGCTCGGTCTTCACCGAGCAGGAGGAGCTGACTCTCGCCGAGTGGGAGGTCGACACCGCTTTCGGCGGTTCCACGGGACCACGGGAGATGCCGTACGGCGTCGCCGACGGCTTGCCGCGGCAGCAGGCGGGCAAAGGGGAGCAGGACACACTGCCGGCGGCAGGCCCGGAGAACGCTCTCCGGCGGGCCTACGCGGAGGGCGACTCGGCCGAGCACGCCAGACGGCTGCTGCGCAGGGCGGCCAACGCCGGTGCGCCGGGCGGCGAGGTCGGGACCCGGCTGTGCTCGGCCATCGCGCACGACATCAACATCGTCACCCGCAGGAGCACGCAGGTCGCGGGCCGCCTCGTGTCGTGGTCGCTGTACGAGCACGCCTTCCTGCTGCTGGACGGCAGCGAGCTGAGCCTGTGGGAGATCGACCACACCCGTACGCCGAGCGGCGACCCGGTGTGCGAGGTCTACGCGTCGCAGGACGCCGCCCTCGACACCGCGATCCGGCGGATCGAGGCGGGTTGACGGGTCGGCGGCCCAGCGCGGGCCGACGCGGGCCGACGCGGGCCGTTCAGCCTACGGCCGCGCCGGTGCCCGGGTACCCCACGCGTTCGACGGCAGCCGCGAGCGCGGCCGCGCTGATCAACTCCTCGTGGGTGCCGGGGCTGCCGCAGGCGTAGGCGCCGGAAACCGAGCCGGCCAGCACGCAGTCCTCCAACGCGGCGCCGGAGAAACGGCGGTGCAGGAAGGCGGTGAGGAAGGCGTCGCCCGCCCCGTTGCTGTCCACCACGGGGCGTTCCGGTGCGACGGCGGCGAAGTGCCGCGGGGCGCTGTCACCGCGCTCCATGACATGGCAGCCCGCAGCCCCGTCGGTGGCCACCACCAGCTCCGCCCTGCCGTGTTCCAGGATCTGCCGCATGACCGCGGGAATGCGCTCTCCGACACCGGCCGCGCTGAGGAAGACCAGGTCGGCGCCGAAGGCCCAGGGATGCGCCGAACCGTCCACGCCGTCCCAGGCGTGCAGGTCGGTGGAGATGGTGCGGCCGAGCCGCCGGGCGTCGGCGAAGACCGCTTCCGCGTGGGACGACCGGGAGATGTGCACATGCCGGGCGCGTTCGAGATACGGCAGGTAGAAGCCGCTCGGCAGCCTGAGGTCGCTCGGGTGGCGCCCGTCGTAGAAGGAGAAGCGGCGGCCCTCGCGGTCCACCAGGTTGACGCTGCGCGGAGTGCCCCCCGGTGCCGGCAGATGGCTGAAGTCGAGTCCGGCGGCCGCGTACCGGTCGAGGATCATCCGGCCCTGCACGTCGTCGCCGAGGAAGTCGATGAACTTCGTGGCCAGGCCGAGCGCGTGGAAGCCCAGCGCCACGCCGTTCCCGGTGTGCGCCACGTAGTCCCTGATCGGCGGGACGGCGAGGAAGTCGCCGCCCGGTACGCTCAGTTCGTCCACCAGGACGATGGTGTCGACCCCGGTGCCGCCGACCACCAGGACGTCGTAGGCGGGCCCGGTCGGTGCGGTGGTCATCGGCGCTCCCCGTCGTGGTCCAACGTGGCGGGCCACGCTGCAAATTGCAGCAAGATCTTACCGAGCGGGCGCCGTCCCGCACCAGATCACGGCCGGCGGTGATCGCCGCCGTCGCCGGTCCCTCGTGCCCGTTCGCCGCCGGCGTGCCGGCGCAGGCCCTCCTTGTCCGGCTCCCCCGCCCGCCCGTGCTCCTCGTGGTCGGCCAGCACGATCAGTGACAGCCGGGACAGCGGCGGTACCGGACCGCTGCGGCCGGCCCGGCGCCAGGCGAGGGCGACCGTCAGCCGGATCACGTTCCTCGCGGCGTACAGCAGCAGTGCGGCGAGCGGCAGTTCGGCCAGGACCGCGGTGACGATCGCACCGGCCAGGTCGTCGCTGTTCCAGTCCAGCACGATGTCGAACCACGCGTCGCAGCACAGCAGGGTGGCGGTCGCCACGGCCCATGGGATGAAGATCTGCAGCCGCCGCCAGGCGCACAGCGCGGTGACGCCCAGCGCGACGATCAGCGCCGCGTCGAAACCGACCCAGGCGTAGCGCCAGTTGCCGACCGTCCGGTGCGTCGGCAGGCTCACCGACAGGTAGGCGATCCACGGGATGAGGAAGAGGAGGCTTCCGGTGATGACGGCGAGGAACATCACCCGCATGTGGCGCACATGCGGGTCGTTCGGCGACGGGACCTCTGGCAGCATGCCGTCCACTCTGCCCGATGGACGGCGGCGGCTGCCGGGCCTCCACGCCGGACCATGGTCATTTCGTTGCCGTTCCTGATGCCGCGGACAGCAGCGCGTGGCAGTAGGCGGTGATCCGCTGCCGTCCACCGGCCTCCCATTGCAGCCGGGCCGTCAACTGCGGGGCGGGTGCGCGGCCTTTCCTCACCGCCGCCGCGTAGACCCGGCACAGCGCCCTGACGGCGGCCGGCTTCAGTGCGCGGGGCCCCGCGGCCCTGGTGTGTCCGGGCCGGGGTGGGGGCGCACCGGTCGCGGTGGCCGTCGCGGTGGCCGCCGGCGGCGGGGGCGTCGCGCGGTCCGGCGCGATCGGTGCCGGTCGGGCGGTGTCCGTTGGGGCGCCGGTCGGCGCGGGAGCCGCGGTGCGGGCGGCGAGGTCGGGCGGCGCGGCGCTGTGGGCGGTGTGGCCGCGGGGCGGCAGCATGCCCGAGCCCGCGGCGACCGCGACGCCGCAGATCGCGAAGACCGCGGCCAGTCCGCCGGCCAGCACCCGGGCGGAGCCTGCCGGGCGGCGTCGCCGCCGCGCCCGCCTGCCGCGGGCGGGCCGGTCCGAACGGTCCGAACGGGCGGACGCGGCGGCCCTGAAGGCGATGACCGCGGCCTGCTCCTGCTCGGGGTCGACGGCGGCGCCGCGGGCCGCGGCGGTCAGCACCCGCAGGAGAGCGCTCCACCGCGGGTCGCTCTCATCGCCCGCCGCCGCTTTCCCCACCAGCCGCTCGACATCCGTCGGCTTCCGCTTCGTTCCCGGCTCGCTGCCGCCGCGCACCTCACGCCTCCCGGTCGTCGTCGTGGCCCGGTGCGTCCGGTGCCGCCGTTTCCGGATCCTCGGCCCCTCGGGCATGGGCGAGTTGCTGAGCGAGCCGGCGAAGGCCGCGGTGCGCGGCGGTCCTGACCGCGCCGGGGCGCTTGCCGAGCACCTCGGCCGCCGCAGGCCCGCTCAGCCCGATGACCACCCGCAGCAACACCGCTTCAGCCTGGTCCGGCGGAAGGGCCGCGATCATCGCCAGAGCGCGCGCGGTGGACAGGTTCTCCAGCGCGACGCCCGCGCAGTCGGGCGCGGCGGCCGGCTCCGCGGCGACGCCGTCGAGGGCGGTGGTGCGCGGGCGGGATCCGATCCTGCGCAGGTGGTCGAGCGCGCGGTGCCGGGCGATGGTCGCGGCCCAGCCGCGGAAGGCGGAGCCGTCGCCGTGGAAGGCGCCGAGATCGCGGACGATGTCGTGCCAGGCCTCGGCGGCCACGTCGTCGGCGTCGTCGCCGACGAGCCCGCGCACGTAACCGAGCAGCATGGGCTGGACCTCGCGGTAGACGAGGCCGAAGGCTGCCTCGTCGCCGTCGCGGGCGCGCGTCACGGCGCGGCCGAGTGACCCGTCGTCCGCCCGCGCCCGCCGTCGGCCACCGGCACTGACCACCGCTTCCTCTTCGTACGTCGCGGCACCGCGCATCGTGCCCATGCCCCCCGGGCGGTGGACCCCGCGGGGTGGCCGTCCCGACAGGTACAGCGCCGGGACCGCGACAGGTGTCACACCGGGCTCCGGCCGGTCGCGGGTCCGCGGCCCGCGGGTGCGCCGGGGGTCGGGCGGTCCGCCCGTCGCGCCATGCCGGCCCCCCTTCCCGCTCGTTGGCGGACCGCGCGCCGCCCTCGGGCGCACGGTCCTGCCTCTCACAGCGCGCGGGGCCCGGAAAACGTCACACCGGCCCCACCCGCACCCCGGTGCCGGTGCTGCGGCGCGGGGTGCGGACGGGGCCGGAAGGGGTTGCGTCGGGGCGGTCCTGTGGTGCTTCCTGTGGTGCTTCGCGGCCCGACGGGTCAGTGCGGGAGCAGCGACGGGTCGGCGTTGTGGACCAGTTCGAGCGCCTGCTGCGGGAACCACTTGCCCGCCGCGGGGTCCTGGTAGCCGCGCTCGGGGTCGGCGGGGCCTGCGGTGCCGCGGGTGCACTGGCCGTCGGACTCGCCGGGGATCTTCACCCAGAGCCTGGCGTCCTGGAGCGGGTCGCCGGTCTTCAGGGTGGGGCGGGCGCCGAGGCCGCGTCCGGGCGGGTTGCACCAGTCCTGGGCGTCGCTGTAGACGCCGGCCGGCGGGGTCCAGGGGCCCTGGCCGTTGCGGCTGGTGTCGGCGATGAAGTGCTTCATCGCGGAGGGCGCGGTGTGCACGTTGGCGTCCAGCCAGGCCTGGGCGTCGTTGACCGGCCAGTACTGGTTGGGGCAGGCGGTCGCGGCGCCGCCTGCGGAGACGTAGGCGAGGCAGGACGAGACGAGCTTGCCGTACCAGGCGATCTCGCTGTCCGAGCGGTAGTTGGAGATGTTGAGGTAGAAGCCGGTGGCGTCGCCGACGCCGCCGGCGATCAGCCGCGGCACGATGTCGTTGATGCTGTGCCAGCCGCTGTGGCCCGCGTCGAGGTAGACCTTGGTGCCCGCGAGCGGCTCGAGGGCGTCCACCGCGTAGTGGATCTGGGCGTAGCGCTGGGCGGTCATGGTGCCCTGCGCGTCGTCCATGCCGCAGTCGGAGGGCACCAGGGCGAGCGAGTCGGGTTCGAGGACGACGTCGGCGGGGCGGTTGCCGATGCCGGCCTTCACCGCGTCGATCCAGGCCTGGTACTCGGCGCTGTCGGCGGCGCCGCCCGCCGAGTACTGGGCGCAGTCGCGGCCGGGGATGTTGTAGAGCGCGAGCACCGGCAGCGCGTGCCGGCGGCCGGCGTCGCCGACGGTCTTGTCGACGGCCTTGCGGGTGTCGGCCGGGCTGGTGCCGCCGTCGAACCAGACCGCCTGCGGGGTCAGGGTCATGGCGAGCAGCCCGGCGGCGTCCTTGACCTGCCAGTGCTTGAGGAGGTCCAGGATCTGCGCGTTCGCGTCCGGATTGGCCGGCGGGGTGAAAAGCGTGGTGGGGGCGGCCGCGTGGTGGCCGGGTGCCGTGGCGTGCGCGGGCACGGCGGCCGTGACGGCGGCAAGGGCGGCGGTGGCCGCGGCGACGGTGAGCGTACGGGTACGTGCGCGGACGCGTGCGGTCATGCGGGTGGGCTCCTTGGGAAGCGGGCACGGGGGCCGTTCGGGGGTGCGCTCTCCACGGGAGGTGGGAGCGCTCCCACATGCTGAAGGAATTAACTCCTCGCACCCGACCGCAGTCAATCCCCTGTGCGGGCTTCAAGAAATGAAGACTTCTCGAAGCCCGCACAGGTTCGGGGCCGGACACAGGCGCGAGTCGCGGTCCCCTACTTGAGGGCCCCCGTCACCAGGTCGATGCGCCAGAAGCGCTGGAGCGAGAGGAAGAGGGCGATCACCGGCAGCACCGACAGCAGGGTCCCGGTGATCACCAGCGAGTACAGCGACGCCTCGGCGGCTCCGTGCCGCAGCAGGCTGTACAGGCCCACGGTGAGCGGGAATTTGTCGTCGGAGGTGAGCATCACGTAGGGCAGCAGGAAGTTGTTCCAGATCGCGATGAACTGGAGCAGGAACACCGTCACGAGTCCGGGTCCCATCAGTCGCAGGCCCACCGAGAAGAACAGCCGCCCCTCCCCTGCCCCGTCGATCCGGCCGGCTTCGAGAAGCGAGTCGGGGACGGCGGACTGGGCGTAGATCTTGCACAGGTAGATGCCGTAAGGGTTGAACAACTGCGGCAGCAGCACTCCGATCAGGCTGTCCGTCATGCCGGCCTTGGACAGCAGCAGGTACTGCGGCACCGCGAGCACGATCTGCGGCAGCAGCACCCCGGCCAGGATGGTGTTGAACAGCGCGCTCCGGCCGCGGAAGGCGTATTTGGCCAGCGCGTAGCCGGTCGCGGCCGACACGAACGACGCGAGCAGCCCGCCGACGGCGGCGTAGAAGAAGCTGTTGAGCATCCAGCGCCAGAAGATGCCGCCCTGGTAGTCGGACAGGTCCCGGATGTTGTGGACGATGCCGAGGTCGAAGGAGGGGGTGTAGGTGTCGGTGGAGAAGAGCTTGGTGCGGGACTTGGTGGCCGCGATCAGGATCCACAGCGTCGGCACGACGCAGTAGACCGCGCCGAGCACCAGTGCGGCGGTGGGCAGCACCGCGATCCGCCGCGGTCGCCGGACGGCGGGCCGCGGGGCGCTGCGGTCCCGGGGCGGGGCCGAGGCCCCGGCCATGGTCATGCGGCCTCCTGCTGGAACCGGGACTGGATGAGGCGGGCGGTGGCGAAGGACACCGCGAGGGCGGCCGCGGTCAGCACGACGGAGGTGGCGGCGGCCGAGTGGATGTCGGAGTTGCCGAAGGCGTCGTCGTAGATCTTCATCAGCGGCACCCAGGTGGACGACACCGCGTTGGACAGCGGCTTGAGGGTGTTGGGCTCGTTGAAGACCTGGAGCGCGGCGAGCACCGTGAACAGCGTGCACATCACCACGGCGGGCAGCACCATCGGCACCTTGATGCGCCGCACGATCTGCCACTCCGAGGCGCCGTCGAGGCGGGCGGACTCGAACAGCTCGGCGGGCAGCGCGCGCAGCGCGGTGTAGATGACGATCATGTTGAAGCCGACCGCCCCCCACACCGCGACGTTGCCGACCGAGAAGTACACGGCGACCTGGCCGAAGAAGTCCACCCGGTCGCCGCCGATCGGGCTGGTGGCGGGCAGGTAGAGGAAGCCCCACATCAGTGAGGCGATCACCCCTGGGACCGCGTAGGGGAGGAAGATCGCCAGCCGGGTGAACCGCTTGAGGCGGGTCCGCTCCAGGTCGAGCAGCACCGCAAAGACGGTCGCGAGCAGGACCGTGGCGGGCACGGTGAAGGCGCCCAGCGCCAGCATCCGCAGCACCCCCGACCACAGCTCGGAATCGCCCAGCACGTCGCGGTAGTTGGCCAGGCCGGCGAAGACGGTGTGGGTGCCGCCGCCGAGCAGGCCGCCGTTGACCTTCCGGCGCTGGAAGCTGAGCAGCAGCGCGTAGCCGCCGGGGGCCACCACGAAGGCGGCGAAGAGCAGCACGGCGGGCAGGACCAGCAGGTACGGGAATCCGCCGGTCCTGCGCGCGGCGGGTGTGGTGCGCGCCATCAGCCGACCGTGAATCCGAGCTTCTTCATGTCCGCGACGGTCGCGCTCTGCATGTGGTCGAGCGCGGCGGTGAAGGAGCCGCCGGACTGGAGTGCCTTGCCGAAGCCGTCGGTGTAGCCGGTGAAGGTGACGGTCACGTCGGGGCCCCACATCGGGAAGCTGCGGGCCGCGGGGGCGACCTTCTTCACCTCGGCGTAGAAGTCCGGCTGGTTGGGGAAGAACCCGGGCGCGGCCTGGAGCACCGGCAGTGAACGGCCCGAGGTGACGGCCGGGTAGACGTTGATCTGCTTGACCTGCTCGGTCACCGCCGCGTCGTCGGTGTTCAGCCAGGACGCGAACTGCGCTGCTTCCGCAGGGTGCTTGGAGTCCGCGGTCACGGTGGTGGCCGAGCCGCCCCAGATGCCGGTGGCGGGGTCGCCCGGGGTCCAGGCCGGCAGCGCCGCGACCGACCACTTGCCCTTGGTGGCGGGCGCGATGCCGCCGAGCTGGGCGGGCGCCCAGGCGCCGGAGATCCAGGCGAGCAGGGTGCCGTCGTTCATCTGCTTGTTCCACTGCGGGGAGAACGAGGGGTTCTTGGCGATGCTGCCGTCGTCGACCAGGCCCTGCCAGTAGCCTGCCACCTTCTTGGTGGGCGCGTCGGCGATGTCGACCTTCCAGGTGTCGCCGCTGGTGGACCACCACTGGGCGCCGGCCTGCTGGGCGAGGCCGGTGAACCAGCCGGGGTCGGCCGCGTCGAAGTTGGTCAGGTAGGACTTGGGGGCCTTGGCCCGTACCGCCTTCGCCTCGGCGGCGAACTCGTCCCAGGTCCTGGGCACGCTCAGGCCGTACTTGGCGAACAGGTCCTGGCGGTAGAAGAGCATCAGCGGGGCCACGTCCTGCGGAACGCCGTAGACCTTGCCCTGGAAGACGGTGCTCTTCAAGGTGGCGTCGTCGTACTTCCGTACGGTGTCCTTGGTGTAGTCGGTGATGTCCGCGACGACGCCCTTGGACACCAGCGCGGGCAGCGACTGGTATTCGACCTTCGCGATGTCGGGGCCGTTCTTCGCCTCATGGGCGGTGATCATCTTCGCCACCAGCTGGTCGCCGCCTGCCGGGTTGGAGAGCTTGACCTGGATGCCGGGGTGGCCGCTGTTCCACTTCGCCACCACCTTGTCGATATTGGGGTCCCAGTCCCAGAAGGTCAGCGTGACCTTGCCCTTGCTCCCCCCGGAGGCGGACGCGTCGGACTTCGGGTCGGAATTCCCGCCCCCGCAGGCCGCGGTGGTGACCAGCAGACCCGCTGCCAGCAGCGCGACGGCGGCGGCACCGCGCCGTCTTCTCGGAAGCACGCTCATGGGGTTGTCCTCAGCTCTCTTTCATGGCGGGCACGGTGGCCCAGTCGGGGAAATCCAGGGGGGTGCGCTGAAGTCCGATCCACTGGCGGCGGGTGAAGCCCGGCATCTGGTTCTCGGCGCCGTGCCTGGCGTGCGCGTCGTTGACGTGCACCTCGCCCGCCTGCAGCTGCTCCGCGACGGAGAGCCCGCGCACCAGGTCCCGGGTGAAGACGGAGTTCATCAGCATGGGCAGGCCGTTGGTGAGCGCGACGGCCTCGGCCTCGGTGTCCACGACGGTGACCGGGATGACCGGGCCGAAGACCTCCTCCCGGAAGGCGGGCATCTCGGGGGTGACGGCGGCGAGCACCGTGGGCCGGTAGAACAGCCCGTCGTAGGTCCCGCCGGTCACCAGCCGGGCACCCATCGCCAGCGACGGTTCGACGATCGTGCGGTGCACCCGGTCGCGCTGCGCGGCACTGATCAACGGGCCCAGTGCCGTCCCGGGTTCGAAGGGGTCGCCGACGGTGAGGGCCGCGGCGCGCCGGGTCAGGGCGTCGAGGTAGGCGTCGGCGACCGCGCGCTGCACGATGTGGCGGCTGGCGCTGATGCAGGTCTGGCCCTGGAACTCGAGCGAGGCGATCATGGCGCAGTTCGCGGCGAGCTCGATGTCGGCGTCGTCGAGCACCACGAAGGCGTTGCTGCCGCCGAGTTCGAGCCGGATGTCGCGCAACTCGCCCGCCGCGGCACGGTCGATGGCCAAGCCCACCTCGCGGGAGCCGGTGAAGTCCAGCATGTCCAGACCCTGGTGGCGGGCCAGCGGCCAGCCGGCGTCAGGGCCGTCCCCGGTCACCACGTTGAGGACGCCGGGCGGCAGCCCCGCGTGGTCCGCGGCGGCGGCCAGCACCTGCCCGCCGATCACCGGGGTCAGCTCGGCGGGCTTGAGCACCACCGTGTTGCCGAAGGCCAGCCCGGGTGCGAGGGCCCGCATGGCCAGGTTCATCGGGTAGTTCCAGGGGGTGATGAGGCCCAGCACGCCCAGCGGCACCGCTCGCGAGAGCGACAGCTTGCCCGCCTTGTAGGGCGGCAGGATGTCGCCCGCGTTCTCGCCGACCTGGACGGCGGACAGCGCGAGCTGCCGGATGCTGGTGCCGACCTCGTCCTCCGCCTTGGCCCGCACCCCGCCGGTCTCGCGCATGCTCTGCTCGACCAACTCGTCGTAGTGCGCCTCCAGATATCCGCAGAAGCGGCGCAGGTATCCGGCCCGCTCGGGTGCGGAGAGCGCTCCCCAACCTGGCTGCGCGGCCCGGGCGGCGGCGACGGCCCGGTCGATGTCGGCGGCGCCGCCGAGCGCGTAACTGCCGATCGGCTTGCCGGTGGCCTTCTCCTCCACCACCCCGGTACGTCCGGAGGCGGCGGGCACGAAGGCTCCGTCGATGTACAGCCGGCCGTCGCCGGGTCGGGAGGGCATACGGGCTCCAGGGTGCGGGAGGGTGACGGCGGATCGCCGCTTTTTCCAGGACTTAAACTAAGTAGCAGCCGATGGGGGGTCAACGGTCGTGACGAAGAAATTTCCCGGAACCGCCTCCCGCGGTCACGGAAGCCCTCGGCAGCCTGCCGTCGACGGGGCGTCAGGTCGCCGAGAGAGCGGGAAGCCGCAACCGAACGGGCGCCAAACAGCGCCCGTTCGGTGCGGCTCCGGCGGGCGACGATGCTGCCTGCCTCGGGCGGCGGGAACCGGATGCCCGGAATCGCGAGGCAGGTGCGGGCCGCCCGGCATCCGTCCCACCGCGGGAGCCGGCCGGGCTCCCGCCGGTCACCCGTGCGGCACCCCGCGACCTGCCACCGCGGCTTGCTCGAACGGCCTCAGCTCACGGGATCGGCTCACGGCCTCAGCTCGCCGCCTCAACTCGCGGCCTCAACTCGCGGCCTCAGCTCAGCGAAGCACGTCAGATCCTCGTACCTCGGGCGATGCGGTAGAGCACGTTCGGACGCAGCGGCCCTTCGGGCTCGGTGGGGTCGTCGAAGTCCTCTGCCGGGTCCCGGGTCATGCCGATCCGGCTCATCACCGCCTGCGAACGGAGGTTGGTCGCCGTGGTGACGGCGAGGATCTCGGGAAGCCCGAGGGTGTCGAAGCCGTGGGCCAGGACGGTCAGCGCAGCCTCGGTGGCGTAGCCCTTGCCCCAGGCCGAGCGGGCGAGCCGCCAGCCGATCTCCACCCCGGTGAACGGCATGTAGTCGTCCACCTCGTCCAGGCCCGCGAAGCCGACGAACTCGCCTGTCGCCTCCACCTCGACCGCCCACCACCCGTAACCCCGCTGGTCGAACTCGGCCTGGAACCGCGCCACGGAGGCATCGCTCTGTTCGCGGGTGAGCAGGTCGCCCAGGTGCTCTCGCACCTCGGGATCGGCGTTCATCGCCGCCCACGGCTCGAGGTCGGATGTGCGCCACCGGCGCAGTACGAGGCGATCGGTACGCAGTTCAGCCATGCTGACCAGCCAACATGGACTGCGGACCGCAGGCAATCTCTTTTCCGCCGTGCGTCAGGTCGCTGCCCCCTGCCGGACGGACGCGCGGCCCCGACCGCCCACGGCTGGATCCGGCCCGCTGCGGGGTGGCCACGGAACCTGGGGGCAGTCCCGCCACAAGTCCCGGCCGGGCAGCGGCGCTCAGCGGCCCCCGGCTGTCAGGAGTTCGTGCACCGGGAGGGTGGCCGCACCGAGGGCGACCTCTTCCGGGCCCAGGCGGCCCAGTTCGAGCACGGTGTGCTCGGCCAGGTAGTCCAGGGTGTGCCGGCTCGTGGCGTCGCGGACCGCGGGCAGCATTGCCGGGCCCATCGCCGCGCTGACCCAGCCGGACAGGATGACCCGGTCGGGGCCGAGGAGATTGATCAGGTTCGCGATCCCGATGCCGAGGTATTCCGCGGTGCTGCGCACGGTGTCGGCCGCGGGCCCTGGCCGGTCGGCCTCGGCGACGAGGGCGGCCAGCCGTGCCTCGGTGTCGGCGCCGCCGCCGGCCCCACGCCGGGCGCCGGACTGCTCGGGCAGGCCGGCGAGGCGCCCGTAGCGCTCCAGGATCGCGTCCGCGCCGACGTACGCCTCAAGGCAGCCGTGCGAACCGCAGCGGCAGAGCGCTCCCCCGGCCTCCACGACGGTGTGGCCCCATTCGCTGGTGGTGCTGGTCACCCCGCCGGGTGAGCCGGTGGCGACCGCGGCGCCGACGCCGACGGCGAGCAGGCCGACGATGGCCCGCTGCGCGCCGCGCCCCGCGCCCCGCCACATCTCGGCCTGGCCGAGGGTGCGGGCGCAGTTGTCCAGGTGCAGGGGTGCGGGGACGTGCGGACGCAGCAGCATGTCGAAGGGGACGTCGGACCAGCCGAGGGTGGGCGCGTGCACCAGCCCGTCGGGCAGGACGGCACCGGGCACTCCGACGCCGACGCCGAGCAGCGAGGCCGGGTCCGCGCCCGCCTTCGCGGTGACCTCCTCGATGCCGGCCCGCACCAGCTCGGCGAGCACCGCAGGCTCGGGGCGGCCCTCGTCCATGGGGTAGGTGGCGGTGGCGACCGTGTCGAGGGTCCAGTCGAAGAGGCCGACCTGGACGTGCGTCTCACCGATGTCGACCCCGACCACCTGCGCGTATCCGGGCCGCACCTGGAGCAGCGTGCGCGGGCGGCCCCCGTCGGAGTCCAGCAGGCCCGCCTCGGCGACCAGGCCGTCGGCGACCAGGTCGGTGACGACGTTGCTCACCGTCGCCGAGCTCAGCCCTGTGGCCTTCATCAGGTCGAACCGGCTGGCGGCGCCGTGCAGGTAGAGCCTGGTCAGCACGGAGGTGCGATTGTGCCGCCGAAGGTCCCTCGTCGTCCGGCCCACCTCGCGCGTCACCGGGCTCCCCCTCATGCTCTCGGTCCCCGCGGTCCGCGGGTCCGCCGGTCCTGCCGCGGGACCCGGCCGGTCGGACCCGGGGTGCCGCTCGCCTGCACGGCACCCCCCGGAAATCGCGGGCGACATGGCACATAGTGCCAGATCGCGGCCTTCCCGCCGCCCTTCGGGGAGCGCTCTCCCAGAATTGCGGGGCCGGCCCGGCCCCGCCTGCGCCATCAGCCGGTCAGCAGTGCCTCCAGTGCCTTCGCGGTGTCCTGGTGGCGGCCGGCCAGCACCGCGCCCCGGTCGCCTGAGCCTGCCGCCCAGCCCCCCTCGCAACCCAGCAGTGCGGCGAGCGCGTCGCAGGCCGCCGGGTGCGCGGCCAGCAGCGCGGCCCGTCCACTGCCCGCACCTGCCCGGGGCGGCCCGGCGGCCGCCCCCTGGCCCGCCTGCCATGGCGGCACCCACGCGTCGAGCTCCGCGAGCCGCCCGGGGAAGATCCGCCCCGCCTCCCGGATCAGCAGCGGTGCCGTCTCCGCTCCGCCGGCCCGCAGGGCGCCGATCAGCGTCGGCAGCCAGGGCAGCAGCACCGGGTCGGGCAGCCGGGCGAACGCGCTGGAGACCAGCTCCACGACGAAGTCCACCAGCTGCGGCACGGGTTCGAGCGCGTGCAGAAAGCCGCTGAGATAGCGCGGGTAGGCGGGCACCACCAGGGGGTTGCCCAGCAGCTCGTCGCAGCGCGCTCGCAGGTCGGCCCGGGTCAGCTGCCCGAGCTGCACCCGGGCCGCCCACAGCAGCGCCACCTTTGACGGCTCCTGCGGGTGCGACTGCCCGAATGCCAGCTCGAGCTGGGTGCGGTCGCAGCCGAGCGACAGCGCCAGGCTCTCCATGCCGAACAGGAAGCCCAGCATCGCGGCGACCTGCCCCGCCGTCGCGTCCTCGTCGGTGAACGCGGTGGGCAGCAGGGTGCAGTAGTGCGCGTAGCCGGTGGTGACGAAGGACTCGATCCAGGCCGGCAGCTCCGGCTCGGCGGTGCGGTGGTAGGCCAGCAGCCGCCGTACCCTGCGCAGCACCTCGGGGGCGCCGTCGACGCTTCGCTCGGTCGCCAGGATCTCCAGGGCGCGGGTGCCCAGTTCGTCGGCGAGCCGGCGGCTGTGCAGATACAGCGTCGCCTCCTCGACGGCCTGGAGCGCCGTGGCCGTGGTCGCCTGCGGGTCGTACGCCGCCCGCCGCAGGCGCTGTTCCAGCACCTGCTCGATGCTGACGCCCTCGTAGCCCAGCTCGATCAGGGCGCGCTGGTGGGTGCCGAGCGCGACGTCCCAGGACTCCTGGATGGGACGTTCGCCGAGCCGCCGCTCGCCCATGATCGGCCGCGCGGTGCCGTGCGGCATCAGCCGCCGCAGCATCCACAGCACGTCGGAGCAGCCGGTGAGTTCCGGCCGGGCGACCATGTCGAGCAGGGCCCGCTGCACGCCGCGCTGCTGGAGTCTCAGGCCGAGCGGCGCCAGCCGGTCGTGCACGTCGCGGGCCAGCGGCGGCAGCGCGTCGTAGCCGACCTGCCCGATCCGGTCGCCGCCCATCATGATCTCCACCAGGCGGCGCACATCGCGCCTGCCGGGCACCGCGTCCTTCTCGATGCAGGTGATCGCCGCGTCCTGGAAGTCGTACGGCGTGGGCCTGGCCCGGTCGCGCATGCCGGCCAGCAGGATCGACGTCTCGAAGACGGCGATGGCGTCGGCGGTGGAGGCGAGGTAGCCGCTGCGGCGCGCGGCCCGCACGATGTCGACCGACCAGCCCAGCAACTCCGCCTCGTCCAGCCGGTCGAGGACCGGCGGCCGCTGGAGGAAGCCGGTGAGCCGGTCGGCCGGGTCCCCACCGGTCGCGGCGCCCGCGGCGGCCGGCGCCGGTGTCCCGCCGGTCTTCCGCGCCTTCACCGTCCCCGCCTGCCCGGCGAGCCTGAAGGGCTTGACCCGGGTGCGCTTGAGGTTCTTGGCCCACTGGGTCGCGGCGATCGACACCGAGCCGGCGGCGAGGCCGAACTGCGCCTCGATCGCCGCGTGGCTCGACGGGATGAGGCCGTACTGCCAGGTGCTCGCGCTGCGGGGGCCGATCTCGAAGGTGTCGGTGCCGTGGACGCCGAACTCCGCGACCCTGCTGGCGGCGTGGAAGGCGCCGCACACGTAGAGGCAGTCCGCGGGGTCGGCGCCGGACGCGGCGAGGTGTTCGCGCATCCTGGTCCACATGTGGCGCTCGCGGTCCTCGTCGACGGCGACCCGCTGCGGGTCGCCCGGCGCCAGCCGCCGGAAGAGGCTGCCGATCAGCAGCATCACCTGCCGGTAGGTGTCGTGGTCGCTGTCGCCGAGCGGGAGCTCGACATACTGGTGCCACCACTCCGACCAGTGGCGCACCCGGCCGTGGTGCAGCAGGTGCTCCTCCAGCTCGGCGAAGCGCGGCCGCAGGTCGCCGATCTCCACGCCGACCGCGTCGCCGTGCAGCGCGGCCTCCTCCTCCGCCGGCGCGCCGCCGGGCGTGTCGGCGCCGGCGGGGCCCGCGGGCGGGGTGCCGCCGGCCTGCCACTGGAAGACGTGGTCGCAGGACCGGTCGACCAGGACGAGTTCGACGCCCGGGGTCTCCAGCGCGTAGGCGATCGCCTGGTATTCGGCGGAGGCCTCGGTGAGCGGTGCGACGACCGACAGCGGCGCCCACTCCGGCGGGAAGCCGTCGATCTCGGCGGCGAAGGCCTGCACCGCCACCGGCAGGCGGCAGTTGCGCAGCTCGGTGAGCAGCGGCGCCATGTCCTCGCACAGCTCCAGGTAGACCGTCTTCGGCTGCTTCTCGCGCAGCCGCCGCGCCATCGCCACGGCCGAGGCGGGCGAGTGGTGGCAGACGGGGAAGATCTCCAGCGGTTCGCGGACGGCGCGGTCGACGTCGTCGACGATGCCGAGGAGTATGCCTTCGAGCGCGTCGGGACCGTCGGCGAACTCGGCCGCGGCCTCGTGCAGTTGCGAGCGCAGCGCGTCGAAGGACGTCGGCTGCCGCCTGTCCTCCGGCGCCGACCGCGCCTGCAAGGCGGGGGTCACGGGGGTCACGACAGGGTGGCGATCGCGTCGCGGCCGCCTTCGAGGAACTCAGGCCAGGAGCCGCCCGCTTCCTTGCTGCGCGGCTCCACGACGCCGTGCAGATACTTGTTGAGTATCGCCAGGTCCTCAGGCTCGCGGCGGGCCAGCGACCCGACGAGCGAGGAGGCGAGGGTACGGGCGGTCAGCGCCTGGTCGCCGAAGAAGTTGCTGTGCAGGATTGCGTCCTCCAGGACGCCGATCTGCTCGGCGGTGGACAGCGCGGACTCCAGCTTCTCGTCGTCGCTGCCGGCAGCGGCGGCGGAGGCGCGCAGGTCGGCGAAGCTCTGGAGCAGCACGTCGAGCAGGGTGGGCGGTACGTCCAGCTCGATCCGGTGCCGGCGCAGCAGCTCCTCGGTGCGGAAGCGGACGATCTCCGCCTCGCTCTTCTTGTTCGTCACCACCGGGATGCGGACGAAGTTGAAGCGGCGTTTGAGGGCGGACGACAGGTCGTTGACGCCCCGGTCGCGGCTGTTGGCGGTGGCGATGACGGAGAACCCGGGCTTGGCGAAGACGATGTTGTCGCTGTTGTCGTTGTCCAGTTCCGGCACCGAGATGTACTTCTCCGACAGGATCGAGATCAGCGCGTCCTGGACGTCGCTGGTGGAGCGGGTCAGCTCCTCGAACCGGCCGATGGCGCCGGCCTCCATCGCGGTCATGATCGGCGAGGGGATCATCGACTCCCGCGACTGCCCCTTGGCGATCACCATGGACACGTTCCATGAGTATTTGATGTGGTCCTCTGTGGTACCGGCGGTGCCCTGGACGACGAGTGTGGAGTTGCGGCATATCGCGGCGGACAGGAGTTCCGCCAGCCAGCTCTTGCCCGTGCCGGGGTCGCCGATCAGCAGCAGCCCGCGATCGGAGGCCAGCGTGACGATGGAGCGCTCGACGAAGCTGCGGTCGCCGAACCATTTCGGGGCGATCTGCCGGTCGAGGCCGTCGGAGCGCTCGGAGCCCAGCACGAACAGCCGGACCATCTTCGGCGAGAGCCGCCAGGTGAAGGGCTTGGGACCGTCGTCCACCGACTCCAGCCAGTCCAGCTCCTCGGCGTACTTGATCTCGGCGGGGGCGCGCAACAGGTCGGACATGGCGGGGCCTTTCTAGGTGAGGAAGGTCTTGAGTTCATGGACGAGCTTGCGGATGTGGCCGGAGAGCACGGGTGTGCCGAGGTCCTTGAAGCGCTCCCGGAACCACGGGTTCACGCTGCCGCGGCCGGCGCTGGTCACCGACCCGACGGGTATGAACCGGGCGCCGGAGCGGTGGACGGCGGCCATGCTCTCGAACAGCGGTTCAGCCCGCCATTCGTAGAAGTCGGAGATCCACACCACGACGGTGTTGCGCGGCTCTGCGATCTTCGGCTGGGCCAGCGCCATGGCGACGGTGCCGTCGGTGCCGCCGCCGAGGTTGGTGCGCAGCAGGGTCTCGAACGGGTCGTGCACCCAGGGCGTGAGGTCGAGTGCCTGCGTGTCGTAGGCGATCAGGTGCACGTCGACCTTGGGCAGGCCGGCGAAGATCGAGGCCAGGATGGTGCAGTTGACCATCGAGTCGACCATCGAGCCGGACTGGTCGACGACCACGATCAGCCGCTGCGGTGTCGTCCGGCGCGCGGTGTGGCGGTAGTAGAGCCGGTCGACGTAGAGCCGCTCCTCCTCGGGACTCCAGTTGGTGAGGTTCTTCCAGATCGTGCGGTCCAGGTCGAGGTTGCGGTAGACGCGCTTGGGCGGGATCGACCGGTCGATCGCACCCACGGTCGCCTTCTCCACCTGGGTGCGGAGCACTTCGGCCACCTCGTCGACGAAGCGGCGGATCAGCGACTTGGCATTGGCCAGCGCCACACCCGACAGGTTGTTCTTGTCGCGCAGCAGTTGCTCGATCAGCGACATGCTCGGGGTCAGCCGAGCGGCGAGCCGGGGGTCGGCGAGGACCTCGCGCAGCTGCATCCGCTTGACGAGGTCGGCTTCGATGGCGCCGAGTTCCGGTCCGATCTCCGGGATCAGCCGGCCCAGGTCCGGGCCCGGCCTGCCGCCACCGGTGCCGTACGGGCTGACGCCGCGGCCACCCGGGCCGCCCGCGGTGCCGCCCGCGCCGCCGCCGGCGCGTCGGCCGCCGCGCAGGTCGCCAGGACGGCAGCCGAGCGCCCTTTCCAGCCACCCTGCGTCGGCCTGCCAGCGGGAGAGCTGGTCTGCGGTGACATTGCCGCTGCCGGTGGCGAAGACGTTGAGCAACACCTTGGACACCAGGGCGGCACGCCGCACCTCGGCGGCGCGGTCCCTTCCGCTGCCTGCGTCCCCGCCCGCGCCGCCCTCCGCTGCCGGGCCGGGCACGGACGCGGACCCGGAACCGGACGCGGCTTCGGCTTGGGGTCCGGCTTGGGCTCCGGCTTCGGGTTGGGCTCCCGCTCCGGCCTGGGCTTCGGCTTCGGCTCCGGCCTGGGCTTCGGCTTCGGCTCCGGCCTGGGCTTCGGCTTCGGCTTCGGCTCCGGCTTCGGCTTCGGCTTCGGCTTCGGCTTCGGGCACCATCAGGCCGTCGAATTCCGCGGCCAGTTCCGGGTGGCGCTGCACGATGGAGTCGACGGAGGCCTGCGGGTCGAGCAGCGCCGGCGGCAGGCCGATGTCCTCGACGACGGCGAGGCTCGCCGACTCCAGCGCCGCCTGCTCGTCCTGGTCGAAGAGGCGGGCGAGCAGCCGCCAGTAGACGACCTGCCGGCGGCTGTCGTGGGAGGCGGCCGGATTCTCCTGCGCGTGGGGTCCGGTCATTTCCGCAACAGCCTTCCGGCGCGCTCCCGCAGGACGGCCGCCGCGTCGGTGGCGGCCTTCTCCGCCTTCATCCCGGCCTTGTCCGCGGTGCCGCCCGCCCACGCCCCGGCCTGCACGGCGACCGGCTTCTTCCTCACGGTGGTCTCGACGGCGAGCGGCTGGACGCCGAACACCCCGCCGTCCCAGCGCAGCAGCCCGATGCAGGCCACCGACGCGGTGACGGCCTCGGGGGTGAGCGGTCCCGCCGCCGGGATGCGGTCGGTGTCGACAGCCAGCGGCTGCCCCGCGACGGTGAATGTCAGCCCCTCGTCGCCCTGTTGTGCGGTGTAGCCCTCGATGAAGACGGGGACGGCGATACGCGCCGGGTGCCGGTCCAGCGGTGCGGCCGCAGCTTCCGCGGCGGTGGGCAGCGCCACCCGGGCGGTGCTGAACGCGTCGGCCGGCTCGCCCTGGCGGGCGTACTCGTCACTCCAGAGCAGGTCGCCCTCCGCGGTCAGCGGCATGCCGACCAGATCCATCGAACGGCCCTGGCTGACTGCCGCCAGCAGTGACATGTGCGGACGGAGCAGCTGCCACAGGCCGGCTCCGACGACCGTGTCGGGCTTCGGCGCGGACACGCTCGCCCGCACCACCAGCGCGGTGGCCCCGTCGGCGGGTTCGAACACAGCGTGCACCTGGGCCTGCACGGCGGTCGCGTGCTCGTGCAGGTCGACGCCGAGGGGCAGCAGCCGTCCGGTGGCCCTGCCCGCCGCGGGCACCCCTGCCGCCCCGGGCAGCGTCAGCAGCATCCCGCGGGACCACAGGTCGGCCCAGCGGCGGGCGGGCACCCGGTCGAGAGCTGCACCCGGGCAGGACGCGGCGAGCTCGGCGGCGAACCCGTCGAGCAGTGCAGCGAGGCGGCGCAGGGACGGGTCGGGAAGCATCGCGGAGACGACCTGAGCGGAGCCGGAGACGACGTCGTGGTCGATGCCCCGCCATCCGCGGCGCGCCAGGTCGCACAGCCAGGAGCGGGCGGCGGCCACTACGTTCAGCTGCTTGGGCTGGTCACCCGGCTGAGCGGTCCACTCGCCGGCGGGCCGGCCGGTCGCCTCCTGGGCGCGGCCGGCCAGGGCGTCGTGGACCGAGCCGAGCAGCGCGGTGCGGGCGGCGGCCAGGGCCACGAAGTGGTCCTCGCCCGCGGCGCCCACCGCCGCCTTCTCGGCCGCCTCGGCGGCCCTGGCGGCCAGCGGAGTGCCCGCGACGGCCTCGGCGAGCCCGGCCAGCCCTGCGGCCTGGGCGGGCTGCGGGCGCAGCAGGCCCCCGACGAGTGCCTGGTCGAAGGCGTCGACGGCGGCCAGCGCCTCGTCGAGCCCGTCGATGCCCGCGGTGAGCAGGTCGGCACGCATCACGCCACCGCCCTGGTCGGCGGGAACCACTGCATCTCCGGCAGCGGAGCGGTGGTCGGGGCGAGTTCGAGGTAGGCCAGGTGGCGCAGGAAGCGGCTGAAGACGGGTGCGGCGGCGGCGCTGTCGCCCTGCGCGGGGCGGGCCGCGCTCATCTGGGTGAGCAGCAGCGTCGCGCTCGGCTCGTACCCCGACTCGGCCGCTTCGACCCGCATGTAGCGGCCGACCCGCTCGGCGCCGTACTGCAGCACGGCCTCGCCGATCAGGGCGCGGATGTGGTTGCAGAAGTAGCCCCGGGCGCCGCCGCAGGGCCGGTTGTTGTTGGTGCTGCAGGCGAAGGTGAAGCTTCCTGCCGCGACCGACGAGACGTAGACCCGCTCGATGTCCGAGCCGCTGGAGACCACGCCCTGAAGCCGCCCGTCGGCCAGTTCGACGAACGGGACCTTGGCGAGCCGGCGCGGGTGTGCGGGTGGGACCACCCGCACGGTGCTCGACCTCTCCCAATCTGACAACGCGTCATCTCCTCTGCGCCCGGGGGTTTTCCACGCCGCGACGGCGGGACACCACTGAACATAGCGGCGGGCACTGACAACGCCGATCTTGGAAGGAGGGCCCCTCGCGAGCTGCTCACGGGGCCCGCGAGGAGCCCGCGGGAAGGCGTCGAGGAGGCGTCGGGGAGGCGTCGGGGAAGCCATGTGGAGGCCCGGCCGGAAGCCGCGCAGAAGCCCGCGAAGAGGCCCGCGAAGAGGCCCGCGGGACAGCTGCGGTGGACGGGGGCCGGACCCCCGGTGGGGTCGCCGGGGAAGGGGCGCCGGGGGCCATCGGCGCGGCGGCGCCCCCCGCGTCAGGGACGGGGGGCGCCGGTTCCGGGGTGCGCCGCGCAGGGCCCCGTGGGCGGTGCGGCGGGCACTGCGGCGGGCAGTGTGTGACGGCCGGTCAGCGGTCGAGTGGGGCGGAGAGCGGTTGCCGGGCGGCGGACGGGCCGGCGTGCAGGACGTACGGGCCGGGGCGCGGCACCCAGCCGCCCTCCGGCGGGGACCAGCGCTGGAAGGCCCGCGGCTCGATCAGGACCTCGGCCACCGCCGCCTGACCCGCCGCCGCGCGGACGGCCGCGTAGCCGGCCAGCCGCGGGCCGCCGTCGTCGTGGTCGTCGGGGCCTGTGGTCAGATACACCTGGACGACCTCGCGCCCGGCCCGGTCACCGGTGTTGCGTACCGTCACCCGGGCCAGGGCGCCCTCCTCGGCCGCCGATCCCCCGTCGGCCGGGAGCACCTGACGTACGGTCAGCGACTCGTACGCCCACGTGGTGTAGCCGAGGCCGTGGCCGAACCAGTAGGCGGGCGTGGCCCCCGCGCGGCGCCAGGCGCGGTGGCCGAGGTAGGGGCCCTCGGCGTAGTCCAGTACCCCGGCGTCGGGGGTGGTCCCGGGCAGCGGGGCGCCGTGGAGTCCTGCCGCCCAGGTGGTGGGGAGCCGGCCGCCGGGCTCCGTGCGGCCGAAGAGCACGTCGGCCAGGCCGTGCCCCGCCTCCTGGCCGGGGAACCAGCACAGCAGCACCGCGGGAGCGCTCTCCCGCCAGGGCAGCTCCACCGGCCCGCCGGAGTTGACGATCACCACGGTGCGCGGGTTGGCCGCCGCCACCGCGGCGACCAGTTCGTCCTGGCGGCCGGGCAGCGCGAGGGAGGTGCGGTCGAAGCCCTCGCTCTCGATCTCGTCGGTGGTGCCCACCACCACGACCGCGGCGTCGGCGCCGCTGGCGCAGGCGACGGCCTCGGCGATCGCCTCGTCCTCCTCGGGCCGCGGCGGGTCGGCGGCCAGCGCGACGGCGAGGCCCTGGCCGGGCGCCAGCGCCCGGGTGGCGACCAGGTGCAGCGGCTCGCCCACGGCGACCTTGCGGGTGGCGGTGCGGAAGGAGGGCGCGACGTGCACGTAGGTGGGGTCGTCGGACTCGGCTGCCACGTGGGTGTCGATCAGCGGCTCGCCGTCCGCGTGCAGGGTGACGGCGCCGAGCCCCACCACGGCGAACCGCCACTCCCCCGGCGCCATGGGGGTGACCAGGGCGCTGACCTCGACGGTTGCCGCGGTGCGGGCCAGCTCCGGTGCGTCGCCGGGTTCCAGGATGCGGCCGCTGAGCCGGTGCTCCGCGCAGATCTCGGCGCCGTCGGCGGCGAGGTAGCGGAGCAGCACCCCTGGTTGGCCGGTGCGCGGGTCATGGGAGTTGCCGGGGTGCAGCGGGGTCGGGCGGGTGGCGAGGTTCACGCCCTCGGCGTGGACGACCTGGGTGCCGGTCCCGGAGAGCGCTTCCCTGATGCCCTCCAGCGGTGACACGACCGCCTCGGGGAAGACCCCGGCACTGCCGCCGCCCTGTATACGGGCTGCGGCGGCGTTCGGCCCGATGACCGCAAGCCGCCGCAGCGGCGGCGACGCCTCCCGGGTCCCGGCCGCGCCACTGGTGTCCGCGCCGGGCGACCCCCCGGTCCTGTCGCCCGGCGCGGAGTCGGTGGCCGCGCCGGCAGGAGCCGGCGCGGGCGTCAGCGGGAGCAGCGCGCCCTCGTTGCGGAGCAGCACGCAGCCGGCCGCGGCGGCGCGGCGCAGCAGGCCCCGCGGGTCGCGGGGGGCGGGTGCGGGCCGGGGCGCGGGGACGCCGTCCAGGGCGCCGACCCTGGCGGCCAGCCTCAGGATGCGCCGCACCTTGGCCTCGATCGCGGCGTGCGGTACCCGGCCCTCGCGCACCGCCGCGGCCAGCGGCTCCCCCCACAGCGGGTGCGGGCCCGGCATGGCCAGGTCCTGCGGCGCCAGCGCGGCGGCCTCGGTGCTGCGGGTCGCGCCCCAGTCGGAGACGACCACGCCGTCGAAGCCCCAGGAGCCCTCCAACGGCTCGGCCAGCAGCGGGCTCTCGGACATCGTGGTGCCGTTGACCCGGTTGTAGGCGGACATCACCACCCACACCCCGGCGCGCACCGCGGCCTCGAAGGGGGCCAGGTAGACCTCGTGCAGGGTGCGTTCGTCGACCCGGGCGTCGAGGGTGAGCCGGTCGGTCTCCGAGTCGTTGGCGACGTAGTGCTTGGCGGTCGCGGCCACCCCGCCGGCCTGGACGCCGCGGATGTAGGCGGCCCCGGTGCGGCCGGTCAGCAGCGGGTCCTCCGCGTAGCACTCGAAGTGCCGTCCCGCGGTGGGGGTGCGGTGCAGGTTGAGGGTGGGGGCGAGCAGGATGTGGATCCCCTTGCGGCGGGCCTCCGCGGCGAGCAGTCCGCCGAGTTCCGTGACCAGGTCGTCGTCCCAGGTGGCGGCGAGCGCGGTCCCCGACGGCAGTGTGAGGGCGGTGTCCCTCTCGTCCCACCGCTCGCCGCGTACGCCGGCCGGGCCGTCGGAGACGCCCATCGACCGCAGGCCGACCGCGATCTCCTGCTGGGTGCGGAAGGTGCTCGCACCGGACAGCAGCCGTATCCTGGCGGTCAGGTCGAGGCGGGCGAGCAGGGCGTCGATCTGCGCGTCGCTGATCGGGGGCGCGGCGGCGGGCTGCGGGGCGGACACGGACCCGGGGGTGATCATGGTCATCCCTTCAAGGCCTCCTGCGTTGCGCCGCCCGCGGCGTGACGGCCCATCGGCAGGGAGGCCGCGGTGAGCGGCGGGCTGGTGACGAGCGTCGCGTAAGGACGGGAACAGCCATCGGGAGAGCGCTCTCCCAACACTGCGTACACTCGCCTGCCGCCGGTGCGCATGTCAAGCCCCGACACCTCCCGACCGCCCGGAAAGCACCCTTCCCGGCGACGCATTCCACCACAACACCACCAACTCGCCCGGCGCACCACGACCGTTCACGTCCGATCCCTTGACACCCCGGAAACCCAGCGGCAACCATCGGGCCACTGAGAGAGCGCTCTCCCACTCCTCCTCCCCCCCGCACTCCTCGCACCCGCTCGACCCTCAGCCGGGAGCCGCTCTCCCCCCTCACCCCCCCACCGCTGGAGTCCGCCATGAGAGCGTCACCCCCGGCACGCCTGCGACCGGGAGCCCTTCCTCCCTCGCTGCGTGCCGCCTTCCTGCTCCTGCTTGCCGTCGGTCTCGCGCTCTACGCGCTCGCCGTCCCCACCACACCCGCGCACGCCGCCGACACCCTGCTCTCCCAGGGCAAGCCCGCGACGGCCTCGTCCACCGAGGGCGCCGGCTATGCCGCGAGCGCCGCGGTCGACGGTTCCACCTCCACCCGCTGGGCGAGCGCCTGGGCCGACCCGCAGTGGCTGCAGGTCGACCTCGGCACCACCTCCACGGTCAGCAAGGTGGTGCTCAACTGGGAGAACCCCGCGTCCGCCTACCAGATCCAGGTGTCGGACGACGCCTCGCACTGGACCCAGATCTACTCCACGACCACCGGTACCGCGGGCACCCAGACGCTGACCGTCAGCGGCTCGGGCCGCTACGTGCGGATGAACGGCACGGCCCGCAGCAACGGCTACGGCTACTCGCTGTGGGAGTTCCAGGTCTACGGCACCCCCGGCACCGGCGGGACCACCGGTGGGACCACGGGCGGTGACGCCGGTGGCGCGAACGGCGGCGCCGACGGCGGCAGCACCGGCACCCCGCCGCCGGGCGACTGGACGACCGTGTGGAGCGACGACTTCAACGGCGCCGCGGGCACCTCGCCCGACGCGGGCAACTGGATCACCGACACCGGCACCGCCTATCCCGGCGGCCCGGCCAACTGGGGCACAGGCGAGGTCGAGACGGCCACCAACTCCCCCGCCAACGTGGGCCTCGACGGCAGCGGCCACCTCAACCTGACCGCGCTCAAGTCGGGCACCTCGTGGACGTCGGGCCGGATCGAGACCAAGCGCACCGACTTCACCGCGCCGGCCGGCGGCCGGCTGCAGATCTCCGCGACCCTCAAGCAGCCGTCCGTCGCCAAGACGCTCGGCTACTGGCCGTCCTTCCGCGCGATGGGCGCCGCCTACCGCGGCAACCTCGGCTCCTGGCCCGCCGTGGGCGAGAGCGACATCATGGAAGACGTCAACGGCCGCAACCAGTTGTCGGCGACCCTGCACTGCGGGACCGCGCCCGGCGGCAACTGCTCCGAGTACAACGGCCTGACCAGTGGGCTGGCGACCTGCGCCGACTGCCAGAGCGGCTACCACACCTACTCGGAGATCATCGACCGCACCACCTCGGACGAGCAGATCCGCTGGTACCTCGACGGCAACCAGATCTGGCAGGTCAACGAGTCCCAGGTCGGGGTGTCCACCTGGAACGCGGCGGTGCACCACGGGGTCTACGTCGACTTCAGCCTGCGGATCGGCGGTTCGTACCCGAACGCGGTCTGCGGCTGCACCTCGCCTGCCGCCGACACCTCGTCGGGCGGCACGCTGAGCCTCGACAAGGTGACCGTCTCGCAGACCACCGGCAGCGCGCCCGCCCCGCTGACCGACCCGCCGGTGCCGACCACGCTGAGCAACGTGCACGTCACCGGCAGCCAGGGCAACTGGCAGCTGACGGTGGACGGAAAGCCGTACCAGGTCAGGGGCATGACGTGGGGACCGGCCAACACCACGGCCGACTCCCACATGCGCGACCTGAAGTCGATGGGCGTCAACACGCTGCGCACCTGGGGCACCGACGCGAGCAGCAAGCCGCTGCTCGACTCGGCGGCCGCCTACGGGCTGAAGGTCGTCAACGGCTTCTGGCTCAACCAGGGGGCGGACTACGTCAACGACACGGCGTACAAGACGAACACGCTCAACGACATCAAGAACTGGGTGACCACCTACAAGAACCATCCCGGCGTGCTGATGTGGGACGTCGGCAACGAGGTCATCCTGACGACCCAGGACCACTACACGGGTGCGGCGGTCGAGCAGCAGCGGATCGCCTACGCGAAGTACGTGGAGCAGGTGGTCCAGGCGATCCACGCGATCGACCCGAACCACCCGGTGACGTCGACCGACGCCTGGACCGGTGCGTGGCCGTACTACAAGCAGTACACCCCGTCGCTCGACCTCTACGCGGTGAACTCCTACGGCGCGGTGTGCAATGTGCGCCAGGACTGGATCAACGGCGGCTACAACAAGCCCTACATCGTGACGGAGTCCGGTGAGGCCGGCGAGTGGGAGGTGCCGAACGACGCCAACGGGGTGCCGACGGAGCCGACGGACGCGCAGAAGCGGGACGCGTACGTGTCCGCGTGGAACTGCATCGTCGGGCACACCGGGGTCGGTCTCGGGGCGACGATGTTCCACTACGGCGACGAGAACGACTTCGGCGGCGTGTGGTTCAACGTCCGGCCCAGCGGCTGGAAGCGGCTGGCGTACTACTCGGTGGCCAAGGACTACGGGGGCACGCCGCAGGCGAACACCCCGCCGGTGATCAGCTCGATGACGGTCGCGAACAGCGGGTCGGTGCCGGCCGGCGGCCAGTTCGCGGTGTCGGCGACGGCGAGCGATCCGAACGGCGATCCGCTCAGGTACCAGTTGATGTACTCCTCGAAGTACGTGGACAACGGCACCGGGCTGCACCAGGTGGACTTCACGCAGACCGGGAACGGCCAGTTCACGGTGACCGCGCCGAAGACGCTCGGGGTCTGGAAGGTCTACGTCTACGCCTTCGACGGGCACGGCAACGTCGGGATCGAGACCAAGTCCTTCCGGGTGGTCCCCCCGCAGGTGGGCGGCACCAATGTGGCGCTCGGCAAGCCGACCACGGCGTCGTCCTACCAGAGCGACCCGACGGGCGGCTGCCCGTGCACGCCCGGCATGGCGACGGACGGGAACATGGGCACCCGGTGGGCGAGTGACTGGAGCGATCCGCAGTGGATCCAGGTCGACCTGGGGGCCACCACCGCGGTCAAGCACATCCAGCTGGCGTGGGAGTCGGCGTACGGCAAGTCGTACCAGGTGCAGTTGTCCAACGACGGCACCAACTGGACGAACGCCTACTCCACGACCGCCGGGACGGGCGGTGTCGACACCTTCGACGTCAGCGGCTCCGGGCGCTACGTGCGGGTGACGATCGGGCAGCGCGGGACGGCGTACGGCGACTCGCTGTACGAGTTCGGGGTCTACGCGTGAACGGCCGGCCCGGATGAGACCGGGGCGGGGTGCGGCAGGCCTGTGGGGGGCTGCCGTACCCCGCCTCATCCGCGCTGTGGCCTGCACCGGGAGCCGGAGAGCGCTCTCCCGGTCATGGTATAACTGCACGCATGACGAGCAGCCGTCCGGCGGGGCCACGCCAGCCCACCCTGGAAGACGTCGCACGGTCCGCCGGGGTGTCACGGGCGACGGTGTCGCGGGTGGTCAACGGAACGCGGAATGTGGACCCGGAGATCCAGCGGGTGGTCCAGGAGGCGGTGGTGGCCACCGGCTACGTGCCCAACCGGGCGGCCAGGACGCTGGTGACCCGGCGCACCGACTCGGTGGCGCTGGTGTTCTCCGTGCCCGCCCACCGCACCGCCGACGACCCCTTCCTCGGCCAGGTGTTCAGCGACCCGTTCTTCGGCCGGGTGGTCGGCGGTCTGCTGACCGTGCTGCGCCCGCGCGGGGTGCACCCGGTGCTGATGCTCGCGGACTCCGAGGACGCCCGGCACACCCTGGTGGCCAATCTGCGGCAGGAGCACATCGACGGGGTGGCGCTGGTGTCGATAGCGCCCGGCGATTCGCTGCCGTTCCTGCTGACCGAGGCGGGGCTGCCGACGGTGCTGTTCGCACGGCCGCCGATGCCCTTCCCGATCAGCTATGTCGACGTGGCGCAGCAGGCGGGTGCGAAGCTGGCCGCCGAGCGGCTGCTGGCCCGCGGGTGCCGGCGGATCACCACGATCGCCGGGCCGTTCGACTCGCCGGCCGGGCAGGACCGGTTGGCGGGTTTCCGCGAGGCGATGGCCGAGCACGGGCACGCGTATGTGCCCAGCGTCGAGGGCAGTTTCACCCAGGTCGGCGGCGAGCGGGCGATGCGCGAGCTGCTGGAGCGCTTTCCCGACACCGATGGGGTCTTCGTCGCCAACGACCTGATGGCGCAGGGCGCGCTGCTGGTGCTGCGGGACCAGGGGCGCCGGGTGCCGGACGACGTGGCGGTGATCGGTTTCGACGACAGCAGCGCGGCGCTGGCGTCCCGGCCGCTGCTGACGACGATCAGGCAGCCGGTGGAGGACATGGCAGCGGAGATGGCGAAGCTGCTGATGGCGCTGATCGACGACCCGTCGCAGGGCACCCGCTCGGTGATCTTCAAGACGACGCTGGTGGAGCGCGACTCCGCGTGAGCGGCGGCCGATGATTTTCACCGCCCCGGGCGGTCTGCACCCCTGACGGCCGGCGGTCGGCCGGGTCAGGGAGTTCCGCCATGGACAAGCCGCGCGTCCTGCTGGACGGCATCGCCTTCGGGGAGTCGCCCCGCTGGTATGGCGACCGGTTGTGGTTCGCCGACTGGGGTGCGGGCGAGGTGGTCGCGGTCGGGGCGGACGGCGGCAGCGAGGTGGTGCTGCGCCCGGACTTCCCGACGTTCCCGATGTGCATCGCCTGGCTGCCGGACGGCGGCGGGCTGCTGGTGGTGTCGTCGCGCGAGGACCGGGTGCTGCGCAGGTCGGCGGACGGTTCGCTGGTGCCGTACGCGGATTTGGGCGCGGTGGCGCACGGGTGGAACGAGATCGTGGCGGACGGCCGCGGCCGGGTCTGGGTCAACGGTGGCGGCTTCGACCTGATGGCCGGCGAGGACTTCAAGCCGGGGGTGATCGCGCTGGCCACCCCTGACGGCGGGGCGCGGCAGGTCGCGGACGGCATCGCCTTCCCCAACGGGATGCTGGTGACGCCCGACGACTCGACGCTGATCATCGCCGAGTCGTACGGCAACCGCCTCACCGCTTTCGACATCGGCATCGACGGCGGCCTGTCGAACCGCAGGGTGTGGGCCGACCTCGGGGACGGCTGCCCCGACGGCATCTGCCTGGATGCGGAGGGTGCGGTCTGGTACGCGGATGTGCCGAACCGGCGGTGCGTGCGGGTGCGGGAGGGCGGCGAGGTGCTGGCGGTGGTGGAGCTGGACCGGGGCTGCTTCGCGTGCGCGCTGGGCGGTGCGGACGGCAGGACGCTTTTCCTGGTCGCGACGCGGTGGGAGGGGGTGGAGAAGGCGGTCGGCGGGCCGCGTACGGGGCAGTTGCTGACGGTGGCCGCCCCCGCGCCGGGCGTCGGCTGTCCCTGACGCCGAGCGCCGGTCGGCCCCGGCCCGAGACCGGGCGCGTCGGACCCCGGACGCCCCGTGGTGACGGCCGGCCCCTGAGGCGGGTCAGCCCGCGCGCTGCCGGCGGGTACGAGCAGGCCCCTGACGCCGGTCAGCCCGCGGCGGTGTGGGCGGTGCCGGCAGGCCCCTGACGCCGATCAGCCCGCCGCGGTGTCGGCGGGTACGGCGATGGCCGTGGCCAGCAGGCCGTCGCGGACGATCCAGCGGCCGGTGAACACCTCGGGCCCCTTGCCCTCGGCGAGCAGCGGTCCGGGGACGAGCACCCGGGCGGTGTAGCCGCCGCGATCCGGCGTGCCGGTGCCTGGCACGTCCGGGTCGGCGGTGAAGAGCAGTTCGGCCTCGTGGAAGCCGAGCATCCGGTGGTGGAAGGGGTACCAGGCCTTGTAGACCGTCTCCTTGGCGCTGAAGAGCAGCCGGTCCCAGTGGACGCCGGGAGCGCTCTGGGTGACGGCGGCGAGCGCGGCCCGCTCGGCGTCGGTGGCGACAATGGCGTCGAAGACGCCCTCGGGCAGCCGGTCGTGGGGTTCCGCGTCGATGCCGAGGGTGAGGATGTCGGCGGTACGGGCGACGGCCGCGGCACGGTAGCCGTCGCAGTGGGTGATGCTGCCGACGACTCCGGCCGGCCACTGCGGGGCGCCTCGCCGGCTGTCACGCGGGATCGGCCCCGGCGGGATGCCGAGCTGCCCGAGGGCGGCGCGAGCGCAGGCTCGGCCGGCGGCGTACTCGTGCTTCCGCTTGGGGACGGCCCGGGCGACGGCGGCGGTCTCCTCGGGCAGCACAGGCACGTGGTCGAGTTCGTCGCCGTAGGCGGCGCGGGAGGCCACGCCGGGCGGCAGCAGGTGTTCGATCACCGGTGGGCCGCCCCCGGCCGGCCGGACAGGATGCGGCGGGGTCCCGCGGGGCCCGTGGGGCGGGCGCCCCATTCACGGGGGTAGCCGAGGGAGACCTCGGTGAAGCGGACCCCGTCGCGGTCGATGATGCGGGGGATGTGGAGGTGGCCGTAGACGACGTCGGTGGCGCGGAAGCGGGTGTGCCACTGCTCGGTGAGTTCCGTGCCGCACCACAGGGCGAATTCGGGGTGGTGCAGGACCGCGGTGGGTTCGCGGTGCAGCGGCCAGTGGTTGGCGAGCACGGTGGGCAGGGCGGGGTCGATTGCTTCGAGGCGGCGGGCGGTCTCGGCGACCCGGGCGCGGCACCAGTCGTCGCGGCCCGGCAGCGGGTCGGGGTGCAGGAAGATCTCGTCGGTGCAGACGACGCCTGCCGCGCGGGCCTGGGAGAGCGCTTCCTCCTTGGTGCGGGCGCCGGGTGTGCCGTCGCGCCAGGTGTAGTCGTAGAGGAGGAACATCGGGACGACCGCGACCGGGCCTCGCGGGCCTTCCCACAGCGGGTAGGGGTCCTCCGGGGTGATCACGCCGAGCCTGCGGGCCTCGTCGACCAGGTGGCGGTAGCGGGCTTCGCCGCGGAGCCTGAGGGGGTCGTCGGGGGGTGTCCACAGTTCGTGGTTGCCTGGCAGCCAGATGACGGTGGAGAAGTGCTCCTTGAGGGTGCCCAATGCCCAGCTGATGTCGGTGGAGCGCTCGGCGACGTCGCCGGCCACGAGCAGCCAGTCGTCGTCGTGTTCCGGCCTGAGGCCTTCGACGATTTCCCGGTTGGCCTGGTATCCGACGTGCAGGTCGCTGATGGCCAGCAGGTGCGCCCCGTCAGGGCCGGTCATGGCCACTCCGCCCGTCGTGGTGTCGGCAACTGCACGGCACCGATTGTCCCAGACGGTCGCACGGCGGCCAACCCCCCGCCGATCTTCGGGGGATGGGGACCGCCGGGGCCATGGGCTCCCGGCGTCATGGTGTCACGGGGTGAAGATGCGGCTGAGCAGGTCGTGCAGGGTGGCGCGTTCCGCCGGTTCGAGGGGGGCGAGCAGGTCGGCCTGTACGGCTTCGGCCCGGGTGAGGAGTCCGTCCAGGGCGGTGCGTCCCGCGGGGGTGAGGCGGACCTGGACGCGGCGGCGGTCGGCGGGGTCGCGGGTGCGGGTGACGTGGCCGGCCGCGGTGAGGTCGTCGAGGATCTTCACGATGTCGCTGGGGTCGATGGTGAGCCGGTCGGCGAGGTCCCGCTGGGAGTGCGGGCCGAAGTCGGCGAGGGCGGCGAGCACCGCCATGTGCCAGAGCCGCAGGCCGTCTTCCGCGAGTTCCGCGGCGAGCCGGCCGCGGGCGGTCTTGCCGGTCCTGGACAGCAGGTACGTGGTGAGTGCGGTGAGGGTGGGCGGGGTCGTCGTCTCGTCCATGGGCCTATTGTAGGGTTGACCCAATCATAGGTCTGCACCCATTGATTGGCGCCGGCCATCCACCAGAATCGAAGACGGTGAGCCCCCCGATGGACGCACTCCACCCCCGCCTGCTGGCCGACGACTTCGCCGCCGCTTTCCGCTTCTACGACGCGGTGCTGCCGGAGTTGGTCGGCGCCAGGCTCGCCCGCGGTACGGCGCAGGGCCCGTACGCGAGCTGGGACGTCGGCGCCCAGGGCGCCCTGGCACTGATCGCGCGCGACGCCGTGACCGCCCTGACCGGGGGCACGCCGGCAGCCGGTGACCGGGGGATGCTGGTGAGCCGGGTGGCGGACGTGGCCGCGGGCTACGCGCTGTGCCTGCGACACGGCGGGCAGCCGGTCGCCGAGCCCGCCGCCCGGCCGGAGTGGGGACCGACGATGCGCACCGCCCACGTCAGGGACCCGGACGGCAACCTCTGGGAGCTCCAGTCGTACTGACGCCCGCGGTGGGACTACCGGTCGCCTCGGCCCCCGGGGATCACCGGGATCACCGGGATCACCGGGATCACCGGGATCACCGGGGCCGGTATGCGGTGGCCAGCACGGAGACGGTGACCTGACCGGGCGGGACGCCGCCTTCGCCGGGGTCCGCACGACCCATGTGGCGTGCACTGGGCGTCATCCCCATCAGGTCCAGGGCACCCGGCCTGGTCAAGGAAGCGGAGTACTCCACCTGTTCGGTGGCCGCGGCCTCGAAGAAGGGGCTGAGCGCCCGGTGCAGGCGCTGCTCCTTGGCCGGGTCCACCGTGACCATCGCGGGCGCCAGTTCCCGCAGTTCGGCCAGGTGCCGCCCGGTGGGCCGGATGACGATCAGCAGGCCCGTCGGGCGCAGCACGCGGTGGAATTCGGCCGGGTTGCGTGGTGCGAACACGTCCAGCACGACATCGGCCGCCCCGCCGGCCAGCGGGAAGGGACGGAAGACGTCCCAGGCCACCGCGGCTGCCCGGTCGTGGGCACGGGCCGCGGAGCGCAGTGCGCGCACCGATGTGTCAAGGCCCAGGCCGCGGGCGCCGGGCAGCTGATCGAGTACGCCGGCCAGGTAGTAGCCCGTGCCGCACCCCGCGTCCACCACCGTGCCATGCCCGGACACCGCGTCGGCCGCCAGGCGGGCCCCGGCATCGCGGATGGGCGCGTAAGCACCGGTGGCGAGGAATCGGTTCCGGGCCCCGACCATGGCGGCGTCGTCCCCGCTGGTGGCGCGGGTTCCCGCGAGCAGGCCGGCATAGCCGTGGCGGGCGATGTCGAAGGTATGGGCCGCCGGGCAGCGCAGTACACCGTGGTCGCGGTGCAGGCGGCGGGTACGGCAGGTCGGGCAGCGCAGCAGGTCGAGACAGCGATCGAGGGCAGGGGGAAGCGGCACGGGCACGGGGCACTCCTGGCAGGGCGGAAGGGGAGGGATTCGTGCCTGCGCGATCGGAGTGTCACTGCCTCAGGAGGGAACGGGCAGCGTCGAGATGTGGTTCACGCGGCAGGCACACCAGGGAGGGCGACGCCGTCCGGCGTCGCCCTCAGCGCCTTCCGATCACAGGAAGCAGCAGTGCGGGGTGCTCATGAATGCCACGTCATGAGTCTACGAGCAGGGCGTAGCCCCGCATGCCTGCGTGCCCGGGCCCGAGTGGACCCCGTCGGGCGCGGGCCCGGCCGCCGGCGGGTGCGGGAGGCGGGTCAGCTTGTCGGGGTTGAGTACGGCGAAGACGCCGTGGACGACGCCGGACCTGATGTCGAGCAGGGTGACCTGGTCGTGGCCGTCGACGGTCAGCCGTAGTGCGGGTTGGCCGTTGAGCTCGGTGAGCCGGGCCTGTTCGAAGGGGTAGCGGGTGGTCAGGCCGACGACGAAGGCGATGACGCGGTCCCGGCCGGTGACGGGGTGCAGGGCGGCGCGGGTGCGGCCGCCGCCGTCGTTCCAGGCGACGACGTCCTCGCTGAGCATGCCGGTCAGCGCGTCGAGGTCGCCGCCGCGGGCGGCGTCGAGGAAGCGGGTGAGCAGCCGGGCGTGGTCCTCGCCGGTGGGGCTGAAGCGGTCGCCGTGGGCTGCGGCCAGCCGGGTCGCGGCCCGGTGGTGCAGCTGGCGGCTGTTGGCGACGGTGCCGCCGACGATGGCGGCGATGTCGTCGTAGGGCATCTCGAAGGCCTCGCGGAGCACGAAGGCGGCCCGCTCGGGCGGGGTGAGCTGCTCCATCAGGTGCAAGGTGGCGTACGAGAGGGTGTCGCGCAGTTCCACGGTGTCCTGCGGGCCGAGCTGCGCGGTGTCGACGGGTTCCGGCAGCCACGGGCCGACGTACGCCTCGCGGGTGACGCGGGCCGAGCGGAGCTGGTCGAGGGCGAGCCGGGAGACGACGGTGACCAGGAACGCGCGCGGCTCGCGGACCTGGCCGCGGTCGGCGCGGGTCCAGCGCAGATACGCCTCCTGGACGACGTCCTCGGCGTCCCACATGCTGCCGAGCAGCCGGTAGGCGAGGCCGAGGAGCAGCGGCCGGTGCGGTTCGAAGAGGGTTTCCGGCGCGTCGGGGGTGGCGGCGGCCACGGGTCAGGCTCCTCCACCGGGACGGGCGGAGCCGTGCAGCCGCAGCCTCTCCAGCTCGCGCCGGTCGCGCTTGGTGGGGCGGCCGGTGCCCCGGTCGCGCAGGCCGAGGGCGAGGACCTCCTCGCGCGGCGGCGGGGGCGGGCTGTTGTCGACGAAGCAGTCCGCGGCGACGGCCGCGCCGACCCTTTTGTTCAGCACCTTGGACACCACGACGATCCGCTCGCGTCCAGCGTGGTGCAGCCGCACCTCGTCGCCCGGCCTGACCGCCTGGGCGGGCTTGACCCGCTCCCCGTTGACCCGCACGTGGCCCGCGCGGCACGCGGCGGCGGCGAGCGACCGGGTCTTGGTGAGCCGTACGCACCAGATCCAGCTGTCGACCCGCACGCTGCCCGCGTGCCCTTCCTGTGCAGCAGCTGCCATGTCTCCGAGCCTAACCCGGCCGGTGGCGGCGGCACAGGCGGTTTCCGTGCCGCCCGCGGGTCAGCGGCCCAGTGCGGCTCCGCCGTTGACATGCAGGATCTGGCCTGTGGTGTAGGAGGCGGCGGGCGCCGCGAGGTACTGCACCGCGGCGGCGATCTCGGCGGGGCGGCCCGGCTGCCCGGTGAGGGACTGGGCGACCCGGGAGGCGATGAACTCGGGGGTGGCGCGGTCGCCGAAGAACTCGGTGTCACCGACGAAGCCGGGCGCCACCGCGTTGACGGTGATGCCGTCCGCGCCGACCCGCTGGGCCAGTTCGAAGGTGTAGGCGTGCACGGCGGCCTTGGAGCCGCCGTAGGAGCCGGGCCCGCGTAGGGCGGCGATGGACGACATGTGCACGATGCGGCCGCCGGGCCTGCGGATGTGGGGCAGCAGCGCCTCGGTGAGCAGCACGGCGGTCAGCACATTGGCGTGGAAGTTGCGCAGGTAGCCGTCGGCGATGCCTTCGAGGGTGCCGTCGTGCCCTGCGGCGACGTTGCCGCCGGCGTTGGTGACCAGGACGTCGACGCCGCCGCCCGCGGTGATGCGGGCGGCCGCGTCCCGTACCTGGCGGGGGTCGGCGAGGTCGGCGGCGACGTGGTCGACCAGGCCCTTGCCGTAGGTGTCGTTCAGCTCCTCGGCCGCGGCGCGCAGGACGTCCTCGCGGCGGCCGATGATCGTGACGTGCTCGCCGTCGGCGGCGAAGGCCGCCGCGGTGGCCTTGCCGATGCCGGTGCCGCCGCCCGAGACGACGATGCGACGCTGTTCTGCCACGGTCCCACTCCCCTGGTTATTCGTTCCGCCATGTGAATCCCGGTCACATACGGGTATGACGCTAGGCGCCCGCAACTCCCGCGTCAACCGCCGAAGATCACCTTCGGGTCGCCGGTGAACCAGACGTTCTCGATCCTGACGGTCCGCATCACCCAGCGTTCGCCGTCCGGGACCAGGCCGACCGCGTAGCGGTTGTTCAGCAGCGCGTGCCGGGAGTGGTCGGCGGTGAGCAGGTGCTGCGCCTCGACGATCGCGGTGAGCCGCGCGGTGCGGCGGTCGGCGGCGACCGCGATCCGCGGGTTGGTCACCACGTGGCTGGTGTCCACCCGGTCGGCGAACAGCGCCAGGATCGTGTCCACGATGGTGTCCCTGCCGCTCATCGGCGGGCTGTCGGCGCCCCAGCGCACGGCGGCGGGCGAGAAGTCCACTTCCGCGTCCTCGGCGAAGGCCGAGGCGAACAGCTCGCGGTCGCGGAGGTCCTGGCCGAGGCCGAAGCGGAGCAGCGCGTCGGTGATCTCGGTGCGGTCGCGCAGCTCGCGCAGCGCGTCCTGCGGGCTGCGGGCGGCAAGGGCGTGGTCATCGGTGAGGTACATGCCCTCACCCTGCGCGCCGGGAGCGGAGTGGATCAAGAGCGTTCCGCGCAGCGGTCGTTAAGTAGGATTTAACGAGCACGGTACGACGGGAGGCCCGCGGTGGAGCGGTACGAGATCGAGGCGTTCCTTGTGCTGGCCGAGGAACTGCACTTCGGGCGTACCGCGGTGCGGCTGCGGGTCACCACCGCGCGGGTCAGCCAGGTGATCGGGAAGCTGGAGCGGCGGGTCGGCGCGCCGCTTTTCGAGCGCACCAGCCGCAGTGTCTCCCTCACGCCGATCGGCAGCCGCCTGCACGACGACATGCGGCCGGCCTTCGAGCGCCTGGAGGCCGCGCTGGCGACGGCGGTCGCCGCCGGGCGCGGGGTGACGGGCGAGCTGCGGGTGGGCTTCGTCGGCGCGGCCGCCGGGCAGCTGCTGGTGCAGGCCACCGACCGCTTCACCGCCCGGCATCCCGAGTGCGAGGTGCGCATCCACGAGGTGCAGATGGGCGAGGCGCTCGACCGGCTGCGGGCCGACCGGCTCGACGTGCTCATCGCCTGCCTGCCGCTGTCCGGCCCCGATCTGGCCAACGGCCCGGTGCTGCTGTCGGAGCCGCGGCTGCTCGCGGTGCCGGCCGGCCACGCGTTCGCGCAGCGCACGGCGGTCTCGGTGGAGGACCTGGCCCGCACGGAGCTGCTGCGGGCTCCCTGCTCGCTGCCCGACCACTGGCGCGAGCCGGGCTCGCCCCGCCTGACGCCCGCGGGGCGGCCGATCCCGGTCGGGCGGTCCGCCGCCACGTTCCAGGAGATCCTGACCCTGGTGGGCGCCGGGCTCGGGGTCTTCCCCGTCGGCGCGCACGCGGCGCGTTTCCACGCGCGGCCGGACGTGGTGTTCGTGCCGTTCCACGACACGCCCCCGCTGGAGTGGGGGCCGGTGTGGCGGGCGTCCCGGGCGAACGCCCGGGTCCGCGCGTTCACCGACGCCGTGCGCCCGGCCGGACCGGTCTGAGCGCTCCCCCGTACGACCGCCCCGTATGGCCGCCGCGACCTCATGAGGGCGGCGGGGTAAGGCCCCGGGAGCCGGGGGCCCCGGGCAGTGGCGTACGGCCGCCGGCAGGCGGCTCAGCGGGCGTAGACGGCGACGAAGTCGCGGGTGGCCTGGGTGTAGTAGCGGTCCGGCGGGTCCTCGAAGTCGAGGATGTTCGTCGGGACGGGGTTCGCCGGGGTGCGGGTGCCGTCGTAGGACATGAAGGACGGCCACGCCCTGTTCATGTCCAGCGGCATCGCCCGCACCGCGCCTGCCCGCTGCATGAGCTCCGCCAGCGTCTGCGCGGACAGCGCCTGGCCGACGACCATGATGACGTCGCCCTGCGCGGTGATCCCGACGCCGGAGCGCGGGACGAACATCCGGCTCTGGTCGCTGACACCCCACTTGGAGTCGTCGCCGATGTCGGGGACGACCCGGCCGTCGTCGACCATGAGCTCGAGGCACTGGCGGACCCCGGTGACGTCGGGCGTCATGCGGACGTCGCGGCCCCAGACGCCGATGCGGATCGAGCCGTCGCGGTGGAAGACCTCGGAAGCGGCGCCGTCGCGGAGTTCGCCCGCGGTGCGGCCGTCGAGGTAGAAGCCGCCGCGGGAGCCGCCGTCGGTGATGCGGAAGCCGCCGTTCCAGGTGGCGACCAGTCCGGTGCGCTGCCCTTCGGGGATGGTGGGCGGCACATCGAAGGTGCCGCCGGGCTCGCGGAAGCCGGGGTGCAGCCGGAAGCTGGCGTACTTGCCGCTGATCCAGGCGACCGCGGCCTCGTAGGAGGTGTGCGCCCCGTCGGGGCGTACGTAGGTGCCCTGGACGATCGGCTGGCCGTGGGCGGCGGCGAGGGCGCGGTAGACGCCCTCGCCGGGCAGTGCCGGGGAGACGACGGACGCCATCGGGGCGCGCAGCGGGACCAGCGGCCGGGCGGAGACGTGCGCGGGGGTGGGCACGGCGCCCTGGGTGGCCTTCATCCTGGCCAGCGCGTCGGCGGGCAGCGACCCGCCGACCTTCGGCGGGTCCATCGAATACTGCACGTCCTCCAGCTTGTCGACCACGAAGCCGAGTTCGTGGTCCCTGGCCCATTCGGCCAGGCGGGCCGCGGTGCTGTCCTTGCCCGGGTAGGTCAGCGCCTGGCCGACCGACCAGCCGATGGTGCCGACGCAGACCGCGCAGACGCCGGTGACACCGCGGACGACCAGCTTGCGGCGGCGCAGCTGCGCGGGGGCGAGGTCGCGGCGGTGCTTCCACGGCAGGAGCCGCCGGCGGGTCCTGCGGGGCCGGCCGGTGTCGCCTGCGGGGTCCGCGGTGCCGTCGTCGGGCCGCGGCTCGGTGGTCTGCTGGCTCATATCCGGTCCTTCCGCGATCTCCGGATCTTCCGGTGATCTGTCTGTCCCACCGGCGCGCTGGCCAATCGCCCCGCGGGCGGGAAGCACCCGGCCGCCGCAGCCGCGGCACCCTCGCGGGTGTACGTACTGCGCCGGGCGCAGTCCCGCGGCCTCCCCGGCGACGACGCGCGGCCCGCCGCGCGCGGCCTAGTTTGGGCGCGTCCCGCCCGGGCACGGTGCCCGGGCGACGAGGAGTCGGGAGCCCGTCGATGTCCGTCACGAGCCAGGCGGCCGCCGCCGCCGCGACGGCCGCCCGCGCGGCGAGGCCCGTGGAGCGGCTGGCCTGCGCAACCGGCGCCGCACTCATCGCTTCCGGGCTCTTCCACCTGGGGGTCTTCTTCGTGGACGGCGGCCCGTGGGACGGCCCGGTGTCCTGGCGCAAGCCCTTCACCTTCGGGGTGTCCTTCGGCCTCACGCTGATCGCGGTCGCCTGGGTGACGTCCTACGTGCGGATGGCGGGGCGCACCCGGGCGGCGCTGCTGGCCCTGTTCAGCGCCGACTGCGTGCTGGAGGTCGCGGGGATCACCGTCCAGGCGTGGCGCGGGGTGCCGTCGCACTTCGACATGGAGACGCCCGCGGACACCGCGGTGGCGATGTCGCTCGCGGTGGGCGGCGCGATCCTCGTGGGGGTGCTCGGCACCTTCGCGGTGGCCGCCTTCCGGTCCGAGCCCGGCGGCCCCGCGGGGATGCCGGCGGCGCTGCGGGCGGGGTTCGCGCTGCTGGCCGTCGGGCTGCTGTCGGGGGCCGTGATGATCGCCCGCGGGGTCGTCGACACCAGGACCGGCCACCAGCAGGCCGCGTATCACTCGACGGGGATGCTCAAGCCGCTGCACGGGGTGACCCTGCACGCGGTGCTCGTGCTGCCCGCGCTGGCCTGGGCGGTGTCGCGCACGGGCTGGACGGCGGCCCGCCAGCGGCGTGCGGTGCTGGCGGGGGCGTGGCTGTACGCGGCGGCCGCCGCCGGCGCCCTCGGCTGGGGCGTGCTGACCGCGTAGGGTGCCCTCCGGACATGGGGAGGGCCGATGGCGGTGCACACGGTGGGCGACGAGACGGTGGACGGGCTGCTGGCACGGGCCGGGATCGGGCCGGGGCAGGTCGTCTCCCGGGCGGTGCTGACCGGCGGGACGTACAACGCGCTGCACCGTGTCGACCTCGCCGACGGCACCGAGCTGGTCCTGAAGGTCCCGCCGCCCGCCGGCAACCCGCGGCTGCGCTACGAGGCAGAACTGCTGCACGGCGAGGCGCTGTTCCACCGGTCGGCGGGCGACGCGGGGGTGCCGGCGCCGCGCGTGGTGCACGCCGAGTGGTCCGAGAGCGCGGAGGCGGCGCCCTTCCTGCTGATGACGCGTGTGCCCGGGGTCTCCTGGGCGGATTCCGCCGCGGCCATGGCGGCGGGCGAACGCGACCGGCTGCGGGAGGAGTTGGGCGTCCTGGTGGGGCGGTTGCACGCCGTGCGCGGGCCCGCGTTCGGCTATCCGGCGCAGAGCGTGGCGCCGATGGGCGACCGCTGGGCACCGGCTTTCGCGGCGATGACCGGCGCCGTACTGGACGACGCGGCCGCCTTCGGGTCCTGGCTGCCGCGCCCTGCCGGGGCGATACGGGCCGCCCTCGCGGAGGGCGCCGCCGCGCTCGATGAGGTGGCCGAGCCCGCGCTCGTCCACTTCGACCTGTGGCCGGGCAACATCCTGCTGGACGGCCCGCAGGGGGCGCGGACGATCGGCGGGCTTATCGACGGCGAGCGGATGTTCTGGGGCGACCCGCTGGCGGACTTCGCGTCGCTGTCGCTGCTGCTCGGCGACGCGGAGGACGACCCCGCCTTCCTCGCCGGCTACGGGTCGGCGGGCGGGACGACGTTCTTCGACGCCGCCGCCAGGGTCCGGCTGGCCCTCTACCGCAGCTACCTGTACCTGATCATGCTGACCGAGGTCGTGCCGCGCCGGACCGAGGGTGAACACCTCGCCTGGGTGCGGGACTTCACCGCGCCGCGGCTCACCGCCGCGCTCGACACGGTCACCGCCGGCGGCTGACGCCCGCCACCTGCCGCGCCCGGCACTCCGGCATGCCCAGGGTCACCGTGGTGCGGCGGACGCAGTTCGCGCACATCGCCTCGACCGGGATCCGCGGGCGGACCTGGTCGCAGGACCCGACGCGCCGCGCCGGCTGCGGGACGACCCGGTGAGCGGGCAGGGGATGCGGGAGGTGGCCGAACGGGCCGGGGTGGAGCCGGTGTTCGCCCAGCCGGAGCAGGAGCGGTGCCCGGCGGGCTCGCGCGTGCGGCCGGAGATCCCGGAGCGGGCGAGGCCGGCCGGTGGACCCCCTGCCGACCTCGACGTCGACCACGCGGTCGCCCGGCCGTCAGGACCGCGGGTCCACCTGCGACGGGCGGCCGGTTCCGGCTCCGGCACCGAAGAGGTGCACCGGGCGGCGGACGGATTCCTCGCCGCGACGGCACGCGGCGGCTGACGGCCGTCAGGGGTCCGCGCAGCGCAACCGCCCTCCGTGGGGCCCGGGGCCACGGCGCCGGGCCCCACGGAGGGCGGTCAGGGCAGTGTCGCGACGAGCGCGGCGTACGACAGCCCCGAGCCGTAGCCGAGCAGCAGGGCGGTGTCGCCGGTGACCACCCGGCCCGACGCGAGCAGCGACTCCATCGCCAGCGGGATGGACGCTCCCGAGGTGTTGCCGGTGGTGACGATGTCCTTGGCGACCGCGACCCGGGCCGGCAGGCCCATGGAGCGGGTCATGGAGTCGATGATCCGCTCGTTGGCCTGGTGCGGGATGAAGGCGTCGAGGTCGTCCGCCGGGATGCCGGCCGCCTCCAGCGCCTGGACGGCGACCTTGGACATCTCGTAGACCGCCCAGCGGAAGACCCGCTGCCCGTCCTGCCGCAGTGCGGGGAAGGGCTGGTCGGGGGCGTCCCGCAAGGCGTCCCACGGCACGCTCTGGGTGATGGCGTCGGCCTGGGAGCCGTCGGCGCCCCAGACGACCGGGCCGATCCCCGGCGTGTCGGAGGGGCCGACGACGACCGCGCCCGCTCCGTCGCCGAAGATGAACGCGGTGGAGCGGTCGGTCAGGTCGAGGATGTCGGACATCCGCTCGACGCCGACGACCAGCACGTGGCCGCCGCGGGCGCGTACCGCGTCGGAGGCGAGCGTGACGCCGTGCACGAAGCCGGCGCAGCCCGCCGAGATGTCGAAGCCTGCCGCCCCGGTGGCGCCGATGCGGTGGCCGATCTCGGTGGCGACCGCGGGGGTCTGCTTGAGATGCGTGAAGGTCGCGGCGATCACGCAGGTGATGGCGTCAGGGGTGAGCCCGGCCGCCGCGATCGCCTTGCTGGCGGCCTGTTCCGCCATGACGGCCAGGGTCTCGTCGGGTCCTGCCCACCGGCGGGTGACGATGCCGGTCCTGGACCGGATCCACTCGTCCGTGGAGTCGATGTGCCGGCACACCTCGGCGTTGTCGACGACCCGGCGCGGGCGGTATGCGCCGACCCCGAGGATCCGGGTGTGCCGCGCACCTGCGGACACGGCGATCTCAGCTTTCATGGGAGCCTTTCAGGCCAGCGGCCGGGACGGGACCGAACCACGGTACCGGGGCATGATCTCTCCGATCCGCAGCGGATGCTGCCGGTTGCCGGGCTCCTGCCGGAAGTTGCCGGGAGGCGGCCGGGATTCGACGGTACGCCGCCGCGGCCGGCCCGTGTCGACCGGCCTGGCCGCAGCGTGGCGCCGCGGCTTCGCGCGGTGCGGACCGCGGGACCCCGAGGGGCCGGCCGCTTGTCGTGTACCCCTCTGACCAGCGGTCGGCCCGTTGCCTATTGTATGGGGCACGGGTGTTCTGCCGACGGGAATCGGTGACCGGCGGCCGCGGGCCGGCGGTGACCGAGGGGCAGGACGGCCGGTTCGGGTCTGTGCGCGCGGGCGGCGCGGTTGCGGTCGTTGCCAACACCGCTCCCCCGGGCCACGTTGGTGCGGTCATGCTCGGATCCGGGCGGCCCCGCACGCCCGGCGTACGGAAAGGACCCGATGTGCTTCGCAGACTTCCCGCCCTCGTGACGGCCGCTGCCGCCCTCGCCGCCGGCACGGCGGTGTCGGCCGCAGGACCCGCCGCGGCGGCCGCTCCCTCCACGCCCTGCGCCACCGCGGCTTCCGTCGTCAGGATCGACGGCCTCGCCTTCGACCCGCCGTCGGTCGCGCCCGGCGGCACCTCGGCGGCCACCCTCACCGCGACCAACTGCACCGGCCGGGCCCTGACGCTCGGCACGACCTGGTCCGGCCGCTTCCTGTCGGACACCTCGTCCGGCATCCCGGCCGGCTGCCCGGCGGTCGACCCGCTGCCGCGGCCGGTCACCTTCGCACCGCATGAGAGGGTCTCGGTCACGACCGGCTACCTGGTCCTCGCCGGCTGCACGGCCGACCGGCTCCGGCTGACGGTCACGCTCAGCCGGGACGGGGTCGCCCTCGCCGGACGAACGGCTGATCTGCTCATCGACTGACCCCGCGGAAGAGGCCGGTACGTCCGCACCTGGCCGCATCACAGCACTCGTTGCGCCCCAGTGGCGCCCGTGGTGTCGAGCGGCCGCCGTAGGCCCGCTGCGGGGCGTACGGCGGCCGCTGTGCGCGACGCCAGCCGATGCCAACCGAAGCGAACATGTTTCAACACCGACTCGACATCACGGTCCGGCAACGCATCAGGATCAGGGCGTTGACGGCCCCCTGCATGTGGCGTAGAACTACCCTGCAGTTGCGATGGCGTTTCATCTTGGTGACTTCTGTTGGAAACGGCTCGGCGCTACAAGACCCGTCAGAGCCTCCGCTCCGTCAGCATTTCGCCTTCAGCTTTCCCACAAGTCCCCTATAAGCGCCCACACACACATGGAGGCACCATGTCGGACGTCGAGATGTCGGGAACCGACGCGGGCAGCAGCCCGTCCCCGACGCGGAGGAATCTGCTCAGGGGCGTGGCCGGTGCCGCGGGGCTCGCGGCAGCCGGCGGTCTGCTGACGGCGTGCAGCAGCGACTCGGACTCGTCGGACAAGAAGTCCGGCGGCTCGGGTTCCACCGGCTCGGTGGCAGGCAGCACGGTCACCTTCGGGTCGAACTACTCCGACCCGGCGGCGAAGACCGCGTTCGCCGCGCTCACCACCGCGGCCACCGCGTCGTCGAAGGTGAAGGTGACGATCAACACGGTCGACCACAACACCTTCCAGCAGAACATCACCAGCTACCTGCAGGGCACCCCGGACGACCTGTTCACCTGGTTCGCCGGCTACCGCATGCAGTACTTCGCCGCGCAGGGCCTGGCCCAGCCGCTCGACGACGTGTGGGAGAAGATCGGCGGCAACTTCGGTCCCGCCGCCAAGAAGCTGTCCACCGGCCTCGACGGCCACCAGTACCTGGTGCCGCTGTACAACTACCCGTGGGTGGTCTTCTACAACAAGAGCGAGTTCGCCAAGCACCACTACACCGTCCCGACCACCTGGGACGAGTACGTGGCGCTGGCCAAGCAGATGAAGACCGACGGCCTGATCCCGATCGCCTTCGGCGACAAGGACGGCTGGCCCGCGCTGGGGACCTTCGACATCCTCAACATGCGGATCAACGGGTACGACTACCACATGCAGCTGATGAGCCACAAGATCCCCTGGACCGACCAGGGTGTCGCCACGGTCTTCCAGCACTGGGCCGAGCTGCTGCCCTACATGCAGACCGGCGCCAACGGGCGGATCTGGCAGGACGCGGCCAAGACGCTGGAGTCCAAGCAGGCCGGCATGATGTTCCAGGGCACCAACCAGGTCGCCGCGCAGTACGTCACCGACAAGGCGAACCTGGACGACCTGGACTTCTTCACCTTCCCCACGGTCAACCCCAAGTGGGGCCAGGACTACATGGACGCCCCCACCGACGGCTTCATGCTGAGCAAGAAGGCCAAGAACTCCGACGCGGCCAAGGCGATCCTGGAGTACATCGGCAGCGGCGCCGCCGAGGCCGAGTACCTCAAGACCGACCAGTGGGACGTCGGCCTGGCCAACGGCCTGCAGGTGCCGACGTACAACGCGATCCAGAAGAAGTCGGTCGCCGAGATCGGCAAGTGCAAGGCGGTCGCGCAGTTCATGGACCGTGACTCGGACCCGGCCATGGCCACCGCGATGATCTCGATCCTGCAGAAGTTCATCGACGACCCGTCCACCGGCAACATCGCCTCGCTCCAGCAGAGCGCGGAGAAGCAGGCGAAGGCGATCTATACCTCATGAGCTCGACGTCCCATGTGGACACCGCGGCAGCGGCGCAGGACGGGGCCGTCACGGCCCCGGCCCGGCGCCGCCGTCGCGGTGTGCGCAAGCTCAGCCTCCGCGACCGCATCGTGGTCGCGGTGCTGCTGGGCATACCGCTGCTGCTCGATCTGGCTTTCGTGTGGTTCCCGGCGATCGGGACCGTCCTGCTGTCGTTCACCAAGTGGAACGGCGTCGGCAGCCTGCACACCCAGACCTGCAAGCCCAATGTCCCGTCGATCCTGAACAACGGCTGCTGGTACGGCGTCCAGAACTACCACCAGGCCGCCACGATCTACCCCGAGTTCTGGCCCGCGGTCCGGCACAACCTCATCTGGCTCGCGGTCTTCGTACTGATCGCCACCCCGCTCGGCATGCTCTTCGCGGTGGTGATCGACCGCGGCATCCGCGGCAGCCGGATGTACCAGAGCATCCTCTTCCTGCCGGTCATGCTCTCGCTGGCGCTGGTCGGCATCATCTGGGAGTTCATGTACTCCCAGAACTTCGGTCTGATCAACACCGTCATCGGGCGAAACGGCGACAGCAATGCCATCGACTGGCTCGGCAATCCCCATCTGAACCTGTGGTCGGTGCTGGTCGAGGCGACCTGGCGGCAGTCCGGCTACGTGATGGTGCTCTACCTGGCCGGCCTCAAGGCCGTCGACCCGACGCTGCGCGAGGCGGCGACCGTGGACGGCGCGAACGCCTGGCAGACCTTCTGGCGGGTGATCTTCCCCGTGATGCGGCCGATCAACATCGTCGTCATGGTGGTCACCGTCATCGAGTCGCTTCGCGCCTTCGACCTGGTCTACATCACCAACAAGGGCATCAACGGCCTGGAACTGCTGTCGGTGCTGGTCACCTCGAACATCGTCGGTGAGACCCAGCGGGTCGGCTTCGGCTCCGCGCTGGGCGTGGTACTTCTGATCATCTCTCTGGTGCCGATCTCGGTGTTCCTCTACCAGACGTTCCGCCGGGAGGAATCCTCATGACGACCGAAGCCCTCACCAGGCCGGGGACGGCGCAGCCGCCCGCACCCGGCCCCAGGAGGACCCGGCCGTGGGGGCAGGTGGCCTCCCAGGTCTTCCTGATCGTCGCGTCCGTGCTGTGGCTGCTGCCGATCGCGTTCGCGCTGTACGTGGCGATCAGGCCGTACAGCGACACCCGGAAGTACGGCTACGTCTCGATGCCGCACCATCTGACGCTGAAGAACTTCAGCGACGCGTGGACGCAGTCGGACATGCTGCACTTCTTCTGGAACTCGGTCCTGATCACGGTGCCCGCGGTGATCATCGTGCTGGCGCTGGCGTCCGGTGTGGCCTTCGTGCTGACCCGGGTGAACGTCAAGTTCAACGTCGCGCTGCTGATCCTGTTCACGGCGGGCAACCTGCTTCCGCAGCAGGTCATCATCACCCCGCTGTACCGGTTGTACCTCAAGATCACCCTGCCGCACTTCGTCAGCGACAGCGGTCTGATGTACAACTCGATCTTCGGCCTGATCGCCATCAACGTGGCTTTCCAGCTGGGCTTCTGCGTCTTCGTGCTGAGCAACTACATGAAGTCGGTACCCGAGGAGATGTACGAGGCCGCGCTCGTCGACGGGGCGTCGCTGTGGACCCGCTTCTGGCGGCTGACCATCCCGCTGTGCCGACCGGCGCTCGCGGCCCTGGCCACGCTGCTGACCACCTGGATCTACAACGACTTCTTCTGGGCCATCACCCTGATGTCGTCGGGCGACAAGCGGCCGGTGACGTCGGCGCTCGCCAACCTCCAGGGCCAGTTCGTCAGCAACCAGAACCTGATCGCCGCGGCGGCGATGATCGCGGCGGTTCCGACCCTGGTCGTCTACATCCTGCTCCAGAAGCAGTTCATCGCCGGTCTCTCGCTGGGCTCGAGCAAGGGCTGAGCGGCGGGACACGACGAAGGACGGGGCCGGCGGCGCATGCAGCGCCGCCGGCCCCGTCCGTACGGGCGACGGCCCGTCAGCCGCGGGCGGCCGCCACGCTGTCCAGCGAGACCTGCCACAGCCGCTGCGCCGCCGCGGGGTCGAGGGCGTGCGCGGCGACACCGCCGGCCATGCCCGCGGTGTGCAGCACCGCCTCGTTGCAGTCCTCGAAGTAGCGCCCGCCGGGGACCCCGTCGAGCAGCGGCGAGACCGCGGCGAGCACCGAGGTCGCGGCGCCCTGCTCGCGGGTCTTGAAGGTGTAGCCGCCGTGCTCGACGGCCTGCGCCAGCTCCGCGGGGTCCATGTGCCGGGACAGGCCGGTCTCCAGGACCGCGCCGGGGTGCACCGCGTTCACGGCCACCCCCTCGGCGCTCCAGCGGCGGTCGGCCTCGACGGCGAAGAGCACGTTGGCGGTCTTGGACTGCGCGTAGGCGAGCGCCGGGTCGTACTCCCGCCGCTCGAAGTGGATGTCGTCGAAGTCCACCGGCGCGCGCAGGTGCGCGATCGAGGTGAGCGCCACCACCCGGGCGCCGCCCGCCGCGGCCAGCGCCGGGTACAGCCCCGTGGTCAGGGCGAAGTGGCCCAGGTGGTTGGTGGCGAACTGGAGCTCCCAGCCCTCGCGGGTACGCGCCTCGGGGGTCAGCATCACCCCGGCGTTGTTGATCAGCAGGTGCAGCGGGCCCTGCCAGGCCCCGGTGAAGGCGGCGATCGAGGCCTGGTCGGCCAGGTCGAGCGGGACGACCGGCACCGGCCTTCCCGTGGTGCCGGTGATGTCGGCGGCGACCCGCTCGCCCGCGGCGGTGTCGCGTACCGCGAGGGTCACCTCGGCGCCCGCGCCCGCCAGCGCCCGCGCGGTCTCGATCCCGATGCCGGAGGCGCCGCCCGTCACCACGGCCCTGCGCCCGGTCAGGTCCGTGCCCGCGATCACCTCCGCGGCGGTGGAGGTGGCGGAGAAGGGCGTGGTGATGCGTCCGGCGGCGGGGGTGGACTCGGTCATGGTGCTGCCTCTCTGTGAGCATGCGCCGGGGGTGCGGCGCCGCTGTGCGCGGTGTCGCCACGGGTGGCGCTCCTCCCAGCGAACCACCGACAGCCCGGGTACGCGGCTGCCGGCGGTGGCCCGGTTCCGCCGGGGGTACACCCGACCGGGGGTCCGGCAGTGCCCCTCTGCGGCCCTTCAGGGGAGGCGTGCCGGTCGTACGCTGGTCACCATGAGCGACCACGCACCGGGGGCCGCGCCGTACACCGCCGACCGGGTGGCGGCCGGTTCGCCCAACACCGATCTGCGGGACTTCCTGCGGTCGCGCCGCGCCCGGCTCAGCCCGAGCGAGGCCGGGCTGGCCGCGGAGCCCGGCACCCGGCGGGTGCCGGGCCTGCGCCGCGAGGAGGTGGCCCGGCTGGCCGGGGTGAGCGTGGACTACTACGTGCGGCTGGAGCGGGGTCGCGGCGTGAACGTCTCGGAGCAGGTGCTGGACGCGATCGCCCGCGCGCTGCGACTGGACGACACCGAGCGCGGCCACCTGTTCGCGGTGGCGAGGCCCGCCCGCGGCCGGCCCAGGCCGCTGCCGCCGCAGCGGGTGCGGCCGGGGCTGCGCCGGGTGCTGGAGACGATGCCCGCGACGCCGGGGCTGGTGATCGGCCACCGCCTGGACGTGCTGGCCTCGAACGCGATGGGCAGGGCGCTGTTCACCGACTTCGAGGCGCTGCCCCACCGGGAGCGGAACATGGCCAGGTTCGTGTTCCTCGACGAGGGCGCCAGGGAGTTCTACGTGGACTGGCCGTCGTCGGCCCGCGGCACGGTGGCGGCTCTGCACCTCTACGCGGGCCGCCATCCGCACGACCCGCTGCTGGCCGAGCTGATCGGCGAGCTGTCGCTGCGCGACCGGGACTTCCGCCGCTGGTGGGCGGATCACGATGTGCAGCGCAGGACGTACGGCAGCAAGCACTACCACCACCCGGTGGTCGGCGACCTGGTGCTGGAGTACGAGGCGCTGACGCCGGCCGGCGACAGCGGCCAGACGCTGGGGCTGCACACCGCGGAGCCGGGTTCGCCGTCGGAGCACGGGCTGCGGCTGCTGGCCGGGATGGTGGCCGAGTCCGCGGCGGGGGCACGCGAGGGGCATTGACAGCCGTTGGGTGCGCTTCCATAGTGTGGGAGCGCTCCCACACCCTTGTTCGGGAGCGGCACTCCCCCCACATGCCCAGGAGGTCCCCGTGCGCGCATCCACGCGGCGGTTAATCGTCAGACCATGGTTGTGGCCGGTGGTGGCGGCAGCACTCCTGCTGCCCGCCCTGGTGGCACTGCCCGCCCACGGAGCGGCGGCCGGCTGCTCGGTGAAGTACACCGTCAACCAGTGGTCCGGCGGATTCACCGCCCAGATCGACGTCACCAACCTCGGCCCCGCCCTCAACGGCTGGCAGCTCGCCTGGACGTACGGCGGCGACCAGCACATCACCTCGGGCTGGAACGCCACCGTCACCCAGAGCGGGACCGGCGTGACGGCCGCCAGCCTCGCCTACAACGCGGCGATCGCCACCAACGGCACCACCGGCTTCGGCGTCCAGGGCACCTGGAGCGCCGCGGACCCGACACCCACCGCCTTCACCCTCAACGGCACCGCGTGCAACGGGGGCACACCCTCCACCACGCCGCCGACCACTCCCACCACCACCCCGCCGACGACACCCCCGACCACCCCCGTCACCACTCCCCCGACCACCCCCCCGACCACACCGCCCACCTCGTCTCCCACCGGCTGCTCGGGTGCGGTGATCTGCTCGGACTTCGAGGACCAGACCGGCTCCACCCCGTCCGGGCAGTGGCAGACGACCGCGCCGGACTGCTCGGGCACCGGGACGGTCACCGTCGACACGGCGGTCGCGCACAGCGGCGCCAGGTCGCTGCGGGTGGACGGCCACGCCGGCTACTGCAACCACGCCTTCGTGGCGGACACCCGGGACCTGTCCACGCTCGGCCCGGTGATGTACGTACGGATGTGGATGCGGCACACCACCGCGCTGCCGACCGCGCACGTCGCCTTCGTGTCGATGCCGGACTCCTCGCAGGCCGGCCGCGCGCTGCGGATCGGCGGCCAGAACGGGGCCCTCCAGTGGAACCGCGAGAGCGACGACGCGACGCTGCCGGAGCAGAGCCCCACGGGCGTCGCGCAGAGCGTGCCGCTGCCCACCGGCAGCTGGCAGTGCCTGCGGTTCGCCATCGACACCACCGCGCCCTCCCTGCAGACCTGGCTCGGCAGCCAGGACGTACCGGGGCTGCGGGTGGACGGCGTGCCGACCCGTGACATCGACGGGCAGTGGCTGTCACGCACGACGCCGCCGCGGCCGACCGCGCTGCGGCTGGGCTGGGAGAGCTACGGCACCGGTGACGACACGCTGTGGTTCGACGACGTGGCGGTCGGCTCAGCGCCGATCGGCTGCTGAGCCCGCGGTTCCGCGCACGTGGGCGGCCGGTCTGCCGTCGGTGGCAGACCGGCCGCCCGCTCCCCCCTGGTGGACCTCGCTCAGGGGGCGGGTCCACCCGGGGAAAGGACCCGGGAGGGGAAGGTCCCGGGCGGGGCGCCGGCTCAGGAGCCTTCCGGCAGCCGCTCGCGGATCGCGTCCATCACCGAGGAGTCCGTCAGCGTCGTGACGTCGCCGAGCTCCCGGTTCTCCGCGATGTCCCGCAGCAGCCGGCGCATGATCTTGCCCGAGCGGGTCTTGGGCAGCTCCGCGACCACCAGGATCTGCCGCGGCCGGGCGATCGGGCCGATCTCCTTGGCCACATGGGCCCGCAGTTCCTGTGCCGGGTCCTCGTCCGCGCCCTTGGCGGCCGCGTCGCCCCGCAGGATCACGAAGGCGACGATGCCCTGCCCCGTGGTGGCGTCGGCGGCGCCGACGACCGCCGCCTCGGCGACCAGCGGATGGGACACCAGCGCCGACTCGACCTCGGTGGTGGAGATCCGGTGCCCGGACACGTTCATCACGTCGTCCACCCGGCCCAGCAGCCAGATGTCGCCGTCGTCGTCCTTCTTGGCACCGTCACCGGCGAAGTAGCGGCCGGGGAAGCGCGACCAGTACGTGTCCAGGTAGCGCTGCTCGTCGCCCCAGATGGTGCGCAGCATCGCGGGCCACGGCCGGGTCAGCACCAGGTACCCGCCCGAGCCGTCGGGCACCGGCTGCCCGGCGTCGTCCACCACGTCGGCGGAGATCCCGGGCAGCGGGCGCAGCGCGGATCCCGGCTTGCAGGTGCTGACGCCGGGCAGCGGGCTGATCATCTGCGCGCCGGTCTCGGTCTGCCACCAGGTGTCGACCACAGGGGTGCGGTCGCCGCCGATGGCACGCCGATACCACATCCACGCCTCGGGGTTGATGGGCTCGCCCACCGACCCCAGCAGCCGCAGCGACGTCAGGTCGTAGCCGCCCGGGATCGCGTCGCCCCACTTCATGAAGGTGCGGATCGCGGTCGGCGCGCAGTAGAGGATGGTCACCTTGTACTTCTGCACGATCTCCCACCAGCGGCCCTGGTGCGGGGTGTCGGGGGTGCCCTCGTAGAGCACCGAGGTCACCCCGTTGGCCAGCGGGCCGTAGACGATGTAGGAGTGCCCGGTGACCCACCCGATGTCGGCGGCGGTCCAGTAGACGTCCCGCTCGGGCTTGACGTCGAAGACCGCCCAGTGCGACCAGGCCACCTGGGTCAGGTAGCCGCCGGTGGTGTGCAGGATGCCCTTGGGCCGGGCGGTGGTCCCCGAGGTGTACATGATGTAGAGCGGGTGCTCGCTGTCGAACGCCTCGGGGGTGTGCTCCGCCGACTGGGCGCCGACCAGATCGTGCCACCACACGTCGCGGCCCTCGGTCCAGCCGACGTCCTGCCCGGTGCGGCGGACCACCAGCACGCTGCGGACGTCGGGGCACTGCTCAAGCGCCTCGTCCACGGCGGGCTTCAGCGCGGAGGCCGCGCCCTTGCGGTAGCCGCCGTCCGCGGTGATGACGACCCGCGCGTCGCAGTCCAGGATCCGGCCGCGCAGCGCCTCGGCCGAGAACCCGCCGAAGACCACCGTGTGCGGTGCGCCGATACGGGCGCAGGCCAGCATCGCCACCACGGTCTCGGGGACCATCGGCAGGTAGATCGCGACCCGGTCGCCGGCCCGCACGCCGAGCGAGAGCAGCGCGTTGGCCGCCCGGCTCACCTCGTCCTTGAGGTCGGCGTAGGTCAGGGTGCGGGTGTCGCCGGGCTCGCCCTCCCAGTGGAAGGCGACCCGGTCGCCGCGCCCGGCCCTGACGTGGCGGTCGACGCAGTTGTCGGCCACGTTCAGGGTGCCGCCGACGAACCAGCGGGCGAAGGGCGGCCGGCTCCAGTCCAGGACCTGCGTCCACGGCTGCGACCAGTCCAGCCGGGCCGCCTGCGCGGCCCAGAAGGCCTCGCTGTCGGCGGCGGCCTCGTCGTAGGCCGCCGCGGTGACGTTGGCCTGCTCCGCCAGTTCGGCCGGCGGCGGGAAGCGTCTTTCCTCCCTGAGCAGGTTGGACAGTGTCTGGTCGCTCATGAGTGGGCGACCTCGACCGGACCGCCCCGCTCGCCCCCCGCCGACGCCACGTCGGGGAAGAGCGGCAGGACGCCGCGCTTCCAGGTGCTGTTGGTGACCACGGCGAAGGAGGCGTACCAGGCGAGCAGCGCGGTGACCAGGCCGAGCCAGCCGCCGACCTTGGTGATGCCCGTCGACTCGGCGAACTCGGCGATGGTCAGCACGACGAAGGTCGCGGACAGCGCGACGAAGACGGCCAGCAGCGCCCCGTTGGTGCGCAGCGCGGCGACGGTCATGTAGACGGTGAAGATCGCCCAGATCAGCAGGAAGAGCCCGGTCGCCTGATGTGCGGTGTCGGCCGGCAGGTCGGCGGCGACGAACTTCACGTAGGCGGCGTAGGACAGCCAGAACGCGCCGTAGGAGCAGAAGGCGGTCGCCCCGAAGGTGTTGCCCTTCCTGAACTCCCACATGCCCGCGAGCAGTTGGACCAGGCCGCCGTAGAACAGCGCGAGCGGCAGGACCACCGGCAGCAGGCTGCCGTCTATCAGGTCCGCGTTGAAGGAGCTCAGGACGAAGGTGGTGGCGGCGAAGCCGGCCAGGCCGAGCGGGCCGGGGTCGGCGATGGCGGGCGCGGGCGCAGGAGTGCTCATCTGCGGTTTCCCTCCTCGTTGAGGATGGCAGGGCGGTGGGGAGACCATCTGCGGTCGCGGCACACGCTAGGTCCGTGCACAGCGCGTGACGAGGCGGCCGTCACGGGGAGTCGCCGAGCGGTGCGGTCGGCACGGCGGACGGTACGTCAGCTGCGCCCAGCGGTCGGCGGGCGGACCGCTGGCAGCGAGGGGCCGCCGGAACCGACCTCCTCGGGCAGGTGCATCCGCAGCATCACCCGGTCCACCGCGGCCGGGGCCAGGCGGTGCCTGGTCAGCAGCGACACCGTGATCATCACGGCGAAGGCGATGGGGACGGTCCAGGCCGCGGGCTGTTCGAGCAGTGCCGCACTCCAGCCGCGCCCCGGCCCCCTGACACTGGTGAGCACCACCGCGACCGCGGCCAGGCCGCCGCCGGCGACCAGGCCGAGCAGCGCGCCCAGGTCGGTCAGCCCGCGCCACCAGATGCCGAGCACCAGCAGCGGGCAGAAGGACGACGCGGCCACCGCGAAGGCCAGCCCGATCGCGTCGGCCACCGGCAGCCCGCTGGTCGCGGTGGCCATGACCAGCGGCGGTATCCCGGCGACCAGCGACGCCCAGCGGAATCCGCGGGTCGAGCCGCGCAGCAGGTCCTGCGAGACCACGCCGGCCACCGACACGGTCAGGCCCGACGCGGTGGACACGAAGGCGGCGAAGGCGCCCGCGGTGGCGAGCGCGGCGAGCAGCCGGCCGCCCTCGCCCGCCTGGGTCAGCTGCGGCAGCACGAGCACCGCCGTGTCGGTCTGCCCGGTCAGCAGCAACTGCGGTGCCAGCACCCGGCCCAGCGCACCGTAGACGGTGGGCAGCAGGTAGAAGGCGCTGAGCAGCACCAGGACGAGCACCGTGGTGCGGCGGGCGGCCCGCCCGTCGGGGTTGGTGTAGAAGCGGACCAGGACGTGCGGCAGCCCCATGGTGCCCAGCAGGGTGGCGAGCAGGATCGAGTACAGCGCGTACAGCGGGTGGGACCTGCCGCCCGCGCCGGACAGCGGGTTGGCCCAGTCGGCGCCGGTGGAGGGCGCGAGGCCGTCGCGGTGCGGGACCGCGGCGCCGCCGGGGAAGGTCAGTTCGGTGCCGGCCGCCGCAGTGTGCCCGCCGTCGCCGAGGCGCACACCGGCCGCCGTGTACGCCGTCCCGTCGAGCCGGCCGCTGACCCGTACGGTCACCGGCGCGGTGACGTCGAATCTCACCGGGTCCTGGAGCCTCACCACCGTGGTGTGGCCGAAGCGGGGGATGTCGGGGCCGGTGAGCGCGGGCGCGCCGGCCGAGCGCCAGGCCATGACCAGGAAGAGCGCGGGCACCGCGATGGCGGTGAGTTTCAGCCAGAATTGGAAGCCCTGGACGAGGGTGACGCTGCGCATGCCGCCGGCCGCGGCGACCCCGACCACGACCACCGCGACGACGACGGCGCCGGCCCAGCGGGGGGCTCCGGTCACCGTCTGGAGTGTCAGGCCCGCGCCCTGGAGCTGGGGCACCAGGTAGAGCCAGGCGATGACCGCGACCAGGACGCCGGCCACCCGGCGGACCGCGAGGGACCCGAGGCGCTCCTCGGCGAAGTCCGGCAGCGTGTAGGCGCCGGAGCGCCGCAGCGGGGCGGCGACCAGCAGGAGCAGCACCAGGTAGCCGGCGGTGTAGCCCACCGGGTACGCCAGCATGTCCACGCCGTAGGCCATCACCAGGCCCGCGACGCCGAGGAAGGAGGCCGCCGACAGGTACTCCCCGCCGATCGCGGAGGCGTTCCACAGCGGTGAGACCTCGCGGGAGGCGACGTAGAAGTCCGAGGTGGCCCGGGAGAGCCGCAGCCCGTAGACGCCGAAGGCCACCGTGGCGACCAGGACCACGGTGAGCGCCGCGAGGCCGAGGCCGGGGTTCACCGGGCGGCGCGCGGTGGTGCGGGCGGCGGCGGTGCGTCGGGGCCGCCGAGCAGGTCGGTGAAGTCGCGCTCGACCCGCTCGGCGTGCCGGACGTGGAAGCAGGCAGCGCCCACCAGCAGCGGGTAGGCGACCACGCCGAGCAGCAGCCACGGCAGCCGGATGCCGGACACCTCGGCTGTGCGCAGGCCGGGCAGCAGCGCGAAGGCCGCGGGCAGCCCGCCGAGCACCGCGGCGAGCACCGCGAGCACGCCGAGCGCGAGCCGCAGCTGGTTGCGGACCAGGGAGCGCACGTAGAGCTGGCCGAGCTGCGGCTGCGCGTGCAGGTCGGCGGCGCCCGCCCTGGCGGAGTAGCCGCCGGTGCGGTGGCGGCGCGGGGCCGAGACGGCGACCCGGCGGGCCGCGGGCTGCGCGGGGGCCGGTGCGGACGGCTGCCGCGGCCACGGCGACTGCCTGGGCCTGGCCGCCTGCTTGGGCTTCGCCGGCTGCCCGGCTGGCTGCCGGGGCTTCTGCGGCGACACCGGCGGCAGGCCGGCGCCGGACGGCGGCCCGCCGGGCGGCTCGGCGCCGGACGGGGGGCCGGGCTGCTGCCTCCCGGGGCGGCCGGGGCCTTGCCGGTCGGTCATGACGGGCCGGGGCCGGGTGCGGGGGCCCAGCGCACCAGGACGTCGCGCAGTTCCCTGGTGTGGCGGCGGCTCACCGGGAGTTCGCTGCCCGCCACGGTGACGGTCCAGTGCCCGGCGTCGGAGCGCAGCTCCTCGACGTGCCGCAGCGAGACCAGGAAGCTGCGGTGGATCCGCAGGAATCCGTGCGGCTCCCAGCGTTCCGCCAGCACCGCGAGCGGCACCCGCACCAGCGGAGCGTGGCCCGCGGTGTGCAGGCGCACGTAGTCGCCCTGCGCCTCGGCGTACGCCACCTCGTCGCGGGACACGAAGCGGGTGATGCCGCCGAGGTCGACGGGGATCCGCTCGGGCAGCGGGTCGGGGGCCGGCTGCCGCGGCTCCGCGGGGCCTTCGAGCAGCGCCGCCACCCGGCGCACCGCCTCGGACAGGCGTTCCGCGCCCACCGGTTTGAGCAGGTAGTCGCAGGCCTTGAGGGCGAAGGCGTCGACGGCGAAGTCCTCGTAGGCGGTGACGAAGACGACCGCGGGCGGTTTGGCGAAGCGGCTCAGCACCCGGACCAGGTCGAGCCCGTCGAGGCCTGGCATCCGGATGTCGAGGAAGACCGCGTCGACCGGTTCCGCCTCCAGCAGCCGCAGCGCCGCGTCGCTGCTGTCGGCGGCCAGCACCCGGCCGACCCGGTGGTCGCCGCGGAGCAGGTAGCCGAGGTCGTCCAAGGCGGGCGGCTCGTCGTCCACCGCCAGGATCCGCAGCGGTCTCATGAGGCGTGCACTCCGTTCCGGTACTTCGGCACCCTGATGCTGATCCTGGTCCCGGCGCCCGGCGCGGTCTCCACGACCAGGCCGTACTCGTCGCCGAAGACCGCCCGCAGCCGCTCGTCGACGTTGCCGAGGCCCAGCGAGTCCCCTCCGGCCTCCCCGGCGAGCTGGAGCCGTACCTCCTCCGGGTCCATGCCCACCCCGTCGTCCTCCACACTGATCCGGCACTCCGCGCCCGCGTCCTCGGCCCTGATGGTGATCAGGCCCGGTGTCGCCTTGGGACCCAGGCCGTGGCGCACCGCGTTCTCCACGATGGGCTGAAGGCACAGGAAGGGCACCGCGACCGGCAGGACCTCGGGCGCGATCAGCAGGTCGACCCGCAGCCGGGCGCCGAACCGGGCGCGTTCCAGCCGCAGGTATCGGTCCACCGACCGCAACTCTTCGGCGAGGGTACTGAACTCGCCGTGCTTGCGCAGGCTGTAGCGGGTCAATTCGGCGAACTCCAGCAGCAGTTCGCGGGCCCGCGCGGGGTCGGTGCGGACGAAGGACGCGATGGCGGTGAGCGAGTTGTAGACGAAGTGCGGGGATATCTGGGCGCGCAGGGCGCGCAGTTCCGCCTCCATCATCCGGGTGCGGGAGCGGTCGAGTTCGGCGAGCTCCAGCTGCGCGATCACCCAGTGGGCGACCTCGCCCGCGGCCCGCACCAGCCCGGCCGACACCTGCCGGGTGTAGACGGCGAGGGCGCCGACGACCAGGCCGTCGACCACCAGCGGCACCACCACGGCGGAGCGGACCGGGCAGTCCAGGTCGCCGCAGTCGATGGTCTCGGCGGGCACCAGCCAGGGGCGTCCCGCGTCGATGGCGTCGGCGGTGTGGGCGACGGCCTGCGCGGTGTGGTGGCGGCCTGCGCCGTCCCAGGCCAGCAGCTCGCCGGCGCCGACGACGGCCAGCGCGGGGGTGGCGAGCAGCGCCCGCAGGTGGCGGGCGGCCTTGCGCGCCGACTCGCGGTTGAGCCCGTCGCGCAGCAACGGGGCGGCCAGCGACGCCTCGTGCAGCGCCGCGAAGGCCGCGCGCTCCACCGGGGTGCCGAAGCCGCGGCGCCCGCGGACCAGCCAGAACAGCGCGGCCGCGGCGCCCGCGATCACCGCAGTCACGGACACCACGGTGATCACCGACTTCATGGTCGGCATTATCGCCCCGGCCGCCGGAAGTGGCGCGGTGCGTGCACGGGGTTGTCCGCCCGGCCGGTTGGCCGGGCGGACGGCCCGCGCGGGATCGGCTTCCCGTTACGGGAAGTTGACGACGTTGCTCGGGGTGGTGTTGGACGCGGTGACCGCACCGGTGTCGTTGATGACGTGGCTGATGGTGCCCACGCCGCCGAGCGAGACGGTCAGTACGGAGTGGAACCGCACCCCTGAGGTGTTGGGCACCTCGAAGGCGTGGTAGTTGTTCACCGCGGGGTTGACGTTGAAGTAGCAGTAACTGCCGAGTCCCCAGGCCTCATGGGTGGTGACGTTCGTGCCGACCTTGTAGGCGGCGTAGCCGTTCTGGCCCGCCGGGTTCTTCCAGGCCGCCTGGTTGGGCGGGTCGTAGGGGTTCTCGTTCTGGAAGAAGATCGTCTTGCCGCCCTGGCCGTTCCACACCACCTCGTACTTCTGGTAGTGCTCGACGAACAGCCCGGTGGCCAGCACGTTGTTGCCGTTGACGGTCAGTCCTGTGTCGGCGGTGTTGGTGCCCCAGCCGACGGTGCCCGCGGTGCCGTGGTCGGCGCGCCAGGCCCAGATGTGGTCGATGATCGTGTTGCTGCTGTTGACGATCAGGCTGTTGGTGGCCTTGCCCGCGCGCTCGCCGCCGATCCGGAAGAACACGTCCTGGACGGTCGTCGGGTCAGTCGCGTGGCTCGCGGACGAGCCGGACGGGCCGACGGTGAGCAGGGCCTGGGAGTTGGTGGTGCCCGCGTCGAACAGCAGGCCCTTGAGCCGCACCCCGTTGACGTCGGCGACCTGCATCGCGGTGACGCCGTTGTCGGGGACGAAGGTCGGGTAGCCGATGCCGAGCACCACGGTGTCGGCCTTGGTCACGTTGAGCGTCTGGCTCAGGTGGTACACGCCGGGGGTGACGAAGAGGTTGCAGCCCGAGGCCAGCGCGTTGTTGATGGTCGCCGCGGTGTCGCCGGCCTTGACGACGTAGAACTGGCTCATCGGCAGCGAGCTGCCCGGGGTGCTGCCGCTCGCCCAGCTCGGACCGGAGGCGTTGGTGCGCAGCGACGGCAGGAAGACCCGGTATTTGCCGCTGCCGTCGATGTAGAGGTAGGGCACGTCACGGGAGACCGGGGTGGTGCCGAGGGTGGTCTCCGGCGGGTTGGGGAAGGTGTTGCCGGGGGCGCCGTTCACCCCGGAGAAGACCATGTTCCACACGCCGCCGGCCCAGCTGCCCAGGTTGCTGTCCCGGGTGTACCACTGCTGCTGGGACACCGACGACGCCTGGCCGCTGACCTTGCTGTCGGCGATGTAGCCGCCGCTGGCGTAGCCGTAGCTGGCCGGGTAGAGCGCGAGGTTGCCGTGCACGTCGATCCGGCGGAAGGGCGCGGCCTGCGCGACCGCCCAGCGGTCGGTGCCGCTCGACGGGTTGATGGCCAGGTTCTCCGCGCTGCGCCAGAAGTTCTGGGTGGCGTTGCCCGCGTCGGAGGCGTTGAAGGCGTCCACGGTGACGTCGCCGTTGATGGTGACGTCGTCGGGGTTCTGGCCGAGGCCGGCCACCGAGGTGTAGAAGCCGACGTTGTCGGTCACGTTGTACGTGCCCGGCTTGTACAGGTCGGCGACCCGGTTCTCGCTGAACTGGGCGGAGTTGGTGTCCTTCATCTGGTTGAACTGCGCGTCCAGCTGCGCCTGGATGGCGGCGTTGCCCATCGACGGGTCGAAGATGTGCACGTTGGGACCGAAGTTGGGGGTGTCCGACTGCGTCGGGCAGTTCCCCGGCGGCGGGGTGGTGGAGCCACCGGTGCTGCCCGTGCTCGTACCCGTGCTGGTCCCGGTGCTGGTGCCGGTGCTCGTCCCGGTGCTCGTGCCCGTGCTGGTCCCGGAACTCGTGCCCGTGCTCGTGCTGCCGCCGCTGCCCTGGGTGTACGTGAACTGCGGGGTGTCGTACTGCGGCCCGTTCTTGGTGTACGTGAAGGAGTACGTCAGCACGGTCCCGGCGGTGATCGGCGAGACGGTGTACGTCCAGCTGCTGCCTGACGCCGCCATCTGGACGTTCAACTGGCCGCCGCCGCCCACCTTGTAGTGGACGATGACGTAGCCGGCCGGGGTGGTGGGGGTGAAGGTGAGCTTCGCCTGGGTGCTGCTCGGCTCGCTGACGCTCTGGGTGTAGTCGGAGGCGTCGGCCGAGGCACTGCCGATGGTGCCGATCAGGCCCAGCAGCCCGGCCAGGGCCAGGGCGAAAGCGGCGAGCAGGGCGACGGGCCGGTGGACGCGCGGCCGCTGCCGGGTCCGGCCTGGGGGGAAGGTTCTGCGCATGAGTGGAGTCCTTTCCCTGGGTTCACACCGTGAACACCAGGTCAGCGCGGATGTGGGGGTGGAATCGCGCTCAGCACTGCACATTTCAGGCCACGGCTGGCCCATGACCCTTGGATTCAGCCGATTGAAAACGCTCTCAATCTGCGGATAGGGGATGCCCCTGATCCGTATGGCAGTGTCAAGGGGCCATGGCGGGCCGTCAAGAAGTTGAGCGGGATTCACGCGCTCGGCGCGATCCTCCCGCTCGGGTCCCCCGGTCGCGCGTACCGGGCCGGCCGCTGGGCCGGCCCGGTACGGGACTTACTTGATGCCGGCGGCCGCGCAGGCCGACGCGTAGTCCGCGGTGCAGATCTGCCCCGCGGTGTACGTACCGTCGGCGACCACGGTGTCCTTGATGTTCTCCTTGGTCACCGAGACCGCTTCCAGCAGCTTGGACGGCACTTCGTTGCCCGACCCGCTCTTCTTGGTGGTGTCGGCGATGGACTTGAAGTCCTTGCCCTCCAGCAGGTCGACGGCGATCTGCGCGGTGTTCTCCGCCTCGGGCTTGGCCGCCTTGTAGACGGTCGAGCTCTGGGCTCCCAGCAGGATCCGCTGGATCGCGGTGAGGTCCGCGTCCTGGCCCGTCAGCGGGACGTTGATGCCGGCGCCCTTGAGCGCGGTGGCGATACCGCCGGCCATCGTGTCGTTGGCCGAGTAGACGCCCTTGATGTTGGCCGCGCCGATGGAGGTGATCGCCGCCTTGACCTTCTGGTTGGCGACGGTGTCCTTCCACAGGCCGGACTGCTCGTAGGCGATGGTCACCTTCCCGTCCAGGACGCTGTGGGCACCGGCCTTGAACTCGGCCGCGTTGGGGTCGGCGTCGTCGCCGTTGATCATCACGATCTTCGCCTGCGGGTTGGCGTTCCCGGCCATGGCCGTCAGCAGCGCCTGGCCCTGGAGCTCGCCGACCTTCTGGTTGTCGTAGCTGACGTACGCCGACACCGGCCCCTGCGCCAGACGGTCGTAGGCGATGACCTTGATGCCCTTGTCGACGGCGGCCTGGACGGAGGACTTGATGCCGACCGCGTCCTGCGCGTCCAGGATCAGTACCTTGACGCCCTTGGCGATCATGGTGCTGACCTGCTGCGCCTGCTTGGCCGCGTCGCCGCCCGCGTTGTCGTACTGCACCGAGCAGTCGGAGCACAGCTCCTGGATCTTCTTGGTGATGAGCGGCCGGTCGAACTTCTCGTACCGGGCCGTCACGGTGTCGGGCAGCAGAAGGCCGATGCTCTTGTCCTTGCTGCTGTCCGACGACTTGTCGTCGTCGCCGGCCTTGCCACACGCGGCCATGGTCAGCGCCAGCGTGATCACGGCGCTCCCCACGACAAGACGGCGCGATATCGCGTTCATTGCGGCGGTGCCTCCCCTGAGAGGGCCGCCACGACGCGGCCCAAGTGCGGGTGAGTCAACTCGGATGGCAGGCCGCGCGTCAAGAAGTAAATCACCGAAATGATCACTCCATGAGACACCGTCACCCCGGCAGGTGACGATTCTGCCGGGGTGACCGAGGTGTTTCCGGGGGTACCGCCCCGGGGGGTCCGATCAGGCGAGCGAGGCGATGGCCTGGTTGAACGTCGCCGAGGGGCGCATCACGGCGGCCGCCTTGGCGGGGTCGGGCCGGTAGTAACCGCCGATGTCGACCGGCGATCCCTGGACAGCGATCAATTCGGTAACGATGGCCTCCTGCTGCTCCGTGAGGGTCTTGGCGAGGCCCTCGAACGCCGCCGCGAGCGCCGCATCGTCGGTCTGCGCGGCCAGCTCCTGCGCCCAGTACATCGCGAGGTAGAAGTGGCTGCCGCGGTTGTCGATGCCGCCGAGCCGCCGGCTGGGCGACCGGTCCTCGTTGAGGAAGGTGCCGGTGGCGCGGTCCAGGGTGTCGGCGAGGATCTGCGCCCGCGCGTTGCCCGTGGAGGCGGCAAGGTGCTCGAAGCTGGCGGCCAGCGCGAAGAACTCGCCGAGGCTGTCCCAGCGCAGGTAGTCCTCCTTGACCAGCTGCTGCACGTGCTTGGGCGCGGAGCCGCCCGCGCCGGTCTCGAACAGGCCGCCGCCGTTGATCAGCGGGACGACCGAGAGCATCTTGGCGCTGGTGCCCAGCTCCAGGATCGGGAAGAGGTCGGTGAGGTAGTCGCGCAGCACGTTGCCGGTGACCGAGATGGTGTCCTCGCCGCGGCGGATCCGCTCCAGCGAGAAGGCCGTCGCGTCCCGCGGCGTCATGATCTCGATCCGCAGCCCGTCGGTGTCGTGCTCGGGCAGGTACTCCCCGACCTTCGCGATCAGGTTGGCGTCGTGGGCGCGGCTCTCGTCCAGCCAGAAGACCGCGGGGCTGCCGGTGGCGCGGGCGCGGGTGACGGCGAGCTTGACCCAGTCGCGGATCGGGATGTCCTTGGTCTGGCACATCCGGAAGATGTCGCCCGCGCTGACGACCTGCTCGAGCACGGCCTCGCCGCTGCCGTCGACCACCCGGACGGTGCCGGTGACCGGGACCTCGAAGGTCTTGTCGTGGCTGCCGTACTCCTCGGCGGCCTGCGCCATCAGGCCCACGTTGGGCACCGAGCCCATGGTGGCGGGGTCGAAGGCGCCGTGGGCGCGGCAGTCGTCGATGACGACCTGGTAGACGCCGGAGTAGCTGCTGTCCGGGATCACCGCGAGGGTGTCGGCCTCCTGGCCGTCGGGGCCCCACATGTGTCCCGAGGTGCGGATCATGGCCGGCATCGAGGCGTCCACGATGACGTCGCTCGGCACGTGCAGGTTGGTGATGCCGCGGTCGGAGTCGACCATCGCCAGCTCGGGGCCCTCGGCGAGCTCGGCCTCGAAGGACGCCTTGATCGCGGCGCCGTCGGGCAGCGACTCCAGGCCCTTGAGGATGCCGCCGAGACCGTCGTTCGGGGTCAGGCCGGCGGCGGCGAGGGCGGCGCCGTGCGCGGCGAAGGTCTTGGGGAAGAAGGCCCGCACGACGTGGCCGAACACGATCGGGTCGGAGACCTTCATCATGGTGGCCTTGAGGTGCACGGAGAACAGCACGCCGTCGGCCTTGGCCTTGGCGACCTGGGCGGTGAGGAACTCGCGCAGCGCGGCGACCCGCATCACCGAGGCGTCGACGACCTCGCCGGCCAGCACCGGCACCGACTCGCGCAGCACGGTGGTGGTGCCGTCGTCACCGGCGAGCTCGATGCGCAGGGTGCCGTCGGCGGCGATGACCGCGGACTTCTCGGTGCTCCTGAAGTCGTCGGCGCCCATCGTGGCCACGCCGGTCTTCGACTCGGGGCTCCAGGCGCCCATGCGGTGCGGGTGGGCCTTGGCGTAGTTCTTCACCGAGGCGGGGGCGCGGCGGTCGGAGTTGCCCTCGCGGAGCACCGGGTTGACGGCGCTGCCCTTGATCTTGTCGTACCGGGCCCGGACGTCGCGGTCCTGGTCGCTCTTCGGGTCGTCCGGGTAGTCGGGCAGCGCGTAGCCCTGCTGCTGGAGCTCGGCGACGGCCGCCTTGAGCTGGGGGATCGACGCCGAGACGTTCGGCAGCTTGATGATGTTCGCGCCGGGGGTGCCGGCCAGCCTGCCCAGCTCCGCCAGGGCGTCGTCGATCCGCTGCCCGGCTTCGAGGAACTCGGGGAAGGCGGCGATGATCCGGCCCGCCAGCGAGATGTCACGGCTCTCGACCGTGACGCCCGCCGTGGAGGCGTATGCCTCGATCACCGGCAGGAACGAATACGTCGCCAGGGCCGGCGCCTCGTCGGTGTGCGTATAGATGATGGTCGAGTCAGCCACCGGTTACTCCGCTCCAGTTTCCAGCATTGCAAACATTGCTTGATATCAAGATATCCCGTGGCCGTCAGGACCTCGACGACGGGGCGCGCACGCCGGGTCCGGCGGACGGCCTAACCCCGCGCGCCATGGGCACCCGCGCGTGTTTCGGTGGAGCAATCACGTACCGGAACGGTGCAGAACCACCGACAAGCCACAGCCGGCTGCGACAGCCGGCGGGAAGCGGTAGCCATGGCGACACGTGCACGGGGCTCGGGGCTGTTCGGGGAGATGGCGGCGGAATTCGCCGGCACCATGATCCTGATCCTGATCGGCGTCGGCGTGGTGGCCCAGGTCGCCGCCGGCGGCGACCTGACCGACCCCAAGGGCGGTCTGGGCGACCACGACTCCATCTCCTGGGCCTGGGGCCTGGGCGTCACGTTGGGCGTCTACGTGGCGGCCCGGCTCTCCGGCGCCCACCTCAACCCCGCGGTGACGCTGACGCTGGCGACCTTCAAGGGCTTCTCCTGGAAGAAGGTCGTGCCCTACTGGGCCGCCCAGTTCCTCGGCGCCTTCGTCGCCGCCCTGATCGTGCGGTGGAACTACACCGAGATCCTGGGCCACGCCGACCCGGGGCACACGATCAAGACGCAGACCGTCTTCGCCACGCTGCCCGGCAACGGGTCGCTGACCGCCGGGGTGCACGAATGGGGGGCGTTCCGCGACCAGGTGATCGGCACCGCGATCCTGCTGATGCTGATCCTCGCGGTCACCGACGTGCTCAACACCCCGCCCGGTGCCAACCTCGGCGCGTTCATCGTCGGCCTGATCGTGGTCGCGATCGGCATGGCCTACGGCGCCAACGCCGGTTACGCCATCAACCCGGCCCGTGACCTCGGCCCGCGGCTGGCCAGCTACATCACCGGGTACGGCACCGCCTGGCGGGACCAATGGGGCAATCTCTACTGGTGGGTGCCGATCGCGGGGCCGCTGATCGGCGGCCTGGTGGGCGGCGCGGTCTACAAGATCTTCGTCGGCAGGTTCCTGCCCACCGCGGAGCCGGAGCCGGCCGGCCGGGTGCCTGCCTCGGAGACCTGAGGCGGCGGGGCGGAGCTGTCCCTGACCACCAGGCTGGTGGACAGCTCCACCCGCAGCACGTCGGGGGTCCTGCCCTGTACGAGCTGGAGCAGCATGTCGGCAGCCGCGGCGCCCATTTCGGCGAGCGGCTGCCGCACCGTCGTCAGCGGCGGCGGTGACCAGCGGGCCTGCGGCAGGTCGTCGAACCCGACGACGCTCAGGTCGTCCGGCACCCGCAGGCCGCGCTGCCTGGCGGCCTCGTAGACGCCCAGCGCCATCTGGTCGCTCGAGGCGAAGACCGCGGTCGGCCGGTCCTGGCCGTCGAGCAGCGCGGAGCCCAGGGTGAAACCGGACTCGTGCGAGAAGTCGCCCACCCGCACCAGGTCGTCGTCCACCTCGACGCCCGCCGACTCCAGGGCCGCGCGGTAGCCGTCGAGGCGGGCCCGGCTGCACATCAGCGCGGGGGGCCCGGTGATGATGCCGATCCTGCGGTGCCCGAGCGAGAGCAGGTGCAGCACCGCGCTGCGGCCGCCGGCCCAGTTGGTCGCGCCGATGGTCGGGACGTCGTAGGTGGGCACCCCCGCCGGGTCGATCACCACCAGCGGCATGCCGAGCCTGCGCAGCTCCGCGTTCAGCTGCGGGGCCGGCTGCGAGGTGACCAGGATCGCGCCGTCGGAGTTGCGGGACCGCACCCCGACGAGCCACTGCTGCGCGGACGCGGCCTGGTGGTGCACGGCGGACACCACGGCGCCCACTCCCGCGGCGTGGGCGACCTTCTCCACCCCCCGCAGGATCTCCACCGCCCAGGGGCTGTCGAGGTCGTTGAACACCAGGTCGATGAGGTTGGCCCGGCTCGCGGCGCCGGCCGCCCTGCGCCGGTAGCCGTGCTCGGCCAGCAGGTCCTCGACCCGGCGGCGGGTGGCGGCCGCCACATCGCTGCGCCCGTTGAGCACCCGGGAGACCGTGGGCAGCGACACGCCTGCCTCGCGGGCGATGTCGGCGATCGTGACCCGGCCCGCGCTGTCTGACGCCACCGGTGCCTCCTGTCGCAGTGGGCTCCCAGCATAGGCAGCGCCCCCGCCCCGCAGGAAAGGCGCACCGGCTTTCCGGTGTCCCGGCACCGGCCCGGCGGTCCGAGGGTTGACGGGGCCCGTCCGCACTTCTAACGTCACTCGAAACTTCCGGGAGGATCACGCAAGTTTCGAAGATCCGGTGGCACCGCAAGGGACTGCGGAAGCCGGGTCACGACGCGGAATCACAGTGAGGGACTGCAGTGGCGGACGCTATGGACAGGCAGCACGCGGAGCGGGACGGCGCCACCGGCCGTCCGCCCGGCCGCGGGCCGAACCGCAGGTCGGTGGTCGGCGCCGGGATCGGCCTCGCGGCCCTGCCCACGGTCCTCGGCAGCACCCTCGGCCCGGCCGCGCAAGCCGGCGCGGCGGGCGGCACCGGCCGGCCGCCCGGCGGCGGACCGCGGCCGACCGACCCGGGCGCGTACATCACCACCGACCACCGCCCGGGGAGCTTCCCCCTGGTCGCGGCGGGTACGGCGACCCCCCTGGTGGTCAGCGCCGACGACCACGGGGGCGTCGTCCGGGTGGCCGGCGACCTGGCCGCCGACCTCGAACGCGTCACCGGCGTACGGCCGCGGGTGTCGGTGCTGCCGGCCGGGACGCGGCCCGCGGACCGGCAGATCGTGCTGATCGGCACCATCGGCCGCAGCCCGCTCATCGACGCCCTGGTCGCAGCCGGCAGGCTGGACGTCTCGGGGATCGCGGGAAAGTGGGAGACCTCGCTCGAACAGGTCGTCGACCACCCGCTGCCCGGCGTCGACCGCGCCTTCGTGATCGCCGGCAGCGACCAGCGCGGCACGATCTTCGGCGCCTACGACGTCTCCCGCGGCATCGGCGTGTCGCCCTGGGTCTACTGGGACGACGTCCGGCCGCAGCGGCAGGACGCCCTCTACGCGCTGCCCGGCGCCCACACCCAGGGCACCCCCGCGGTCAGATACCGCGGCTTCTTCATCAACGACGAGAACCCGTCACTCGGCACCTGGGCGCCGGCCACCTTCGGACCCGGCCTCGCGCCCGGCTACCCGGGCGGCTTCAACCACGCCTTCTACGGGAAGGTCTTCGAGGTCATGCTCCGGCTCAAGGCCAACTACCTGTGGCCCGCGGTGTGGGGCCGGGCCTTCGCCGAGGACGACCCGCTCAACCACGCCACCGCGGCGGCGTACGGCGTCGTCATGGGCACCTCGCACGAGGCACCCATGATGCGCGGCATCGAGGAGTGGAACCGGCACGCGGTGCCCGCGGTCCGCGACAAGGCGGGGAACATCACCACCCCCGGCCACGACCCCTACGGCGGCACCGGCGAGTGGAGCTACCGGCACAACGCGGAGGCGCTCAGGGCCTACTGGACCGCGGGCATCCGGCGGATGGCCGACCAGGGCTTCGAAGGGGTGGTCACCCTCGGCATGCGCGGCAACGGCGACACCAGTCTCGCCGACGGCGACGGCATCGAGCTGATGAACGAGATCATCACCGCCCAGCGGGCCATCCTCGCCGACGTCACCGGCACCGACCTCGCCGCGATCCCCCAGGTGTGGACGATGTACAAGGAGGTGCAGCGCTACTGGGACAGCGGTCTGCACGCGCCCGACGACGTGACCGTCGTCTTCACCGACGACAACTGGGGCAACATCCGCAGGGTCCCGGACCCGGCACTGCCGCCGCGGAGCGCCGGCTACGGCCTGTACTACCACTTCGACTACGTCGGCGGCGGGCGCAACTACAAGTGGGTGGACACCACCTCGCTGCCCAACATGTGGGACCAGCTGCACCAGACGTACGCCTACGGTGTGCGCAACCTGTGGGTCACCAACGTCGGCGACCTCAAGGGCAACGAGCTGCCGACGCAGTTCTTCCTCGACTACGCGTGGAACCCCGAGCGCTGGCAGATCGCGGACATCGCGGAGTGGGAACGGCGCTACGCCGCCGAGAACTTCGGCCCGCGGCACGCGGCGGCCATCGCGGAGGTGCTGCACACCTACGCCCACCTCCAGAGCCGCCGCAAGCCGGAACTGCTCAACCGCAGGATCACCCTCGACCCGGCCAAGGACGTCGCCCACGATTCGTCCGCGGTGGTCTACGACGACCGGGCCACGCCCTTCGCGCTGACCTCCTACCGCGAGCTGGAGTCCGTCACCGCCGAATGGGCCGCGCTGGCCGCGACGGCGCAGAGCATCGGCCGCGCGCTGCCGCAGTCCGCGCAGGACGCCTACTACGAGCTGGTGCTCTACGAGGTGCAGGCCACCGCGAACCTCTACGCCCTGCGCGAGGCCCAGTTCACCAGCCTCCACTACGCGGCGCAGGGCAGGGCCGCCGCCAACACGCTTGCCGCCACCGCGGAGGCCAGGTTCGCCGACGACCTGGCACTGGCGGACCGCTTCAACAACCAGGTGGCGGGCGGCAGGTGGAAGGGCTTCCAGACCCAGCCGCACATCGACTACGGCGACGTGGAGCGCTACGGCCCCAACGCGCCCTGGCAGGAACCCGAGCTCGACAACCAGGCCATCCCCGACGTCATCTTCCCCGCGCTCCAGCGGGTCGAGCTGCCCGCGGCGGCCGCGATGGGCGTCGCGATCGACGGCTCCGACGGATGGTGGCCGCAGCAGAGCGGTCCCGCCGTGCTGCCTTCCTTCAGCCCCTACCAGACCCAACCCGCCCAGTACATCGAGGTGTTCAACCGGGGCGCCGCACCCTTCGACTACCGGATCGTGCCCGCGGAGCGCTGGCTGACCGTCGACCGCCCCGCCGGCCGGGTGCGCGAGCAGGTGCGCGCCACCCTGCGGGTGGACTGGTCGCGCGCGCCCAAGGGCAGGACCACGGTGCCGATCGAGGTCACCGGTCCCGGCGGCGCCGCCGTCCGGGTGCAGGCGGTGATCGACAACCCCGCGGTGCCCCGTCCGGCGCCGGCCGGCTTCGTCGAGGCCGGCGGCCTGGTCTCGATCGAGGCCGCGCACCACTCGCGCGCGATAACCGGCGGCGGGGTGTCCTGGATCTGCCTGACCGACATCGGGCGCACCGGCTCCGGCATGCGGCCCTCCCCCGTCACCGCGCCCCGGCAGGTCCCCGGCGGCGCCGGTGCGCGCCTCGAATACGACCTCACCCTGTTCTCCGCGGGCGAGGTCACCGTCCGGGCGTACCTCTCGCCGCGCAACGACATCTTCGGGCGCGGCGGCCTGCAGTACGCCGTCTCCTTCGACGGCGACGCGCCGCAGACGGTGAACGCCACCGCGGCGACCGGCGCCGACGACGGCACCATGAACCGCCAGTGGGAGCGCAACACCTCCGACAACGTCAACGTCACCACGACCACCCACCGCATCGACCGGCCCGGCCGGCACGTGCTGGCCTTCTGGGCCGTGGACCCCACCGTGGTGCTGCACAAGCTCGTGGTGGACACCGGCGGCCTGCGGCCCAGCCACCTGGGCCCGCCGGAGAGCCATCGCGCCGACTCGACCAAGGACAAGCACAGCCGATGACCGTCACCGCGAACAACCCCGTCCTGCCCGGCTGCTTCCCCGACCCCTCGGTGTGCCGGGTCGGGCAGGACTACTACCTGGCAAGCTCCTCCTTCGCCTACTTCCCCGGCATCCCGCTGCACCACAGCAGGGACCTGGTGCACTGGCGGCCGATCGGCCACGCCGTCGACCGCGCCGGGCAGCTGGACCTGGGCGGGGTGCGGGCGAGCGGCGGCCTGTACGCGCCCACGCTCCGCCATGCGGCGGGCCGCTTCCACCTGGTGTGCACCCTGGTCGACGGGCTCGGCACCTCCGGCAACTTCCTGCTCTCCGCCGACGATCCGGCCGGCAAGTGGTCCGACCCGGTGTGGCTGCCGGAAGCCCCCGGCTTCGACCCGTCGCTGTTCTTCGACGACGACGGCTCCGGGTACCTGCTCGGCACCCGCGAGATACCCGGCACCGGAGGGCGCACCGAGATCTGGATGCGCGGCTTCGACGTGGCGACCGGCGCGCTGGCCGGACCCGACCGGGTGCTGTTCCGCGGCGCGCTGCTGGACGCCCGCTGGGCGGAGGGACCGCACCTCTACCGGCACGACGGCTGGTACGTGCTGCTGCTGGCCGAGGGCGGCACCGAGTACGAGCACGCGGTCACCGTGGCCCGCAGCAGGCAGGTCGACGGGCCGTACGAGAACCACCCGGGCAACCCGGTGCTCACCCACCGCCACCTCGGCCTCGGCTATCCGCTGTCCGGTGCCGGGCACGCCGACCTGGTGCAGACGCCGGGCGGCGACTGGTACGCGCTGCTGCTGGCCTCCCGGATGTACGGCGGCCGGCACGCCAACCTGGGGCGGGAGACCCATCTGGCCCGGGTCGAGTGGGAGCAGGGCTGGCCGGTGTTCAACCCCGGTGAGGGGCGGCTGACCGAGCAGGCCGAGGTGGCGCTGCCCGCGCACCCCTGGCCCGCGCCCGACCCGGTGGACCACTTCGACGCCGAAGTGCTCGACGACGGCTGGAACACCCTGCGGGCGCCCGGGACCGGTGCGTACAGCCTTGCCGAGCGGCCCGGGCACCTGCGGCTGCGGCTGCTCCCGCGCACGCTCTCGGAGCAGAGCACCCCCGCCTTCGTCTGCCGCCGCCAGCAGCACATCGACTTCGCCGCCGAGACCGCGCTCGACTTCACCCCCGGCGCCCCAGGAGAGGCCGCGGGCCTCGCGGTGCTCCAGTCCCCCGGCCACCACGTGACCGTGCTGGTGACGGCGACCGGCGACGGCGGCACCGTCGTCCGGGTCACCGAGCGCAACGCGGGCACCGAAACGGTACGGGGCGAACTTCCGGTACGCTCCGGCCCGTTGCGGCTCGGGGTGCGCGCCAAGGGGCAGGACTACACCTTCTCCTGCACCCAGTCCCCCGACGGCGCCCGCGACATCGCCACCGTCGACGGCCGCTTCCTGAGCAGCCAGGTCGCCGGCGGCTTCACCGGCGTCTACCTCGGCCCGTACGCGACCGGCCCGGCGGACGGCACCGGCCACGCGGACTACGACTGGTTCCGCTACGCGCCGGCCTCCGGCTGACGGACCCGGGGGCCGCCGCGGACCTCGCGGCGGCCCCACCCGAGGACCGGGTCAGGACAGCCGGTTGACGGCCGCGGCGAAGAGCGCGGGGCAGCGGCTCGCCGCCGGGACGATGCGGCGGGCCGACCAGGGGCGGCCGCGCAGCCACAGCAGGGTGCCGGTGAGCAGCCGGTGGTCGCGCGACGCGCGGCACCACGCCCGGTCGTAGTCCTGCGGCCGGCCGGCCACCACGCAGCGCACCAGTTGCTCCGCGGTGGCCAGGGCGATCGCGATGCCCTCGCCGGTCAGCGCGTCGACGTAGCCCGCCGCGTCGCCCACCAGCAGCACCCGGCCCGCCACCCGGGTGCGGACCCGCTGCCGCATCGGGCCCGCACCGCGGACCGGGGTCACCGCGCCGGCCGTCAGCCGCTCCAGCAGCCGCGGGAAGGCGGACAGCTGCCCTGCGAAGGGCGCGCGCTCGCCGGTCAGCACCGCGACACCGACCAGCTGCGGCCCGAGCGGGGTGACATACGCCTCGGCGCGCGCCGACCAGTGCACCTCGACGCAGTCCGACCACGGGGGTACGGCGAAGTGCCGGCGCAGTCCGTAGCGGGCCGGCCGCGGGTCGGGGGCCGCCGCCAGCCGCAGCGCGCGCCGGATCGGCGAGTGCAGCCCGTCGGCCGCGGCCAGATAGCGGGCGGTGATGCCCGCGGCGGTCACCGACGCGCCGTCCTGCCGGACGCCGTCGACGCGCAACGGCAGCACGGACACGCCGAGTCCTGCCGCGGTGGCGGCCAGCGCGGCATGGAGTTCGGTGCGCCGCACCCCGCGCCCGTGGCCGGTGCGGAAGCGGGCCTCGGCCCGGTGCCGCTCGTCCATGTAGCGGATCCCGTGCAGCGGTTGGCCGGGGAGGGCGACGCCGAGCGCGGCAAGCGACCGTACGGCCGACGGCATCAGGCCCTCGCCGCACGCCTTGTCGACCGGCCCGGGACGCGGCTCCGCGACCACCACCTCGAGCCCGGCCCTGGCGGCGTGGATGGCGGTGGCGAGCCCCGCGGGACCGCCGCCCGCGACCAGCAGGTCGATCACGCGGGCGCCAGGCCGAGCGCCGCGTTCTCGCAGCGCAGCCGGACCTTGAGCAGTTGCGCGTTGGCCAGGGTGAAGCACAGCGCCGTGATCCACGCCCCGTGCACCAGCGGCAGCGCGGCGCCCTCGACCACCACCGCCAGGTAGTTGGGGTGCCGCATCAGCCGGTACGGTCCGCGGTCCACCAGCGGCAGGTCGGGCACGACGATCACCCGGGTGTTCCAGCGCGGCCCCAGCGCGAAGACGCACCACCAGCGCAGGATCTGCGAGGCCACCACGAGCGCCAGCATCGGCCAGCCGAGCGCGGCGACGAACGGCCGCCCGCCGTAGTGGACTTCGGCCAGGCAGCCGGCCAGCAGCCCGGTGTGCAGCAGCACCATCACCGGGTAGTGGCCGCTGCCGTGCTCCCGGCCGCCGCGGTCGAAACTCCAGGCCGCGTTGCGGCGGGCGGTGTTCAGCTCGATCACCCGCTCGAAGGCAACGAGCAGGACCAGCAGGGTGTATGAGGGCATCGGGCTCCACCTACCAGCGCAGAAGGACGAGTTCGGAGCAGAAGCCGGGACCCATCGCCATCAGCAGGCCCGGGCTGCCGGGCAGCGGCCGGTCACCCGCCAGGACGTCGCCGAGGATGTGCAGCACCGAGGCGGACGAGAGGTTGCCGACCTCCGCGAGCGAACGCCAGGCCGTCTCCAGCGCCCTGGCCGGCAGTCCAAGCGTCTCCCTTACCGCCTCCAGCACCTTCGGACCGCCCGGATGGCAGACCCAGCCGGCCACGTCCCGCGGCTTGATGTCATGGTCGGCCAGGAAGTCCCGCACCTCGGGCCCGAGATGGCGCATGACCAGGTCGGGCAGGTCGCTGCCCAGCACGATGCGGAAGCCGTCGTCGCCGATGTCCCAGCCGAGCAGCCGCTCGGTGCCGGGGTAGAGGCGGCTGCGGGTCGCCACCACCTCGGGACCCGTGGCGGCCCGGTCCCGGCCGACCGCCACCACCGCGGCGGCGCCGTCACCGAACAGCGAGCCCGCGACGACGCCGGCCGCGGAGGTGTCGTCGCGCTGGAGCGTCAGCGAGCACAGCTCGACCGAGAGCAGCACCGCGACGCCCTGCGGGCGGGACTCCAGGTAGTCGTGCAGCCGGGCGAGTCCCGCCGCCCCCGCGACGCAGCCCAGGCCGAAGACCGGCAGCCGCTTCACATCGGGCCGCAGCCCGAGCCGGGCGGCGATCCTGGCCTCGATCGAGGGGGCGGCGATGCCGGTCACCGAGGTGAAGATGACGAGGTCCACCTCGTCGGGCCTGACGCCGGCGGCTGCCAGCGCGCCGCCGATGGCCTCCTCGCCCAGCTCCTGGGCGACCTCGATGAAACAGTCGTTGGCCTCGCCGAAGCCGCGGAGGGTCGCGTAGCGCTCCAGGGGCAGGGCGAGCCTGCGGGTACGCACCGCGGATGCCGCGTGCACCCGGTCCAGCACGCCGCGCGCGGTCCTGGACGCGGCGCCCAGCCCCGCGAGTGCTTCCGTGATCTCGGACTGCTCGTACCGATACGGCGGAAGCACCGCGTGCACGGCGCCGATTCGGGTCATTGGCGCATCATATGTACGAGTCGGGCGAATCCTGGTGGCTTGGGCCGGTGTGTCGGGGCACCGGGCCCCTTGCGGGGCGGCCGCGGTGACGTTTCCTGCTGACGGCACGTCGGGGCCGGGCGCCGCCCCCCAGGGGGGTGCCCGCCCCATGCGGGCGCGAATTCTGCTGACGGCACGCCCGGGCCGGGCGCGCAGTTGCCCGCACCCCTCAGGCGGTGCCCCCTGGGGTCACGATTACTGCTGACGGCACGCCCGGGCCGGGCGCGCAGTTCCCCGCACCCCTCAGGCGGTGCCCCCTGGGGTCACGATTACTGCTGACGGCACGTCGGGGCTGGGCGCCGCGCCCCTCAAGGCGGTGCCCCCTGGCGGCGCGACTGCTGCCGACGGCACATCCCGGCCGGGCGCGCAGTTCCCCGCGACCCTCAAGGCGGTGCCCCCTGGCGGCGCGATTACTGCTGACGGCACATCCCGGCCGGGCGCCCAGTTCCCGCGCCCCTCAAGGCGGTGCCCCCTGGCGGCGCGACTGCTGCCGACGGCACATCCCGGCCGGGCGCGCAGTTCCCCGCGCCCCTCAAGGCGGTGCCCCCTGGCGGCGCGACTGCTGCTGACGGCACATCCGGGCCGGGCGCCAGTTGCCCGCGTCCCCGGCGTCACTCGGATGGGGTGGGCCGGGTGGGGCGGGGGGAAGGGGGCGGGCGCCTAGGGTGAGGGGGTGGGAGATCGTCGGGGGGTTGCGGTGGTGCGGGCGTGCCACCCCGAGCCGACCGTCGCGGTCACCGCGCTGGTGACCGTCCTCGCGGTGGCGTCGGGGCGCGGCCCGGCGGCCTGCGCCCTGATCGGCGCCGCCGTCATGTGCGGGCAGCTGTCCGTCGGCTGGTGCAACGACCTGGTGGACGCGGCCCGTGACACCGCGGCGGCCCGCGCCGACAAGCCGCTGGCCACCGGTGCGGCGCCGCGGGAGGCGGTCACGGCGGCGGCGGCCGTCGCGCTGGCCGCCTGCGTCCCCCTCTCGCTGGCCGCGGGCCGCTGGGCGGGGGCGGCGCACCTCACCGGCGTGGCGGCAGCCTGGGCGTACAACCTCGGGGTGAAGCGCACCGCCGCCTCCTGGGTGCCCTACGCGCTGGCTTTCGGGCTGCTGCCGGCCTTCGTGACGCTGGGTCTGCCCGGCCGGCCGTGGCCGCCCGGGTGGGCGATGGCGGCGGGAGCCCTGCTCGGCGTGGGCGCGCACTTCACGAACGTGCTGCCGGACATCGACGCCGACCTGGCCGCGGGCGTGCGCGGGCTGCCGCAGCGCCTGGGCCGCAGGCGCACCCGCGTGCTGGCCCCGCTCCCGCTGCTCGCCGCGTGCGCGGTGCTGGTGCTGGGTCCGCCGGGCCCGGTCGGCCGAACCGGCTGGGCGGCGCTCGCGCTGACCTGCGCCCTGGCGGCGGCGACCACCGCGGCCGCCTCGGCCGGTGCCCGGGCGGGCAGCCGGCTGCCGTTCCTGGCCACCCTCGCCATGGCGGTCACCGCGGTGGGCCTGCTGGTGCTGCACGGCGGCTCGCTGGCCCCGGCCTGAGCCCGCCGGGCGGTCACTCCACGGTCGGCCGGTGCCGCCGCGCGCGCCGGTCGAACAGGTCCACGACGATCAGCACGCTCGCAGCGGCGACCGCCACCAACTGCGCGACGGCGACGACCTTCTTCTCCGTGTACCAGACCGGTTCGTACATGTTGGGCAGCGGCCCCAGCTTGCCGACGTCGACGTAGCGGTAGACGACGAGCAGCGCGAAGCCGCCCGCCGCGACCAGCCAGCCGAAGGCGTCGCCGAGGAAGCGGCGCCAGACCAGGATCAGCAGCGCGGCGAGCGCCGAGAGTGCCGCTTCGGCGCGGAAGAGGTCGCCCTGGCTGAAGGTGGCGTCCACCGCGTCGTACTGCGGCGCGAGGTCGGCGTGGACGTACGCGTCGACCGCGAGTCCCGCGGCGGCGATCACTCGGGTGGCCCAGACCCACACGCGGTACTCCATCACGGCTCCTCGGTGTCCTCGTCGGTCGTCGTCACGGCGTCAGCCGACGGTCAGGGTGCCCTTCATGAAGGGGTGGATGGTGCAGATGTAGGGGTACGACCCGGCCTTGGCCGGCGCGGTGAAGGTCACCGTCTTGCCCGCGGCGATGTCCCCGGTGTCGAAGGCCTTGGCCCCGGTCGCCGTCAGGGTGTGGGTCGTCGAGTCGTTGTTGGTGACGGTCACGACGGAGCCGGGCTTGACGGTGAGCGTGCCGGGGCCGAAGGCGAAGTTCTTGATGCCGATCCGGTTCGCGCCACCGCCCGCCGCGGGCGAGGACGCCGACGCGCTCGCCGTCGAGCCGGACCCGCCGGAGCCGGAGTCGGAGCAGCCGGTGAGCACCAGCACCAGGCACACCGCGCCCAGCACTCCCGGCGACCGCCCCCTGAGGCCCCGCGCCGCACCCACCATGTCCACCTCACCGGTCGTGGCGCCCCTGCGGCCGCCTCCCGGCCAGGTTCCGCCCCGCACGCCCGCGCCGCCCGCCGCAGCGGCCGCACGGGGGACGTTTTCACGCCAACGGCTGCGCTTCGGCGGGCGGCGCGGGGTTCGGGACCTGTGCCGCAGCGGGGATCAGAAGCTGTACGACTCCAATACGTACGCGCACTCCGTATAGATGTACCCGCTCCTGAACTGGTGGGTGTCGGCGATGGGTGTCGCGGAGTCGGCGTCGTCGATGGGCTTCTGCATGATGTACGACGTCCCGGTGGGCAGGTGCAGGGTCCGCTTGGCGTAGTGCTTGCCGCTGCCCTTGCACGCGAGGCTCTGCGCCAGCGAGTCACTGGAGTAGCGCGAGCAGCCGCTGCACCCCTTGAGGGTGAAGCTGCCGGTGACCGGTCCCGTGTAGAGGATCTCGACCGCGTCGGGGCTGTCGTTGGTGAAGGTCACGCTGATGGAGCCGCCGCTGCCCATCGACGGCACCTTCTTGCCTGCGGCGGGCACCTTCGTGGCGATCTCGGCGGCTATCGCGATCTTGAGCGCGAGCGGGCGGTGCGTGTTGTGCGGGTACTTCTTGGTGAACCCGTTCATCGTGGTGAGCGCCTCGTCGAAGCTGCCGCCGCGGTACTGCGAGAGGCCGCAGTTGTACGTACCGGTCTCCACGTAGCCGTCGACCCTGCGGGAGTCGGCGCTCAGCGCGTCGGTGATGCCCGCCTTCTCGCCGGGCAGTGCCGCGGCGTCCTCGCCGAGCGTGCGCAGCTTGTCGGTGGTCCCGCACGGGTCCTTGCCGCCGAGGCCCTTCGCGGTGGCGTCGATGTTCGCCTTGATCGCGGGCTCCACCTTGCCCGCCTGGGCCGACTTGGGGAAGGTGGTGAGCAGTTCGCCGAGCTTGCCGCCGTCGCTGGCGGAGTCGGGTGCGGGCGAGGTCAGCTCGGTCATGCCGCACTCGTAGAGCGAGGTCGCGAGCCGGTCGTCGGGCCAGCCGGCCAGCGGGCCGAGCGCCTTGTCGCCGATGTGCTGGGGCACCGTCCGCAGGTACTTCAGCGGCTCTATCGCGTCGCAGTACTTCTTCTGGTCGTAAGGGGCGCCCACGGCCGTGTAGAAGGTCTGGAGCCGGTCCGGCACCTTCTTCGCGGCCTTCGAGCCCGCGTGCTTGCTGTCGAGGTCGTTGTAGGAGCCGAGCGCCGAGTCGTACTCGGACTTGGCGCTCAGGAAGGGCTTGGCCTTCGCGGTCGCCACCAGCTGGTCGGCCTTGTCCAGCCGGTCGAGCAGCATCGCCTGGGTCGCGTCGTCCTTGGCGCCGTCGTAGTAGACGACCGCGCCTGCGGGCACCGCGAGCAGCACCAGCCCGAGCAGCAGCGCGAGCGGCGTCTGCGGCGGGAAGGACAGCCGGGTGCGCAGGCCGCGCAGCGCCCCGTGCACGGCGGTCAGCAGCAGGAAGACCACATACGTGACCAGGACCCCGCCGGACACGCCGTCCGGGTCGGCCGGCAGCGCCGCGACCAGGAAGAAGGCCGTCCCGATGAGGGCGACGGCGAGGCCTATCCAGCGGCGGGTCAGCAGGTAGCCGATGCCGAGCCCGCTGAGGTTGAGCACACCCACGGCGACCGCGCGCAGCGGGTCGGCCGGCTCGCGCGGCACCGGCGGCGCGGCGGGCATCGGCGGCGGTCCGAAAGGCGGCGGGGGCGGATACCCGCCGCCGGGGGGAGGCGGGTATCCGCCGCCCGGCGGGGGTGGCGGCGGCGGATAGCCGCCTCCCCCGTAACCACCGCTTCCGCCCTGCTGACTCCAGCTCATGACACAACCCCCCGAGACATCGGTCCCCACCCATGGAACGCGTCGAGGCGGCCGTGCCGCCGACGCGAAGGCCCATTTATATCTGATGCGCGGACAGGCCTGTCGGTTGCGTCCGGGCGCAAGGAGATGCGACCCGGCGTGGCCGGGCGCAGGCTGGATGGGCGGGGTGTACGAGCGGTGCGGGGGCGCACCGTCCCGACGCCGGGGAGTGATCATGGGCGACACCGAGGTACTGGTGGTGGGGGCGGGCCCTGTCGGGCTGACCGCGGCCCTGGAGCTGCACCGTCGCGGCGTCGACTGCCGCATCGTGGACCGGCTCGCACAGCCCCAGCCGTACGCGAGGGCTGTCGGTCTGCGGCCGCGCACCCTCGAGGTGTGGGACGCGATGGGCCTGGTGCGCGACGTCCTCGACGCCGCGGTGCCGCTCCACGGCGTGCTCGGCTACGTCGGCAGGAAGCCGGAGCCGCGCGTCGACCTCACGCTGCCGCCCGACGTGCCCTACGGCTTCGCCGCGCTGCCGCAGGACGCGACCGAGCGGCTGCTGACCGTGCACCTGGAGGCGTACGGCGGCCGGGTCGAGCGCGGCACGGAACTGCTCGGCCTCGAACAGGACTCCGGCACGGTGCGCGCCCGGCTCCGCACCGCCGGCGGCACCGAGACGGTCGAGTGCCGCTACGCGATCGGCTGCGACGGTGGGCACAGCCGTACCCGGCGGGAGCTCGGGCTCTCCTTCGAGGGCGACGCACTCCCGGAGGAGCACATGCTCGGCGATGTCGAGGTGGACTGGGATCTGCCGTCCGGTTACGCCGTCCGCTCCCTGCGCCGGGGCGGCGGCGCCGACGACCTGCTGGTGTGCGTACCGCTGCCCGGCCGGCGCCGCTACCGGATGACGATGCCGGTCCCGCCCGAGCTGTCGGCGGCGCACGACCCGCCGGGTGCGGAGGCGGCGCACGGTGTGGAGTCCGACCGCGCCCCGGAGCTGCGGCACGTGCAGGCGATGCTCGACCGGCTGTCGCCGCAGCCCACCACGGCGCGGTCGCTGCGCTGGTCGTCCGTCTTCAGGACCGGCCGCCGGCTGGCGGAGCGCTACGGAGCCGGCCGGGTCTTCCTCGCGGGCGACGCGGCGCACGTCCACCCGCCGACCGGCGCGCAGGGCATGAACACCGGAGTGCAGGACGCCTACAACCTTGCCTGGAAGCTGGCCCTCGCCATCCACGGCGTGGCCGCGGACGGGCTGCCGGCCAGCTACCACGCCGAGCGGCACCCGGTCGGCGAGGACGTCGTCAGGCGGACCTTCCCGCGCCCCGGAGAGGGCAGGCAGGCGCCGGAGGAGATCGGCCTTGTGGTGCTGCGCGAGGCGCAGCTGCTGATCGGCTACCGGGACAGCCCGCTGGTCGACCCCGACCCCGGCGGCCCCGAGCCGCGGCCGGGCGATCGCGCGCCTGACTGCCGGGGGCTCACGGGGGACATCGCCGCTTATCCGGTGCGGCTGTTCGACCTGCTGCGCAGCCCGCACCACACGCTGCTGCTGTACGCCGACGCGGGGTCTTCGGCCGAGGAGCTGCGGGCCTGCGCGACGGCGGCGCGGGAGGCCGCGCACGGACGCCTCAACGTCTTCGCCGTGCTGGCGCCCGGTGCGCCCGGCGACGGGCTCGGGGTGCCGCGCGTCCACGACCGCGACGGCGAATTCCGCCGCCGGTACGGCGCCCGGCCGCCGGAAGCCGTCGTGGTCCGCCCCGACGCCCACATCTCCGCGCGCTTCCCCCGCCCCTCCCCTGCCGTGCTCGCCCGCCATCTGGCCCGCACCTTCGCCTGACCGCCGCCCGTCCCCGCGTGCGCCGGACCGTGGCCTTCGACCCGGTGGCGGGCCGTGCCCGAATCGACGCAGGGGACCCCGCCCGGCGATCGCGGTACGGCTCTCAGGACGGCGCCGCCAGCATGTGCAGCCGCAGCGCAAGCTGGAGTTCGAGCGCGCGCTCCGGCTCGTTCCAGTCGGGCCCGAGCAGTGCCTGGATCCGGTCCAGCCGCTGCACCACGGTGTTCACGTGCAGATGCAGCTCGTCCTTGGTGCGGGTCAGCGTCCCCCCGCAGGCGAAGTACGCGCCGAGCGTGCGCACCAGCTCCGTCCCCCGCTTGGCGTCGTAGGCGAGCAGCGGCCCGAGCGTCGCGCCGACGAAGGACGTGACGTCGCGCCCGCTGCCCAGCAGCACCCCGAGGAAGCCGAGTTCGGCCGCCCCCGCCCCGTCCCCCACCCGGCCGAGCGCGCACAGCGCGCGCAGGCACCGCACCGCTTCCGCGTGCGCGTCGGCGAGGGCCTGCGGCCCGGACGCGGGGCCGGCCGCGGCGACCGTGACGGGGGTGCCGGTCAGCTGGCTGAGCCGGGCCGCCGCGGCCCTGGCCGCCGCGCCCGGCGCGGCACCGTCGTGCGGCAGCAGCAGCACCACCGTGCCCGAGCGCTCCGCGCTGATGCCGTCGCTGCCGAAGAGATAGCGGCCCGCGGTGGCGGCCAGCCGGTCGTGGGAGCCGGCCGGGCCCTGCGCGACCAGCACCAGGCACGGCCGGCTGAGGTCGATGCCGAGCCGCCTGCCGCGTACCACCAGGCCGACGGGGTCGCGCCCCGGCGCGGTCAGCAGGTCGGTGATCAGCTCGCCGCGCACCCGGTTCTCGGTCTCGGCGACCGAGCGGCTGAGCAGCAGCAGGAGTGCGGTGACGACGCCGGCCCGTTCGAAGAGCCGCCGGTCGGAGTCGTCGAGCCGGCCGCGCCCGTGCAGCACCATGCTGCCCAGCAGCTCCTGTCCTGCGAGGACCGCGCAGGTCCAGCGCCCGTCGCGGTGCTCGGCGCGGGCGGTGGGTGCGGGCGGCTCGCCCCCACCTGTGGCGGGGTCCACGGGGGCCGGCGGCGGTACGTCCTCGAAGGGGCCGCCGCCGCGGCCGACAGCGGCGAGGGTGCGGCCTTCCGGGTCGTGGATGGTGATGGCGCCGTCGAGCAGGCCCGCGACGGCCCCGGCCACCTCGGACAGGTCGCCGCCGCGCAGCACCAGGTCGGTGAGCCGGTCGTGGGCCTCCTCCGCGCGCTGCATCGCGGCCGCGTGCTCCCGGATGACGGCTCCGGCTTGCGCGAGGTCGGTGATGGCCCGCGCGGTGTCGATGGCGATGGCGGCGTGCGCGGCCAGCGAGCACAGGAGCGCGACCTCGTCGGGCGAGAAGGGCCGCGGGGTGCGGTCGGCGGCGAAGAGCACGCCGATCACGTCGCCTCCGCCCGCGGTGCCGCCGCCGGGTCCGCCGCCCTGTCCACCCCCGCCGGGACCGCCGGGTCCGCCGCCCCGGGCGCCGAGCAGCAGCGGCACTCCGAGGATGCCGACCAGGCCCTCGTCGAGTACCCCCTCGTCGATGGAGCCGGTGTGCCGGAACCGCTCGTCGGTGCGGTAGTCGGGGGTGGCGTAGGGGCGGGCGGTCTGGGCGACGAGTCCGCCGAGCCCGTCGCCGTAGCTGAGCCGCAGGTTCTGGAAGAGCGGCGAGACCGAGCCGTCGGTGACCCGCATGTAGGTGTCGCCGGCCTCGTCGTCGCGCAGGGTGAGGTAGGCGGTGTCGGTGCCGAGCAGCATCCGCGCCCTGCGGACGATCGACTGCAGGACGGCGTCCAGGTCGCGCAGCGCCGCGAGGTCGCCCGCGGTGTCGAAGAGCGCGGCCAGCTCGGTCTCCCGGCGCCGGTGCTGGCGCAGGATCCCGCGGACCCGCAGGGCCGTCGCGGTGGCCTGCTCCAGCTCGGCCAGGTCGGCGGCGCTCGCACCGCCGGCCCTGGCCCGCGCGGCGAGCGCGCCGTACGCCTCCGCGGGCGCGTCCTCGGCGATGAGTTCGAGCAGCCGGCTCAGCGGGCGGGCGATCGGGGCGGGGCTGTCTGCCATGAGCGGTCATCCAATCACCTTGCCGCGCGGCGTCCCAGAGCTCGGGCCGCACGGGAACGCGCACGTCCCGGCCTCACGAGGGGTCAGTGCGCGGTCCAGCCGCCGTCCAGCGGCAGCGAGGTGCCGGTGACGTAACCGGTGTGCGGCGAGCACAGCCACAGCGCGGCGGCCGCGACCTCGGCGGGCTCGATGAGCCGCTTGATGGCGGTGCGGTCCAGCATCACCTGGGCGACGACGTCGGCCTCCGGGATGCCGTGCGCGAGCGCCTGCGTGGCGATCTGGTCCTCGACCAGCCGGGTGCGGACGTAGCCGGGGCTGATGCAGTTGCTGGTCACGCCGAACTCCGCGCCCTCCAGGGCGACGGTCTTGCTGAGCCCTTCGAGCCCGTGCTTGGCGACGACGTAGGCGGACTTGTAGGGGCTGGCGCGCAGGCCGTGCACCGAGGAGATGTTGACCACCCGGCCCCAGCCTCCGGCGTACATGTGCGGCAGGCTCCTGCGCAGGATGCGGAAGGGCGCCTCGACCATCACCCGCTGGATCAGCGTGAAGCGCTCCGGCGGGAATTCGTGCACGGGCGCGACGTGCTGGAGGCCCGCGTTGTTGACGACGATGTCGGCGTCTGCGGGCAGCGCGTCGACGGCTCCGGGGTCGGAGAGGTCGGCGACCACACAGGTCCCGCCGGTCTCCGCCGCCGCGTCCTTGGCACCGGCCGCGTCCCTGTCGACGACGTAGACGTTCGCGCCGGCCGCCGCGAGCGCCACCGCGCAGGCGCGGCCGATCCCGGCGGCGGCCCCGGTGACCAGGGCGGTGCGGCCGGTGAGGAACAGCCCGCCGGCCGGTCCCGCGACGGTGGCGGCGGCCGGCGGTGCCGCGGGGCCCCGGCCGGGGCCCGGGCGCTGAGTGCTCTCCATGGCGGCCACGCTAGGAAGGTTGCGGCACAGCGCACACGTGTCCTGCGCCCATACTTCCCCGGCCCGGGGTGGGGACCGCAGCCATGTCGCGGCCACCGGTGCGGCTGCACGCGGGCAGGGCGCCAGGGGCCCGGCACGCCTCCGGCGCACGGCGGCCGCGCAATGGCCGTGCCCGCCACTTCCGCCGCACCGGCATGGCGGTCCGTCACGTGTCTGCCGGCACAGCGCGGTCCTACCGTCCAACGCCACAAGGATCCCCCCATGAGGAGTGCGCCATGAACAGCTCTCCGCTCCCCCGCCCCGCCCCAGGGCCGGGCACCGTCCGCCGCCGGATCTCCACCGCGGTGCTGGGCGTACTCGCGCTGGTCGCCGCCTGCCTCGGCGCGGTCGCGGGCGCCGCGCCCGCCACCGCGGCCGGCCTGACCCAGGTCACGTCCTTCGGCTCGAACCCGGGCAGCCTCGCGATGTACGAGTACGCGCCCGCCGGGCTGCCGGCAGGGGCGCCCGTGGTGGTCGCGCTGCACGGCTGCGGGCAGTCCGCGAGCGACTACTTCTCCCACTCGGGCTGGCAGAAGTACGCCGACCTGTGGGGCTTCGCCCTGGTACTGCCGCAGACGAGCGCGTCCAACAACGCGCTGTCCTGCTTCAGCTGGTTCGACCCCGCCAAGGACTCCCGCGGCAAGGGGGAGGCGGCCTCGGTCGTCTCGATGGTGTCGCACGCGGTCACCCAGTACGGCTCGGACGGCGACCGGGTCTACGTCACCGGGCTGTCCGCGGGCGGCGGCATGACCGCCGACCTGCTCGCCGACTATCCGGACATCTTCGCCGGCGGCTCCGTGGACTCCGGGCTGCCCGCCCAGTGCGCCACCTCGCAGGCGGCCGCCTCCACCTGCCAGTACGGGAGCCTCAACCTGACACCCGCCCAGCTCGGCGACAAGGTGCGGGCCTCCGATCCCGGCTACGCCGGCCCCTGGCCGCGGGTGGCGATCTGGCAGGGCGCCTCGGACACCACCGTCCAGCCGGTCAACGCCACCGAGCTGCGCGACCAGTGGACGAACGTGTGGGGCATCGGGCAGACCGCGTCGTCCACGCAGTCCCTGCCGGGCGGCACGACCCTCAGCGTCTACGACGACCCGTCGGGCGCGCCGGCGGTGCAGCTCTACCAGATCGCCGGCATGGGGCACGGCCTCGCGGTGGACCCGGGTTCCGGCGCCGAGCAGTGCGGCACCGCGGGCTCGTACTACCTGGACACCATCTGCTCCAGCTACTACACCGCCAGGTTCTGGGGCCTGGACGGCTCGACCCCGCCGGGTGGCGGTGGCGGCGGCGCGCTGCCCGCGCCAACCGGGCTCGCCGTGTCCGGCACCACGGGCAGCAGCGTGTCGCTGAGCTGGACCGCGGTCTCCGGCGCGGCCTCCTACCGGGTCTTCCGCGGCGGCATGCAGGTCGGCTCGCCGACGTCGTCGTCGTACACCGACACCGGGCTGGCCGCGGGCACGGCGTACAGCTACACCGTCGCCGCCGTCGACTCCTCGGGCACCGCGGGACCCGCGTCCACCGCGGTCGGCGCGACCACGACCGGGTCGGGCGGCGGCGGGTCCGGGCAGTGCTTCACCGCCAGCAACTACAGCCAGGTGGCGGCGGGCCGTGCCCACCAGAGCGGCGGGTACACCTACGCGGACGGCTCCGGCCAGAACATGGGCCTGTGGAACGTGTTCACGACGCACACGCTGAAGGAGACCGGCCCCGACTACTACGTGATCGCGGACGGCGGCTGCTGACGGGGACGGCCGGCCCGGACGAAGGGGCACACCCGCGCCCGCCGGCCCTTCAGGTCCTGCGGGCCAGCATCAGGCCGGCCCGCGGGCTGCCGTCCCGGCGGCGGCCGAATTCGTCGAGCGCGGTGAGCGCCACGTCGAAGCCGGCCGCCGCGAGGTCGCGGCGCACGGCGGACGGCGGGAAGGTGCGGTAGTACATGACGAAGGGCGGCCGCCGCACCGCGTTGCGCACCCGCATCACGCCGTCGAAGCCGGCCGCGGCCCAGTACCAGGGCGAGGCGACCGGCGGCGGCGCGCCGATCGGGAAGGCGAACAGGCCGCCGGGCCGCAGCGCCCTGCGCACCTGGGTGAACAGCCCGGGACGCTCGGCGGGCAGGAAGTGCCCGAAGGCGCCGAAGCTCACCACCAGGTCGAAGGCCGCCTCGAAGGGCAGTGCGCGGGCGTCGGCGCGCACCCACTGCGGTCGCGGGCCGCCGCCGGGCGCCGCGGCGGCGCGGGCCCGCTCCAGCATTCCGGCGCTGAAGTCGACGCCGGTCAGCCGCTCGCGGCACAGCGGGGCCAGCACCCGCAGGCCGGCGCCCGTGCCGCAGCACAGGTCGAGCCCGGCGTCGAAGGGGCCGAGCGGGGCGAGGGCGGTGGCGGTCGCGTCGAGGAAGCGGTCGGGGGTGCGGAAGGGCGTGTGGTCGAAGGTCGGGGCGAGCAGGTCGTAGCCGCGGTCGACGGAGGACAGCGCCTGGACGGCCAGCTCGCGCACGGTGGGTCCCTCGGGTGAGAACACCCGGCCAGGATAGGCCGGTCGATCTGCGCCGGAGGGCGGCCGTGGCGGCGCGTGACACCATGGGAGCGCTCCCACAGCTTCACGGGACAGCACTTCCGCAACCAGGCCCGAAGCCCCAGGTCACCGGCGGCGTGCGCGGGCGCCAGGAAAATTCCCGTGCCAGGTGTGCGGTTTCCCTCATCGTCATGAAACGGAATCGTCATTCCTGAACCCTTATCCTGGGGTTCCGGAATGATCGTTCCGTTTCATCTTGTGAAGGAGTTCCATGGCGTCCGAGACCCGGCGCACACACCACCAGGTCACGTTCGCGGTCCTTGCGGCGGGTGTGACCGCGTACGCGCTGCTCCAGTCCCTGGTCACCCCGGTGCTGCCGACGATCCAGGCCGACCTGCACACCGACCAGAACACCGTGACCTGGGTGCTGACCGCCTATCTGCTGTCGGCCTCGATATTCACGCCGATCATGGGCCGGGTCGGCGACATGATCGGCAAGGAACGCGTCTTCGTCGCGACGCTCGGCGCGCTGGCCGCCGGATCGCTGCTCGCGGCGCTGGCCACCAACGTCCAGGTGATGATCATCGCCCGTGCGATCCAGGGCATCGGCGGCGGTGTCCTGCCGCTGGCCTTCGGCATCATCCGCGACGAGTTCCCGCGCGAGAAGCTGAACCAGGCGGTCGGCCTGATCGCCTCCATCCTCGCGGTCGGCGGCGGCCTGGGCATCGTGCTCGCGGGGCCGATCGTCAACGCGCTCGACTACCACTGGCTGTTCTGGCTGCCGATGATCCTGACCCTGGTGTCGGCGATCGCGGCGCACTTCTTCGTCCCCGAGTCGCCGGTGCGAACGGCCGGCCGGATCAGCTGGGCGCCCGCGATCCTGCTGTCGGCCTGGCTGGTGGCGCTGCTCGTCGCGCTCAGTGAGGCTCCGGCCTGGGGCTGGGGCTCGGGCAAGGTACTCGGCCTGATCGCCGCCGCCGTGGTGCTCGCCGTGGGCTGGGTGCTGGTCGAGCTGCGGGCGGCGACGCCGCTGATCGACATGAAGATGATGGCCCGCCCCGCGGTGTGGACCAACAACCTGGTGGCGCTGCTGGTCGGCGTCGGAATGTACGCGGTCTTCGCCTTCCTGCCTGAATTCGTGCAGACCCCGAAGTCCACCGGCTACGGCTTCGGCGCGAGCATCACCCAGTCCGGGCTGATCCTGCTGCCGATGTCGGTGATGATGTTCCTGGTCGGCCTCGGCGCCAACGGCCTGGCCAACCGCATCGGCGGCAAGAAGGTCGTCCTGATGGGCTCGCTGATCGGCGCCGTCTCGATGGCGCTGCTGGCCTTCGCGCACACCAGCACCTGGGAGCTGTACGTGGCCACCGCTGTCATGGGCGCCGGCTTCGGACTGACCTTCGCCGCGATGTCCAGCCTCATCGTCAGCGCGGTCCCGGCCGCGCAGACCGGTGTGGCCAGCGGCATGAACGCCAACATCCGCACCATCGGCGGATCCATCGGCGCGGCGCTGATGGCCAGCGTGGTCACCGCGAGCCCGGCCGCGGACGGCCTGCCGCGGGAGGCCGGCTACACCCACGGGTTCGCCATGCTGGGCGCGGCAATGGTGGTCGCGGCCGTCGCGGCGACGCTGATCCCGGTCACGCGGCGCACCCGCACGATCGATTTCGCCGACGAGCCGCAGCACCCGGAGCTGGCGCTGGTCCCCGGCGGTACCGTCGTGGGTGACAAGCCGGAATGAGCTGCGGGGCGGCGGGGACCCGGCGGGAGTGAGCGAGTGACGATGACAGGACACGCACGCCCGGAGGAAGCGGAGCCGGCACCGGGTCCGGTGCCGGCTCCTGAGAGCCAGGACCCGCCCGCCCGGCCGCTGCGGCGGGACGCCGTACGCAACCACCAGCTGGTGGTGCAGGCGGCGCGCGAGGTGCTGTCGGAGTTCGGCACCGACGCCAGCATGGAGCTGATCGCCTCGCGCGCCGGGGTCGGCGTCGGCACGGTCTACCGGCGCTTCCCCAACAAGGAGGCGCTGGTCGACGAGATCGCCGGGCAGATGCTGCGCGAACTCACCGAAGTGGCGCGGCGCGCCCTGGCGCTGCCCGACGGTTCAGGCCTCGAGACCTTCCTGCGGGTCATCGGCCGCTCGCTCAGCGAGCACCGCGGCTACGCCGACAAGCTGGTCGGCCACTCGAAGGTGTCCTGCGTCGAGCTGCTGCGCGACCGGATCGCAGAACTGCTGGTCCAGGCGCAGGAGTCGGGCCGGGTGGCGGGCGGCGTCGAGCTGGGCGACATCATGGCGCTGATCTGGGGGCTGCGCGGCATCGTCGAGACCAGCGGCGCCGTCGTACCGGACGCGTGGCGGCGGCATCTGGACATCCAGCTGGCCGGGCTGCGCACGGCGCGGGTCCCCCAGGACAGCCCGCCCGCGGTGACGCGGGCGCAGCTGCGCCGGATCGGTACAGGTGCCGCGGACGAGGACGGCTGATGTCCGCGCGGTGTGCGCGGTATTCCCAACATTCACTTCAGGTGGTCTGGACCCCAACCGCCCCGGCACGGCATAGTGGAGGCGGCAAGATCAACGGCCGTTCCAGGAGCCGGGGGTCCGCGGTGTCCCGGGGCGCTGCGGAGACCCGTACCGACCCCCGCCAGCGATGTCGCGCGCCGAACACCCGGCGCGCGGCCGCGGCGGTCAGGGGGCCTTCCGGCATCGCACCGGCGCCACATGCCGGTGCGATGCCGCGGCAGCCGAAGACCCCGGCGCGTACGCCGGGGCCGGGCCGCACAGCCGCCGTACCGGGTCAGCCCTGGCGGGCCTTGGAACGCGGGTCCTTGCGGTTGATCACGTAGACCTTGCCGCGCCGGCGCACGATCTGGGCGCCCGGGCGGTTCTTCAGCGACCGCAGTGAATTGCGTACTTTCATGGGAGGCGCCTTTCTCTTCGTGCGCTCGGCATACTTGTTGTGCACGCATCACAACGGCGGCGCCCCCGGATTCATTCCGCGCGCCGCCGCCCGTACGGAGGAGACGGCATGAGCGACGCATCGCAGCCCCCGAAGGAGGAGCCGGACTTCTCGCCCGGTTTCTCCAGCCCCGACTTCTCCAGCCCGGACTTCTCAGGACCCGACTCCGCGATCGGCGACTACACCCCGCCGGACTACGTCGTCCCGCCCTTCGAAGGCCCCGACTACGAGGCGGAGGACGCCGACGACCTCGTCCCCGACGAGGCCGGATTCTCCGCCCCCGGCTACTCGAGCCCGGACTTCACCACACCGGGGGCGATGGGGGAATAGCGGCTCGCCGGGCGGCGGAAAAGGCCTCGCGCCCAGGATGCTTCCGGTGTTGACTGCCGCGGACGAACCGACACCTCTTCCCCGCGGAGCGCACAGCTTGACACCGGTACCCGACGACCTGACCGTCCGCCCGATCACCGGGCCCGAGGAGCTGGGCCTCTTCTCACGGCTTCCCTATGTCCTGGACCACGAGTTCGCGGACGACCTGGCAGGCGGCCGCCGCCGCCCCGGCTGGATGTGGGTCGCACTGCGCGGCGACCGCCTGCTGGCCCGGGTGGCCTGGTGGGGCCGCGCGGGCGAGGACACCCCGCTCTACCTCGACGTCCTCGACATCGACGACGGTGCCGGGGACGGCGCCCTGCTGGACGTCGCCGAGCACCTGGTGCGCACCGCCATGGCCCAGGTCCTCCCGGCAGGCTCCCGGCCGCCCGAGTACAACCGCTTCGTCCCGCCCGACTGGCGGGACGTCGCCGCGACCAGGCAGGCCGTCGAGGACCGGATGGCCGTCCTGGAGCGGACCGGCGCCCGGCTCTTCGTGGAGCGGCTGCGGCTGGAGTGGCGGCCCGGCACCCCGGTCCCCGCGCCGAGCACCCGGCTGGCCTTCCGGCCGATGGCCGGCACCGAGGAGGTCATCGACCTGATGACCGCGGCGCTGGACGGCACGCTCGACGCCCACAGCCGCGCCGACCTGGCCACCATGACGGCCCGCGAGGCGGCGACCGCGCACCACGACGACGAGCTCGGCCGCTTCACCAGCCCGCGCGAGTGGTGGCAGGTCGCGACCCTGCCCGACGGCTCCCCCGCCGGTTTCGTCATCCCGGCCCGCAACGACTACAACCCGATCATCGCCTACATCGCCGTGCTCCCCGCCCATCGCGGCAAGGGCCTGATCGACGACCTGCTGGCCGAGGGCACCCGGCTGCTGGCCGCCGACGGCGCCCCCCGCATCCGGGCGTCCACCGACCTGGGCAACACGCCGATGGCCCGCGCCTTCGCGCGCGCCGGCTACGTCGACTTCGAGCGCACCCTCACGATGACCTGGTCCTGACCTGCGGGTCCTGCGACAGGGCGGCGGCCGCGGTGCGGGCCACCGCCGCGGCCAGGGCGGCCAGCGGCGGCGAGTCGAGCTTCCACTGCTGCCAGTAGAGCGGGACGTCCATGGTGTCCCCCGCGGCGAGGTCGACCAGGGTGCCCGCGGCGCGGTGCGGGGCGGCCTGGGCGTCGGGGAGCATGCCCCAGCCGAGACCCGCGACCACGGCGCCCACGAAGGACTCGGACGCCGGGACGTAGTGCCGGGGCCGTCCCGGCACGAGGCGGCCGGGGGCGATGCGGCGCAGGAAGCCGTCCTGGATGTCGTCCTTGCGGTCGAAGAGCACCACGGGCGCGGCGGGCAGCAGCTCCGCCAGCGGCCCGCCCGCGAGGTGGCGGGCCGCGAAGGCCGGGGTCGCGAAGGCCCGGTAGACCATCCGGCCGAGCGGGCGTACCGAGCAGCCCTGCACGGGCTCGGGCGAGGAGGTGACGGCGGCCATCACCCGGCCCTGGCGCAGCAGCAGCGCGGTGTGGTCCTGGTCGTCGCGGTGCAGGTCGAAGCAGACGTCGACGGTGCGCACGGTCTCGGCGAGCGCGGGCAGGAACCAGGTGGCGAGCGAGTCCGCGTTGACCCCCACCGACAGCGTCGGCGGCCCCGCCGCCTCGCTCAGGCCCAGTTCCGCGACGGCGTCCTGCTCCAGCCGGGCCAGCTGCCGGCCGAACCGCGCCACGATCTCGCCGGAGGCGGTCAGCCGTACCGGCTTGGAGCGCAGCAGCAGGACCCGGCCCGTGCGCTGCTCCAGCGCCTTGACCCGCTGGCTGACCGCGGACGCCGTCACATGGAGCGCCTCCGCCGCAGCCTCGAAAGTGCCCTCGTCGACGGCGGCGAGCAAGGTGCGCACCTGGTCGAGCGGCAGCCCGGTCATCATCACAAGTACTAATGTTAGCTAAGAAACATTAGCTGGACTGAAGGAGCCGTGCTTTCTAACCTCGGCCCATGACCACCGCACTCCTCGCGGCCCTCGCCGGCCTCGGCACCGGCCTGTCGCTCATCGTGGCGATCGGCGCGCAGAATGCCTTCGTGCTCCGCCAGGGCATCCGCCGCGAGCACGTCGCCGCCGTGGTCGCGATCTGCGCGCTGTCCGACGCCGTACTGATCGCGGTGGGTGTCGGCGGGGTCGGATCGGTGATCAGGGCCTGGCCGTCCGCGGTCACCGTGACCGGCTGGATCGGCGGCGCCTTCCTGGTGGCGTACGGCCTGCTGGCCGCCCGCCGCGCGCTGCGGCCCGAGCGGCTCGAGGCCGGCGGCGGGGCGGGGGGCTCGCTGCGCGCCGCGGTGCTGACCTGCCTGGCGATGACCTGGCTCAACCCCCACGTCTACCTCGACACCGTGCTGCTGCTCGGCTCGGTTTCGGGCGGCTACGGCGGGGCGCGCTGGCCCTTCGGCGCGGGGGCGGCGCTCGGCAGCGTCATGTGGTTCAGCGGGCTCGGCTTCGGCGCCCGGCTGCTGGAGCGGCCCTTCTCCCGGCCCGGTTCCTGGCGGGTGCTCGACATCGCCATCGCCTGCACGATGATCACCCTGGGCCTGCTGATGGCGGTCCGGGCCTGAGCCGGGGCCGGTGGCGCCCGTCCTGGCCTGAGCCGGGCCGGCTGGCAGCCGTCAGGGCTGTGCCATGGCCCGGTGGGCGCCGGTCCTGGCCTGAGCCGGGGCCGGTGGGCGACGGTCCTGGCCTGAGCCGGGGCCGGTGGGCGACGGTCCTGGCCTGAGCCGGGGCCGTGGCGGCCGTCAGAGGCTGCGCCGGGGCCGGTGGTGGCCGTCAGAGGCTGCGCCGGGGCCGGTGGTGGCCGTCAGGCAGGGCGGTCGAGGCGTACCCGGTCGCGCTGGACCGGCCGGAAGCCGATCACCGCCGCGTCGTCGCGCCGGTCAGCGGCCGCCGCCAGCAGCCGGGCACACAGCGCCGCCAGCGGCATGCCCTGCGCGCGGGCCTCCTCTGCGTGGGCGGCCAGCGCGGCCATGCCCTCGGTCAGGTCGGTGCCCGGCACCTCGATCAGCCCGTCGGTGTAGAGCAGCATGGTGTCGCCGACGTGCAACTCGCAGTGCCAGGTGCTGCGGGCCGTCCAGGGCGCCACGCACAGCGGCAGCTCGGGCTCCCCGCCGTCGAGGAAGCGCGCCGGCCCCGCGGCGGGCAGCAGCAGCGGCGGCGGATGCCCGGCGTTGCACCAGGCCGCGTGCCAGCCGCCGCCGGGCCGCGGCTCCAGCCGTGCGTGCACGGCGGTGACCAGTGGCGCGATGTCGAGCCCCTCGACCACCCGGTCGAGCCTGGCCAGGCTCTCCGACGGGGTGTTGCGGGGCGACCTGTCGTAGGCGATGACCCGCAGCATGCTGCGCAGCTGGCTCATCGAGGTGGCCGCCTCCAGGTCGTGGCCCGCGATGTCGCCGATGCTGAGGGTGACCGAGCCGTCCGGCAGCAGCAGCGAGTCGTACCAGTCGCCGCCGATCTCCACGGTCTTGCTCGCCGGCTGGTAGTGCGCGGCGAGTTCGGCGCCCGGCACCCGGGGGGTGGGCGTGAGCAGGGCGCGCTGGAGGGTGAGCGCGGTGTGCCGGGTGCGCTGCAACTCCATGGCCTGCCGCAGCGGGTCCCGCACCTCGTTGAGCACCTCGCCGAGCATCTGGAGGTCGGCGGGGGCCGGCGGCGGGCCGTCCGCGCAGCCCGCGGCGACGGCGAAGGCGACGACCGCGGTGTCGATCACTATCGGCACCAGGGTGATGCTGGTGGCACGGGCCGCCCGCAGCCATGCCGCGGACAGGTCCGGCAGCACCCCCGCGGGAGGCTCGCCCGCGGGGAAGGTGAACAGCCTGGGGCGGCGGCTCTCGACGACCTGCCGGGCGATGGGGCCGACCGGCCGCGGCTCACCGCTCAGCGGCGGCAGCGGGGGCAGTCCCTCGCGGGCCGTGGCGGCGATCCGGGTGGCGGTCAAGGTGCTGCCCTCGCCCGGCAGGCCCGCCGACGGCAGCAGGAAGACGGCGCAGACGTCGGTCAGCTCCGGCACCACTGCGCTCGTGACGGCCGCGAAGGCCTGCGGCACGTCGTTCGCCGAGACCACGGTGGCGACCCTGGCCAGCAGCTGCTCGCGCAGCCGGTTGCGCCACTGGTCCTCCACGTCCGCGGTGGCGCCGATCCACTCGGCGATGGCCCCGGCCCGCACGATGGGCACCGCCCTGGACTGCACGTGGCGGTAGATGCCGGACGCGGTGCGCATGCGGAAGGTGCACACGAACATCGACGGGGTGTCCTCGGCCGCCTCCCGCCAGGTGTGCACCAGCCGGCTGCGGTCGTGCGGGTGGACCGCGGACAGCCAGTCCTGGTCGATCACCGGCCGCCACGGGATGCCCGTGAACTCCTCGAAGCCGCCGACCAGCTCCTGGATCTCGCCGGTGGGCTGCATCAGCCAGACGATCTGGCTGACCGCGGACATCAGCGCCTCGTAGCGCTGCAGCGCCTGGTTCTGCTGCTCGGACAGCAGCTCGGCGCGTTCCGTGGCCGCCACCTGGGCGGTGGTGTCGATGGCCACCGCGAGCACCCCTGGGCCGTGCCGGGACACCACGGGCGAGCAGCTGTAGACGAAGTGCCGGACACCCGGGGCCCCGATCATGCTGTCGCCCGTGGCGCGGGGCGAGGTCACCTGGCGTGCGGTGCGGTCGCGGAAGACCGCGTCCAGCATGGCGACGAAGGGTGCGGCCTCGGCGGCGTCGAAGGCCCGGGCGGCCGGGGCGCCCAGGGTGCGCAGGCCGAAGAGCTCGCGGAAGGCGTCGTTGTAGTACACGAGCAGGTGCTCGCTGCCCGCGGTGATCGCGATGGGAACGATGGCGCTGTCGAACACCTCGGGTTCGAGTTCGGGCACGCCCGTCTCGTGGCCGCTACGCCTCATCCTCCGATCATCGCGCGCCGCCGGGCGGGGGGCGCGCTGAAACCGGGCCCCGCCGCGTCCGCGACGGCCGCGGCCGGCTCACGCGGAGGCGCGGACCACCAACCGGGTGGGGGTGATGATCGAGGACATCGCGGGCACACCGTCAGGGTCGGACGTCGGCTCCAGGGCGTGCAGCAGCAGCTGGGCCATCAGCCGGCCCATCTCCTCGATGTCCTGCCTGACGGTGGTGAGCGGCGGGTCGGTCCACTCCGCCACCGACACCATGTCGTCGAAGCCGACCACCGCCACGTCGTCAGGCACCCGCCGCCCGCGGGCCCGCAGCACCCGCAGCGCGCCGGAGGCCATCACGTCGGAGGCGGCGAAGACCCCGTCGAGGTCGGGAGAGCGCTCCAGCAGCTGCTCCATGGCCCGGGCGCCGCCTTCCGGGGTGAAGTCGCCCTCGGCGATCATCGCCGGGCCGATGCCGGGCAGCACGTCGCGGAAGCCGTCGAGCCGGTCCACCGAGGCGGGCTGGTCGAGCGGGCCCGCGATGTGCACGATCCGGCGGCGTCCCAGCCCGACCAGGCGGCGTACCGCGTCCCGGGCGCCGCCGCGGTTGTCGCAGTCGACGTAGAGGGTGCGGCGCCGGGCGTCGGGGTCCGGCCAGGTGGGGCGGCCGCCGATCACGGTGGGCACGCCGGCCTTGCGGGCGAGCACCGGAAGCGAGTCGTCGGCGTGCAGCGAGAAGATCAGCGCGCCGTCCACGTGCCCGCCGGTCAGGTAGCGGCCGACCCGGTCGTGGTCCGCCGCACCCCCGGTGAGCAGCAGCACCAGCTGGTTGTCATGGGCGGCCAGCTCCCGGCTGATGCCGCGCACCTGCTGGGCGAAGAAGGGGTCGGTGAAGAACCGGGACTCCGGTTCCGCGACGACCACCGCGATGGCGCCGTTGCGCCGGGTGACCAGGGTCCTGGCGGCCTGGTTGGGTATGTAGCCGAGCTCGGCCACCGCTGCCCGCACCCTTTCCGCGAGCGGGCCGCGCACCCCCGCTCCCCCGTTGACCACCCGTGACACGGTGGCTCGCGACACCCCGGCCCTGGCCGCGACGGCTTCGAGCGTGGGTCGTGGGGCGGGGGGCGGCACGGGCAACGGGATGTCTCCTTCGCACGGCGGGACACGGGACGGCACGCAGGGCGGAACGCGGGCCGGCACGAGCACATACGGGAAGCGCGGACCGGTGCGGACGGCGGGCCGACGGCCGGGCAGGCCACAGCGTATCGGGTCGCCGCGTGCCGTGAGAGCGCTCTCCGGAGAGTGCGGGGCACCGGTGCCCGCGCTGCCCCGGGGCTGCCCCGGGGCTGCCCCGGGGCTGCCCGCAGGACGATCGCGCGGACCACCCTTACGGTGGGTGAGGGGGCGCACTCCGGCCGCGGGGCCGAGGACGGCGGTTGCCGCGCCGCGCCTGCCGCCCGGGCGGCAGGGACACGACCACGCACGGACAGCCAAGGAGAGCAAGGGGAAGAACCCATGACCCAGATTCCCGACGTCACGCTCAACAACGGCATCTCGATTCCCCAACTGGGCTTCGGGACCTTCCAGATCGAGCCGGAGAACACCCGGGAAGCGGTGCGCACCGCCCTGGAGATCGGCTACCGGCACATCGACACCGCGGAGATGTACGGCAATGAGAAGGAGGTCGGGCAGGCCGTCAGGGACTCCGGGCTGCCGCGCGGCGAGGTGTTCGTCACCAGCAAGCTCAACAACGGCTTCCACGCCCGCGACGACGCGCTCACGGCCTTCGACCGCACCCTGGCCGACCTGGACATCGATTACGTGGACCTCTTCCTGATCCACTGGCCGCTGCCCACGGTCAGCGACTACGTGGAGACCTGGAAGGCGGTGGAGGAGATGGGCCGCTCCGGCCGTACCAGGGCCGTCGGGGTCTCCAACTTCACCCGGGCGCACCTGGAGCGGGTGCTCGCGGAGACCGACACCGTCCCCGCGGTCAACCAGATCGAGGTGAACCCGTATCTGGCGCAGGACGAGGTCCGCGCCTTCTGTAACGCCCACGGCATCACGATCGAGGCCTATTCGCCGATCGCGCAGGGCAAGGTGCTGGACGACCCGGTGATCACCGCGATCGCCGAGCGGGTGGAGCGCTCTCCCGCGCAGGTCACGCTGCGCTGGCACGTCCAGCGAGGTGACATCGTCTTCCCCAAGTCGGTGACGCGGGCCCGGATCGAGGAGAATTCCCGGCTCTTCGACTTCGAGCTCAGCCCGGACGACATGGCGGCGATCACCGCGCTCGACCGGGGTGAGCGCACCGGGTTCGACCCGGACACCTTCTCCTGGATCCCGGGCTGACGCTCCCGCCGCCCGCCTGTCCGCCCTGTCCGCCCTGTCCCCATATCCGTCTGTCCGCCTGCGCGCCGGTGCACGCGCCTCGCGCACGCCGGCGCAAAATGCGCCCCCATCGTGCGCCCCCGCCGGTTCGGCAGACCGCCGGCCGCGCCGACTTGCGGTCAGGCGACCCTGCCGACCTTGCCGGCCGCCGGAGCGGTCAGCCTGCCGCCGTACGGAACTCGCCCGAGGCGCGGACGACGAAGCGGGTGAGCAGCACCACCGACCGCGGCGCGGAACGGTCCCCCGCGATACGGGAGAAAAGCAGGTTGGCCGCGGTCCCGCCGAGCGCGACCGGGTCCTGGCTGACCACGGTCAGCGGCGGGGTGAGCCGTTCGCCGAGCGGAAGGTCGTCGAAGCCGACCAGGGCCATCGGCGCGGGGTGGTCGAGGCCGTCGAGGACGCCGAGGGTGATCAGGTCGTTGCTGGTGAAGAGCGCGGTCGGCGGGTCGGGCAGGGTGCGCAGCACGGCCAGCGCGTCGCGGGCCTGCGGGTGGGAGCGCAACTCGTGCCGGACCAGGGCCGGGTCCTCCGGTATGCCGTGGGCGGCGAGCGCGTCGAGGTAGCCGGCGTAGCGCTCGGCCTGGGTCCAGATGTCGTAGCGGTCGCCGAGGTAGGCGATCCGGGTGTGGCCGTGGCCCAGCAGGTGGGTGACGGCCCGTCCGGCCGCGGCACGGTTGTCGACGGTGACGGTGTCGACGGCCAGGCCCTTGGCGGGGCGGTCGACGCACACCACCTGGGTGCCGGCGTCCATCGGGCGTTTGAGGAATCCGTGGCTGCCGATGGTGGGGACGATGATCAGGCCGTCCACCTGGCGGGCGGTGAAGGCCGCGATCACCTCGCGTTCGCGCCGCGGTTCGTCGTTGGTGCTGCCGACCAGCACGACGTGGCCGCGTCGGTGCGCCTCGTCCTCCACGGAACGGGCCATCAGGGCGTAGAAGGGGTTGGCCAGATCGTCCACGACCAGGCCGATGGTGGAGGTGCCGAGGTTCTTCTGGCGCAGGCTGCGGGCGTTGTCGTTGCGCTGGTAGCCGAGCTTGCGCACCGCCTGGCCGACCCGGGCGGCGGTCTCGGGGGCGACGCCCGCTTCGCCCGACACCACCCGGGAGACGGTCATGGGACTGACCCCGGCTGCGCGGGCCACGTCCTTCATCGTGGGGGGTTTCACGGGCCTCCTCGTCGCTGTACCGGCCGGCCCGGCCGGTGACCGCGGGAAAGGCGGTGACCGGCGGCCGGCCGGCTCGTGCGTCGATGATGGCAGGCGGGTTCCGGGCGCGACCGGGCTCCCCCCTGATCACGCGACCGGGCTCCCCCTGATCAGCAGGCGGCTTGGTAGAAGAACTTCTTGATGTCGGGCTGGTCCATGTTCGCCTTGGTGATGGCGACCATGTCGGTGCCGATCCTGGCGGTGACCTTCTTCTTGTCGATCGCGGCCAGCGCCTGGTCGACGCCCTGCCTCCCGATGGCGCCGGGGTCCTGGGCGACCAGGACGTCCAGGGTGCCGTTGGTGAGCGCGGTGATCTCGTCGGGCTCCGCGTCGAAGGCGGCGACCTTCACCTTGCCCTGCTTGCCCGCGGCCTGGAGTCCGGTGGCAATGCCCTGGGCGGTGTTGGTGTTGCCCGCGAAGACACCGCCGAGGTCGGGGTGCGCGGCCAGGGTGGACTGGATCTGCGAGGCGGCGGTCGCGGGCAGGTCGTTGTCGTAGAGCACCGGGAGCAGGGTGATGCCGGGGTGGGCCTTCATCTCCTCGGTGAAGCCCTTGATACGCGCGTCGGTGGTGGACACGCCGGGCTTGACGCTGATCACGATCGCCGAGCCCTTGTCGCCCATCAGCTGGGCGAGGGACTTCGCCGCGGTCCTGCCGCCGGCCTCGTTGTCGGACGATATCCGCGAGACCCCGATGGAGGTGTCGGTGACCTCGGTGTCGACCAGGACGACCTTGGTGCCCGCGTTCTGTATCTGCTGGAGCGAGGGGGTCAGTGCCGCGGTGTCGACCGGGGAGATCAGCAGGCCGCCGGGGTGGGTGGCGGCGACCGAGTCGATGATCGGGCGCTGCACGGCGACGTCCCACTGGGCGGAGCCGTTGACGGTGAGTTTGACGCCGCGCTTCTTGGCCTCCTGCTGGGCCGCGCAGGTCATGGTGATGTAGAAGGGGTCGCTTTTCACGCCGGTGATGAGGTCGAGGGACTTCGAGCCTGAGCCGCCGGAGTCGCCGCCGCATCCGGCGGTGGTCGCGGCGGTCAGGGCGAGGACGGCGCAGCATCCGGCGAATGCCGTCGATCTTCTGGTCCTGCTGGTCGGGCGCATGGCGGAGGGCCTTTCGGTGGAGGGCGGTGGAGGGTTGCGACGGCGGGCCGGCCGCCGTCGGCGGGCCGGCCGCGGACAGCGGGTCGGTCGCGGTCAGCGGACCGGCCGCGGTCAGCCGCGGTCTCTGCCGCGTCTGCGGAACTGGTCCAGGTAGACGGCGGCGACCAGGACGACGCCGATGGCCACGTCCTGCCAGTACTGCTGGACGCCCATGATGATCAGACCGGTGCTGAGCACCGCGGGGATGAAGACGCCGATGACCGTGCCGAGTACGGATCCGCGCCCGCCGAAGAGGCTGGCGCCGCCGAGCACGACGGCGGTGATGACCTTGAGGTTGTCGGTGGAGTGGCCCGCGATGGAGGTGGTGCCGAAGTAGGCGAGCCACATCACGCTGCCGAGTCCCGACAGCAGGCCCACCAGGGCGTAGACCTTGACCAGGTGGGCGTCGACGTTGACGCCGACCCGGCGGGCGGCCTCGGGGTTGGAGCCGATGGCGTAGGTGTAGCGGCCGAAGCGGGTGAAGGCGAGGACGAGGCCGAAGACCAGGGTGGCGCAGAACGCGATGACGACCAGCCAGGGGATCTGGCCGAAGAGCTTGCCGAAGCCGATGCTGCGCTGGAGCTTGCCGGACACCGCGCCGGCCGGGTCCTGGCCGCCGGTGATGATCTGGGCGGCGCCCAGCGCGGCGCCGAAGCCGCCGAGGGTGACGATCAGCGGAGGGACCTTGGCCTTGGCGACCAGCCAGCCCTGGAGGGCGCCCCACACCAGGCCGGTGGCCAGCGCGATGAGGGTGCTGACCGCGATGGTGCCCCAGCCGGAGGCGGCTCCGCCGTGGTGGATGGTGTACTCGGCGGACAGGACGGCGGACAGCACCAGCACCGAGCCGACGGACAGGTCGATGCCGGCGACGATGATCACGTAGGTCATGCCGACGCCGAGCACCAGGTAGATGGCCGCGTTGGTGGCGATCTGCGTGATGTCGTAGCGGGTCAGGAAGGTGCTGGGCCTGGCAGCGGTGAAGAAGGCGACGAGCAGCGCGAGCACGCCGAAGGTCCATGCCTCGTTGGCGGCGGCGAGCCGGCGCAGCCAGGAGGGTACGGCGGGCCTGCCGGCGCTCTGCTGCTGCCGGTCCTTCACGGGGGCCTGGGCGGTCATGCTGCGCCGTCCTTTCGTGGGGCGACGGAGCCGGGACCGGGGCCGCCGGTGGGGGCGTCCGGGTCGGTGCCGGGGTCCGGGTCGGTGCCGGCGTCCAGGGCGCCGGTCATCGCGCCGACCAGTTCCTCGACGCTGGTGTCGGCGGCGGTGAAGCGCGCCACCCTGCGGCCGAGCCGCAGCACCTCGACCCGGTCGGCGACGGACAGTACCTCGGGCATGTTGTGGCTGATCAGCACCACGCAGATGCCGCGGTCGCGGACGCGTCTGACGGTGTCGAGCACCCGGCCGCGCTGGACGACGCCGAGGGCCGCGGTCGGCTCGTCCATGAAGATGATCCGGTTGGCGAAGGCCACCGCCCGCGCCACGGCGACCGACTGGCGCTGCCCGCCGGACAGCGTGGCGACCGGGGCGCCGACGTCCTGGAGGTCGACGCCGAGTTCGGCGAAGGCGGTGACGGCGGAGCGGCGCATCGCGGCGTGGTCGAGGACGCCCAGCCGGCCGAGCAGGCCGCCGCGGTGGAGCTCGCGACCCAGGTGCAGGTTGGCGGCGGCGTCGAGGTCGGGGGCGAGGGCGAGGTCCTGGTAGACGGTCTCGATGCCGTGCCGCCTGGCGTCGAGCGGGCTGGCCAGCTCGACGGGGGCGCCGTCGACCAGGATCACGCCGCTGTCGGGTCGCATGGTGCCTGACAGGGTCTTGACGAGGCTGCTCTTGCCGGCGCCGTTGTCGCCTATCAGGGCGACGACCTCGCCCGGGTAGGCGGTGAAGTCGGCTTCCTGGAGTGCCCGGACGTGACCGAACCGCTTGGTCAGGCCCCTGGCTTCCAGGAGTGGTTGTGCCATCGGCTGTCTCCCAGCGTCGTATCACGCGGTGCGTTGGTAACGTTCGCAAACGTTAGGGGATTCTGCTGGCGTCCTGACGGCCTGTCAATACATTGCGCACGAGGCCGCGTGAAGCGCTCCGGTGGGCGGGCGGGACCGGAATTCCGGTCCACGCGCGATCCCTTGACAACACATCAGGTACACATCAAGATGCTGATTCGCTTGGTAACGTTCACATCTCTGGTGTGAACATCCCCCCCGTGCCCCGAGGCGCTCGCCGTGCGTCATCCCACGGCCTGCCGCCTCCGCGAGAAGGTGGTCCTCTGTGCTCCCTCCCGTGCTCCGCAGCAGAACCGCGGGCGCTGTCAGCGCCCTGTTCCTGGCCGTTCTCGGCGTCGGCGGCCTCGCCTCGGCCCCGGCCCACGCCGCCACCGCCAACCTCACGCAGTACGTCGACCCGTTCGTCGGCTCGGACGACAGCAACGCGCCCAACCCGGTCGGCGGCGGCGCCGGCGGCAGCACCTACCCGGGGGCGGTGACGCCCTTCGGCGGCGTGCAGTTCAGCCCCGACACGCCGACCGCCTCGCCGTCCGGCTACCGCTACTCCGACGGCTCCATCGAGGACTTCAGCCTCACCCACTTCGACGGTGCCGGCTGTCCCAACAACGAAGACCTGCCGCTGATGCCCATCACCGGCGCGGTCGGCACCTCCCCCGGGAGCAACTGGACGAGCTACGCCTCGGCGTACACCAAGTCCAACGAGTCCGCCGCGCCCGGCTACTACAAGAACCGGCTGGACAAGTACGGCACCGGCGTGGAGCTGACGGCCACCACCCGCACCGGCATGGCCCGGCTGACCTACCCCTCGACCACCAGCGCCGGCCTGCTGATCAACACCAGCCGCAGCGCCACAGGCAACCGCAGCGGCTCGGTGAAGATCAGCGGCTCCGAGGTGACCGGCAGCGTCACCGCCGGCGGCTTCTGCGGCTCGTCGAAGACCTACCAGATCTACTTCGACATCCGCTTCGACCGCGCCCCGTCCGCCTTCGGCACCTGGAACGGCGGTACGGTCTCGGCCGGCTCCACCAGCACCTCGGGCACCAACACCGGTGCGTACGTCACCTTCAACACCACCGGCAGCCAGACCGTGCAGACCAAGATCGGCCTGAGCTACGTCAGCGTGGCGGGCGCGCAAGCCAACCTGACCTCGGAGAACAACGGCTGGGACTTCAACGCGACCCGCACCGCGGCCGACACGTCCTGGAACTCGATACTCAACCGGGCCCAGGTCACCGGGGGCGCGACCGCGGACCTGAAGAAGTTCTACACGGCGCTCTACCACGTCTTCCAGAGCCCGAACATCTCCAGTGACGTCAACGGCGACTACCGGGGCTTCGACGGCGCGGTGCACAACTCGTCCCGGCCCGTCTACCAGAACTACTCCGGCTGGGACATCTACCGCTCCTGGGCCGCACTGGTCGCGCTGATCGCGCCGACGGAGGCGGCCGACATCGCCAAGTCGATGGTGCTGGACGGCCAGCAGGGCGGCCTGCTGCCCAAGTGGTCGCAGCAGACCAACGAGGACTTCGTGATGACCGGCGACCCGGGGCCGATCATCGTCAGCAGCATGTACGCCTTCGGGGTACGGGACTTCGACACCGCGGCGGCGCTGTCCCTGATGGAGAAGGCCTCCAACGGCGGCACGGCGCAGGGCTCGCCGATCCGCGGCAACCAGGGCGCGTACACCAGCCAGCACTTCCTGAGCGAGCCCTCGGACTCGCTGGAGTACAGCGCGTCGGACTTCGCGGTGGCGCAGTTCGCCAAGGCGCTCGGCAACACCTCCAGCTACACCACGCACATGACCCGCGCCCAGTGGTGGCGGAACACCTTCAGCACCGAGTCGGGCTACGTGCAGCCGCGCAACTCCGACGGCAGCTGGTCGTGGCCGCTCGACCCGGCCAGCCAGAGCAACTTCACCGAGGGCAACGCGGCGCAGTACACCTGGATGGTGCCGTACGACTTCGCCGACCTGATCAACGCCATGGGCGGCCCCAGCACCGCCGCACAGCGGCTTGACCACCACTTCACACAGGTCAACGCCGGCCAGTCGCTGCCCTACTACTACATCGGCAACGAGCCGGAGCACGGCGTGCCGTGGGCGTACAACTTCGCCCGCGACCCTGCGGGCACCGCGGACGCGGTGCACAAGGTGATGACCGAGTCGTTCACCACCGGCGCCGGCGGCCTGCCCGGCAACGACGACCTCGGCGCGACCTCCGCCTGGTACGTGTGGGCGGCGCTGGGGATGTACCCGGCGACCCCCGGCGCGGACACGCTGGCCGTCAACGGCCCGCAGTTCCCGTCGGTGCTGCTGCAGCGCCCCGGCGGCAACATCACCATCAACTCCGCGGGCAGCGGCGGCTACGTGCAGGGCCTGAAGGTCAACGGCACCGCCACCAGCCACAACTTCCTGCGCTACCCGGACATCGCCGGCGGCGGCACCCTCGACTACACCATGGGCGGCACGCCGAGCAGCAGTTGGGGCACCGGCGCGGCGGACGTGCCGCCGTCCTTCCAGGACGGGGCCACCCCGGTGCCGACCGCACCGAGCCTGGGCACCAACCTCGCCCAGGGCAAGGCGGTCACCTCGTCCGCCGCGTGCGCGACGGCGGAGTCCGCTGACAAGGCGGTCGACAACTCGCTGAAGAACAACAGCAAGTGGTGCTCGCTGGCGGCGAATCCGACGCTGACCGTCGACCTCGGATCGGCCCAGACCGTGGGGTCCTTCGTGGTCAAGCACGCGGGTCTCGGCGGCGAGAACACCAGCTGGAACACCGGTGCCTTCCAGATCCAGACCAGCACAGACAACAGCACCTGGACCACCGCGGCGACGGTCACGGGAAACCGCTCCAGCCGCACCTACAACACCGTCACCCCGCGGCAGGCCCGCTACGTCCGGCTGGCGATCTCCGCGCCCAGCAACACCGGCGGCAACACCGCGGCCCGCATCTACGAACTGGAGGTCTACGGCCAGTCCACCGGCGGCGGCGCACACGCCATCACGGGCCTGGCGGGCAAGTGCGTGGACATCGCCAACTCCGCCACGGCCAACGGAACCCATGTGCAGCTCTACGACTGCAACGGCTCCGGCGCCCAGCAGTGGACGGTCGGCAGCGACGGCACTGTCCAGGCGCTGGGCAAGTGCCTGGACGACGCATCGAGCGGCACCGCGGACGGCAGCGTGGTGCAGCTGTGGGACTGCAACAACACCAGCGCCCAGAAGTGGACCGTCAGCGGGAAGCAGCTGATCAACGCCGCGGCGAACAAGTGCCTCGACGTACCCGGCTCGAACACCGCCAACGGCACCCAGCTGGACATCTGGACCTGCAACGGCGGCACCAACCAGCAGTGGACCGTCAGCTGACCCCCGGCACCACCGGGCTCGTCATGTGACCAGCTGGGCCTTGCCCAGGGCGATGACCCCGGCCGCGGATACCGTGTACAGCTCACGGTCGCGGTCGGGGTTCACGCCGATCGTGGCACCGGGCGGCACGTCCACGTTCTTGTCGAGCACCGCGCCGCGGACGATCGCGCCGCGCCCGACGCGCACGTTGTCGTGCAGCACGGAGCCCTGCACCACGGCGCCGGCGTCCACCACCACCCCGGGCGACAGCACCGAGCGGGTGACCTGGCCGCGGATCACGCAGCCGGGGCTGACCACCGACTCCCCCACGATGCCGCCCGCCGCGATCTTGGCGGGCGGCAGCTGGCCGGGGTGGGTGTAGATCGGCCAGCGCCGGTTGTAGAGGCTGAAGGCGGGCTGGTCGGAGATCAGGTCCATGTGGGCGTCGTAGTAGGCGTCCAGGGTGCCGACGTCCCGCCAGTAGCCGTGGTCGCGGGCGGTCTCGCCCGGCACGTGGTTGGTGTCGAAGTCGTAGACCTGCGCGACGCCCGCCGCGGTGAGCCTGGGCAGGATGCTGCCGCCCATGTCGTGCACGGACTGCGGGTCCTCGGCGTCCTCGTGCAGGGCGTCGATCAGCGTCTTGGTGGTGAACAGGTAGTTGCCCATCGAAGCGAAGACGTGCGCCGGGTCGCCCGGCAGCCCCGGCGGGTCCGCGGGCTTCTCCAGGAACCGCTCCACCCCGATGCCGTCCGCGGCGGGTGTGATCACCCCGAAGCCCGCGGACTCGCTGCGCGGCACCTTGATGCCCGCGACCGTGACCCCCGCGCCGTGCTCCAGGTGCTGGGCCAGCATCTGCCGCGGGTCCATCCGGTAGACGTGGTCGGCGCCGAAGACCGCGATGTAGTCGGGCTGCTCGTCATGCACCAGGTTGAGGGACTGGAGGATCGCGTCGGCGCTGCCCAGGTACCACCGCGGGCCGAGCCGCTGCTGGGCGGGCACCGGTGTGACGTAGTTGCCCAGCAGGCTGGACATCCGCCAGGTCGTGGTCACGTGCCGGTCGAGGGAGTGCGACTTGTACTGGGTCAGCACGCAGATCCGCATCATGCCGCCGTTGACCAGGTTGGACAGGACGAAGTCCACCAGCCGGTACGTGCCGCCGAAGGTCACCGCCGGTTTCGCCCGGTCGGCGGTGAGCGGCATCAGCCGCTTGCCCGCGCCGCCCGCCAGCACTATGCCAAGCACCGAAGGTCCACCGCGCATAGACGTCCCCCTTGGGTCGTGTCCCACCCTGCCGCCTGCCGAACCGTCCCGCGGCCGTGCTGTACCTGTGCCCCGAACCGCGCATTCGCACCACCTTCCGCCCGGCTGTCTACCCGGCGGCGAGCACTTTCTCGTAAAGCGCGACCGTACGGCGGGCGACGGTGTCCCAGCCGAACTCCCGCACCGCGCGCTCCCGTCCCGCGGCGCCGAAGGCGGCGGCCTGCGCCGGGTCCGCGACGAGCCGGTTCAGCGCGGCGGCGAGTCCCGCCTCGAAGTCGGCCGGGTTCTCCTCGTCGTAGGGCACCAGCAGCCCGGTGCGGCCGTCGTCGACGACCTCGGGGATGCCGCCGACCGACGAGGCGACCACGGCGGTGCCGCAGGCCATCGCCTCCAGGTTGACGATGCCCAGCGGTTCGTAGACCGAGGGGCAGGCGAAGGCCGCCGCGTGGGTGAGGAGTTGGACCACGGCGGGGCGCGGCAGCATCGCCGGGATCCAATGCACCCCGTCGCGCACCGCGTTCAGCTCGTCGAAAAGACCGCGGAACTCCCGGTCCAGGGCTGGTGTGTCGGGCGCACCCGCGCACAACACCAGCTGCACCGCCGGGTCGAGGTGCCTGGCGGCCCGCAGCAGGTGGGGCACGCCCTTCTGCCGGGTGATCCGGCCGACGAAGACCACGTAGGGGCGGTCGGGGTCGATCCCGATCCTGCCGAGCACGTCGGTGCGCTCGTCGGGGCGGTAGGCGGCGGTGTCGATGCCGTTGCGGATGACGTGGACGCGCTCGGGGGTCAGCTCCGGGTAGCAGCCGAGGATGTCCCGGCGCATCCCGTCGGAGACCGCGACCACCGCGTCGGCGGACTCCATCGCGGTGCGCTCGGCCCAGCCGGACACGGCGTAGCCGCCGCCCAGCTGCTCGGCCTTCCAGGGCCGCAGCGGCTCCAGCGAGTGGGCGGTGAGGATGTGCGGTATCCCGTGCAGGAGCTTGCCGATGTGCCCGGCCATGTTGGCGTACCAGGTGTGGGAGTGCACCAGGTCGCGGCCCTGCACGGCGGCGGCCATGGCGAGGTCGACGGAGAGGGTGCGCAGCGCGTCGTTGGCGCCGTCGAGCGAGGTGGGCGCCCGGTGTCTGACCACGCCGCCCTCGGTGGCCGCCTCGCCCCAGCAGTGCACCTCCACATCGACGAGTTCGCGCAACTCCCGTGCCAGGAACTCCACGTGCACCCCGGCACCGCCGTAGACATCCGGCGGATACTCCCGGGTCAGCAGCCCGACCTTCACCGGCACCCTCTCCCGTCCTCGACGCGTTCGTCCCCCTTGCCTTCCCCCGATCCGCGGCGGTCTACCGCCCGGAGGGGTCCGGAACCAGCGCGACGACCGGGATGACCCGGGTGGTCTTGCTCTGGTAGTCCGCGAAGCCCGGGTAGAGGGCGGCCTGCTCGGCGTACTTGCGGTCCCGCTCCTCACCGGTCAGCACCTCGGCGCGGACCGCCACGGTCTCGTCGCCGACCTCGATCTCGACGTCGGGGTTCGCCACCAGGTTGTGGTACCAGGCGGGGTTCTCGGGGGCGCCGCCCTTGGAGGCGAACACCAGATAGCGGTCACCGTCGCGCAGGTACATCATCGGCTTGACGAACTTCCGCCCGGTGCGCGCTCCGATGCTGTGCAGCAGGAGCAGCGGGGCTCCCTCGAAATTCCCTCCGACCTTGCCGTGGTTGGCACGGAATTCGGCCACGATCTGCGCGTTGTAGTCCCCTGCGCCGCTCATTTACCTCTCCCTTATGTCCAAGGATGACTGATGGGATGTCAGCCTATCGAAGCGACGGTTGGGGCCGGACGGGCTCACCCGCGGCGACGACCGGTCGCGGTCTGCGACCTGCGGGGGCGTATTCCTGAAGCACATGCGCGCCGCCCCGGCGGCAATACCGCGGATCTGCCCCGGTCCGGCCGCGAGCGGAATGACGCTTTATGGACGGCTGCGACGGCCGAAGCCGGGCACACGTAGGAGAGACAGAACGTGATGACCAACACCCCACCGACCGCACCCGTCCCGCTGCGCGCCGGGACACGGTTGGCGTTGGCACTGGCGAGGGAAGAGATGATGCAGGAATACCACCGGTGGGAGACGGACCCGGCGACTGTCGTCGGCTTCGGCGCCCGCTGGCCGGTGTCCTGGGAGGTCTTCCGCGCGCGCTTCCGCACCGCCCACACTTCCTCTCACTACCAGCTCTTCGAAGTGATCACCGCACCGGGCGGCACCCCGGTGGGGAGCACCGCCCTGAGTGTCGACCAGTCCGTCAACAGCGCCGAGTTCACCCTGGTGATCGCCCCGGAGCAGCGCGGCCGGGGCTACGCGGCGGAAGCCACCGCGCTCACCCTCGAGTGGGCGTTCACGATCGCCTCGCTGAGCTCGGTGTGGCTCCAGGTGCCGGCGCCCCACATCCGCGCGGTGAACGCCTATCCCAAGGCCGGCTTCCGGGCCGCCGGGCGGTTGCGGAACGCCGCCCTGTGGCACGGCAGGCGGGTCGACAAGCTGCTCTTCGACTGTGTACCCGACGACCTCGCAGCCAACAGAGACCGCGCAGAGAAGAGGTGACCACCATGTCCTGCCCCGACGTGAACTGCCGCAAGGGCGGCTGCACGACCGACCCGGGCCGAGGCCGGCCCGCCGGCGAAGGCGACACCAAGCGCTGACCATCCCCCCATTCCTCGCGTTTGCGCACGACCGGGACGGCCGGACGGATCCCGCGGCACGCCGCGCGGTATCCGTCCGGCCGTCCTTTCGCGCGGGCGCCGGATCAACCGGTTAAGAAAGGGCTTTCTGAGCGGCTCGCCAGGACGTACGGTGTCATTGATCGACCACCGCCCGACCGCGAAGGACTCCGATGGCCCTCTTCGACCTGCCGCTCGACCAGCTCCGCGACCGTCGCAGCAGTTCGGTGGAGCCCGCGGACTTCGACCAGTTCTGGACCGACACCCTCGGCCAGGCGCGGCAGTACGACCTCGCCGCCGCCTTCGAGCGCGTGCAGACGGGACTGACGACCCTGGACACCTACGACGTGACCTTCGCCGGCTTCGGCGGCCACCCGGTCAAGGGCTGGTTCACCGTCCCCGCGGGCACGACCGAGCCGCTGCCGGTTGTGGTGGAGTTCATCGGCTACGGCGGCGGCCGCGGCCTCGCGCACACCCATCTGCTGTGGGCGTCGGCGGGCTACGCGCACTTTGTGATGGACACCCGCGGCCAGGGCGCCAACTGGTCGGTCGGCGACACCGAGGACCCGGTCGGCAGCGGCCCCGCCACCCCCGGTTTCCTGACCCGCGGCATCGAGGACCCCTACGACTTCTACTACCGCAGGGTGTTCACCGACGCGGTGCGCGCGGTGGAGGCGGCCCGCTCCCACCCGCTGGTCGACGCGTCGCGCACGGTCGCGGCGGGCGTCAGCCAGGGCGGCGGCATCACGATCGCGGTCGGCGGCCTGGTGCCCGACCTGGCGGCGATCGCCCCTGACGTGCCGTTCCTGTGCGACTTCCCGCGGGCGATCTCCCTCACCGACACGCTGCCCTACCGCGAGGTGGGCACCTACCTCTCGGTCCACCGCGACCGCAAGGCACGGGCACTCGACACCCTGGCGTACTTCGACGGCGTGCACTTCGCCGCCCGCGGCCGGGCACCCGCCCTGTTCTCGACCGCGCTGGAGGACGAGACCTGCCCGCCGTCCACCGTCTTCGCCGCCTTCAACGCCTACGCCGGCCAGGACAAGGCGATCGAGGTCTACGACTTCAACGGCCACGAGGGCGGGGGGCCGCACCAGCAAGCCGCCCAGCTGCGGTGGTTGCCCGGCAAGCTGGCGGGTAAGCCGGATGCATAGGTCAGCGCTGCCGGGGAAGCAGCCCGGCACCAGTCGTACGAGGGCGAGGCGATGACGTGACCGCAATGGTGGAGCAGTTTGAGAGCACGGACAGGTCGGCCGCGGCGACGCTCACCGCGGCGCAGGACGCGCGGTGGCCGAGCGGGCCCGAAGCCGCCACCGGCGGGCTGCCGTTGATCGACGACGCCTCGGCGGTGGCGCCGCAGGACGCGCGGATGCTCTCCCGGCTCTTCTTCGACCGCCTCCAGGAACTGGAGGAGGGCACCGCGGCCTACAGCTATGCCCGCGGCACCCTGATCGAGATGAACCTGTCGCTCGTGCACTTCGCCGCCGGCCGCTACCGCAACCGGCCGGCCACCGACCACGAGGAGATCGTGCAGGTCGGCACGATCGGCCTGATCAAGGCGATCGACCGCTTCGACCTGTCCCGCGAGACGGAGTTCACCACCTTCGCGGTGCCGTACATCGTCGGGGAGATGAAGCGCTTCTTCCGCGACACCACCTGGGCGGTGCACGTGCCGCGGCGGCTCCAGGAGCTGCGGGTCGACCTGAGCAAGGCCAAGGAGACCCTGTCGCTGCGGCTGGACCGCGACCCGACCGTCGCGGAGCTGGCCGCGCACATGGAGCTGTCGCAGGAGGAGGTCATCGAGGGCCTGGTGGCCGCCAACGGCTACACCGCGGGCTCCATCGACCTGCCGTACAGCGACAGCGACAGCGAGGGTGAGGGCCGCTCGCTCGGCGACACCGTCGGCGAGTGCGACCCGGCGCTCGACCTCTTCGAGGACTTCCACACCCTGGCCCCGCTGATCGGGAAGCTGCCGGAGCGCGACCGGCTGCTGCTGCGGCTGCGGTTCGGCGAGGAGCTGACCCAGGCGCAGATCGGCGAGGAGCTGGGCTGCTCGCAGATGCACGTCTCGCGGCTGCTCAGCCGGGTCGTCGCCCGGCTCCGCTCGGGGCTGCTGGCCGAGGACTGACCCCGCGCACGCCGATCGGCCGGACCCCCCCAGCGGGAGGTCCGGCCGACCCGTGCGGTGGGTACGGGGTCAGGACGGGGTGACGTCGGCCCGGTCGAGGGCGATGTTGGTCCCGCCGCTCGCGGGGTTGCGCTGCCCGGTGTTGGTGATCGTCAGCGTGTGCGGCCCCGCGGCCAGCTGCGGGCTGGTCCACACCACGCCCGACGCGTTGCGGCCTGCCGCGTAGTCGTCGACGGTGACCGGTGAGCCCCCGTCCAGGGACAGCGACATGATGCCCTGGTCGGTGTCGCGTACCGCGTGCAGCGCGACCCGGGTGCCGCGGAAGGAGAAGGTCGCGACCGCGCCCCCGGTGTAGGACCAGTCGGCGGTCTGCTGGTACATGTCGGCGACGCCCGTGGTGACGCCCCAGTCGGCGCCGTAGCCGAAGTGGTCGGCCTGCGAGGTGTCGGTGACGGTGCCGTCGACCACCACCGTCGGGTCGACCGGCCCGCTGCTGCCGTTGCCGGGGGTGAGGGCGACGGTGTAGGCGTCGGAGCCGCTGGTGCGGTTCACCGGGACGTGCAGGGTGCCGCCGTCGGGGGTCAGGTCGCCGTCGAAGACGGTGACGGGGGCGTCCAGCGGGCTCTGGTCGGGGATGCGCTGGACGGTGGCGTGCACGGCGCCGTTGTGGATCAGCCAGGAGGCCGCGGACAGGTTGCGGACGGTGACCGTGGTGGTGCCGCCCTGGCCCGAGTTGTTGCCGAGCAGCGCCAGCACCTGGCGGGCCGCCGGATCGGAGCCCGCGGCGACGGTGACACCGCCGCTGCCGGTGGTGGCGAGCAGCCGGCCGCCGAGCCGCGCGTACGCCTGGTAGACCCACCACTGCCCGGTGCGGCGGCCGCCGGCCAGCAGCGAGTCCAGCGTGCCGGCGCCGCAGCAGTCCGACCAGATGGCGTGCGCCGCGGCGGTGACGCCGGAGGCGGAGAGCCGGTCGAGGAACCAGGCGGTGTAGGCGGAGTTCTGCTGCTGCGAGAAGAGGTACTCGTTGATGGTCAGCGGCAGCGGGGAGATGCCGTGCGCGGACTCCAGGGCGCGCGCGTCGGCCGCGTCGGCCGCGGGGTCGCTGCCGAAATGCCAGTTGAGCACGTCGGGCAGGGTGCCGTCCGCCTTGGCCTGCCCGAGCCAGGAGTCCAGCCAGCCGTGGTTGTAGCCGCTGTAGGAGGGGCCGACGATCCGCGCGGACGGCGCGAGCCTGCGGATCTCCCGGACCGCGGTGTCCCACATGCGGTAGTACTGCGGGCTGTTGACACCCCGCTGCCAGAAGCCGGTGCCGTCGGGCTCGTTCCAGATGTCGTACGCGACCGGCACTCCTGAGGCCTGCACGTCGGCGACCATCCGGTCGATGAAAGCGGCCCAGTTGGAGCAGTCGCCGTTGTCGCAGGGGTAGACGGTGTTCGCCGGCTGGGTGGTGTCCGCGCCCCACACGTCGGAGACCAGCAGGTGGTAGGCGGCGTGGTAGGGCGCGGCCGTGACCCGGCGGGCCTGCGAGAGCGCCGAGCCGATCCGTATCCGGTAGCCGGGTCCCGCGGTGTAGCCGTCGCCGAGCCAGCCGCCGCCGGCGATCCGGGCGCCGCCGCCGCGGAAGAGCGCGGGCTTGAGCGGCTGGAGCAGGTCGTCGGAGGGCGCGGAGCCGTCCTGGCTGAGGCCGTAGAGGAAGCCGGAGCCGACAGCGGTGGGGGCCGCGCCCTGGGCGGCCAGGTCGATGCCGACCTCGGAGTCGGCGGCCGCCGCGGGCGCCGGGCTGAGGGTGGCCGCCGCCAGGGCGGCGGCGCCGAGCGCGGCCGCCACCGGCAGCGTCCAGGGGCGCCATCCGGTACGGGCGGCGGACTTCCTTGTCGTGAAGCGTTTCATCGTTTCTCCCTGAGGGGGGTGAAGGGATCTGCGTGGTCGCGGAGGAAGAGCGGGACGATGTCCAGCGGGGCGGCGGCGGTCACCGACCGCCCGCCGGGGTGGACGGCGCCGGTGGCGAGGTCCCGCCACTCGGCGCCGGCCGGCAGGTGGACGCGGCGCTCGGTGGCGCCCTGCCGGACGACCGGGGCCACCAGCAGGTCCCGGCCGCACAGGAACTGGTCGTCGACGTCCCAGCCGGCCTCGTCGGCGGGGAATTCCAGCAGCAGAGGGCGGATCAGCGGCAGCCCTTCGGCACGGCCCGCCGCCAGCTGCTCGTGCAGGTAGGGCCGCAGGCGCGTCCTGAGCCGCAGAGCGGCGGTCATCGCGGACTGCGCCCGCTCGCCGTACGACCAGATCTCGTTGGGGCCGCCGCCGACGCCGATCGGCCCGTGGAAGACCCGCGGCTCGCGGTGGCCGTGCAGCCGCAGCAGCGGGCAGAAGGCGGCGAACTGGAACCAGCGCACCATCAGTTCGCGGTGGTCCTCGTCGTCCGGGTCGCCGCCGTGGAAGCCGCCGATGTCGGTGGTCCACCACGGGATGCCGCTCATCGCGACGTTGAGCCCGGCCCGCACCGAGTCGGCGAGCGCCCCGAAGGTCGCGGGGATGTCGCCCGACCACAGCGCGGCGCCGTAGCGCTGCGACCCGGCCCAGGCCGACCTGACCAGCGACAGCACCTCGGTCTCGCCCTGGGCGGTGAGGTGTTCGTGGATGCCGCGGGCGTGCTCGCGCGGGTAGAGGTTGGCCACCTCGGAGCCGCTGCCCGCCGCGTAGTCGAGGTTGTGGGGGTGGCCCGGGCGCATCTCGGGTTCGCAGGCGTCCAGCCAGAAGGCGCGGATGCCCAGCTTGTAGTAGTTCTCCTGGAGGCGGTCCCACAGGGCGGCCCTGGCCGCCGGGTCGGTGGCGTCGTAGAAGGCGACGCCGATGCCCTCGGGCGCCTCCTCGGTGTCGGGCCAGTCGGCGTGCACGGTCGCCCCGCTGTAGGTGGCCACCAGCTGCCCCGCGTCCCGCAGTTGCGCGTAGCCCTCGGACAGCGGGCTCACCGAGGGCCAGACCGAGACCGCCACCTCCACGCCCATCTCGCGCAGCTCCTCGACCATGCCGCGCGGGTCGGGCCAGTCGCGGCGGTCGAAGTCCCAGTCGCCGAGGTTGCGCCAGTGCAGGTAGTCGATGACGATCACCGAGAGCGGCAGGCCGCGGCGGGCGTACTCGCGGGCCACGTCGAGGACTTCGGCCTGGTTGCGGTAGCGCAGCTTGCTCTGCCACAGGCCGGACGCCCAGTGCGGGAAGGCCGGGGCGCGGCCGGTGGCGCCGGCGTAGTGGCCGAGGATGTCGGCGGGGGTGCGGCCCGCGGTGAGCCAGTAGTCGAGCTGCCTGGCCCGGTCGGCGACCCAGCGGGTGCCGTTCAGCGCGAATTCCACCCGGCCCACCGCGGGGTTGTTCCACAGGAAGCCGTAGCCGCGGCTGGAGACCGCGAACGGGATGGACACCTCCCCGTTGCGCTGCTGGAGTTCGAGCACCGTGCCCTTTTGGTCGAAGCGGCCGTGGCCGTGCTGTCCCAGGCCGTGGACGCGCTCGCCGTCGTATGCGGCGAACCGCTGCTCGATGCGGTGCAGGCCGCCACCCACCGACTCGAAGTGCCGGGCGCCGGGCCACCAGAAGTGCGGCGGCTCCTCGCGCAGCAGCTCCTCGCCGGTGTCGGTGCGGGTCGCGGTGACCAGGCCGTCGGCCGCGCCGACGGTGATCCGCAGCAGCCCGTTGGCGAGCACGGCGTGGCTGTCGTGGACCTCGATCGCGGCGTCGGCGTGCGCGGCGGGTTCGGGGTCGAGCGCACCCGGCAGCCCGTCGGTGATCCGGTGGAGTCCGGCCCGCACCCGGACGCTGTCGGGCCCCCACGGCTGGATCTCCAGCACGTGGTGACCGTGTCGCCACCGCAGGAGGTTCGGGAGCTGGGTGAACGCGGACGGCAAGGTCATTCTCCTCGGTTCGTGGTGCGGGGTTACGGGAGCGCGGGACCTGCGGCGCTCAGTCCTTGACCGCGCCGCTGGTGACGCCTGCGGCGACGTAGCGCTGGGCGACGACCAGCAGGACGGCCGCGGGCAGCGACGCGATGATCCCGGTGGCCATCACGCTGTTCCAGTCGCTCAGGTGCGCGCCGATGAAGCGGTAGATGCCGACGGTGACCGGCGCCCGGTCGTCCCTGGTGGTCAGGGTCACCGCGAACAGGAAGTCGGCCCAGGCGAAGAGGAAGGAGAACAGGCTCGCGGTGACCACCGCGTTCCTGCTGACCGGCAGGATCACCGACAGCAGGGTGCGCAGCCGTGACGCCCCGTCGAGCACCGCGGCCTCGCTGAGTTCCTCCGGCACCCCGCGCATCGCGCTCTGGAGGATCAGCACGGCGAAGGGCACGCACAGCGTCGAGTCCGCCAGGACCAGGGCGAGCGGCGAGTCCAGCAGCCGCAGCTTGTCGGCCGCGGTGTAGAAGGAGTCGGCCATCACCACGCCGGGGATCATCTGGGCGATCAGGAGGGTGAAGGTCAGCAGGCGTCCGCCGGGGGCCCGCAGGCGGGCCAGGCCGTAGGCGGCGGGAATGGCGATCAGCAGCACCAGTACGACCGTGCCGGCCGACACTCCGAGGCTGACCAGCAGATGGCTGCCCTGGCTGGAGAGCGCCCTGCGGTAACCCTGGAGGGTGCCGTGCACCGGTATCCAGGCCGGTGAGCTCCTGACCAGTTCCGTGGACGGCAGCAGCGAGGCGTTCAGCATCCAGTACAGCGGGAAGAGCATCACCGCGAGGATCAGCAGCGCGACCGCGGTGTACGCTCCCCCGGTCCTCCTGCCGGGCCCTGGCCGCCCGTGGTCCCGGCCGGTCCGCCGGGGTGCCGCCGCGCTCATCGGCCGGCCTGCCGCTGCTCTCGGGTGACCCGCAGGTGGACCACGGCGAAGACCACCGCGACACCGATGAGCAGGTTGCCCACCGCCGCGCCGCGGCCGAACTCCAGCTGCTGGAAGGACAGGTTGTACGCGAAGGTGGTCAGCGTCTGCGAGGAGCCCGCGGGACCGCCCTGGGTGAGGATCATGATCACGTCGAAGACCTTCACGGTGTAGATCAGGCCGAGGGTGAGCACCACGGCGGTGACCGGCCGCAGCAGCGGCAGGGTGATGTGCCGGAAGCGCTGCCAGCCGCCCGCGCCGTCAAGGCAGGCGGCCTCGTACAGCTCCCCCGGGATGCTCTGCAGGCCGCCGTAGAGGATCACCATGTTGAACGGGATGCCGACCCAGATGTTGACCAGCGTCACCGCGATCAGCGAGTCATGGGTGCTGGCGAGCCAGGGCACCGGGTGGCCGATCAGGTGGAGTTGCAGCAGGACGTGGTTGAGCACCCCGGAGTCGGTGTCGAGGATCCACCGCCAGGCGGTTCCCGACACCACCAGCGGCAGCAGCCACGGCACCAGCAGCAGCGAGCGCAGCGGGCCGCCGAGCGGGAACCTCCGGTTGAAGAAGACCGCGAGCGCGAGCCCGGCGGCGAACTGGAAGACCAGCGAACCCGCCGTGAACAGCACGGTGTTGAGCACCGTGCGGCCGAAGTGGGTGTCGTGGAAGACCTTGCTGTAGTTGTCCCAGCCGACATAGGGCGCCACCCCCGTGTAGAACGACGAGACGGTGTAGTCCTGGAAGCCCATGCGGATGCTTGCGGCCAGGGGGTAGAGGTAGAAGCAGGCGACGTAGAGCCACGCGGGGGTGACGAAGGCGACGGCCGTCCAGCGGGCCGACGCCGGGCCGCGGCCGCGCCGGGCCGGAGGGGCGGCCGCCGTCATCGCGGCGGGCCTGCCCTGAACGGTGGTGGACATGGTGCGCTTCCCGTCTGGTACGTGATCGGGTCGGGGCCGCGGTCAGTTCTTCGCCGCGCTCTGGGCCTGCGACAGCGCCGACTTCGGGCTGGTGCCGCCGGCGAGCGCCGCCTGGATGGCGTCGGCGAGGGCCTGGCTGACCTTGGGATAGGCGGTGCCCAGTTCCGTGGTCCTGGCCCTCGCGGTACCGACCTCGGCCACGAAGGCCGCCATTTGCGGGTCGCCGGCGGCAAGCCGCGCCGCGGCCTGCCGGTCGCTGGGGATGTAGCCGGCGTCCTTGGACCAGGTGGCGCTCTCGTCCTGGCCGAGCAGGCACTTGACCACGGCGAGGGCTTTGGCCTCGCGGGCGGGATTGCTGTGCCCGACCGTCCAGACCTCGCCGCCCAGGGGGGTGACGGGCTTGGCGCCGGGGCCGGGGACCGGGATGGGCACCACGCCGAAGTGCAGCTTCTTGTCGGCCTTGAGGGTGGGCAGTTGCCAGGGGCCGTTGACCATCATGGCCGCGTTCCCCGCCATGAACTGGTCGTTGACGTCGGCCTGGGTCCAGGTCACCACGGACTTGGACGCCGAGCCCGAACCGACCAGGTCCTTCCACAAGGTGAGCGCCTGCACCGCCTGCGGGGAGTCCAGCTTCTCCAGGTTCGCGCCGGCCGTCCAGAAGAACGGCTCGAACTGGAAGGTGCCCTCCTCGGTGCCGACCGCGCTGAAGGCCAGGCCGTGGCGCGGGCCCCGGGTGAGCTTCTTGGCGTCGGCTTTCAACTCCTCCCAGGTGGTGGGCGGCTTGAGCCCCGCCTGCGTGAACAGGTCGGTGTTGTAGTAGAGCGCCAGGCCGTTGACCCCGGGGGCTATGCCGTAGGCCTCGCCCTGATACCGGCCGGCCTGCACGATCGAGGGGTAGAGCCCTTCGGTGCTCAGCCCCGCCTTGGACAGCGGGACCAGGCCGCCGGTGGCGGCGAGCTGCTGGAGGTCGGGGTTGTCGATCAGCGCCAGGTCGGGCAGCGAGCGGGCGGAGGCCTGCTGGAGCAGCTTGGGCATGAACTGGGCGCGCGGCACCTGCTGGTGCTTGATCGTGACCCCGGCCTTGGCACCGCAGGCGTCGAGGATCCGCGGCAGCTGGGTGTTCTGCGGGGCGGCGTCGTAGTAGTCGATCTCGGTGAGGGTGTCCGGCGCGCCGCCGGAACCGCCGGAATTCGCGCCGGTGCCGCAGGCGGCCAGGGCGAGCGCCGCGGCGACGACGAGTGCGGCCGGGGTGCCGGGTCTCGCGGCGGGGCGGGACGGGCGGGAGGTGCGAAGCAAGCGGCTCATGATGACGTGCCTTTCACCGTTCGGTACGGGGATGTGGTCGGGGCGCCCGGGGGGCGCGGGCGCCCGGAGGCAGCGGTGGCAGTGGTGCCGCCGCACATTCGAATTGATTCGACAGTGGAGGTCGGGCAGCCGGGTCCGCGCCGTGCGCGGACCCCCCGACGTGTTCTCAGCTACCGGCCGGGCGGGGTTCTCCGCCGGTGGGGCCGCGCCGCGGGCCGGTGCTCGACCGGATCTTCAAGGCCGGCGCCAGCAGCGTCTCGGCCGGCAGCCCCTCCCCCTCGATCCGCCGGGCCAGGCTGCGGACCGCCGCCCTGGCCAGTTCCTCGGCGGGCAGCGACACCGAGGTCAGCGGCGGGTCGCAGCGTTCCGCCTCGTCGTCGGGGCAGATCGCGATGAGCGAGATGTCGTCGGGGACGCGGTGGCCGAGGCCGGCCAGCCGGTCCCTGACCAGCGGCAGGACCCGTTCGTTGTAGACGATCAGCGCCGTCAGGTCCGGCTGCCTGGCCAGCAGGTCGTCCAGTGCCCTGACCACCCCGGCGGGTGTCGGGTCGCAGGCCGCCCACACGGTGTGCTGGCCGCGTGACTCCAGTGCGGCCAGTACGGATTCCCTGGCGTGCACCGCGTACGCGACGTCCCGGCCGAACGCCTCGGGCGGCTGCCCGAGGTAGCCGACCGCGGTGTGCCCCGCGTCGTGCAGGTGGTCCGCGCAGGCCCTGGCGGCCAACGCGAAGTCGAAGTCAACCCGCGGCAGGCCGTGCGGGTCGTCGGGGGTGCCGACCAGCACCGCGGGGCACCCCAGTTCGGTGAGCAGCGGGATCCGCGGATCCCGGCGCTGCACCTCCATCAGCATCACCCCGTCGACCAGGGCGCTGGCGACCGCGTCCCTGATCGCGGCCTCGCCGTCGTCGTCGGTGAGCATCAGCACCTTGAGGCCGCTGTCCTGGGCGGCGGTCAGGGCCGCCCAGACGTAGGGCATCTGCACCTGGTTGTGCGGGCCGTGCACCATCGGCAGCGCCATGGCGACCACGCCGGTGCGGCGGGTGCGGATCGAGCGCGCACCGGCATGCGGCCGGAAACCCAGGTCCGCGATGCTGCGTTCGACCCGCTTGATGGTCTCGGGCGAGATGGTGCGGTTGCCGCTGAGCACGTATGACACCGTGCTGCGCGACACGCCCGCGTGTCGCGCGACATCCGCGATCGTCACCGTCATGACCGGCCTCGTCGTCACCGTCGGGTGGAACTGTCGAACTGATTCGACAGCCCTCGAATGGCCGTGAAACTAACACGCGCGGGGGACGCCCACAAGAGACCGCGCAGCGGGCCCGCGGGCGTGCCCCCGCGCGGGTTCAGGAATTGCCGCCGGCCGGTGCCGCCTCCGCGGGGGCGGCCTGCGACAGCGGGGTGGCGATGTCCTCGAGCGACCTGCGCTCGGCCTTGATCGCGAGGAACGCCGCGACCAGGCCCCCGGCGCACATCAGCGAGGCGCCGATCACGAAGGCCGTCACGGTGTCGCCGACCACACCCGACTTGGTCAGGTCGGCGAAGACCAGCGGTCCGCTGATGCCGCCCGCGGCGGTGCCGACCGCGTAGAAGAAGGCGATGGCCATCGCCCGGGTCTCCATCGGGAAGATCTCCGAGACCGTCAGGTACGCGCTGCTCGCCCCGGCGGAGGCGAAGAAGAGGACCACGCACCAGCACGCCGTCATCGTCGTGGCGTCGAGCGAACCCCGGTCGAACAGCCAGGCGGTGCCGAAGAGCAGCAGGCCGGAGAGCAGGTAGGTGGAGGAGATCATGATCCGCCGGCCCAGCGTGTCGAAGAGCTTGCCGAGCAGCAGCGGGCCGAGGAAGTTGCCCGCCGCGATCACCGCGAAGTAATAGCCGGTCTTCCCGGTCGACACGCCGAAGAACGTGGTCAGGATGTTGCCGAAGCCGAAGGTGATGGCGTTGTAGAGGAACGCCTGCCCGATGAAGAGGGACAGGCTCAGCACCGCGCGCCTGGGGTAGCGGGTGAAGACGGTCCTGGCGATCATCCCGAAGCCGACGCTGGTCCGCTGGTGGATGGTGATCTTCGTCTTCGGCTCGGGCAGCCGCTCGTGCTTCTCCTCCTCGATCTCCTTCTCGACCTTGCCGACCAGCTCGTTCGCCTCGTCGCCGTGGCCGTGGATGAACTGCCAGCGCGGGCTCTCCGGCACGTGGCGGCGTACCAGCATGATCACCAGGCCGAGCACCACGCCGAGCGCGAAGGTGAGCCGCCAGCCGACGTCCTTGGGGAAGATGCCGGTGTTCAGCATGACGATCGACAGCAGCGAGCCGCCGATCGCGCCCAGCCAGTAGCTGCCGTTGATGATCAGGTCGACCCGGCCGCGGAAGCGGGACGGGATCAGCTCGTCGATGGCGGAGTTGATGGCCGCGTACTCGCCGCCGATGCCGAAGCCGGTCAGGAAGCGGAAGGTGAAGAACCACCAGGGCTGGAAGGACAGCGCGGTCATCGCGGTGGCGCTCAGGTACACCGCGAGCGTGATCATGAAAAGCTTCTTGCGCCCGAAGCGGTCGGTCAGCCAGCCGAAGAACAGTGCGCCCGCGCAGGCGCCCGCCACGTAGAGCGCGGCGGCGATGCCGGTGATCTGGGCGGCGCTGACGGCCAGGCCGCTGCCGTCCTCCGCGATCCGCCCGGCGATGTTGCCGACGGTGGTCACTTCGAGCCCGTCGAGGATCCAGACCGTACCGAGGCCGATCACGATCATCCAGTGCCAGCGTGACCAGGGGAGCCGGTCGAGGCGGGCCGGCACATCCGTGGTGATCGTGTCGCCGGTCCCGCCGGCGGGACCCGCAGCGGATCCGTCCATCGGGGCACCTCCGTGTCGAAGTCTCACATCGGCCGGCTTCCCTCGCGCGGCTGCCGCGCCCGGTAGGTCCGACCGGGCACGATGGTGCGTCAGGTCCTCCGGGAGCTTTGCCTGGGAGGTATCCCAGCCCTGGTGGGTACGTCTGTCCCGTACCCGCCCGGGTACGCCCACCGGAGGTCGTCAGCCGTGCATCCCGTCGTCCGCGAGGCCCGCGCCACCGTCGTTCCCGACCTGGCCGGCCCGCATGGCCCGCTGCCGCCGCTGCTGCTCGCCCTGACGCTGGTCACCGGACTGGTGGACTCCTTCAGCTATCTGGTGCTCGGCCATGTCTTCGTCGCCAACATGACCGGCAACGTGGTCTTCATGGGCTTCTCGCTGGCAGGGGCGAGCGGTTTCTCGGTGACCGCGTCCGTGATGTCGCTGGCCGCGTTCGCCGTGGGGGCAGTGCTGGGCGGCCGGCTCACCCACCGGGTGCCGGGGCACCGCGGGCGGCTGCTGCTGGCGGTGAGCGCCGGGCAGGTCGTGCTGGTGGTCGCCGCCTGGGTGCTCGCCTCGGTGGCCGACCTGCCGGCGGCCGGGGGGTGGCGGGTGGGGCTTGTCGTACTGCTCGCCCTGGCGATGGGTGGGCAGAACGCGGTGGTGCGGCGGCTCGGCGTGCCCGACCTGAGCACCACGGTGCTGACCGGGACGATCACCGGGGTGGCCGCGGACGGACGCCTCGCGGGCGGGTCGGACGCCAGGGCGGGGACCAGGCTGCTGTCGGCTGCCGCGCTCTTCCTCGGCGCGCTGGCAGGGGCCGCGCTGATCGGGCACGTGGGCCGCGAGCTGCCGCTGCCGGTGGCCGCGGCCCTGCTCACGGGTATCGCGGGCACCCTCTTCGCACAGCGCCGCAGCACCCGCGCCTGGGTCGGCTGAAGGCCGCCCCGGCCGGGTCGCGGAAAAACTTTGGCGGATCCGCCGCGGGGTGTACATCCGCGGGCCCGCCGATCGTCGTATGGATGACCGGGCAGAATTTCCCGGCGAGGAGACGGACGAGGAGATGTGCCATGAAGTACCTGCTGCTGATCTGCAGTGAGACCGCCGACGGCTTCCCGGGCGCCACCCCCGAGGACCTGGACGCCGAGCCCTGGGTCGAGGAGATGACCCGCAGGCGCGTCCGGCTCGACGGCAACAGGACCCGCCCTGCCGAGGACGCCACGACCGTACGGGTCAGGAACGGCGCCCGGTTGCTCACCGACGGGCCGTACGCCGAGACCAAGGAGCAGATGGCCGGCTTCGACATCATCGACTGCGCCGACCTGGACGAGGCCATCGAGATCGCGGCCAAGCACCCGGTGGCGAAGTTCGGCATGGTCGAGGTGCGGCCGTTCTGGACGGAGTGAGGCACCGGTGCGCGACGCGGTGAAGGAAGCCGTCGCCACGGCCTGGTCCCAGGAGTGGGGCCGGGTCGTGGCGGCGGTCATCCGGCAGACCGGGGACTGGGACCTGGCGGAGGAGTGCGCGCAGGACGCGTTCGAGCGGGCGCTGGAGCGCTGGCCGCGGGACGGTGTACCGCGCCGCCCAGGCGCGTGGCTGACCACCACGGCCCGCAACCGGGCGCTGGACCGGCTGCGCCGGGCGGCCAACGAGAGCGTCAAGCTGCGCGAGGCCGCACGCCTCGCCCCGGAGCCGCCGCCGACCGGGCCGCAGGACGAGCCGTCGCGGGACGACGCGCTGCCCGACGACCGGCTGCGGCTCATCTTCACCTGCTGCCACCCGGCACTCCCGCTGCCCGCACAGGTCGCGCTGACCCTGCGCACCCTGACCGGGCTGGGCACCGCCGAGATCGCACGGGCCTTCCTGGTGCCCGAGGGGACGATGGCCCAACGGCTGACCCGGGCCAAGAACAAGATCAAGAACGCCGGCATCCCCTTCCGGGTGCCGCCGCCGGAACTGCTGCCGGAGCGCACCGCGGCGGTGCTCGCCATCCTCTACCTGCTGTTCAACGCCGGTTACGCACCGGGGGCCGCGGGCCCCGACCAGCGCAGGGTCACCGCGGAGGCGATCCGGCTGGCCCGGCTGCTCGCCGCGCTGCTGCCGGAGGAACCGGAACCGGCGGGGCTGCTGGCCCTGATGCTGCTGCACGACGCGCGGCACGCGGCCAGGACCGACGCGGACGGCGATCTGGTGCCGCTGGAGGAGCAGGACCGCGGCCGCTGGGACCGGCGGCGGATCGCCGAGGGCACCGCCGTCCTGGAGGCGGCGCTCACCTCCCGGCGGCCCGGCCCCTACCAGGTGCAGGCCGCCATCGCGGCCTGCCACGCGGAGGCCGCGGACGCGGCGGGCACCGACTGGCCGCAGATCGCGCTGCTGTACGGCGAGCTGGCCCGGATGTCGCCGGGTCCCGTGGTGGAGCTGAACCGGGCGGTGGCCGTCGCGATGGCCGACGGGCCGCGGGCCGGGCTCCGGCTGGTCGAGGCCGTCGCCGACGGTGGTGAGCTGGCCGGATACCACCTGCTGCCCGCCACCCGGGCGGACCTGCTGCGGCGGCTCGACCGGCCGCGGGAGGCCGCTGCGGCCTACCGCGAGGCCCTGGGCCTGGCCCCGACCGAGGCCGAACGCCGCTACCTGGCGCGCCGCTTGGCCGACCTGCCCGCCGGCTGAGCCGGCCCTGGCCTCCCCGGGCCGGGGAGGCCAGGGGGTGTGTGGGAGGGGGAGCCGGCCGGCTCCCCCTCCCGCACACCGGGGGCGCTACGTGCAGCTGACGCCGTTCAACGCGAAGCCGGTCGGCGCCGCGTTGCTCGAGCTGTAGGTGCCGGTGAAGCCGGGATCGATCGCGCCGCCGGCCGGGAGTGACGGCGCGTACGACGGGTTGGTCACCGTCACCTTCTGCCCGCTCTGGGTGAAGGTGCCGTTCCAGCCGCTGCCGATCTTCTGGTCGCCGCCGAAGGTGAAGGTCAGCGTCCAGCCGTTGAGCGCCGCACTGCCGGTGTTGGTGACCAGGACGTCCGCCTGGAAACCGCCCGACCAGGCGTTCGTCACCTTGTAGACGGCCGTGCAGGCCGCGCCGCCACCCGGCGTGGTACCCGTCGTGGTCACCGTCACCGCGGGTGAGGCCGCGGAGGCGGTGCCCGCGGTGTCGATCGCCTTCACGGTGAACGCGTACGCCGTGCCCGCCGTCAGCCCGCTGACGACCAGGCTGGTGGCGGTCGTGGTCCCGACCAGCACCGGCCCCGCGCCCCGGTCGGCGTAGACCTGGTAGCCCGCGAGCGGCAGGCTGCCCGCGGTGGCCGCGGTCCAGTGCAGGGTGACCGAGGTGCCGGTGACCGCCGACGCGGTGGGCGTACCCGGAGCGCCCGGCGGCGTCGAGGGCGGCGGGTCGGTGGTGCCTGAGCCGCTGGGCGGGGTGCCCCAGACCGCGGTGGAGCCGTCGTAGAGCACCATGCGGCTGACGGTGACCGGTGTGGAGCCGGGCACCGTGGACACCCCCTGGTAGGACCAGTCGCCGGTCGGGTCGTGCGCCCCGGGGAAGTTCAGCCGGAACTGCACCTCGCGGTGGAAGGGCGACTGCCCCGCGGGCGCGATGTCCTGGCCCTCGCAACTGATCGTGACGTAGTAGACGTTGCCCGACAGGAGGGTCGGACCGGTCGGCGCCAGGCACTGGTTGTAGGCCGAGGTCACGCTGACCTGCGACGGGCTGGTGCCGGAGGGGATGGTGAAGTAGTAGCGGAAGCTGCCGTGCGTGAGGTGGCGGGCCGGCCAGCCGGACTTGTTGACCACCTGCGCCTTGATCTCGTAGAAATTCGTGCCCGCGGCGTTGACCGCGGCCTGGAGGAACTCCTCGGGCCCGTCGGGGGTCTCCTTCGGCGGGAAGTCGGCCAGCGGTGTGCCACCGTACTCGTCGGCGAGCGCGGCGAGCGCTCCCGAGAAGCCCGCGTTGTAGTCCAGCGCGCCTTCGGTCTCACCGTAGTTGGAGCGCTCGTCGGAGAATCCGTCGTCCGCCGAGCCGGGTCCGCCGACCAGCAGGCCGTAGTCCAGGTGACGCGTCGCGGCCGGCTCGGTCATCGACTGCGACCAGGAGCCGTGCGCGGCCCTGCTGTGCGGGTTCTGCGGCCACTTGGTGTTCTTGCCCGAGTTGGTGAAGCCGATCTCGTAGCTCTCCTTGGCCGGATTGTCGCCGAGGACGTAGTCGATCTGCCGCACACCGAAGTCGTGGTAGGTCTGCGCCTTCGCCGCGTCCTTGCCCTGCGCACCCAGCCAGTCCGCGAACTGCAGTGCCGCGTAGGCGGTGTTGGAGGAGTAGCGCAGCGATCCCCAGGTGTCGAGGAAGGCCTCACCGCCGGGCGAGTAGGTGACCTTCTGGCCGTTCACCCCGGTCGTCCACCAGTCGAGCCAGCGTTCGGCGTCGTTGATGTAGGTCTGCTTGCCGGTGAGTTCCGCGAGCAGCACGTAGTCGCCGTAGGACTTGTCGTCCCAGGCCAGCGTCCAGTTGTACTCGGGGGTGGTGGTCTGGTTCATCTTGGGCAGCTGGGCGTAGTACGTCTCCGCCTTGGCCAGGTAGGTGCTGTCGCCGGTGGCCCGGTAGAGCCACAGCGCGCCCCACACCAGCTCGTCCCAGTAGCCGCTCCACGAGTTGTAGTAGCCCTGGGCGGCGGTGATGCACTTGTCGTAGGTGCCGCGGTAGGTGTCGGCGAAGGTGTAGAGCTGCTTGGCGTTGGTCAGCAGGGTGGCGGCGTAGGACGGGTCGCTCGCCTTGAAGACCATGGACGAGGAGGCCAGTGCCGCGGCGGACTCGCCCGCCAGGTCGGAGCCGGGGCAGGAGGCGTCGATCTTGAACGAGGGACGCGGTGAGGGGTTGACCTCGGGCGGCCCCCAGAAGGAGTGGTCGCTGCCGCCGTCGCCCACCTGGCCGTAGAGCACGTTGGCCGACGGGTGCGCCTTGAGCAGCCAGTCGTCGCCCCAGCGCAGATTGCGCAGCAGGTAGGTGTCCTGCTTGCTCTTGGCGTAGCCGGACGCCTCGTCGATGCCGCCCCAGCCGAGCATCGTCATCGAAAAGGCCATCGGGAAGCCGAACTTCACCTCGTCCCCGGCGTCGTGGTAGCCGCCGGTCAGGTCGAGGCCGTGGTCGGCACCGTCGGTGAGGTCGGAGTCGCCGCGCCAGGTGACGCGGTTGTCGGCGGGGAGTTTGCCCGAGCGCTGGGACTCGTAGAAGAGCATCGAGTCCTGGAGCGCCTCGGCGTAGTTGTAGCCGCCGGCCGCGGCGGGGGCGGCGGCCGGGGTGGCGGCGCGGGCCGCGGGCGCGCCCGCGGTGGCCGCCATCACCAGCGGCAGCAGGGCGGCGACGGCGGTGACCGCCGCGGCCCGGGCGCGGCGGATGGCGCGCACGGGCGGTTTTCCGAAGATGGGCACGCGTCCTCCTGGGAGGGCGATGGTCGTGGTGGGGGGAGCGCGCTCCCGCAGGCGGGCGGCCGGCCAACCGGGAGTCGTCGTCCGCCCGCCCGCCTGTGGGAGCGCTCCCACATGCTCACCCCGGGCCTTGCGCACCGTCAAGCACCGTGCGTACGGCAGTGCGTGAGGCGATTCGCGACGGCGGGGCGCGCGGCGGCACCCGCGGCGGTGCGTACGGTGGCGCGCGAGGCTCCCGGGATGCGGAACAGGGCCGTCAGGGGGCATCCTGATCCACTGACGAGGGTTTCTTTTCTTCACATGAGATGACTGGTGTCTCGGGTGGCAGGAAGACAAGGGAGACACGACCGCTGTTTCCGGCCCTTACCGTACGACCGATGAGGTGTGAGGTCCCGCCGTGCGCAAGCCGACCCGTTCTCCCGCAGCCCCGCCACCGTACCGAGCGCGGGCCCGCGCCGGATCGCGACGCGGCACCCGCGGCGCCGCCCTCACCGGCGGGCTCCGCGGTGCCGGACTCGTACTCGGCTTGCTGGCGACCGCGACCGCCGGTCTGACCGCCTGCGGCGACGGCGGCTCGAACTCCTCGGGCAGCACCACCTCGGCGACCGCCCCTGGCTCCTCCCCCGCCACCACCCCCGGCTCGCCGAGCGGAACCACCACGACGGCCTCCCCCTCCGCCTCGCAGACCACGGCGGTGCCGCCGCCCAAGCCGACCACCGCCAAGCCGGCGAGTTGCGTGAGCAGGACCGCCTCCGCCATGAGCCAGGCCCAGCAGGTCGGCCAGCTGTTCATGAGCGCCGTGAGCAGCTCCGGCATGACCAGCGCGCAGGCCGCCGCGATCACCGGCGGCCGGGTCGGCTCGGTCTTCCTCATGGGCCACACCACCGCCGGCACGGCGGGGATCAAGAAGGTCACCGACCAGGTCAGGAAACTGGTGCCCTCGGTCAAGGGATCGACCGTCAGGATGCTGATCTCCACCGACCAGGAGGGCGGCAAGGTGCAGGTGCTCGGCGGCCCCGGCTTCAGCACCATCCCGTCTGCGCTGCAGCAGGGGAAGCTCTCCGCGAGCACCCTGCAGAAGGACGCGAAGACCTGGGCGCAGCAGTTGAAGGCCGCCGGGGTGACGATGAACCTGGCGCCGGTCGCCGACACCGTCCCGCCGAACCTGGTCAACGTCAACGCGCCGATCGGCAAGTTGCAGCGCGAGTACGGCACCGACCCCTCGACGGTCGCCACCCACAGCACCGCCTTCCTGCGCGGCATGCTCCAGGCCGGCGTCATCACCTCCGCCAAGCACTTCCCCGGGCTCGGCCGGGTGACCGGCAACACCGACTTCAGCGCCGGCGTCACCGACTCGACGACCACCCGCACCGACCCCTTCCTCGAGCCGTTCCGCAGCGCGATCAAGGCCGGCACGCCCTTCGTGATGGTGTCGTCCGCGATCTACTCCAGGATCGACCCGCACAACCAGGCGGCCTTCTCCTCCGCGGTGATCCGCAGCCTGCTGCGCGGCTCGCTCGGCTTCCAAGGCGCGGTCATCTCCGACGACCTGGGCGCGGCCGTCGCGGTCAGCGACCGCACGCCCGCACAGCGGGCGGTGGACTTCCTCAAGGCGGGCGGCAATGTGGTGCTCACCGTCAAGCCGAGCGACATCGTGCCGATGACCGCCGCGGTGCTCAGCAGGATGCCGCAGGACGCCGCTCTGCGCAGCGCGGTGTCCGACAGCCTGCGGCGGGTGCTGACGGCCAAGCAGAACGCGGGCCTGCTGACCTGCTGAGCCCGGGATTCAGTCCGCGGCGGCCGGCGCCGTACGCCGCGCCGCCGCCGCGAAGGCGTCGGCCAGCGGCGAGGGCCGCGCCGCCGGCCGGGCCAGCGCGACCTGGTCGGGCGGCAGGCCGGTGACCGGCCGGTAGACGACGTCGGGGCGGCGGTACAGCAGCGCGGCGGAGCGCGGCAGGCAGGTCAGCCCGCGGCCGGCCGCCACGTACTCCAGCTTCTCCTCGACGGTGCGGACCGCGGAGACCTCCCCGGGGCCGGCTGCCTCGGTGTTGCCGCACAGGTGCAGGATCTCGGTCTGCGCGGCGAACTCCGCCGCGGTCAGCCGCTCGCGGCCGGCCAGCGGGTGCCCGGCGGGCAGCGCGGCCATCCGCGGCTCGCCGTAGAGGGGTGTCAGCGCCAGCCCGGACTCGAGCACCGGCAGCCTCACGTACGCCAGGTCGACCCGTCCGTCGAGCACCGCCTCCGCCTGGTCGTCCCACTCCACCCGGCGCACCTCGACCGTCACGCCGGGGTGGTCGGCGCCGAACGCCCGGACCGCGTCGGTCACCCGGATGCCGCTGCGGAAGCCGACCACCAGCCGTCCCTCGCCCTCCGCGGCCCGGCCGACCCGGCGCCGGGCGGCGTCGGCCGCGGCCAGCAGCGGCCGCGCGTCGTCCAGCAGCCGGCGGCCTGCGGCGGTCAGCTCCACCCGGTGGCTGTCGCGGACGAACAACTCGGTCCGCAGCTCCCTCTCCAGGGCGCGGATCTGCCGGCTCAGCGCCGGCTGGGCGATGAGCAGGTCCTCGGCGGCCCGGCTGAAGTGCAGGCGCTCCGCGACCGCCACGAAGTAGCGCACCTTGCGCAGGTCGAGATCCACTGCCGCCCCCCTTCCTCCGCGGTGCCGCGCGGTGCGCGGTGCGGCGGCCATGCGCCGAGGGTATCGCCGCGCCCGGAACGGGTCTTGGACCGGGCGGCCGGGCCGCCCGCAGACTCGGACAGGTCGTCAGGCAGCGGTAGCGCACGAGGAGTGTCATGGAAGCGATATCCGGTCCCGTCACCGGCAGGACGGTCCACATCACGGTGGCCGGCGCCACCGAGCCGATGGCGGCGTACGTCGCCCGGCCCGCGGGCGGCGGGCCGTGGCCCGCGGTGATCGTCGGGTTCGAGATGTTCGGCGTGACGCCGTACATCCGCAGGACCGCCGACCGGCTGGCCGGGCTCGGCCTGCTCGCGGTCGTACCCGACTTCCACCACAGGACCGCGCCGGGCTTCTGCGGCACCGCCGACGAGCGGGGCCGCGCGCAGGGTCACGCGCTGCTCGACCGGCTCACCCGCGAGGGGGTCAAGGCCGACCTGCTCGCGGTGATCGCCCATCTGGAGGAGCGCGGGGACTCCGCGGGGCGGCCGGCCATGGCCGGCTTCAGCCTGGGCGGCCACCTGGCCTTCTACGCGGCGAGCCAGGTGCCGCTGTCGGCTGCGGCGGTGGTCTATCCCGGCTGGCTCGACGTCACCGGCACCGCGCTGAGCACGCCCGACCCGCTGCTCGACCTCACGCAGGGCATCGCGGACCAGGGCTGCCGGGTGCTGTACCTGGTGGGCGCGGACGACCATGTGGTCACGCAGGACCAGACCCGGCTGACCCGGCAGCGCCTCACCGCCGCGGGCGTCCCGCACGAGGTCGTGGTCTACCCCGGCACCCCGCACGGCTTCCTCGCGGACGAGCGCGACACCTACCGCCCCCGCGAGGCGTCCGACGCCTGGCACCGCATCGAGGCGCTCCTGACGGCCCCCGGCGCGCACCGGCCCGGCCCCCTCGCCCGTCCGTGACGTGCGGTCACGGCATCCGCCGGCCGGGGGCCCGCCGCCTCCGGCCGCCCGAGCGGCCGTCACCCCGCGACCGGGCGATCCGGGGATTCGGCGACCCGGGAAAACCCCGGTAAGGGTGCCCTTGGTGACCGGATGGTGAACTGGCGCGGAATTGTGGATTCCCGGCCATCGGCAGCCGTATGGCCGGGCCGCACGGTGCTTAGCATGAGCCGCGTTCGATACCACTGCACCGAAACTGGAGGTCCGGTGTGTCCGCCGAACCTGACGGCATGAGTACACCACACCCGCCCCCGGCCGCCGAGGACCCGGAAGCGCCCGAGTCCCCCGGCGGCCCCGGGGACTCCCGGACCCGCTTCACCCGCAGGTGGCAGGCCGTCGCCGCGGTGATCGCCGTCGCCGGCGCCGTCACCGCCACCGTGCTCGTCGCCGGGACGGGCGGCGGCCCGACCCGGGCCGACGCCAAGGGCGCCGCCCCCGCCGACGGGCTGCGGCACACCGCGATCGAGGTCTCGACCGGCGGCTGCGGCCGCGGTTGGAGCCGCCCCCAGGCCGGCACCCAGGTCTTCGACCTGCACAACGTGTCGAGCACCGCCTCCGAGGTCGACCTCACCGACCCGCGCACGGGCCGGATCTACGGCGAGGTGGAGGGCCTGGCGCCCGGCAGCACCCGGCCGATGACCGTCGCCCTGGGCAGCGGCAGCTACGCCTTCAAGTGCCTCCAGAACGACACCGACGCCGTGTCGGGGCCGACCGTCGTGGTGGCCGGCAAGCAGCCGCAGGGCCCCGCCGCCGCCCCCGTCAACCAGCACGACCTGATCCCCCCGACGCTGGAGTACCAGAAATGGGTGGGGCAGCGGATCGCCGACCTCGCGGCCGGCACCCGCACCCTGAAGGCGGACATCGGCCGGGGCGACCTGGCCGCGGCCCGCCGCGACTGGCTGACCGCCCATCTGGTCTACGAGCGGATGGGCGCCGCCTACGACACCTTCGGCGACGCGGACGCGGCGATCAACGGGACCGTGGCCCGTACCCCTGGCGCGGTGAAGGATCCGGACTTCGCCGGATTCCACCGGATCGAGTACGGGCTGTGGCACGGCGAGTCCGCGGCCTCGCTGCGCGCACCGGCCGCCGCGCTCGACGGCGCGGTGCACACCCTGCTGGCCGGCTGGCCCGAGCAGCGGATGGATCCTGCGGCGATGGGCCTGCGCGCCCACGAGATCATCGAGAACGCCGACCAGTTCGAGCTGACCGCCCGTACGGACTACGGCAGCGGGACGAATCTGGCCACCGCACGTGCCAACCTGGACGGCACCCGGGCGATCCTGGCCCGGCTGCGCGGCCTGCTGGTGCCCCGCGACGCCGGGCTCGCCAAGCTCGACGCCGCTCTCGACCGCGCCCAGGCAGCCCTCGACGCCCAGCGGCACGGCGGCAACTGGACGCCGGTGGACCGGCTCACCCACACCCAGCGCCAGCAGATCAACGCCGCCTTCGGCGATCTGCTCGAACAACTCGCCCCGGTGGCGGCGATCTTCGAAGTACGGAGGACGGCATGACCGACACCCAGCACGGCGGCGACCTGCGCAGGCGCGGATTCCTGCGCGGCGCGGCCCTGGGCGTGGGCGCGGTCGGCGCGGTCGCCGGCGGCGCCACGGCCCTGGCCGGATCCGCCGCGTCGGCGGCCACCCCGACCGGGTCCCCCATATCCCGCAGGGCCGGCTTCCACGGAGTGCACCAGGCGGGCATCGTCGAGGACGTCCAGCTGTCCACCGCCTTCCTGTCCTTCGACGTCACCGCCGCCGACCGGCGGGAGCTGACCGAGCTGCTGCACACGGTGACCGACCGGGCGCGCTTCCTCACCTCGGGCGGCACACCCGCCCCGCTGGGCATCACCGACTCGCCGTCCGACAGCGGCACGCTGGGCCCGCAGGTGCCGGGCGACGGCCTGACGGTGACCGCGGGGGTGGGCGCGTCGCTCTTCGACGGGCGGTTCGGGCTGTCCGACCGCAAGCCGCTGCGGCTGTCGCAGATGCCCGCGTTCGACGACGACGACCTCGACCAGGCGTGGTGCCACGGCGATCTGAGCCTCCAGCTCAGCGCGCCGCATGCGGACACCGTGCTGCACGCGCTGCGTGACATCGCCCGCAACACCAGGGGCGGCATGCAGGTGCGCTGGCGGATGGACGGCTTCACCAGCCCGCCGCGGCCCAGCGGCACCCCCCGCAACCACCTGGGCTTCAAGGACGGCACGGCCAATCCTGACGTCAAGGACGCGTCGGTCGCCGACGGGTTGGTGTGGGTCGGGGCGGGCGCAGAACCGGCCTGGACGGCGGGCGGCTCGTACCAGGTGGTCCGGCTGATCAGGATGCTGGTGGAGTTCTGGGACCGGGTCTCGATCACCGAGCAGGAGCGGATGTTCGGCCGCAGCCGGGACACCGGCGCGCCGCTCGACGGCTCGCACGAGTTCGACACGCCGAAGTTCTCCCAGGATCCGACCGGTGACGTCATCCCGCTGGACAGCCACATCAGGCTGGCCAACCCGCGGACCGCGAAGACCGACAACTCGCGTCTGCTGCGCCGGGGTTACAACTACGACCGGGGCATGGACAGCAACGGCGACCTCGACATGGGGCTGATCTTCGTCTGCTACCAGCAGGACCTGGAGCGGCAGTTCGCCGCGGTCCAGCAGCGACTTGCCGGTGAACCTCTGGTGGACTACATCTCGCCGTTCGGTGGCGGGTACTTCTACGCGCTGCCGGGGGTGCGGGACCGATCCGACTGGCTGGGGCGCGCCCTGCTGGCCTGAAACCGGCACCCGGTGCGCAAAGGGCGAGTCAAGACTTGTCCTGGATTTACTGACCCGCTGTTCACCCTGGCTCCACCATGGGGTGGTTGTCATGTCGCGGATCGACCGGACGATCGCGTTCGACAACGTGCACGAATCCACGGCGGCACACGTAGAGCGCCACTTAGCGGAGGCTGAGAAAGCATGAGCACCACAGGCGGTACGAGCAGGAGAAGAGGGGCGGGCGCGCGCAGGCGCGCGGCGCGCTGGGGTGCGTTCGCCGGGGCTGCGGCACTCGTACTGGCGGGTGGCACGGCCCCCGCCCACGCCGACTCGCACGACCAGAACGGCGCCGGCGGCAAGACGGCGACCCCGATCAAGCACCTGGTGGTCATCTTCGACGAGAACATCTCGTTCGACCACTACTTCGGCAGCTACCCGGTCGCGGCCAACACCGACGGCACGAAGTTCACCGCGGCCAAGGACACGCCGAAGAACATCGACACCCTCGGCCACGCGGGCCTGCTGAAGAAGAACCCCAACCAGTACCCGCCCAAGCGGCTCGCCCCGAGCCAGGCCGTGACCTGCGACCAGAACCACAACTACGGCGCTGAGCAGTACGCCGCCAACGGCGGCAAGGCCGACCAGTACGTGCAGAACACCGAGACCAGCACCTGCTCCGGCGGTCTGTTCGGCGAGCCCGGCCTGGTGATGGACTACTACGACGGCAACACCGTGACGGGCCTGTGGAACTACGCCCAGCACTACTCGCTCGGCGACAACTCCTTCAGCACCACCTACGGCCCCTCCACCCCGGGCGCGCTCAACCTGATCTCCGGGCAGACGCACGGCGTGGTCTCGGTCGACCCCAAGTCGGGCACCGAGAACCCCAAGCAGACCGCGACGCCTGACGCGTACACGGTCGTCTCCCCGGACGCCAGGGGCGTCGGCACGGTCATCAACGACCCCGACCCGGCCTTCGACGACTGCGCGGATGCCAGTCACACCAGCAGCAACGCGCTGGCCGCGATGCAGGGCAAGAACGTCGGCGACCTGCTGAACAAGCAGGGCGTGACGTGGGGCTGGTTCCAGGGCGGCTTCCGCCCCTCCACCCCCTGGGACGGCAAGTCGGGCGACTACGCCAGCTGCCAGGGCAACACCCACACCAACGTGGGCGGCGCCTCCTCGGTGGACTACAGCGCGCACCACGAGCCCTTCCAGTACTACAAGTCGACGGCGAACCCGCACCACCTCGCGCCGAAGACCACCGCCGAGATCGGCCACAACGGCCAGGCGAACCACAACTACGACCTGACCGACTTCGACTCGGCGCTCAAGGCGGGCAACCTGCCTGCGGTCAGCTTCCTCAAGGCTGCCGAGTTCCAGGACGGCCACGGCGCGTACTCGGACCCGATCGACGAGCAGAACTTCCTGATCAAGGAGATCAACCAGCTCCAGCAGTCGCCGGAGTGGAAGGACACCGCGGTCGTCGTCTCCTATGACGACTCCGACGGCTGGTACGACCACGCGTACGCCAAGCCGCAGAACGGCTCGAAGGACGCCACGGTCGGTTCCAACGGCAAGGCCGTCGACAGCCCGGCCTGCCAGGCGGGCCCGAAGTCGGCCGGCGGCTACTCCGACCGCTGCGGCCCGGGCACCCGGCAGCCGCTGCTGGTGATCTCGCCCTACAGCAAGGTCAACTCGGTGGACCACACCCGCACCGAGCAGACCTCCATCACCAAGTTCATCGAGGACAACTGGAAGACCGGGCGTGTCGGTGACGCGGCCTTCGACACCCGTGCCAACTCGCTGAACGGTGCCTTCGACTTCAAGCACCCGAACAACAAGCAGGTGCTGCTCAACACCGACGGCTCGGTCAAGTCGGTCAAGCCGATCGACACGCACGGCAACGGCGGTTCGACCGGTGGCTCGAACGGCGGCTCGAACGCCAACGGCGGCGGCAACGGCAACGGCGGTTCCACCGGCGGCCACGGCTCGACGACCGGCGGCTCGGGCAACAACGCGTCCACCCAGACCCTGGCGGAGACCGGCGGCTCCTCGCCGGCCCTCCCGCTCGGCATCACCGCCGGTGTCCTGCTGGTCGGCGGCGGAGCGCTCTACTACGCCCGCAAGAACCGTCGCCAGGCTGCCACCACCGCCTGACGGCGTCCGCCGCGCACGCGCACGGCACGCAGCAGGACCGGTCACCCTGACCCCGGTCCACCGAGGCCGCCCCGGCACCACCGGGGCGGCCTTCGCGCGCCCGCCCGCGGCAGCCGGGTGCGCCGGAGCGTCGCAGCCACCGGGTGCGACACGCCGGGTTTAGGGTCTGTGCATGGAAACCGCCGGATATCTCCCCGCGCTGCGCCGCGAGACCGACGCCTTCCGCGACTGCCTGAGCGGCGACCTGGCGGTGCCGGTCGAGCACTGCGGCAGCTGGACCCTGTACGACCTGGCCGCCCATCTGGGCGCGGGCCACCGCCGGGCGGTCACCGCGGTGACCGCCCGCCATCCCGGGCACCGCCACCCCCCGCCGCCGCGCGAGGCCGGCCCGCTGCTGCGCTGGTTCGACCGGCAGGTGGACACCGTGCTCAGCACGCTCGACACCGATCCGGCCGCGCCCGCCTGGACCTTCCACCCGCCGCACACGGTGGGCTTCTGGCAGCGGCGGCGCTGCCTGGAGACCCTGGTGCACCGCTGGGACGCCCAGCACGCCCGCGGCCAGGCACCGGCCCCCTTCGACCCGGAACTGGCCGCCGACGGCGTCGCCGAGGTCTTCGACACCTTCGCGCCCCGGCAGATCGCGGTCGGCAGGGCCGCCGCGCCGACCCGGGCGGTGCTGGTCGAGGCGACCGACACCGGCAGCTCCTGGACCTACGGCCCGGGCGCGCCGGCCGCCGCGGTCACCGGGACGGCCGGCGAGCTGCTGCTGATGCTCTGGGGACGGCTGCCGACCGACCACCCGAGCCTGGCCTGGAAGGGCGACCGGGAGGCCGGGAAGGCCGTGCTGAGCGGGCCGCTGGTCGCCTGACCCGCCGCAGAACAGGACGCGCCGCTTCCGCGTTCACGAACTGAAGGCACCTCACGGCCCGTCCGCCGCGCGCCTCTTGGCCGACCGAGGTGCAGCAAGGGTGACGGCGACGCCGACTTCCGAACACCCTCTGCGATACGCGCTGGTCACCGCGCCAAGTTCAAGGCCTGTCGCAAGTTACGGGCCAATTGCCGGACTTGTGGAGGCTTCCCCTTTTCGCCTCCTCGGCTTTGTGCACAACTCTTGACATGGATGAAACACAGGGAGAAACATCGCGGTGTGTGCCGGGAGAGCGCTCTCATTTCTATCGGACTTCCGCCGGGAGAGCGCTTGCCGGGACGTGAACGGCACCTGATTCACCGTCGGGCCGAGGTATGGCCGGACGCGCACCCCACTGCTCCCCCACCTGTGAAACCAGGAGAGTCGCCCATGCTCGCTCCCCCCACCGGTACGACCGCGCTGAGAACCTCGGTGTTGTCGAACCGGCGCAAGACGGCCGCGGCGGTCATCACAGCGCTGATCGCCTCGCTGCTGCTCTTCGTGCCCATGCGCTCCGCGCATGCCGCCGACACCCTGCTGTCGCAGGGGAAGACCGTCACCGCCTCCTCGACCGAGAACGCCGGCACCCCGGCGTCCGCGGCGGTGGACGGCAACACCGGCACCCGCTGGTCCAGCGCGGCCACCGACCCGCAGTGGCTGCAGGTCGACCTCGGCGCCACGGCCACCATCTCGTCCGTCACCCTCAACTGGGAGGCCGCGTACGGCAAGGCCTTCAAGATCCAGACCTCGGCCGACGGCTCGGCCTGGACCGACGTCTACTCCACCACCACGGGCACCGGCGGTATCCAGACGCTCGCCGTAAACGGTTCCGGGCGCTATGTCCGGATGTACGGGACCGCCCGCGCCACCGGCTACGGCTACTCGCTGTGGGAGTTCCAGGTCTACGGCTCCACGGGCGGCACCACCCCGCCGGCCTCGGGCACCCTGCTGTCGCAGGGGAAGACCGCCACCGCCTCCTCGACCGAGAACGCCGGCACCCCGGCGTCCGCGGCCGTCGACGGCAACACCGGCACCCGCTGGTCCAGCGCGGCCACCGACCCGCAGTGGCTGCAGGTCGACCTCGGCGCCACGGCCACCATCTCGTCCGTCACCCTCAACTGGGAGGCCGCGTACGGCAAGGCCTTCAAGATCCAGACCTCGGCCGACGGCTCGGCCTGGACCGACATCTACTCCACCACCACGAGCACCGGCGGCAACCAGACGCTGAACGTCACCGGCACCGGCCGCTACGTCCGGCTGTACGGGACCGCCCGCGCCACCGGCTACGGCTACTCGCTGTGGGAGTTCCAGGTCTACGGCACCGGCGGCGGCGGCACGACCACCCCGCCTCCCACCGACCCGGGCGGCCCGATCCAGGGCGGCGGCGACCTCGGCTCCAACGTCAAGGTCTTCGACCCCTCGACCCCGAACATCCAGGGCCAGCTGGACCAGATCTTCCAGCAGCAGGAGAGCAACCAGTTCGGCGACGCCCGCTACCAGGTGTTCTTCAAGCCGGGCACCTACAACGGGCTCAACGACCAGGTCGGCTTCTACACCTCGGTCTCGGGCCTGGGCAAGAACCCCGACGACGTCCAGATCAACGGTGACATCACCGTGGACGCCGGCTGGTTCAACGGCAACGCCACCCAGAACTTCTGGCGTTCCGTGGAGAACCTGGCCATCAAGCCGGTCAACGGCACCGACCGCTGGGCGGTCGCGCAGGCGGCTCCCTTCCGTCGCGTCCACGTCCAGGGCGGCCTGAACCTGGCTCCGGCCAGCTACGGCTGGGCTTCCGGCGGCTACATCGCCGACAGCAAGATCGACGGCACCGTCGGCCCGTACTCGCAGCAGCAGTGGTACACCCGCGACAGCTCCATCCAGGGCTGGACCAACGGTGTGTGGAACATGGTCTTCTCGGGTGTCCAGGGCGCCCCCGCCCAGGGCTTCCCGAACCCGGTCTACACGACGCTGGCCACCACCCCCGAGTCGCGCGAGAAGCCGTACATGTACCTCGACGGCAGCGGCAACTACTCGGTGTTCGTGCCGAACCTGCGCACCAACGCCAGTGGCGTGTCGTGGCCGAACACCCCGGGTACCTCCATCCCGCTGAGCCAGTTCTACGTGGCGAAGCCGGGCGTCACCGCGGCGACCATCAACGCGGCGCTCGCCCAGGGCCTCAACCTGGTCTTCACCCCCGGCATCTACCACGTGGACCAGCCGATCAACGTGACCCGCGCCAACACCGTGGTGCTCGGGCTCGGTTACGCGACGATCGTGCCGGACAACGGCGTGGACGCGGTGAAGGTCTCGGACGTCGACGGCGTCCGGCTGGCCGGCTTCCTGATCGACGCGGGTGCGGGCAACTCGCCGCAGCTGCTCCAGGTGGGCGCGCAGGGTTCGACCGCGAGCCACGCGGCCAACCCCACCACCGTCCAGGACGTCTTCGTCCGGGTCGGCGGCGCCCGTCCGGCGCAGGCGCAGACCGCGTTCGAGATCAACAGCAATGACGTGATCATCGACCACACCTGGATCTGGCGGGCCGACCACGGCAGCGCACCGACCGGCTGGACGGTCAACCCGGCCGACATCGGCCTCAAGGTGAACGGCAACAACGTGCTGGCCACCGGTCTGTTCGTGGAGCACTTCAAGAAGTACGACGTGGAGTGGCACGGCCAGAACGGCAAGACGATCTTCTTCCAGAACGAGAAGGCGTACGACGCCCCGAACCAGGCGGCGGTCCAGAACGGCAGCATCAGGGGCTTCGCCGCGTACAAGGTGGACGACAACGTCACCACGCACGAGGGCTGGGGCCTGGGCAGCTACTGCAACTACACCGCGGACCCGTCGATCATCCAGGACCACGGGTTCGAGGCACCGGCCACCGCAGGGGTGAAGTTCCACGACCTGCTGGTGGTGTCGCTCGGCGGTATGGGCCAATACGCCCATGTCATCAACAACATCGGTCCGGGAACGTCCGGCACCGGCACGACGCCGTCGACCGTGACGTCGTACCCGTAGCCGGCCGGCCGGGCGACTGACGGCCGATCCGACACGGTGACCCGAGGGGCCGCCGTCCTCCACGAGGACGGCGGCCCCTTCCCGTTCCGCCGTACCGGCCGGCGGACGCGGGCTCAGTGGGCGTGGCCGCCGCCGGGCGGCTTGGGGCGGCCCTGCGGCACCAGGCCGACGGCGACCACCGCGGTGGCCCCTGCCGCGACGGCCAGGACGGTGAAGGCCCGCGCGAAACCGGAGGGGCTGCCCACCTCGATGCCGGTCGCGGCGACCGTGGAGACGACGGCGACCCCGATGGAGCCGCCGACCTCGTGGAAGGTGTTGACCACGCCCGACGCCAGCCCTGACTCCGTCGGCCGCACCATCGCCATCGCGGTGGTGACGGCGGTGACGAAGACCGCGCCGATGCCCAGCGCGGCAACCGAGAGGGAGGGCATCAGCACGGAGTTGATCCCGGTGCCGCCGTCCAGCCGGGTCAGCGGCACCATGCCGACCGCCGCCACCGCCATACCGGCCACGGCGGTCGGGCGGCTGCCGACGACACCGAGCAGATGGCTCGCGGTCTGCGCGCCGAGCGCGGTGGTGACCGCGACCGGCAGGAAGACCAGCCCGGTCCGCGGCGCGCTCAGGCCCCTGACCTGCTGGAGGTAGACCGAGCCGAGGAAGAAGGTCGCGATCAGCAGCCCGGTGGCGATCAGCATCAGCAGGGCCGCCGCCACCACCGGCCGCCTGGTCAGCATCGTCACGTCCATCAGCGGCGCCGCGGTGCGGCGCTCGGTGACCGCGAAGAGGGCGTAGAGCACGGCGGCGCCGACGAGCGGCAGCACGGTGGCGGTGCCGTCCCAGCCGGTGTCGCCTGCCTTGACCAGGCCGTAGATCAGCGCCGTCGTGGCCGCGGTGACCAGCAGCGCGCCGGGCACGTCGAGCCGGGACGGGCGCGGGGCGCGGGCGGCGACCAGCCGGGGCAGCGCTGTGAGCGCCAGCACCCCGACGGGGACGTTGACGTAGAAGATCCAGCTCCAGCCAGGACCGCCGGCCAGCGCACCGCCGAGCAGCACGCCGACGGCCGAGCCCGCACCGCCGATACCGGCCCACACGCCGAGCGCCTTGGTGCGCTCCTTGCCGTGGAAGGTCGTGGTGACCAGGGACAGCGCGGCGGGTGACAGCAGCGCCGCGCCGACGCCCTGCGCAACCCTGGCGCCGATCAGCATGGCCGCCCCGGTGGCCGCGCCCGCCGCCAGCGAGGCCGCGGTGAAGAGCGCCAGGCCTGCGGTCACGGTGCGGCGGGCGCCGAGCGCGTCGGCCAGCCGGCCGCCGAGCAGCATCAGGCCGCCGAAGCACAGGGTGTAGGAGGTGACCACCCAGGTGAGGGTGGTCCGGTCCAGGTGCAGATCGCGGGCGATGCCCGGCAGCGCCACGTTCACCACGGTGACGTCGAGCACCAGCATGAACTGGGCCAGGCAGATCACGGTGAGCGCGGCCCAGCGGCGGGGGTCGGGCGCCGCTTCGTGGGGGCCGTGGGCGGGGTGCGGATCGAGCGGGTCCAGCGTCGGGTGGGTCATGGCGTTCGCTTCCTCGGATTGCGCGCGGCAGCAGGGCACGGGAGGGGGACACGGCACGGGAGAACCTGGAAGTGAACTGTACGGCACAGTTCATATGAACTCAACGGTTCAGTTCAGGTGCGCGGCTAGACTGCTGCCCATGAGCGAGAAGACGGCTGACCACGCTCCCCCGACCGGCCCGCGCGCCGAGCGCAAGCGGCAGGCCATCGTCACCGCGGCCCGAACGGTCTTCCTGCGCGACGGTTTCGACGCCAGCGTGGACCTGATCGCCGCCGAGGCCGGGGTGTCGAAGGTGACCGTCTACAACCACTTCGGGAGCAAGCAGGCGCTCTTCGTCGAGGTCATCACCGGGGCGCTGGACGCGCCGCTGGGCGACACGCTGACCACCGACGTGGCCGACCTGGCCGACAGCGACGACCTGCGCGCCGCCTTCACCAGGGCCGCCCGCGCCTGGGTGTCCGCCATCCGCTCCGACCCCGATGTGCTGGCCATGCGCAACCTGCTGGCCCGCGAGGCGCACCGCTTCCCCGAACTGCACGACGCCTGGCGGCACCACAGCCCGACCCTGCACCACCCGGCGGCCGGCGCCGCACTCGCCGAGCTCGCCGCCGCGGGGCGGCTCGACATCCCCGACGTCGAACTGGCCGTCGTCCAGCTGTACTCGCTGCTGGTCTTCCCGCACATGATGTACGCCGCATACGGCGCCGGCATGGATGACGCGCTCGCCGAACAGCTGATCACTGCCGGCGTCGACATGTTCCTGACCTACTACGCGCCGCGCGGCTGATCCGGCACGACGCGCGGGACAGCCCTCAGGCCGGTCTGCGTGCCTCGACCAGCATGCGGGTGGAACGGGTGACGAACGGCCCCTCGGCAATGATGCGGTCGTGCAGATCGCGCAGCCGGTCCCGATAGCGGTCGACGGTGAAGTCGGGCACCATCCAGATCACCTTGCGCAGGAAGTAGACGACCGCGCCGATGTCGTGGAATTCCATCCGCAGTGACTCCTCGCGCAGCTGGACCAAGTCGAGCCCGGCCTCCCGCGCCCCCTGCCTGGCCCGGTCCGGATGCCGCGCGCCGCCCGCCGCGCCGGGCTGCGGCCCGAGGAAGAACTCGACCAGCTCGACGGCGCTCGCGGGGCCGACGTGCTGCGAGAAGTACGTGCCGCCCGGCCGCAGCACCCGGGCTATCTCCTCCCACCACACGGTGACGGGATGCCGGCTGACCACCAGGTCGAAGGCACCGTCGGCGAACGGCAGCGGCGGCTCGTCCGCGTCCGCGACCACCACGGCCCCGCGCGGGTGGAGCAGCGCGGTGGCCTTGGCGAGATTCGGCGGCCACGACTCGGTGGCGGCCATCAGCGGAGGCAGCCGCGGCACCCCGGCGAGCACCTCGCCGCCACCGGTCTGGATGTCCAGCGCGGCCGTGGCCCCGGCCAGCCGCTCCCCCATCGCCCGCTGGTAGCCCCAGGACGGGCGCTCCTCGGTCGCCCGCCCGTCGAGCCAGGAGAAGTCCCAACCCTCGACGGACACCGCGCCGGCCTCGGCCACCTGGTCTTCGAAGCCGTCTGCCACGATCACAGCATGGCCGCGGGCACGCGCCGGAGGCCAGCGGATTTCACCGCCGGCCCCTGAGCACAGGGGCGGGGCGCAAGAGGCCGGACGGGCCATTCCCTGGCGGGAATTGTCCGGCTCCGCGGGGCGCAGCACAGTCGCTGGAGCAACGACGCGCGTTGCACGACGACTTCCAGCGAGGTGGCACCGATGGCCGACATCGATCAGAGCACCGACCCCCACGCCGACCCGACCGCGTTCGCTGACCGCTACATCGCGGTGTGGAACGAACCGGACCCGGGGGCACGGCGCAAGGCCGTCGAGGAGCTGTGGGGCGAGGACGCGCTCCAGGTCCTGCAACCGCCGGAGGAGATGCGGGAGGCGGCGGCGAAGGTGGGAATGCGGACCGTGGTCCTGGAAGCACGCGGCCATGACGCGCTCGAATTCCGGGTGCGGACGTCCTACGAGGAGTTCGTCGCGCCCGGCGCCTCGCGGTTCCGGGTCCGCGGGGATGTGCAGCGGCTGCACGACGTGGTCAGGTTCAGCTGGGAGTGGGCGCCGGTGGACGGCGGTGCGGCGCAGGGCGGCGGGCTCGAGGTGCTTCTGCTCGGACCGGACGGGCGGATCGCGACGGATTACCAGTTCATCGGTCTCTGACCCCGCGACCGGCGCCGACGGCAGGGCAGCGAGGTGGCCGCCGCAGGTACGGCGGCCACCTCGCTGCCCCGTGCCCGCTGTCCGCACGGCGACCCGCCCGGTCACCCTCGCGGGACCGCCGGTCCCTGTCCGCCCTCACGGCTGGCGGGCGGCCCTGCCGTATCGGGGGCGCCTCACCGATCAGCCGGGGAACGCCCTGGCCAGGCGGGCGCTCTCCAGCGGCGAGAGCTCCCGCTCGATCGCGGGGACCAGGTCGCGCTGCTCATGGCCGACGTACTGGTCGATGTCGGCCAGCGTCCCGCCCACGGTCAGCGGATACGAGCCCTCCGGGATGTCGCCGGTCATCAGGTAGTCGAGCAGGCCGCGCAGCCGCTCGCCCTCCGCGTGGTCCTCCCGCACCGCGCCGAGGGCCGCGTGGTGGTCCTTGAGCGCCCGGTGTGCGGTGGCCTCGACCAGCCGGCAGTGCTCGGTCAGCGCGGCGGCCAGCGGCCGCAGTTCCGCGCGGGACGGGGTGCCGTCGTGCCGCATCCGGTCCAGCATCTCGTGCACGCGGTTGGCCGACGCCACCACCTGGGCCGACAGGCCTTCGTGGTGCGCACGCGCGGTGGCCACCGCCTCGGAGTCGGCCCGGGCGCGCGCGTCGAAGAACTCGGCCTCGCCGCGGATGTTCGCCGGCCCGCTGATCCGCTCGTGGCCGGCAGGCACTCCGGCCGTGTCCTGGGGCTTCATCATGTCGCTCATGGCACCGACTCCTCGCCTTCGCTGCGGTGTCGTTCACTCCACCCGTGCGGCCCGGCCGAACGGTCGGGCCGCTGTGCTCCTCGCGATCACTCGTCCTCGTCCTCGTCGTCCTGCGACGGCCAGTCCGTGTCCTCGACGACGTGCACCGCGGCCTCCTCGGCCGAGGCAGCACCGCCGTCGATGCCCACGTCCTCGCCGACCATGCCGTCCTCGCGGATGTGCGCGCCCTCGTCGGGGGCGACCAGCCGCCCGGAACGCAGCTCGCCGGCCTCCCAGTCCATCAGCTCGCCGTCGGTGTCGGTGGCGTCCCCCAGGCCGTCGTCGGCCTCCACCTGGATGTCGGGCCGCTCACGCGGCAGCCGCTCGTCCAGGCTCTCGCCCTCCTGCTGCTCGGCCGCGGTGGTCCCCACCTGGTCGACGCCGAAGGGCCGCTCCGGGGGCGAATACCCCTCGTCGAGCACTTCGGGGATGCCCCGGTCGTCCAGGGTGTCCTCGGGCTCCAGGGGACCGGTGTCCTCCTGGATCTCGCTGCCGTCCGGCTGGTAAACGTCGTCGCCCATGATGCCGTCGATCCGCTCGGTCATGTCGCCGCACCTGTCTCACCCGGCGACCTGAGGTGTGCGCCAGCCGCCGCCCGCGGGACAGCGGTCGGGTGTGCTGAGGGGGATGCGGTTCGCACGGATGACCACGTCCTTCCTGCTTGGGGTGGTACGCCTGCGCCGCCGCGGCGGCTCGTCCACCCGCCTGCCCTCCCGCCAGTGGCGGAAACCGGCCGAGGCCGCGACCGGCCGAATACGCCGGACGCCCCCTCTCCATCATGCGCGCGAACCCGCCTCCCGCGCCTGCGGGCGCCCCGGCGGACGCGGCCCGGTCCGCCCCGCCTGGCTGCGGGAGCCCGCGGGCGGCGGCCGCCGGCGGCCCGCGGGCCGGTCAGGCCACGCCGCGCGGCCTGAACTGCACGCTGATCCGGCCGCCGACGGCCGCCCGGGTCTTGGGTATCGCGTGATCCCAGGTGCGCTGGCAACTGCCGCCCATCACGATCAGATCGCCGTGACCGAGCGGCACCCTGGAGGCGGGGGCGCCGCCGCCGCGCGGGCGCAGCAGCAGCGGCCGGGGGTCGCCGAGCGAGAGGATCGCGACCATCGTGTCGCGCGTGGCGCCGCGGCCGAAACGGTCCCCGTGCCAGGCGACGCTGTCCTGGCCGTCGCGGTAGAAGCACAGCCCGGCGCTGACGAAGGGCTCGCCGAGCTCCGCCGCGTAATGCGCACTGAGCCGGTCGCGGGCCTCGGCGAGCACCGGGTCGGGCAGCGGCTCGCCCTCGCCGTAGTGGGAGAGCAGGCGCGGCACGGCGACCACGCTGTCGTACATGACGCGCCGCTCCTCGCGCCACGGGACCTCGGCGGCCAGCTCGGTGAAGAGGTCGTCCGCGCCGCTCAGCCAGCCGGGCAGCACGTCGATCCACGCGCCGTGCCCGAGGACGGTGCGGCGCAGCCGGTCAAGGCCGCCGAGGACCGGGGCGCCAGTGGCGAAAAGAGAGGTCTGCAGGTGGGACATGCCTCCACCATAACTCCGGGTCGCACATCTTTTCGATTCCCCTTTCGAGTGAAACCGCGCACTTCCTCTCGGGGCGTCGCACGATGGAGACATGCTCTTCGATGAGGTCGCCCGGGTCTCGCGGGAGGTCGCAGGCACATCGTCGCGGACCCGCAAGACCGAACTGCTCGCCGACTTCTTCCGGGACGTCGGCCCGCTGGACGCTCCGATCGCCATCGCCTACGTCGCCGGCCGGCTCCCGCAGGGGCGGCTCGGCGTCGGGTGGGCCGCGCTGCGGGACCGGGCGGAGCCCGCGCCCTTCCCGCAGCTGACCGTCGCCGACGTGGACGAGGCCCTGACCGCGGTCGCCGCGGTCACCGGCCAGGGCGCGCAGGCCGGGCGCCGCAGGCTGCTCCAGGACCTGCTGGCCGCGGCCACGGCCGCCGAGCAGGAGTATCTGATCGGCCTGATCACCGGCGAAGTCCGGCAGGGCGCGCTCGACGCGGCCGCCGCGGAGGGCCTGGCGGCCGCCACCGGCGCGGAGCCCGCCGCCGTGCGGCGGGCGGTCATGCTGGCCGGTGCGCTCGAACCCGTCGCCAAGGCGGTGCTCGCCGAGGGGCCGGACGCGCTCCGGGGCTTCCGGCTCAGCGTGGGGCAGCCGCTGCTGCCGATGCTCGCGGCCTCGGCCAAATCCGTGGCCGACGCCGTCACGAAGGCGGGCGGGCCGTGCGCGGTCGAGGAGAAACTCGACGGCATCCGCATCCAGGCCCACCGCGACGGCGACGACGTGCGGCTTTTCACCCGCACGCTCGACGACGTCACCGACCGGCTGCCGGAGATCGTCGCGACGGTGCGGGCGCTGGACGGTGAGCGGTTCGTACTCGACGGCGAAGTGCTCGCCTTCGACGCCGACGGGCGGCCGCGACCCTTCCAGGAGACGGCGGGCCGGGTCGGCTCCCGGGTGGACGTCGCCGCGGCCGCCCGCGCGCTGCCGGTCAGCGCGGTCTTCTTCGACGTGCTCTACGCCGGCGACCGCGACCTGCTCGACCTCCCCTACGGGCTGCGGCACCGAGCACTCGAGGCGCTGGTGCCGCCGGAGTCCAGGGTGCGGCGGGCGGTCGTCGCCGACCCGGCGGATGAGGCGGCCACGGCCGCAGCCGAGGAATTCATGGCGGCCACGCTGGGGCGCGGGCACGAAGGGGTCGTCGTCAAGGCGGACGACGGCCCCTACGCGGCCGGGCGGCGCGGGGCCTCATGGATCAAGGTCAAACCCGTCCACACGCTGGACCTGGTGGTCCTCGCCGCCGAGTGGGGGCACGGGCGGCGCACCGGCAAGCTCTCCAATCTGCACCTGGGGGCGCGGGGCGCGGACGGCTCCTTCGTCATGCTCGGCAAGACGTTCAAGGGGCTCACCGACGAGGTGCTCGGCTGGCAGACGGAGCGGTTGCTCGCGATTGCGGTGCGGGATGACGGTCGCGTGGTCACCGTCAGGCCGGAACTGGTCGTCGAGATCGCCTACGACGGGATCCAGACCTCACCGCGCTACCCCGCGGGGCTCACCCTGCGCTTCGCGCGCGTGGTCCGCTACCGCGACGACAAATCTGCGGCTGACGCCGACAGTGTGGAGGCGGTGCGCGCCGCCCACCCGTTGCCGGGTGCGGAGGGGTAGCCACTTGCGGTGGCCTGGCACACGAACCGACGTCGTGGCTCGGCGCGCAGTTCCCGCGGATCCGCTCGGCCGCGGAACGGGGGGTGCCACTTGCGGTGGCCCGGCGCACGAACCGACGTCGTGGCTCGGCGCGCAGTTCCCCGCGGATCCGCTCGGCCGCGGAACGGGGGGTGCCACTTGCGGTGGCCCGGCGCACGAACCGAACGTCGTGGCTCGGCGCGCAGTTCCCCGCGCCCCCAGAGGCTCGGCCCCGCGCACAGGCTCGGCCACGGAACGGGGGTGCCACT
>NZ_JBICTO010000003.1:216246-282368 GCF_043197715.1 Streptomyces sp. NPDC049040
CTTGCGGTGGCCTGGGACACGAACCGACGTCGTGGCTCGGCGCGCAGTTCCCCGCGCCCCCAGAGGCTCGGCCCCGCGCACAGGCTCGGCCACGGAACGGGGGTGCCACTTGCGGTGGCCTGGGACACGAACCGACGTCGTGGCTCGGCGCGCAGTTCCCCGCGCCCCCAGAGGCTCGGCCCCGCGCACAGGCTCGGCCACGGAGCGGTGGTGCCACTTGCGGTGGCCTGGCACACGACCCGCTGTCGTGGCTTATCGCGCAGTTCCCCGCGCCCCCCGAGGGATCGGCCAGGCGCACAGGCTCGGCCACGGAACGGGTCCCGCCCGCAAACGGGGGTGCCACTTGCGGTGGCCCGGCACACGAACCGACGTCGTGGCTCGGCGCGCAGTTCCCCGCGCCCCCAGAGGCTCGGCCCCGCGCACAGGCTCGGCCACGGAACGGGGCCCGCCCGCAAACGGGGGTGCCACATGCGGTGGCCCGGCGCACGAACCGACGTCGTGGCTCGGCGCGCAGTTCGCCGCGGCCCGAGGGCTCGGGCCCGCGGAAGGGCTCGACCGGGGATGCGTACCGCGGCTGGAGGCCGCTCCTTGCTGCACGGAGATCCGGACGACGGGACCTACCGGGGCAGCAGGGTGTCGGCCAGCGTCTCCACTGCCGTGGCCATGGACTGCTGCGCCGGTTCCGCCGCCGTGGCCGCCGCGGTGAGGCGTGACAGGTCGGTGCGCCAGTGGCCGGTCACCAGCGGCTCGGCCCCGACCCGTAGCAGGCCGCGTTCCAGCAGACCCCGCGCCGTCTCCGGCCGGCCCCTGCCCACGGCCTTCATCACCGCCACCGCGTTGGCCAGCGCGCTGGCGGCAGGCGACCACGGGTCGGTCGCCGAGGCCGCGGGCACCGAGGCCTCGGCCCGCCGGTCCGCGTGCACGTCGAGGTCCAGCCGCCAGAAGAGCGGCAGCCCGCGGAAAGCCGCGAAGACCAGCCGGTGGCCGGGCGTCCGCGCGTGCTCCGGATCGGCGCGGAGCGAGATCAGCGGGCCGACCCGGGTCAGCGTGCGCCGCAGCTGCTCCACGCAGCGCCCGAAGTCGGCGGCCGGCACCTCCCAGGCGATGTCGATGTCGCTGTAGCGGTCCTCCGTGCCGGCCGCGAGCGAACCGCGCAGCTCCGCCGTGGAGCCGGGGCAGGCCCGCCCCAGCGCGATCAGCAGCTCCGCGGCCAGCGCGGCGCGTATCGCGGGGTCGAGCTCCGGCTCCTGCCCGGCGCTCACCGCCCGACCTCGCCGAGGTAGACCCAGCGGCCGTCCTCGCGCACGAAGCGGCTGTTCTCGTGCTGGTCGCCCGCGAGGCCGCCGCTGCGGAAGTGGGCCCGGAATTCCACTGTCCCCTCCGTGTGGAAGGCGCTGCCGCCGGTGCCGCCGAGGATGTCGAGACCGGCCCAGCGCACCTCCGGATCGAAGGCCACATCCCGTGGCCTGGTCGACGAGTGCCAGCTGCGCAGCAGGTAGCCGGCGTCGCGTACGGCGAAGGCGCTGTAGCGCGACCGCATCAGCTGCTCGGCCGTCGCGGCATGGGCGCGTCCGCCGTGCAGCGCGCCGCAGCATTCGGCGTACGCGGCGGGCAGACCGCAGGGACAGGGGACAGGCTTGTGTGCGGGGCGTGCGGACATGCTCCGATTGTCGCGGACGATCGCTGCGCCATTCGCGGCAACGGGTGTTTCGTCCGCGGCTGAAGGGAAATGCGCACAGCGGGACAGCGGCGTCCCGCGCAACGGAAGGACATCCCGTGAGTACGGCACCCGAGCAGCCCGCAGAACCGTCGGCCCAGGTCACCGTCACCCTCGACAGCTGCGCCAAGGAGGACGCGAGGACCGTGTTCGACGCGTTGCACACCAGCTTCGCGGGCGATCGCGACTCCGGTGACGCGCCCGGCGAGGCACCGGGTGGCGGCCCCATCGTCTGGACCGCCACCTTCGACGTGTCCCGCACCCTGGCGCTGCCGGGCGGCCCCGCCCACCTCGGCGACCCGGTCACCCTCACCGCCCAGGGCGGCTATCACGCGGTCGACCGCCTGCGCGAGGGCCTGGCGGAGTCCTTCGCCGTCAAGATCGTCGGGACGGCATCCGGCGACCAGGAGCAGGAAGCCGCCTTCCGCCTGACCAACCGCTGACCCCCGTCCGAGTGCGCCCGCCGGAGATCGCGTGACAGTCGTCAGGCCTGTGAAGCGTGGCCCCCGCTCGGGCCCGCGCGGACCGGGCGCCGCAAGATCCCGTGGGGCCGCCTTGCCCGGAAGGGCCGGAAGGGCCGGACGGCGGCGGCTTCAGGCGACCGGACGGCGGGAGTCGTAGGAGACGAAGCCGCGCTGGAAGAGGCCGATGAGGGTGATCGCGGCGATGCAGGCCAGGCCGCCGCCGACGATCGCGGTGGCCGGGGAGAAGAGGTCGGCGGCGCTTCCCGCGAGGAAGTCGCCGAGGCGGGGGCCGCCGACGACGACCACGAGGAAGACGCCCTGGAGCCGTCCGCGCATGTCGTCGGGGGCGGCGGACTGGAGCATGGTGTTGCGGAAGACCATGCTGACGGTGTCGGCGCAGCCTGCGAGCGCGAGGAAGCACAGGCCGAGCCAGAGGTTGCGGGTCAGGCCGAAGACGGCGATCGCGGCGCCCCAGGAGCCGACCGCGGCGAGCACCGCGAAGCCCTGGCGGCGTACCCGTCCGAACCAGCCGGAGAAGACCCCGCCCACCAGGGCCCCCACCGCGGGCGCGGCGGCCAGCAGGCCGACGGTGCCGGCGTCGCCGCCGAACCACAGCCCGGCCACCGCGGGGAAGAGCACCCGCGGCTGGGCCAGCACCATGGCCGCGAGGTCAGAGACGAAGGTGGTGCGCAGGTTGGGCCGGGCGGCCAGGTAGCGCAGGCCCTCGATGACCGAGGGCCGCCGCCGGACGGCGCCGTCGCCCTCCCCCGGCAGCATCGCCGGCAGCCGCCACATCGCGTAGAGCGACGCGGTGAAGGCGGCCGCGTCGATCAGGTACGCGGCCTGGTAGCCCCACAGGCCGACGAAGACGCCGCCGAGCATGGGGCCGGCCATCTGTCCGACGCCGCCGGCGAGCGAGGCCAGCGCGTTGGCCGCGGGCAGCTGATCGGCGGGCAGCAGCCGGGGGATCATCGAGGAGCGGGCCGGGGAGTTCATGGCGAAGCAGACCGCCTGGAGGGCGACGATCAGGTAGAGCACGGCGACCGAGCGCACGTGCGCGATCGCGACGGCGGCGAGCGCCGCGGACAGGACGGTGGCGCCGGTGGCGGTGACCAGGCCGAGCCTGCGGCGGTCGACGGCGTCGGCGACCGCTCCGCCGTAGAGCCCGAAGACGACCAGCGGCACCAGCGAGCACAGGCCGACGAGGCCGACGTGGAAACTGGAGCCGGTGATCGCGTAGACCTGGAGAGCCACGGCCATGGCGGTCATCTGCTGGCCTATGTAGGACACGGTGTTTCCGAACCACAGCCGGCGGAAGTCCGCGTGTTCGCGAAGCGGTCCGATATCGGCGAGCAGCCGGTTTTTGCGCCCGGTGGGCGCCGGGCCGGGTATCGCAGACCCGGATGGCCCAGTCCGGTTTTTGCGGTCCTTCTCACTCTTGAGCACGGGAAACGGTAGCAACAGTGCCCTGTGCCGCGGCGCCCGGGTGTGCTCCGCGGCGTCGTACGGGAGGCGCCGCGCGGCTGGACCGCGGGCAAAACCGGCTGGTGGCGGCATGGGCGGCGGTAATACGCTGTGCGGGACGAGCAGGCTCCAGGGGATGTACCGGCCCCTCGGGCCCGTCCCGGAACGAGTCGCCACCACGGCCGCGATTCCGGCTTTCGCAACAGGCGCCACCGCGTCCGCACCCGCCCAGTTCGGAATCCAGCCGGGCGTCCGGCGCAGGGCCATGGCCGCGCAGGGCGCATCCGGTCGACGCGACGCTAAGGAGTGCGCGGTGTCACGAGATCAGCCCAAGCGAAATGAGACAGCGGCGGAGCACAAGGCCGAGGCCGCCGCGATCCTCGACGGCGAGGGCGCCCTGGACACCTGGTCCCGGTGCGCCCCCATCCGTCTCGCGGGATATGAGGACGACCTGACCGAGACGCACATCCTGCGCAGTATCGACTAGTCGACTCATCGCCCGACCGGCGAGAAGCGCCAGGCACCGCGGGCCGGGCGGGGGACATCCATCCAGGTCCCCCGCCCGGCCCGCTGCCGTGGGCGCCGCTTCCGCGCCGGCCGGGGGGCGTATTCCCGGCCGGGCGGCGATGAGACCTGCGCGACATTCCGCGTGTATGAAGCATGCACCCCCGAGGGAGCGGGCATACGCCGCTCGACTTCACCGATCTTCGAGGAGTACACCGATGTTGATGGCCCACCCGACCATCCTGCGGAACCTGGTGGAACGCTACGAATCGCTCTCCGACGGCATCGACGGCATCGACGGCACGGAACCGGACATCGACCGGCAACTGCGGGACACGGTTTACACGTTGTGCGTGTCGACCGGCACCCGGGAGATCGACGCGGCCCTCGCGGTGGCCCGTGCCCGAATCGTGGAAGCCGACGAAGCGGCCGCCTGACGATTCGTCATGGCACCGCCGTGCTCTCCGGAGTGAATATCCTGCTGTCACATTTTCGGAAGGCGCGGATGAACCCGTTGGGATGAAATTGCCCGGCGGCATGACCCGATCGGTACTCCGAGACGTTGTCACGGTGCGGGCATACGGCCCGAGATGATGTCCGGAAAGCAGGAATCGTATGAACAGGCTCGCCCGAAAGGGACTTGTCTCCGCGATGGTCGCCGGCGGCGTGCTGGCCTCCGCGGGATACGCGCAGGCCGATGCGGCCGCCGGAGGGGATGCCAAGGGTTCGCCCGGAGTCCTGTCGGGCAATTTGGTGCAGGTCCCGGTGCACGTGCCGGTGAACGTGTGCGGCAATACGGTCAATGTGATCGGTCTGCTGAACGCGGCGGCGGGCAACACCTGCGCGAACGTGTCGTCGCCCGCGGCGCAGGCGTCATCGCACAGGGCCGACAGGGCCGGCAGCACCGGTCACGCACGGCACGCGGGTGCGCAGGACGCGTCCTCGGTCTCGCGCTCGGACGGCGGCGCGCACGCCGCCGGCGGCACGCGTGACTCGGCGGGCGTGCTGGCCGGCAACGGACTGCAGCTCCCGATCGACCTGCCGCTGAACGCTTCGGGCAACGGTGTGAACGTGGTCGGCGTCGGAAACCCGTCCGTGGGCAACACCGCGGTGAACGACGAGACGCCCGCCCCGCCGGCCCACGCACCGAACCCCGCACCGCCCGCCAGCGTCCCCGAGCAGGCCTCGCCCGCGCAGGACACTCCCGACGCGCCGATGCTCGCCCACACCGGGGCCGGCGGCGTCGGCGCGGCGGCCGCGGGCAGCGTGGCACTGCTGCTCGGTGGCACGGTGCTCTACCGCAGGGCCAAGGGGGCCGGCGCCCGCTGATGACCGCACGGCCGGCCGCCGTACGCCTTCGGAGCGTGCGGCGGCGCTGAGGCGGCATGGTCCCGGCGGAAGGACGCGCCGGCTCCCCTCGCCGGGGCCGCGGCCCTCGCACCACAAGGTCGGCGCCCCCGTACTCCCGCCGCCGCGCCCGCGGCGCCTAAGGTCTGCGGTGGGACGTCGGCGAAGGAGGGCTCAGCGATGGCACAGGAAGTCCGCGGGGTAGTGGCACCGGGCAAGGGCGAGCGGGTGCGGATCGAGACGGTGACGATTCCGGACCCGGGTCCCGGCGAGGCGGTGGTGAGGATCCAGGCATGCGGGGTCTGCCACACCGATCTGCACTACCGGCAGGGCGGCATCGGCGACGACTTCCCTTATCTGCTCGGGCACGAGGCCGCGGGCGTGGTCGAGGAGGTGGGCGCGGGTGTCACCGAGGTGGCCCCGGGCGACTTCGTCATCCTCAACTGGCGTGCGGTGTGCGGCCGTTGCCGTGCCTGTCGGCGCGGTCGGCCGTGGTACTGCTTCGACACCCACAATGCCGCGCAGAAGATGACCCTCGCCGCGGACGGCACCGCCTTGACCCCCGCCCTTGGCATCGGGGCCTTCGCCGAGAAGACCCTGGTGGCGGCAGGCCAGTGCACCAAGGTCGACCCGTCGGTCTCGCCGTCGGTGGCCGGGCTGCTCGGCTGCGGGGTGATGGCAGGGATCGGCGCGGCGGTGAACACCGGCGCGGTCGGCCGCGGCGACTCCGTCGCGGTGATCGGCTGCGGCGGCGTGGGCAATGCCGCGATCGCCGGGGCGCGACTGGCCGGCGCGGCCCGGATCATCGCGGTGGACATCGACGACCGCAAGCTGGCCACCGCCTCCGCGCTGGGCGCCACCCACACCGTCAACTCGCGCGGCCAGGACCCGGTCGAGGCGATCCGCGAGCTCACGGGCGGCCACGGCGCCGACGTGGTGATCGAGGCGGTGGGCCGCCCCGAGACCTACCGGCAGGCCTTCTACGCGCGGGACCTCGCGGGGACCGTGGTCCTGGTCGGGGTGCCCACCCCCGAGATGCAGTTGGAGATCCCGCTGCTGGACGTCTTCGGACGCGGCGGCGCGCTGAAGTCGTCGTGGTACGGCGACTGCCTGCCGTCCCGCGACTTCCCGATGCTGATCGATCTGCACCTCCAGGGGCGGCTGGATCTGGGCGCGTTCGTCAGCGAGACCATCGCGCTCGACGAGATCGAGGCGGCCTTCGACCGGATGCAGGCCGGTGACGTGCTGCGGTCCGTCGTGGTGATGTGACCGCGGGCTCCACGGAGCGCGGTCGCCGGTGGAAAAGGCCCGGGCGCGGCAGGCCGCCCGGGCCATAAGGTGTATGCGCGCACATGAACACATCAGCGCCTCAGCGTCGAGGTGGCGGGTCCGTGCGCCCTGTGCCGCACCGCGAAGACGTGATTCGAGGAGCCTGCAATGGCGTTGCCGCAAGGCACGCTCAGCCACCGCTACCGTGGCGAGCACCCCGTACGAACCCTCCTCTACCTCTTCCACCCCGACCGGCGGCGGGTCGCCCTGGCCGTCGCCGCCTTCTTCGGCAAGCACACACCGGTGTGGCTGCTGCCGCTGATCACCGCCAATGTCGTCGACGTCGTCGTCCAGCACCGGCCGATCTCCGTGCTGTGGTGGAATTCCGCGGTCCTGCTGGTGATCCTGGTCCTCAACCTGCCGCTGCATCTGACGTACGTCCGCTGCATGCAGGGCTCGATCCGCCGCACCGGCACCCGGCTGCGGACGGCGCTGTGCCACCGGATGCAGCAGCTGTCCATCGGATACCACTCCCGGGTCAGCGCCGGGGTGCTCCAGGCCAAGGTGATCAGGGACGTCGAGGCGATCGAGACCGCGGCGCAGCAGACCGCGGACAACGGGCTCGCCGCCACCGCCACGCTGACCGGCGGGCTGGTCGTGATCGGCATCCAGGCGCCCGCCTTCCTGCCGGTCTACATGGTCGTCGTGCCCGCGTCCGCGGTCCTGGTGGTCAAGCTGCGGCGGCGGCTGCGGGACCGCAACGAGTCCTTCCGCCAGCAGGTCGAGCAGCTGTCGTCGCGGGTCAACGAGATGACCGCGCTGATCCCGATCACCCGCGCCCACGGCCTGGAGAACACCGCGCTGCACCGGGTGGACCGGACGCTGGGCGAGGTGCTGCACGCCGGCCTGCGGCTGGACCGGCTCAACGGCTGGTTCGGGTCGCTCGCCTGGATCCTGCTCAACGCGATCGGCGTGGCCTGCCTGGCGGGCTCCGCGCTGGTGGCGTACTACGGCTGGCTGAGCGTCACGCCCGGCACCGTGGTGATGCTCAGCGCGTACTTCTCCAGCCTCACCGGCTCGGTCACCACGCTGCTGACGCTGACCCCGCAGATCGGCAAGGGCCTGGAGTCCGTCCGCTCCATAGGCGAGGTGCTCCAGGCACCCGACCTGGAGCAGAACGACGGCAAGGCGCCGGTGTCCGGGGTGCTGGGGCGGTTCGAGTTCCACGGGGTCTCCCACACCTACCCGGAGGCCGACCGGCCGTCGATCACCGGCTTCGACCTGGACGTGCGACCCGGTGAGACGATCGCGCTGGTGGGCGGCTCGGGTGCGGGCAAGTCCACGGTGCTCAACCTGGTGATCGGCTTCCTGCGGCCGTCGCAGGGCAGCATCCTGCTCGACGGTGTCGACATGGAGACACTGGATCTGCGGGACTACCGCAGCTGGCTGTCCGTGGTGCCCCAGGAGTCGATCCTGTTCGAGGGCAGCATCAGGGAGAACGTCACCTACGGCTTGGAGGGCGTGGCGGACGAGCAGGTGCGAGCGGCGCTGCGGGACGCCAACGCGCTGGAGTTCATCGACCGGCTGCCGCACGGCCTCGACACGGTCGTCGGCGAGCGCGGCGCCCGGCTGTCGGGCGGTCAGAAGCAGCGGCTGGCCATCGCCCGCGCGCTGATCCGCGACCCCCGGGTGCTGATCCTGGACGAGGCCACCTCGGCGCTCGACTCGCGCTCCGAGGCACTGGTGCAGCAGGCGCTCACCCGGCTGGTGCGCGGCCGCACGGTCTTCGTGGTGGCGCACCGGCTGTCCACCATCAGGAACGCCGACCGGATCGTGGTGCTCGACGAGGGCCGGATCGCGGAGATCGGCTCGCACGCGGAACTGCTGCGCGGCGGCGGCGCGTACGCGGGTCTCCAGGCGGCCCAGCTGGCCTGACCGCGGCGGGGGCCCCGGTCCCGGGACCCCCGCCGGCGGCCGTCAGCCGCCGAGGGCGGCGCCGACGATCGCCTGCGCCTCCTGCTGGACCTCGGCCAGGTGGTCGGCGCCGAGGAAGGACTCGGCGTAGACCTTGTAGACGTCCTCGGTGCCCGACGGGCGGGCGGCGAACCACGCGTTGTCGGTGCAGACCTTGATGCCGCCGATCGCCGCCCCGTTGCCGGGCGCCTCGGTGAGCACCGCGGTGACCGGTTCGCCCGCCAGCTCCCTGGCCGGGACCTGGTCGGCCGACAGCTTCGCCAGTACGGCCTTCTGGTGGCGGTCGGCGGGCGCGTCGATCCTGGCGTAGGCGGGTGAGCCGAATTTGCCGGTGAGGTCCGCGTAGTGCTCCGAGGGCGTGCGCCCGGTCACCGCGGTGATCTCGGCGGCCAGCAGCGCCAGCAGGATGCCGTCCTTGTCGGTGGTCCAGGCGCTTCCGTCGCGCCGCAGGAAGGACGCGCCGGCCGACTCCTCGCCGCCGAAGGCCAGGGTGCCGCCGCTGAGCCCGTCCACGAACCACTTGAACCCGACCGGCACCTCGGTCAGCGGCCGGCCGAGGTCGGCGACCACCTTGTCGATCATCGAGGACGACACCAGGGTCTTGCCGATGGCCAGTTCCGGGCCCCACTGCTCGCGGTGCGCGGCCAGGTAGCCGATCGCGACGGCCAGGTAGTGGTTGGGGTTCATCAGGCCGCCGTCGGGGGTGACGATGCCGTGCCGGTCGGCGTCGGCGTCGTTGCCGGTGGCGATGGCGTAGTCGTCCTTGCGGTCGATCAGCGAGGCCATCGCGTACGGCGACGAGCAGTCCATCCTGATCTTCCCGTCCCAGTCCAGCGTCATGAACCGCCAGGTCGGGTCGGCGACCGGGTTGACCACCGTCAGGTCGAGGCCGTGCCATTCGGCGATACGGCCCCAGTACTCGACCGAGGCGCCGCCCAGCGGGTCGGCGCCGATCCGCACCCCGGCGCGGCGCACCGCGACCAGGTCGAGCACGGCGGGCAGGTCGTCGACGTACCGGCCCAGGAAGTCGTAGCGGGCGGTGGTGGGCGCGGCCAGGGCCCGCGCGTAGCCGATCCGGTGGACGCGCTTGAGGCCGTCGGTGATCAGCTGGTTGGCCCGGTCCTGGATCCAGGTGGTGGCGTCGGAGGCCGCCGGGCCGCCGTTCGGCGGGTTGTACTTGAAGCCGCCGTCGGACGGCGGGTTGTGCGACGGGGTGACGACCACGCCGTCCGCAAGTCCGCTGGTGCGGCCGTTGTTGAAGGTGATGATGGCGTGCGAGACCGCGGGGGTCGGCGTATAGCCGTCGTTCTCGTCGAGCAGCACGGTGACGCCGTTCGCGGCGAAGACCTCCAGGGCGGTGACCCTGGCCGGCTCGGACAGGGCGTGGGTGTCGATGCCCAGGAAGAGCGGGCCCGTGGTGCCCTGCCCGCTGCGGTAGTCGCAGATCGCCTGGCTGGTCGCGGCGATGTGGTCCTCGTTGAACGCGGTGTCGAGCGAGGAGCCGCGGTGACCCGAGGTTCCGAACGCCACCCGCTGCCCCGGCTCCGCCGGGTCGGGGTGCAGCGCGTAGTACGCCGTGATCAGGCGGGGTACGTCGACCAGGTCGTCCGGCCGGGCCGGTGTCCCGGCACGCTGGTGCGGCATCCACGTCTCCTTAGCTGCGGCTTGCTTCTGGCCTGCCCGGCCATTGTGGTCCCTGCCCGGCTCCGTCCGCCGTACCGCACCGCAGCGTGGGACGGCGACATCCGGGGGGACGTGGACGATCGGATACCCAGGCGGGGCCTTCGCGACACCATAGGGTGGCGGCATGACCCCCGATCAGCCCGTCGCGGCAGGCGTTCCGCTGGCGTCCGCCACCGGACGCTGGGTGCTGGCGTGCTCGGTGCTCGGCTCGGGCATGGCGTTGCTGGACGGCACCATCGTCAACATCGCACTCCCCCGGATCGGCACCGACCTCGGCGCCACGCTCGCGGACCTCCAGTGGACGGTGAACGGCTACCTGCTGACGCTGGCCGGGCTGATCCTGCTCGGCGGCGGCCTCGGCGACCGCTACGGGCGCCGCAAGGTCTTCGTCATCGGTGTGGTGTGGTTCGCGCTGGCGTCCGCGGCCTGCGGGGCGGCACCGGACAGCGGTGTGCTGATCGCCGCCCGGGCCCTGCAAGGGGTGGGCGGTGCGCTGCTGACGCCGGGTTCGCTTGCGCTGGTTCAGTCGACCTTCCGGCCGCAGGACCGGGCGAAGGCGGTGGGCGCCTGGTCAGGCCTCGGCGGTGTGGCCGGCGCTGTCGGCCCGTTCCTCGGCGGCTACCTGGTGGACGGCCCGGGCTGGCGGTGGATCTTCCTGGTCAACCTGCCGATCGCCGCGGTGGTGGTGGCCATCGCGGTCCGCCATGTGCCGGAGAGCCGGGACCGTACGGCGTCCGGGAGTTTCGACGTGCGGGGCGCCGCGCTGGCCGCACTGTGCCTGGCCGGCATCACCTACGCGCTGATCGCCGCGTCCGGCCACCCGTCGTGGCCGTCGGTGGTGGCGCCGGCGGTGGCGGGCGTGGCGTGCGGGGTGGCCTTCGTGCGGACCGAGCGCAGCCGCGAGCATCCGATGCTGCCGCTCTCGGTCTTCTCCTCCCGGCTGTTCACCTCGATGAACGTCGTGACGCTGTGCCTGTACGCGGCGATCGGCGGGGTGTTCTTCGTCCTGCCGGTGCAGTTGCAGATCGCGGCCGGCTACAGCGCGCTGCGGGCGGGCCTGGCCACGCTGCCGGTGACGGTGCTGATGCTGCTGCTGTCGGCGCCCGCCGGCGCGCTGGCCCAGCGGATCGGGCCGCGGCTGCCGCTGACGGTGGGACCGCTGGTGACCGCGGCGGGTCTGCTGCTGCTCACCCGGCTCGGGCCCGGCTCCTCGTCCTACGCGCTGGACGTGCTGCCCGCGGTGGTGGTGCAGGGGCTGGGGATGAGCATGTTCGTGGCGCCGCTGACGGCGACCGTGCTGGCCTCGGTGGACGTCGATCACGCGGGTGTCGCCAGCGGGGTGAACAACGCGGCGGCCCGGGTGGCGCAGCTGCTGATCGTGGCCGCGCTGCCGCTGCTGGTGGGGCTCTCCGACCAGGCGTACCGCTCGCCGCACCGGGTGGACGCGGCTTTCGGCTCGTCGATGCTGATCTGCGCGGGGCTGTGCGGGCTCGCCGCGCTGCTGGCTTTCGCGCTGGTGCCCTCCGGAGCGCTGCGGGAAGAGGGCGGCGGTCCTGCGGTCCGGCCGGCGTGCCGGTCGAGTTGCAGCGTGTCGGCGCCGCCGCTCGAACCCGGCACGGGCGGCGCGTCCCGCCTCTGACGCCGTAGGGACGCGTCAGCCGCTTTCCGGGGTGTGCGCCTTCTTCCCCCGGGGCGCCGCCTGCGCTTCCGCGCCCGGCGCGGATCCGGGCGCGGGCTCCGGCCCCTGCTCCTGCTCCTGCTCCTGCCCGGATTCCGGTACGGGCTCCGGTGCGGGCTCCGACTCCGGTTCGGTGAGCAGCTGCTCGAGCACGGGCAGCGCCGCCAGCAGCGCGTCGAGCCGGTCCGGTTCGAGCCGGGCGATCCTGCGGGCCAGCAGCTCCGAGCGTTCGCGGCGGATCCGGCCGAGCAGGTCGCCGCCGGCCGGGGTGATGCTGACCAGCCAGGAGCGGCCGTCGGACGGGTCGGGGTGCTTGGTGACGAGTCCCGCGGCGATCAGCGGCCCCATCGTGCGGGTCAGCGAGGGGGCGGCGACCTGCTCGTGGGCGGCCAGCTCGCCGATCCGCAGCGGGCCGTGCTCCTGGGTCCTGGCCAGCGCGGACAGCTGGGCGTAGGTGAGGTTGAGGTCGTCGCCGGAGGCCTGGGCGAGCTGCCGGTAGAGCCGGGCGATGACCAGTCGCAGCCGGGGTACGGCGGAGGAGGGCGCCACGCGCCCGTCGGTGTCCGTCATGGGCGGGGCGCCTCCTGGGCCGTACCTGGGTCAGCTGTCCGTGCCTGCGGTCCGGCGGCCGCGGATCAGCGACGCGCCTGCCGCGACCAAGGACATCACGATCGCGAGGGCGAACACCACGACCAGGCCGTCGTGGAAGGGACCCGAGATCAGGTGCGGGAAGAACTCCCGCCCGGTCAGGGTGTGCGCGTCGGCGGCCGGCAGCTTGCCGAGCAGATCGGGGCCGAGCAGCTGCTGGATCGGGTTGTAGCCGAGGAAGGCGGCGAACAGGGTGCCGACCGGGGGCAGGTTCGCCACCTCGTGCGCGTTGGTCGCGGGTACGCCCTGGGCCATCAGGCCGGTGCTGAGGGTGTCCGGCAGGGAGCGGGCGAGGCCGGCGACCATCAGCGAGAAGAACACGCCGATGGACAGCACCATGCCGGCGTTCTGGAAGGTGGCACGCATGCCGGAGGCGGCGCCGCGGGATTCGGCGGGCACGCTGGCCATGATGATGGAGGTGTTGGGCGCGGCGAACAGGCCGCCGCCCAGGCCGTTGAGGAAGACGACGAGCGCGAAGACCCAGTAGCTGAAGTCGGTCGGGATCAGCAGCAGCCCGGCGAAGGAGCCGGCCATCACCACGAATCCGGACGCGGCGAACAGCCGGGCGCCGTAGCGGTCGGACAGCGCGCCCGCGATGGGTCCCGCGGCCAGGAAGCCGACGGTCAGCGGCAGCAGGTAGATGCCGGCCCACAGCGGTGTGTCGGCGTAGTTGTAGCCGTGCAGCGGCAGCCAGATGCCCTGGAGCCAGATGATCAGCATGAACTGCAGCCCGCCGCGGGCGATGGAGCCCAGCAGGGTGGCCGCGTTGCCGCCGGCGAACGCGGCGTTGCGGAAGAGCTTCAGCGGGAACATCGGCTCGGCGACCCTGGCCTCGACCAGGCAGAAGGCCACCAGCATGGCGGCGCCGCCGACCAGCCCCGCGATCACCCAGGGGTTGGTCCAGCCCATGGTGTGGCCGCCGTAGGGCTGGATGCCGTAGGTGATGCCGGCCAGCAGCGCGGTCAGGCCGACGGCGAAGGTGATGTTGCCCCACCAGTCCATCCTGGCCGGGCGGCGCACCCCGGTCTCGTGCAGCGAGCGGTAGGCCCACACGGTGCCGATCAGGCCGATCGGCACGTTGACCCAGAAGATGGAGCGCCAGTTCCACTCGGCGAGCAGGCCGCCGAGCACCAGGCCGATGAAGGATCCGGCGATGCCGGCGACCATGTTCACGCCGAGCGCCATGCCGCGCTGGCGGGCCGGGAAGGCGTCGGTGATGATCGCCGCCGAGTTGGCCATCAGCATGGAGCCGCCGACCGCCTGGGCGACCCGCCAGCCGATCAGCCAGATCGCGCCGCCGCCGCCGTGCAGCGGGTCGACGGAGAGGATCACCGAGGTGACGGTGAAGATCAGGAAGCCGGCGTTGTAGATCTTGACCCGGCCCAGGATGTCGCCGAGCCGGCCGAGCGTGACCACCAGGACCGCGGTGACCAGCATGTAGCCCATCAGCATCCACAGCAGGTAGCTGACGTTGCCGGGTTGGAGCGGGTCGAGCCTGATGCCGTTGAAGATCGCGGGCAGCGAGATCAGCACGATCGAGGAGTTGATCGTGGCGATGAGCATGCCGAGGGTGGTGTTGGACAGCGCCACCCATTTGTAGTGCGGATGGTCGGCCGCGATACGCGGTGGCCGCCGCTGTATTCGCTTGGTCGCGTCTTCTGTCGCCATCAGGCCCTTCACACCCCACCAGGGTCAGGTACTTAACTTAGGTTAAGTAACTCTAGCATCGGGGGTGCCCGCCGCTCCCGCTCAACCGCGGCGGCGCAGCAGGACGCCACGGATGAACGCGGCCTGCCCCGCGTGCTGGAGGTCGTCGGAGATCACGCTGACCAGCCGGACGCCGAGGGTCACCGGCGGGCTCCACCGGCGGTCGACGACCGTGTCGAGGTCGGCGTCGGTCACGGTCCGCAGGTAGTCGAGGGTCTGCTCGTGGACGGCGTCGTAGTAGCCGGTGAGCAGTTCCGCCGAGGCCTGCCTGACCTCGGCCACCTCGTCGGAGCTGTGGCCGTAGCCGATGTCGGCGGCGTCGAAGGGCAGTCCGAAGCGCTCGTCCCAGCCCTGCTCGGTCCAGGTCTGCGGGCGGCCCGACACGTCGGCGACGTGGTCGTCCTGGACCCGGGCGAGGTGCCAGACCAGCCAGGCGACCGAATTGGCCTCCGGGTCGACACGGAAGGCCAGTTCGTCGGGCGCCAGGCCCTCGACGGCGCCGTGGACGACCTCCTTGATCCGGCCGTAGGCGTCGGCCAGCAGTTGTGCGGTGTTCATCGGTGCTCCTCGCGGCGGGTCGGTGCCGCCGCGGGCCCGGTGGTCCCGTGGCGGCCTGATGATCCGATCCTCGCCGATCACCGCCGCGGGAGTGCGGACATCGCACCGGCCCCGGGCGGGTCTGTCGGACCCGCCCGGGGCCGGGCGTCATGTGCTGCCTGCCGTTCAGGGCGCGTGGTGCGCCCCGTTCCGCACGTGCCGCAGGGTCAGGACGGGAGCGTCCACTGCTGGTTGGCGCCGCCCGCGCAGGTCCAGATCTGCAGCCGGGTGCCGTTGGCCGAGCTGGGTCCCGTGGCGTCCAGGCACTTGCCGGACTGCGGGTTCACCAGCGTGTTGCCGGTGCCCTTCTGCCAGACCTGGGAGCCGGTGCCGTTGCAGTCGTAGATCTGCACCCTGGTGCCGTTGGCGGTGCCCGCCGCCGCGACGTCCATGCACTTGCCGAGCGCCTGGAGGGTGCTGCCCGAGCCGACGGACCAGTTCTGCGCGGTGGTGCCGTTGCAGTCGTAGAGCTGGACCGCGGTGCCGTTGGCGCTGCTCGCCGCGGCCACGTCGACGCACTTGCCGGCGTATCCGGAGCGAATGGGGCTGCCGCCGCCGGTCGGCGGCGGGGTGGTGCCACCGCCGCCCGTGACCGCGTTGAAGATGGCGGAGAACTGCCAGGCCGACTGCGAGGTGCCGCTGCACCCGCTCTGCGCGGAGCCGCCGTTGGTGGCGCACGCCTTGTCGCGGCCCAGCGCCCAGAAGGAGAGCTCCTGGATGCCGTTGGTCTTGGCGAAGTTCTCCACGTCCTGGGCGTCGGAGGTGGAGAAGACCTCGCTCGAGGTGTCGTTGACCCCGATCATCGGGGTGTTGCCCTCCATCGCCCACAGCTGGGCCGAGGTCTTGGTGTTCCAGATCTGGCCGAGCTGGTTGTGCAGGCCCTGCGCCGCGCTGATGGCGGCGTTGCCCATGTCCATGGCCGACCCGTAGTCCATCGTCATGATGTTGACGAGATTGACGTTCAGGCCGTGGCTCTTGGCGTTGTTCAGCAGGCTCAGGGAGTTGGACTCCAGGCCGCTGGGGTCGACCGGCAGCGTGTACTGCACGTCCAGGCGCTTGCCCTGGGCGGCGTACTGCTGCTGGAGGTCGGCGAGTGCGGTGTTGCGGCGGTCGTTGGCCGCGGTGTTGTTGAGCGCGCTGCCCTCGATGTCGAAGTCGACCCGGGTCAGGTTGAGCCCGTCGATGACCCGCTTGTACTGGGTCTCCAGCGCGGAGACCGACGTACAGGCCAGCGCTTCCTCGGTGCCGGACGCGCCGCCGAAGGACGCGATGACGTCGCCCCCGCCGGCCCGCAGGCTGTTGATGGCGGAGGTCCAGCTCGCGTCGGTGATCGACGTGTCGCCGTTGAAGGTGGCGTTGCAGCCGCCGCCGTCGATGACGAAGGCGAGGGTGAAGTACTTCAGGCCGGTGGCGTTCTTGACGTTGGTCATCGCCGACGGCGAATTCCACACCTCGGCGTAGGGGGCGGCGTACTGCGCGGGGAAGCCGGGCCCTGGGTTGGCGGCGGCGTGCGCGGGGGCGCCGGTGGCGAGCAGCAGGCCTGCTGCCAGTGCGGGCACTGCGGTCAGAGCGCCGAGCGTCTTGAGCTCGATGCGCGGTCTTTGCATGGGGGGAGGCCTTCCGGTTGCGGACAGCCCGGACCGTTGATTCAGGTGAATGAACGGTGGACGCCGACGTGACTGACGGCGCATCGCAGACCGTAGGACTAGACCAATGCCCCGTCAAGACCCCACGTTCAGCAACTGAAGACAAATTCGCGGCGCCCCGGCCCGCGAGCGCACGCAGGCGGTGCCCGCGTTCAGATTTCGAACGCGGGCACCGCCTCTGGCCTGCGGCCCTAGTTGGTGACGTTGATGGTGAAGGTGGAGGTGGTGTTCTGGATGTCCACCGCGTTGTCGCTCTCGTGCAGCCCGTTGATCGTCACGGAGCCGACCGCCGGGCCCTGTCCCGGTTCCGGCTGCGGGTTGGCCCACAGTCCGAAGCCCGACTTGGCGTCGAAGGCGTCACCGCTCTTGTGGGCGCCGGTCACCGACAGGTTGGTGAAGACCGTGTCGCTGATCGGGTTGAGCGAGGTGCTGCCGTTCCACTTGGTCTGGAACATCACGCCCGCATAGGTCGGGTCGGTGATGTCGACGTCGCTGATCCGCAGGCCCTGGAGCTTGTACTCCGCCGAGAAGACCCACAGCGCGGGGAAGGCCTGCTGTCCCCAGAAGTGCCCGCCGTCCCTGGCCAGCGAGATGTTGGAGAAGGTGGTCTGCGGAGAGGACTCGAAGCCGAGCGCCGGGATGCCGCCGAACTGCAGCGACCCGATGGTGATGCCCGGGTAGGTGAGGCTGTCGGCGATGTAGAGGTTGCTGAACTTGTTGCCGCCGCCTCCGTAGACCGCCAGGCCGGCCGCCCGCCAGACGTTCTTCACCGTGAGGTTCTGGAAGGTGTTGTTGGTCTCCTGCTCGTTGGTGTGGTCGATCGCAGGGAAGAGCGCGAAGCTGTCGTCGCCGGTGCTCCTGGCCTCGATGTTGCTGACCGTGTTGCCGCTGCTGCCGTTGGTCAGGTTCACGCCGTCGGCGAAGGTGTCGCGGATCCGCAGATTGGTGATGGTCGAGTTGTCGACGTTCGTGCCCCACACGCCGACGATGGTGTGCTCGATCCACACGTTGTCGATCGTCATGTTGGACACACCGGTCAGGTCCCAGGGCTTGCCGGGGCCGTCGATCCGGCTGGTGTAGTTCCCGAAGATCCCGAAGCCGCTGAACTTGGTACCGCTGGCGGAGGCCAGGAAGCCGGAGTCGGTGTTCTCCTGCCCGGTCGGGGTGTAGAACCGGGTGAACCAGGGGCCCGCGCCGAGCACGTTGATGGCACGGCCGTATACGTTGAACTTGCTGGACGTCTGGTAGTCGCCCGCGGGCAGGTAGACACCGAGCTTGGTGGTGTCCTGCCGCGCGGTGTCCAGCGCGTTCTGCACGTCCTGCTGGGTGAAGCCGGCCGGCACGACGTACTTGGTCGGGTCCGGGTTGGCGATCGCGGTCGCCTGCTCCAGGTCGACGGAGTCGATGTTGTAGTAGGCCGCGGAGTTGGCCGCGTCCTTCTGCAGCCGGATCTTGTGGCCGGCCGGGACGGTCGTCCCGAGCATCACGTTGGCCTCGTCGTAGATGTGCCGCGGGGCGCCGGAGCCGGGCGAGTTGCCGGGGCTGGCCTCGTCGCCGTACAGCCACTCGTACTTCGAGGTGAGGCTGATGGTCTTGAGGAAGGTGCCGTCGACGTAGATGTCAAGGGTCGTCGAGTCGGTGCCGTCCGGGATGTTGAAGCGGGTCACCAGGGTGTTGGTGCTGTTCAGGGTGGTGAACTCGACCGAGGACCCGTTCGATGCCAGGTGCACGGCCTTGCGGCCCGACGCCTCACCGGCGGGGTCGCCGATGGTGCGGTTCGGTCCGAGCACCGTCGCACCGCCGGCCAGCACACCGGACTCGGCCTCGTAGGTGTCGTAGGGCATGTTGGCGCCGCGGCCCACGAACAGCGACTGGTTGCTGGTGTTGTTGGCCTGCTTGATCGACAGCTCGTTGGCGTCGGCGGCGATCACGGTCTTCACCGTGTACTTGCCGTTCGCCGCGGTCCAGCTGCCCAGGCTGACCGGGCTGGTGGTGGCCCCGGCCGCGATGGTGCCGCTGTAGGAGCCGGTGAGCGTCTTCACGACGTTGCCCGTGGTGGCGTCCGCGACGGTCAGCGTGACGTTGTGCGCGCCGGACGCGGAGGCGACGGTGCCCTGGTTCTTGATGGCCACCGAGAAGGCGACGTTGTTGCCCGCCGACGGGTTGCCCGGCGACCAGGCGACCGGCGAGGCGACCAGGTCGGAGGTGTCGACCGGCCGGACCACCAGGGCGGTGGGGTTGGTGTAGGAGTTGTTGGTCTCGTTCTGCTCGACGACCGTGTTGGCCTCGTCCACCTTCGCGGTCAGCTGGTAGCTGCCCGCGTCCTTGGCGCCGATGCCGGCCGTCACCGTGGTGCTCGCGCCGGCGGCCAGTGCCCCGACGCTCGCGGTGCCGACCTTGACGGTGCCGAGGTAGAGGTTGACGCTGCTGGCCGGCGAGGCGTTGGTGCCGGCGTTCTTCACCGTCGCGCTGAGCGTGATCGGGTCGGTCTCCACCGGCGCGGTGGGCGACGCGGTCAGCCCGGTCACCGTGAGGTCGGGGTTCGGCCCCGGCACGCCGATGACCTGGAGCTCGGCGGCCTGGCCGCCGCCCGCACCGGAGTTGTTGCTGAAGATCAGCCGGACGTCGGCGACCCGCGAGGTGACCGGGATGGACACCGAGTTGCCGGAGGCCGGGTCGAAGGAGTAGCTCTTGGGCGCGACCAGCTGGGTGAAGCCGCTCGCGCTCTGCTCGCGGCCCTGGACCTCGATGGTCTGGGTGCGCGCACCCCAGGCGCTGCTGGGGTTGAGCTTGACCGCCACGGAGCTGGTGTCGACGTTGGAGCCCAGCGAGACGGTCAGCGAGCTGGTGCCGGTGCCCTCCCAGTAGGTGTTGAGGTCGTCGTCGTCCGCGTTGGCCGCGACGAAGTTCAGCACCGTGGAGGACGCGGTGATCGGCTTGCCCACCGCCTGGTTGGTGCCGCCGGTGGGCGGCGTGGTGCCGTTGCGGGTCACCGTGTTGCTGTTGCCCGACTCGTTGCCCGCCGCGTCGATCGCGCGCACGAAGTAGGCGACGGTCGCGGTGGCCGGCTGGTTGTCGGTGTAGGTGAGGGTGCTGCCGCCGGTCGTGGCGATCTTGCTGCCGTTGGCGAAGACCTCGTAGCCGGTGACGGCCGTGTTGTCGCTCGACGCGCTCCAGGTCAGCTTGATCTGGCCGGAGGCGGGCTGGGTGTACGCCAGGTTCGCCGGCGCGGTGGGCGCCTGCGTGTCGCCCGACGTGCCGGTGCGGGTGACGGTGTTGCTGTTCGGCGACTGGTTGCCCGCCGCGTCCTTGGCCCGCACGTAGTACGACACCGTCGCGGTGGCGGGCTGGCTGTCGGTGTACGTCAGCACGTTGCCCGCGACCGAGGTGCGCAGCTGGCCGTTGGCGTAGACGTCGTAGCCCGTCACACCGGTGTCGTCGGTCGAGGCGCTCCAGGTCAGCTTGATCTGGCCGGAGGCGGGCTGGGTGTACGCCAGGTTCGCCGGCGCCGAGGGGGCGGTGACGTCACCGGTGGCCGGGCCGTACACCTCGAACTCGGATATCTGGCCGGCCGGCCAGCCGGTGTTGCCGGTGATGTTCAGCCGGACGTACCGGGTGGTGGCGGTGTTGAAGGTGATGGTCACCGTGTTGCCGCTGGACGGGTTGAAGGTGTAGCCCGTGGACGCGACCAGGTCGTTGAAGGTCGAGCCGTCGTTGCTGCCCTGGACGGCGAGCGTCTCGGTGCGGGTCGCCCACGAGGTGGCGGGCGGCAGCTTCAGCACCACCTTGTTGACCGGCACCCCGGAGCCCAGGTCGACGCGCAGCCACTGCGGGAAGGCGTTGTTGGCGCTCTCCCAGTAGGAGTTGGCATTGCCGTCGACCGCGTTGCCCGAGCCGTAGACGTCGGCGTGGCCGGACTCGGCGGTGGGCTTGCCCGCGGCGAGGTTGTCGGTGGCGGCCGCGGCTGCCTGCACGGTCATCTCGGACAGCTGTGCGGTCTTGCCCGCCGAGTTCGCGGACACGTCGGCGCGCAGGTAGCGCGCCTTGGTGGCCGGGAAGGCGATCGTGACCGTGTTGCCCTTGGCCGGAGTGAAGGTGTACGCCGCCGAGCCGACCACCGTGGAGAACAGCGTGCCGTCCTCGCTGGCCTGGAGCGACAGCGTCTCGGTGCGCGCATTCCAGGAGGCCGGCACCTTGAGCTGCACCTTGTCGACCAGGGTGCTGCTGCCCAGGTTCACCTGGGCCCACTGGGGCAGGGCGCTGCCCGAGCTCTCCCAGTAGGTGGCCTGGTCGCCGTCGTTGAGCCGGTCGGCGGAATTCCCGCCGCTGGTGCTGCTGGCCGAGGCCGCCTTGCCGACGGCAAGGTCCGGCACTCCCGCGGCCACGGCGGGCAGGGCGGAACCGCCCAGCAGCAGCAGGCTGCCGGACACCACCCCCGCCAGCAGCCGTGGGATCGAGCGCTTCGTTCTCATAACGTCCCTCTGTGTCGTGTGGGGAAGATCAGGGGAAGGGCGAGACGGGCTATCCGAAACGTGCGGGATGAACATCTGTTGTTGCGCTCATCCCATGCAGATCCATCGTTCTTCTGCTCATTATTTGCGTGCGTGTTGGCAGAGTGTTACAGACGCGCTACGGCGGCGTCTACGCCTCGGAAGGCAACGATTCGCGTGCGGGCACGGGAAGTCGGCCCGGCGGGCCGGCGCGCGAGGCGCCGGGCGGCGGCAGATGGGCGGGAGAGCGGTTTCCGGACCGCCCGGCCGGTTACTTGAAGGCTTCGCGGACCGCCGCGGACGAACGCCGGTAGACCCCGCTGTCGTCGAGCCGGCGCTTGATCATCGCCAGCCTGGGGTGCCGCTTGCTCATCTCGCTGCCGTACCGGTCCAGCTCCTCCACCAGGCGCTCGGAGCGCTTCTCCACCGCCAGCTCGTCCAGGATCCGGTCCACCTCGGCCAGCAGGGCGCCGTGCAACTGCCACTGCCTGGGGTGCTGCTGCACGCTGAACAGCAGCAGGTCGGCGATCCGGTCCCGGCTCAGCGCGCTGTCGGCGAGCGCCTGCGCGAGCCGCTCCTCGGCGGCCTGCGCGTTGGCCGCCACCTGGCTGGTGATCAGCACCGCGAAGCTCTCGATCGCATACGCGACGTGATCGAACAGCTCCTCCAGCCGGCCGGCCACCTCGTCGGGGAACAGCGGCTCGTCGGTGCGGTGCTTGGCGAGGTCGGTGAGCGTACGCGACATCACCCGGAGCACCACGGCGCAGATCTCCAGGGTGTCCAGACCGGTCCGCAGCACGATCCGGGAGAGCGCTCCCTCGCGCACCCGCGGATTCCAGCGCAGGCTGTCCTCGGCCTGTCGCAGCGAGGCGTCCACCTCGACGATGTCGTGGTCGACGCGGCGCGCCTCGTGCAGCCGGGCGGCGGCGCGCTCGACCGGCAGGTTCCCCGCGACCTCTCCGCCGATGTCCCTGAACAGCCTGCCCATCCGGCGGGCCAGTGACTCGATCGACCCGCCCGCGGACTGCACCCACACCGGCGGGGCGAGCAGGTTGAACAGCAGGCCGACCAGGGCCCCGATGAGCGTCTCGTAGATCCGGTCCCAGGCGGTGTTGGCGACCTGCGTCACCCCGAGCACCAGCATCGCGCTGATCGCCACCTCGATCTCGAAGTCGCCGGCCCGCACGAACCGGCCGATCAGCAGCGAGGTCAGGATGATCAGGCCGAGGCTCCACCAGGTCAGCCCCACCAGCCAGGTGAAGCCGATGGCGATCAGCACACCCGCGACCACCGCGTTGACCCGGTTGATGCCGGTCTTGAGGGTGGAGTAGAGCGTCACCTGGACCACGAGCAGCGCGGTGAGCGGCGCGGTCAGCGGCGCCGGGTTCGGCAGCAGCCACACCGCCACGACATAGGAGATGACGGCTGCCGCGGTGGAGCGCAGGATCTGCGCGGCGACCGGCTCCGCGGTCCACCGGACGAGCTTGACCATGGGTTCTGGTACGTCGGGCATCCCATGACCTTTCCCGCTCCGGGCGTTCTCACCTGCCCGGCACAGCCTAGGCACGATGTGCCGGGCAAGGCGGCGCGGCGCGTCGGGGGACGGCGGGTTCACACCCCCGGCGCCACCGGCGACGGCGTGGCCGACGGCGCGTCAAGACCTTGCACTCAGCGATATCCGGCATAACTCGTCTATGCGGGCAAGGAGTTCACTGATCGTTCGGAGGTCGACGGCAAGCCGGAACGCCCCGAAACAGTAGTACCAATCTCGTTCACTTTCTTGACGTGTCAGCAACAGCGCCGTAATCATCACAGCAACCAGAGAGCGCTCTCACACGCACCCAGGAGACGCCGTGACCGGCAACCCCCCACCTCTGTCCAGACGCATCCCCCGCTCCCTCGTCTTCGCGTTCGTCGCCGCCGTGCTCGCGGCGTTCGCGCTCGCGGTCACCCAGAGCCAGGCCAAGGCCGCAGGCACCCTGCTGTCCCAGGGCAGGACCGCCACCGCCTCCTCGACCGAGAACGGCGGGACACCCGCCTCGGCCGCCGTCGACGGCAACACCGGCACCCGCTGGTCCAGCGCCGCCGCCGACCCGCAGTGGCTCCAGGTCGACCTCGGCTCGACCGCCGACCTGACCCAGGTCACCCTGAACTGGGAGACCGCCTACGCCAAGGCCTACCAGATCCAGACCTCGGCCAACGGCACCACCTGGACCAGCGTCTACTCCACCACCACGGGAGCAGGCGGCAACGAGACACTCACCGTAAACGGTTCCGGGCGCTATGTCCGGATCTACACGACGCAGCGCGCCACCCAGTACGGCGTCTCGCTCTGGGAGTTCCAGGTCTACGGCAACACCGGCACCGGGACCGGGACCTGCAGCACCACCAACGCGGCGCTCAACAAGACCGCGACCGCCTCCTCGACGGAGAACGCAGGCACCCCCGCCTCCGCGGCGGTGGACGGCAACACCGGCACCCGCTGGTCCAGCGCCGCCGCCGACCCGCAGTGGCTCCAGGTCGACCTCGGCTCCTCGCAGAACATCTGCGGCGTCCAGCTCAGTTGGGAGGCCGCGTACGCCAAGGCCTACCAGATCCAGGTCTCGGCCAACGGCACCACCTGGACCAACGCGTACTCCACCACGACAGGGCCCGGCGCCACCGAGCTGATCACGCTGACCGGCACCGGCCGCTACGTCCGGGTGTACGGCACCCAGCGCGCCACCCAGTACGGCTACTCGCTGTGGGAGTTCCAGATCTTCACCGGCGGCTCCGGCGGCAACGGCGGCACCACCAACGGCGGTACCACCGGCGGCACCACCACTCCCCCGCCGGACGGCGCGACACTGCTGTCGTACAACAAGCCCGCGACCTCCTCGACGTACCAGAACGCCAACAGCTGCACCGGCTGCACCCCGGCCAAGGCCTTCGACGAGGACCCGGCGACCCGCTGGGCGACCAGCGACACCAACGGCTGGGTGGACCCGGGCTGGATCGCGGTCGACCTCGGCGCGACCGCGCACATCACCAAGGTCGTCCTGCAGTGGGACCCGGCCTACGCGGTGGCCTACCAGATCCAGACCTCGCCCGACGGCAGCAACTGGACCCCCATCTACTCCACCACCACGGGCAAGGGCTTCAAGGAGACCCTGAACGTGGACGGCAACGGCCGCTACGTGCGGATGTACGGCACCGCGCGCAGCAACGGCTACGGCTACTCGCTGTGGACCTTCGACGTCTACGGCACCGGCGGCAACCCCACCGCGCCGCCGGCCCTGCCGCCGAACCCGGGCAACCCCGAGCACCTGGTGTGGAGCGACGAGTTCAACGGCGCCGCCGGCACCAAGCCGGACACCGCCAAGTGGACCCAGGACGTCGGCGGCGGCCAGAACGGCGAGCTGGAGTACTACACCAACGGCAACAACACCACGATGGACGGCGCGGGCAACCTCGTCATCGAGGCGAGGAAGGAGACCGTCGAGGGCCACCAGTACACCTCGGGCCGGATCAACACCTCGGACCACTTCAACTTCACCTACGGGCACGTCGAGGCCCGGATCAAGGTGTCCGGCACGCAGGGCCTGTGGCCCGCGTTCTGGATGCTGGGGTCCAACTTCAAGACCGGCACCCCGTGGCCGAACTCCGGCGAGATCGACATCATGGAGCACGTCGGCAAGGTCGCGGACTCGGTCTACTCCACGCTGCACGCCCCCGCCTACAACGGCGGCAACGGCTACGGCTCCCCCTACACCCTGGCGGGCTCCGACTTCGCGTCGGACTTCCACACCTACGCGGTGGACTGGGACTCCAGCCACATGACCTTCTCGGTGGACGGCCACGCCTTCTTCACCGCCGACAAGGCCACCGTGGAGTCCACCCGCGGCCCCTGGGTGTACGACCACCCGTTCTACATCATCCTCAACAACGCGGTAGGCGGTGACTGGCCCGGCGCACCGGACGCCAGCACGGTCTTCCCGCAGCGCATGCTGGTCGACTACGTGCGCGTCTCGCAGTAACGCACCACCCCCGGATGCCCGGGTCCCACGCAGCACGGGACCCGGGCATCCGCCCTCCCCCCACCACGTCCGGCGGCCGCCCGTGCGCCGGGTGAGAGAGGCGATGTCCCCATGCTGCAAGCCTCGTTCGGCGCTCCCCCACCCCTTCGGCGACGGCGGCCCACCGCCGCACGGTCCCGGCTCGCCGCCGTCGTCGGCTTCTTCCTCGTCGTCGCGCTGGCCCTGGTGGCCACGCCGAGGATCGCGCACGCCGCCGATCCTGTGCTGCTCTCCCAGGGCAAGGCGGCCACCGCGTCATCCACCGAGAACGCCGGCACGCCCGCCTCGGCCGCGGTCGACGGCGACGCCGGCACCCGCTGGTCCAGCGCGTTCGGCGACCCGCAGTGGCTCCAGGTCGACCTCGGCTCCTCGCAGCCGATCAGCAAGGTCGTACTGAACTGGGAGGCCGCCTACGCGACCGGCTTCCGCGTCCAGGTGTCGGACAACGCCGCCGCCTGGACCGACGTCTACACCACCACGACCGGCACCGGCGGCATCCAGACGCTGAACGTCACCGGCACCGGCCGCTACGTCCGGGTGTACGGCACCGCGCGCGCCACCGCCTACGGCTACTCCCTGTGGGAGTTCCAGGTCTGGGGCGGCTCCGGCGGCACCCAGCCGACCGGGTGCGGCAACACCGCCTCGGCGATCGGCAGGCCCGCGACCGCGTCCTCGACCGAGAACGCCGGCACCCCCGCCTCCGCCGCCTTCGACGGCGACCCCGGTACCCGCTGGTCGAGCGCGGCCGCGGACCCGCAGTGGGTCCAGGTCGACCTCGGCTCCTCGCAGGCGGTCTGCGGGGTCTCCCTGACCTGGGAGGCGGCGTACGCGAAGGCGTTCCAGATCCAGGTCTCGGACAACGGCAGCACCTGGAACACCGTCTACTCCACCACGGCAGGCGCAGGCGGCACCGAGACGCACTCCTTCACCGCGACCGGCCGCTACGTGCGGATGTACGGCACCGTCCGTGCGACGCAGTGGGGCTACTCGCTGTGGGACTTCACCGTGCTCACCCCCGGTACCACCACGACGCCGCCCGGCGGCGGCAACGGCGACTGCCCGTGGGTGGGTTCGACCGCCCCGGTGGCCACCCGGGTGGCCCAGCTGCTGGCGCAGATGACGCAGGCGCAGAAGATCCAGATGCTGCACGGCACCGGAGCCAGCTCGCCCTACATCGGCGACACCGCCGCGATCCCGTCGCTGTGCATCCCGGCGATGGGCTTCCACGACGGGCCGAGCGGGGTCGGCGACGGCTTCGGCGGGGTGACCCAGCTGCCGTCCGCCGTGTCGTCGGCGGCGACCTGGGACACCGCTCTCCAGAAGAGCTACGGCACCGTCGCGGGCGCCGAGTTCGCCGGCAAGGGCGCGGACGTGGCGCTCGGCCCGACGATGAACATCGTGCGCGACCCGCGCTGGGGCCGGGCCTTCGAGACCTACAGCGAGGACCCGTACCTGAGCGCCCAGATGGCCACCGCGAGCATCCAGGGCATCCAGAGCCAGGGCGTGATGGCCGAGGCCAAGCACGTGGCGGTCTACAACCAGGAGACCAACCGCAACGGGCCGCAGGACAACGCGATCGTCGACCAGCGCACCCTGCAGGAGATCTACTTCCCGGCCTTCCAGGCCGCGGTGAGCAAGGGCGCGTCGGCATCGGTGATGTGCGCCTACTCCACGGTCAACGGCGTCTACGCCTGCCAGAACGCGAACCTGCTGAACAACGCGCTCTACCAGCAGGCCGGTTTCGGCGGCTTCGTCACCAGCGACTGGGGCGGCGCGCACTCCACGGTCGACTCGGCGAACAACGGCATGACCATCGAGATGCCGGGCGGCTACTTCTACGCCGACTTCCTGGCCCAGGCGCTCGCCAACGGCACCGTCAGCCAGGCGACGCTGAACACGATGGTCAGCCGGGTGCTCACGCCGATGTTCGCGTTCGGCGTCTTCGAGAAGCACAAGACAGGTGACCGCAACTCGGTGGTGACCAGCGCGGCGCACCAGGCCACCGCACGGCAGGTCGCCGAGCAGGGCTCGGTGCTGCTCAAGAACAGCGGTGTGCTGCCGCTTTCCGGCGCCGGCGCCTCCTCCATCGCGGTGATCGGCCCGGACGGCGGCGCCGGTGTGCGCAGCGTCGGCGGAGGCAGCGCCACGGCGACGAGTTCCGGTACGAAGGCGCCGATCGACGCGATCAAGGCCAGGGCGGGCGCGGGTGCCACGGTGACGTACAACGACGGCACGGACGTCAACGCCGCTGTGAACGCGGCCCGTTCTGCGAGCGTGGCGGTGGTGTGCGTCGGCTACGGCGAGAACGAGGGCGCCGACCTGGCAAGCATCGACCTGCCCAACTCGCAGAACCAGCTGATCCAGCAGGTCGCCGCGGCCAACCCCAACACGGTCGTGGTGCTCAACACCGGTTCCGCGGTCACCATGCCGTGGCTCGGGCAGGTCAAGGGCGTGATCGAGGAGTGGTACGCCGGCCAGGAGGTCGGCAACTCCCTTGCCGCACTGCTGTTCGGCGACGTCAACCCGTCCGGCAAGCTGCCGGTGACCTTCCCCGCGTCGCTGAACGACGTGCCGGCGCACACCGCGGCCCAGTGGCCGGGCAACGGCAACGTGCAGTACAGCGAGGGCCTCAAGGTCGGCTACCGCTGGTACGACGCGCAGAACATCGCCCCGCTGTTCCCCTTCGGGTACGGCCTGTCGTACACCAGCTTCGGCTTCTCGGGCTTGCAGGTGGGTGCGCTGGACGGCAGCGGCAACGCCACGGTGAGCGCGACCGTCACCAACACCGGCAGCCGGGCCGGGGCGGAGATCGCCCAGCTCTACGTCGGTGATCCGGCATCCACGGGTGAGCCCGCCAAGCAGCTCAAGGGCTTCCAGCGGGTGGACCTGCAGCCGGGGGCGAGTGCGAAGGTGACCTTCACGGTGACCGCGCACGATCTGGCGTACTGGAACACCGCTGCCGGCAACTGGACGACGCCGGCCGGTGGTTACCAGATCATGGTCGGCGACTCGTCACGGAATCTGCCGCTGACCGGGACGCTGAACGTGGCCACCGCGATGAGCGCGAAGACGGTCGGCGCGGCGGCCACCGCGGCGGCCTCGGTCACCGTGGCGAACCCGCACGGCATGAGCAGCCCGGCGGGCACCCCGGTGCGGCTGGCGGTCACCGCGAAGGCGACCGGCGGCGGCATCCCGGTCTTCACCGCCACCGGGCTGCCGGACGGTCTGGCCATCGGCGCGGACGGGGTGATCTCGGGGACCCCGAAGGCGAAGGGCACGAGCACGATCAGCGTGACGGCTTCCGACGGGCAGGGCGCGGCGGACACCGCGACCTTCGTCTGGACGGTCAGCTGACGGACCGGCCCGGGGCTCGATGCGCCCCGGGCCCCGACGATTCTGCCTCCCCATGGGTGAACACGACTCCCCGTGGGGAGGCAGATGTACATGACAATGCTGTGGCGCGCGGGATCAGCGGCCGTACCAGACGGTGGTGGCGTTGCAGAACTCGCGGATGCCGTGCTCGGACAGCTCACGGCCGTAGCCGGAGCGCTTCACGCCGCCGAAGGGCAGCGCCGGGTGCGACGCGGTCATGCCGTTGAAGAACACCCCGCCCGCCTGCAGGTCGCGCACGAAGCGCCGCTGCTCGTCCTCGTCGGTGGTCCACACGTTGGAACTCAGGCCGAAGGGCGTGTCGTTGGCCAGCGCCACGGCGGCGTCCAGATCCGGCACCCGGTAGAGGGTGGCGACCGGGCCGAACGCCTCCTCGCGGTGGATGCGCATCTCCTCGGTGATCCCGGTGAGCACGGTCGGCTCGTAGTACCAGCCGGGCGGCAGCGCCTTGGGGCGGCGGGCCCCGCACAGCGCCTCGGCCCCGCGGCCGAGCGCGTCCTCGACCAGCTCCTCCAGGTCGGCCCTGCCCTGCTCGGTGGCCAGCGGGCCGACATCGGTGGACGGCGTCGTCGGATCGCCGACCCGCAGGGCGCTCATCGCCCGGGTGAAGCGCTCGGCGAACTCGTCGTGGACGTCGGTGTGGACGATGAAGCGCTTGGCGGCGATACAGGACTGGCCGTTGTTCTGCACCCTGGCGGTGACCGCCACCTGGACCGCACGGTCCAGGTCGGCGGCGGCCGACGGCATCACCACGAAGGGGTCGCTGCCGCCGAGTTCCAGCACCGTCTTCTTCACCTCGTCGCCCGCCACCGAGGCGACCGCACGGCCCGCGCCCTCGCTGCCGGTGAGGGTCGCGGCCGCCACCCGCGGGTCGCGCAGCACGTCCTCGATGGCGCCGGAGCCGACCAGCAGGGTCTGGAAGCAGCCCTCGGGAAAGCCGGCGCGATGGAAGAGGTCGCCGAGGTAGAGCGCGGTCTGCGGGACGTTGGAGGCGTGCTTGAGCAGGCCGACGTTGCCGGCCATCAGCGCGGGCGCGGCGAATCTGACCACCTGCCAGAGCGGGAAGTTCCACGGCATCACCGCGAGCACCACGCCGAGCGGCCGGTAGCGGACGTACGCCCGGACCGCACCGCTGTCCTCGACGTCGGCGGCGTCCGGGTGCTCGTCGGCGAGCAGGGCCTCGGCCCGGGCTGCGTACCAGCGCATCGCCTTGGCGCACTTGGCCGCCTCCGCGCGGGCCGAGACCAGCGTCTTGCCCATCTCGGTGGTCATGGTGCGGGCGATCTCGTCCCGCTCCTTGTCGAGCAGGTCGGCGGCGGCGCCCAGCAGCCGGGCCCTGGTGCCGAAGTCGGTCTCGCGCCAGCTGCGGAAGGTCCTCTCCGCGGTGGCGATCCGCGCTTCGATACCGTCCGCGCCGAGCGCGTCGAAGGTACGGACCGTCTCCCCGGTCGCGGGGTTCACGGTGGCGATCGGCATGGTGCTCCTCCTCGTGCCGCGGGCCGGCCGGGCGGGCGCGCGGGCCGGGCGCCCACGAGGCGCGGGTACCCGCGCCGGCCGTGTCCATGCGGCTCCGCCGCCATCCTGCCCCGGGCCGCCGCGCGCGGCGGCGGCGCTGCGCCCGGGTACCGGCACACGGCACCCGCCCGGCGCAACCCGGCGCTCCGCCGCTGCCCCGTCCGGGTGATCCCGCGCCGGGCGGGCCGCCGCCGGACGCCTGCTGACCTGGAGCGTTCATCCGCCGGTAACGCCCGCCTCACCAGCCACACGTTCTACGCGCGCAGAATCGTTCTCCGCACCCCACCCACCGCCCCACATGGAGGTTGACGGATGCCTGGTCCACGCATGTCCCGCAGCAGGATCGCCCTCGGCGCGACCGCGGCACTGGGCGTGATCGCCCTTGCCGCAGCAGGCGTCGCCACCGGCAGCGCGCAGGCCGCGCCGGCCGGCTCCGCCGCCCCCGCCGCGGCCGGCACCCACCGGGTGCTGTTCGACAACACCAAGGCGGAGACGGCAGGCAACGCCGACTGGATCATCAGCACCAGCCAGCCCGACCCGCTCGGCCAGGACTCCACGCCGAACTCCGAGACCGACTGGACCGGCGCGCTGTCCTCGTGGGGCGTGGCCCTGCAGAAGGCCGGCGGCTACAGCCTCGCCACCCTGCCCACCGGCCGGACCATCACCTACGGCAGCACCTCCAACGCCCAGGACCTGAGCAACTTCGACACCTTCGTGCTGACCGAGCCCAACGTGAAGCTCAGCGCCGCGGAGAAGACCGCGGTGATGACCTTCGTCAAGAACGGCGGCGGCCTCTTCCTGATCTCCGACCACGACAACAGCGACCGCAACAACGACGGCTGCGACTCCCCGTGCGTGATCAACGACCTGCTGACCAGCAACGGCGTCGACAACACCGACCCGTTCGGCTTCTCCGTCGACCTGCTGGACATCAGCACCGACAACCCCCGCGCGGTCAGCAGCGGTTCCGACCCGGTGCTGCACGGCCCGTTCGGCACGGTCACCGGATCCATCCTGCGTGACGGCACCACCTTCACCCTCAAGCCGGCCGACAACCCGAACGTCAAGGGCCTGCTCTACCGCGCCGGTTCCTCGGGCAACAGCGGCGCCTTCTTCGCCACCAGCACCTTCGGCAGCGGCCGGGTGGCGATCTGGGGCGACAGCTCGCCGGTCGACGACGGCACGGGGCAGTCCGGGAACACGCTCTACGACGGCTGGAACGACCCGGCGGGCACCGACGCGGCACTGGCGCTCAACGCCACCGCCTGGCTGGCGGGTTCGGGCAGCGGCACACCGCCCACCACCCCGCCGACCACCTCCACCGGCGGCACCACCGGTGGCGGCGGCAACTGCACCGCCCGCCAACTGCTCGCCAACCCCGGCTTCGAGTCGGGAAGCTCCTCGTGGTCCGCGAGCAGCGGGGTGATCAACAACGACGGCAGCGAGGCCGCGCACAGCGGCTCCTACAAGGCCTGGCTCGACGGTTACGGCACCGCGACCACCGACACGCTCTCCCAGCCGGTGGCCCTCCCGTCCGGCTGCGCCGCCCGCTTCACCTTCTGGCTGCACGTCGACACCGCGGAGACCGGCAGCACCGCGTACGACACCCTCAAGGCGCAGGTGCTGAACTCCTCGGGCACCGTGCTGAGCACCCTGGCCACGTACACCAACCTCAACGCGGGCTCCGGCTACACCCAGCGCTCCTTCGACCTGAGCGGGTACGCCGGGCAGAACGTCACGCTGAAGTTCACCGGGACCGAGGGCTCCAAGCTCCAGACGTCCTTCGTCATCGACGACACCGCGCTCACCGTCGGCTGACCGCCCGCCTCCCGCCGGCCGGCCGCACGCCGGCGGGAGGCAGTCAGCCGAGCAGGCTCCGCTCGACCGCGGGGCCGAACTCGCACCAGACGGCCTTGCCGTCGCCCCTCGGCTCGACCCCCCACGCATTGGACAGGGCGTCGATCATCAGCAGCCCGCGGCCCGAGGTCGCGGCCTCGCCAGGGCTGCGCCGGCGCGGCCACACGCTGGAGCGGTCCTGGACGGTCAGCCGTACCCGGCGGACCGGCTCCGGCAGCACCTCCAAGGTCAGCACCGCGCCGCCCTCCGTGTGCAGCAGCACGTTCACCAGCAGCTCGCCCGCCGCGACCTCGACGTCGTCGGCCAGCTCCGTCAGCTGCCACGCGTCGAGCGCCTGGCGCAGCGCCAGACGGGCGTCGGCCAGACCCTCGGGGTCGGCCTGGTGGACGTAGGAGTGCATCCTGGGCGCCCACGAGGTGCCGGGGTCGGGGTCACGGCGCAGGATCAGCAGGGCCACGTCGTCCTGCGAGCCCCAGCGCTGCCACAGGTTGTCCGCCAGGTGGTCGGCCAGCGCCTCCACCTCCTCGGGACCGTCCCGCACCGCCTCGGCCAGGGCCTCCATGCCGATGGTGATGTCGAGACCGTGCTCCTCGACCAGCCCGTCGGTGCAGAACACCAGGGTCTCGCCCGGCACCAGGTCGAGCCGGGTCTCAGGGAACTGGTGCATGTTCAGGGCGGTGGCCAGGCCGAGCGGCAGCCCGCCGCGCACGTGCGGCCAGCCGGTGCGGCCGTCGGTGTGCCGCACCAGCGGACCGAGGTGGCCGGCCCTGGCGGCGCGCACCGCGCCGTTGGCCAGGTCGAGTTCGGCGTAGGCGCAGGTCGCGAAGCGCTCGGTGTCCAACTCGGCGAGGAAGCGGGAGGCCCTGGCCAGCACGGTCGACGGGGGGTGGCCCTCGGCGGCGTAGGCCCGCAGGGCGATCCGCAGCTGGCCCATGACCGCGGCCGCGTGGGTGTCGTGGCCCTGCACGTCGCCGACGACCACGCCCACCCGGTTCTGCGGCAGCGCCACCACGTCGTACCAGTCGCCGCCGACCTCCCGGCCGCTGGAGGCGACGTGGTAGCGGACCGCGACTCCCGCGCCGTGGAAGCGGGGTATGTCGCGAGGCAGCATCGCGGCCTGCAGGCCGGTGGCGAACTCCCGCTCCCGGTCGAAGAGCGTCGCCCGCTGGAGGGACTGCGCCACGATCGCGGCAAGGGCGGCGCACAGCTCCCGGTGCGCGAGGGTGAGGGAGTCGCCCGAGGCGAAGAACAGCGCCAGGCCGCCGATGGAGCGGCCCTGCGCGACCAGCGGCAGGAAGGCGGCGGCTTCGAGGTCCATGCTCGCGACGTGCTGCTGGGCGGCGGGAAAGCGCTCCTGCACCTCCTCGAAGGACTCGACGAAGATCGGCTGCTGCGTCATCACGGCCTCGTCCAGCGGCAGCGACCCGTCGAGGCGGAGCGGCGGCAGCGGCAGGCCCTCGGCGGGCATGCCGCTCGCCGCGACGAAGCGCAGGTCGCCGTCCTCGACCAGCCCGAGGATCAGGGCGTCGGCGCCGAACCGCTCGAGGCCGCCCGCGCCGGTCAGCACCGCGGTGACGTCGTCGACGGTCACCGCCCGCGACAGCGCCTCCGTGGTGAGCCGGACGATCGGCGACAGGCTCTGCCGCTCATCCGGCGGCCGCCTGGTGGGCACCTCTGGCGCCTGCGTCAGCTCGTCCGTGGCGTCCCTGACGATGCCGACGATGCGGTAGGCGTTGCCGCGGTGGTCGCGCAGGATCGTGCCCTGGGTGTGCGTCCACTGCTTGACGCCGTCCCTGCGGGTGATCTGGAAGTAGCCGCCGTAGCTGCGGTGCCCCGCCTGGAAAGCCCTTCTGAGGGCGTAGTCCAGCCGGGCGCCCTCCTCGGGCGAGACGCGCAGCACCAGTGACTCGGGGCGGGAGTCGAATTCGTCGGGCCGCAGGTCGAACACCGCGAGGCCGGCCTCGTCGAGTTCGAAGGTGCCCATGTCGAGGTCCCAGTCGAAGCTGCCCATCCCGTTCAGGGCCAGCCTCTCCCCCGGGCCGATCTCCGTCTCCGGAGGCCGTCCCAGCGTCGGGACTGCGCCGACCCGAGGATCGTAACCACTGCGGACCGGACGCTTACGCATTGCCATGCACTCGCTCCGGGGGGTCGGATCCGCGGTCATCGGGGCGCTTCCGCGGGGTGGACCATCGGGATCACTGCGACTGGGATCACTACGGCACGTTTCATGCCCATCAAGGCCATTATGCACTTCGATGGCGGTGGTCCGCGTCGGGCGAATACCGCCGTCAGCGGCGGGCCGTACGGCGGCGGTGCACCACGACCAGGCCGGTCACGCCGACCAGCGCGGCGACCGCCACCGCCTTGACGGAGCCGGGGCCGGTCACTCCGCCGCCCAGCCCGGTGCGCACCGCGCCCGGCGCGGCGGCGTCGCGGTCCGCGATGGCCACCGGGACGGTGCCCAGTGCCGCGTCGCAACCGAAGGTGACGTCATAGCGGGCCCCCGGCACCGCGTACCGGCCGACGGTGACCGCGGCGCTCTGGCCGGGCCCGCGGCCCGTGCCGAGCGCGACGGTGCCGAACAGGCCGGGGGCCGAGACGGTCGCGGGACCCGCGCAGCCGGTCGCGCGCAGGACGACGGTGTCGCCCGGCGCGGCGGTGGCCGGAGTGGCGGTGAAGCCGGGGCCGTCGGCCGCGACGGCGGCCCGGGCGGCCGCCGGGGCCGCCACGAGGGCGGCCGAGGCGAGGGCGGCGGCGGATATCAGCCCGGCGCGCATACGGCACTCCCGTGCCGGGGGCGGTCCCGTGACCGCTCCAACGGCGCGGCCGGCACTCTCCCGGTATCCAACCGCGCGGCCGGGCGCACCGCCCGCCGGAGGCCACCGGGCGACCCGCCGCTGTCCGGCGCACGTGTGCCCGACTCCCGCCGGTGCGGCCCGCGTTGACGACAGCGCGTCCCGCGGGGGCGGCGGGGCCGATCGGGGGGCCGGGGCGGTCGCGGGCCCCGTGCGGCGGGCCGCTCACGCGGTGCCCGGCGGGCGGGTGGGGGTCAGGACGGCGAAGGCGACCAGGCCGGGTGGTGCGGTCAGCCACGCCGGCGGGTCGACGGCGGGGAAGCGGTCGACCAGGGCGTCGAAGACACGGTAGGCGCTTGCCGGGTCACGTGCGGTGACCACCACGTGCACCAGGCCAGGTTCCTGCAGGCGTTCCCAGTCGTACGGCACTGTCGGTTCCTTCCGCCGCGGATCGGTTGCCGGGAGGGACCCCGGAGGGCGGGGCCCAGTTGCGGGCCGGGGTGCCTTTCACCCCCACGGGAGCGCGCGCGGAGCGCGCACGGGGGCGTGCGGGGCATGGCCGTGCGGGGTTCGGGTACACGTGGGGGCGAACAGTCCGCGATCTTCCCCGGAGTGTGCGATGACCAGCCCGTACCCTGACCCGTTCCCTCCCGTACCACCACCGGACGAGCCGGTGCCGGGACCCGACCCGGTCCCGTCCCCTGAGCCGCATCCGGTCCCGGGGCCGGCTCCGACACCGCTCCCGACCCCGCCGTCCCCTGTCCCCCCGTCCCCCGAGCCCACACCGGCACCCGCACCCCCGCCGATCGACCGCACGGCGGCGCCCGCGTAGGAGGTGCCTCCTGCCGCCGCCGACCCTCTCCCCGGCGCCGGGCCGGGCAGGCCGCCGCTGTCGCCCCCGAAGGGGCGCCATCGGAGTGGTCCTGCCGTGCCCGGCGCCTCGGGTCGCGCGCCGAGGGCCCCGCGCCCCCGCGGGCGCCCCGGGGAGTGCGGGCGGGCGCGCTCCCCGACAGGGGTCCGATATCGTGCCGCGCAGGCATGCGTGGGGGTGGGGGGTCCGTGAAGCGGATGGATGGCCGCGGGGCGGCCGGGGAGTTCGCGGTCATCGTGCGGCGCCCGGTGGCGCGGGGTGGCATGGAGCCGCCTGACGTCATCGATGTGCCCTTGCCCGGTGCCCGCAGGCCCTGGCGGGAGCGCCCGCTGCTGCTGTGCTCGCTGGCCGTCGCCGGGGTGAGCCTGGCCGCGGTCATCGGATGGCAGCTGTGGCCGCAGTCGCATCACGCGCCGCTCGCGGAGAAGCTCGGCGCTGCGCCCGTCGCGCCCCGCCTGGGGGCGCCGGCGGCCACCGGCCCGTCTGCCCCGGCACCGCGCAGGATCAAGACCGCCGACCCGTCGCCCCCGCGCAGGACCCCCCCCGAGGTCCCGGCGGCGGGCCCGCGGGTACTGCTGGCGGGCAGCCGCGGCCCCGACGTCACCGAACTCCAGCGGCTGCTGTTCGACCAGGGCTTCATCCACGTCTCGCAGACCGGCGTGTTCGACGCGGCGACGGTCCGCGGTGTCCGGCAATTGCAGAGCGACCGCGGACTGATCTGCGACCCCCCGGGCGTGTACGGAATTTGCACTCGCGCCGCTCTCACCTCATGAGTTTTCCCGCTCGCATGCTTTTCCGATTACTCCCCCGTACGGGAAAGATTCGAAAATACGCCCGGCCATTCATCATTCAGGTCGATAATCTGCATGCGCCGCGAACATGACAGGCGCAAACATCGCAGGTGAGAGCCCTGCTCGCTCGAACACTCCTGGGTGTACGGCACAGCCTTTCCGATCCCCTCCGCAGAATGGTCACAACTCCTCCGCGAGGTGCCCCACGATGGTGCCCGGAAAAACGGCCGGAAGAGAGCCGTTGCGAATGGCAGCACACCGATGGGGAAGTCGGCGGCTGCCGGGGGAGGAAATTCATGGGCAGAGCATTGCGTGCCGCAGCCGTCGCGTCCGCGGCGGCATTGGTGGCACTCGCGGTCTCGCCGTCGGTGGCGCAGTCCGCGGCGCCACCGCGGGTCGACCTCAGGGTGCTGGTGGTGGACGACGGCGGTCCCGCGACAGCGGCGATCATCTCGGAGCTGGACGGGGCGGGCACTCCGTACACGACCGTGAATCTCGCCGCCGCCGGCCGGCCGGTGATCACTCCCGCCTTCCTGAGCGACACCGTGTCGGGGCGGCCGCGTGCCAAGTACCAGTCGGTGGTGCTGCCGAACGACAACCCGTTCGGCGCGGGCTCCGCGGAGATGGCCGCGCTGGCGGCCTACGAGACGACGTTCGGTATCCGGCAGGTCGACGCGTACACCTACGCACAGCCCTCGGTCGGGCTGAACTACGCGCAGACCGGCGGCTACATCGGCCAGCTCGACGGCATGCAGGGGCAGGTGACCGCGCAAGGCGCGGCAGGTGACTTCGGGTACCTCAAGGGCGCGGTGCCCTTCGAGGACAACGACCAGTACCAGTCGGAGAGCTACGGCTACCTGGCGACGCCGCTGGCCGCGCAGGCGGCGGGTGCCGCCTTCACCCCGCTGGTGGACGCCCCCATCCCGGGCAGCGCGGAACGCGGGGTGCTGGTCGGGCAGTACACGCACGACGGTCGCAGCGAGCTGGTCATCCCCTTCGTCTACAACCAGTACCAGCAGCAGTTCAGGCTGCTGGCCCGCGGCATCGTGGAGTGGATGACCCAGGGCATCCACCTGGGCGCCGACCGCAACTACTTCGAGGTGCAGGTCGACGACGTCTTCCTGGCGGACGACCGGTGGAATCCCGGCCTGAACTGCACCCCGGGCGACGTGGACTGCCCCATCGGCACCGGCGAGGACACCGACCCGATCCGGATGACCGCGGCGGACGCGGCCTACGCCACGCAGTGGTCCAAGGCGCACGGCTTCACCCTCGACTTCGTCTTCAACGGCGGCGGCAGCGAGGACTGGAAGGCCGACCACGACACGACGACCGACCCGCTGGTGGACCAGCTGGTCGCCGACAAGAACACCTACCGCTGGGTCAACCACACCTACCTGCACCCCTTCCTCGGCTGCGTGCAGGACGTCAGCGTGGTGCCGTGGCGCTGCGAGACCACCGCGAGCGGCGCCACGTCGTGGGTGAGCAAGGCCGACATCACCGCGGCGGTGAAGGACAACCGCACCTGGGCCGCCTCGCACGGACTGTCCCTGAACAACCAGGAACTGGTCACCGGCGAGCACTCCGGGCTCAAGGTGCTGCCGCAGCAGCCCGCGGACAACCCCAACCTCGCCACCGCACTGAACGGGCTCGGCGTGAAGTACCTCGCGAGCGACAACTCCCGTGAGCCCGACCAGCGCCAGGTCGGCCCGGCAGTGACCGTGCCGCGCTTCCCGATGAACGTCTTCTACAACGCGGGCACGGCACAGGAGGAGACCGACGAGTACAACTGGATCTACACCAACCTCGCGCAGGGCGGCAGCGGCGCCTGCGCGACCTCGGGCAACTCCACCTGCCTGATCGCCCCGTTGGACCCCGCCACCGGCTACGCCTCGTACATCGTGCCGCTGGAGGCCAGGATCGACCTCGGCCACGTGCTGGGCAACAACCCGCGTCCGCACTTCATCCACCAGTCCAACCTGGCCGAGGACCGGATCGCGTACCCGGTGCTGGAGCGCGTGCTGGGCGACTACGCGGCGCTCTTCGCGGCGAACACGCCGACGGAGAACCTGCGGACCGCGGACATCGCCACCGAGTTGCAGCGCAGGGCAGCGTGGAGCTCGGCGTGGAAGGGCGGCAAGGTCACCGCCTACCGCATCGGCGACACGGTCACCGTCAGCGCGCCGAGCGGTGTGCAGGTGGACGCGACCGTGCCCGCCGGCACCCGGCAGGCCCAGCTGCTGGGCTCGACGGCCTTCGGCACCGCCTACGCGGGCCGGCTGTCCGGCTGGACGCAGCCGGGCTTGCTGCAGGGCGCGGTCACGCTGACGCTGCCGGCCGCCGCGGTCCCCGCGGCACTGTCGGCCGCCCCGCACAGCCCGGTCAAGGTCGCCGCCCCGGTCGGCAAGCTGCCGGTGCCCAAGGGCGTCGCGAAGGCCGTGCCCGCCGGGCCCGGCGACCGCAACCGGCGCTGAGGCCCCGGGCCCGCAGGGCCCGTCCGGCGGAAACGCACACGTGCGGGTGGGGCGGTCATGGCCCCGCCCGCACGGCCGGGCGCGCGCCCACACCCGATCCGACCGATCCGTCCAGGGGGGACACCGCTTCATGCACGCAGTCTTCGGCGAACCGCCGTCACCCGTCGCGCAGGTGACGCTGCTGACCGAGGGAACGTATCCGCACAGCCCCGGCGGGGTGAGCGTCTGGTGCGACCAGCTGGTTCGCGCCCTGCCCGATGTCGGCTTCCGGATCACGGCCGTCACCGCGACCGGGCTCGAAGAGCCGGTGTGGGACCTGCCCGCGCATGTCACGGCACTGGAGTCGATCCCGATGTGGGGCGCCACACCCCAGGGAAGGGAGCCGCGCGGCCGGGACCGCAGGGCCTTCCTCGGCGCGTGGGAGCGGATGCTGACCGCGCTGCTGGCCGAAGGGGACGCCGCGGACGAGATGTTCGGGCCGGCGCTGTACGACCTCGCCGGGTGGGCCGACGCCGGCACGCTGTCGGCGGCGCTGCGCTCCGAGGCGGCCGTACGCACCCTGGCCGGGCTGTGGCGGCGGCCCGGCACGGACGTGGCGGCGGCAGCGCCGACCCAGCACGACGCGCTGACCGGCACCGATCTGCTGGAGCACGCGCTGCGCCCGCTGGCCGCGTCCGCCCCGACCGGCGTCGCACACGCGGTCAGCGGCGGCCTCGCCACCCTGCCGGGACTGCTGGCGCACCACCGCGACGAGGTGCCGCTGCTGCTCACCGAGCACGGCGTCTACCAGCGCGAGCGGTATCTCGGCCACCGCACCGGCCCCTACCGCTGGCCGGTCAAGTCGCTGATGCTGCACTTCTTCCGGCTGCTGTCCCGGGAGGGTTACCGGCACAGCGCGCTGATCACTCCCGGCAACCGCTACAACCGCCGCTGGGAGGAGCACGGCGGCGCCCACGGCGACCGGATCCGCACCGTCTACAACGGGGTCGACCCCGGGGCCTTCCCGCTCGCCGGGCCCGAGCCGGAGGCGCCCACACTGGCCTGGGCGGGGCGTATCGACCCGATCAAGGACCTGGAGACGCTGATCCGCGCGTTCGCGCTGGTCCGCGAGGAGATACCGGCGGCCCGGCTGCGGATCTTCGGCGGCACCCCGCGCGGCGGCGAGGAGTACCGCTCGCGGTGCGAGGCGCTGGCCGTCGCCGTGGGAGCCGGTGACGCCGTCAGCTTCGAGGGCCGGGTGGACGACATCCGCACCGCGTACGCCGCCGGGCAGGTGGTGATGCTCTCCAGCATCAGCGAGGGCTTCCCCTTCACCCTGATCGAGGCGATGTCCTGCGGGCGCTGCACCGTCTCGACGGATGTCGGCGGAGTGCGCGAGGCGGTCGGCGACACCGGTCTCGTCGTCCCGCCGCGCGACCCGGCCGCGATGGCGGTGGCCGCCCTGGCGCTGCTGCGCGACCCCGCCCGGCGGGCGGCGCTCGGCGAGGCCGCACGGCTGCGGGTGATCGACCAGTTCACCCTGCGGCAGACCATCGACGCCTTCCGCGGCATCTACACCGGCCTGTCGCCTGCCGAGCCGCGCACCGCGCAGCAGTACGGCGGTGTGACGTGGATGTCCCGGGTCTGGCGCGAGGACCCCGCGGCGGCGCCCGGACAGCCGCAGGTCGAGCAGCAGGCGGAGGGCACCGCATGAGCGGGCCGCTGCCGCTGGCCGAGAAGACCGGCGAGGACGGGGCGATGGGAGCGGTGGTGCGGTTGCCGCGGGCGCGGCGGACACCGTCGTGGGCGGTCGCCGACCCGGTCGCCGAGCTGGCGGAGCGGCTGGCCGTGCCGTGTGCGAGCGCGGTGCACCCGGACGAGGTCGCCGCGCTGCTGGAGTCCGAGGGCCTGACCGACGAGCAGATCACCGGGCGCTACCGGCACCGTGACCTGTTCTCGCTCGCCGAGGAGCTTTTCGCCCTGGTGCCGCGCGCCTACCCGGAGCCGGAGCCGGCCGCCGACCCGTGGCGGACGGACGTCAGGCGCTGTGTGCTGCGCGGTCTGACCTTCGCGCTGCCGGGCGTCGCCTACGTCGTCGGCGGCCGCTGGGCCGGCGGGCCCGACGGGCCGTTCGGGGTGACCGCGGCGGTCGCGGGCTGGGCGGCGGCCGCGCTGTGCAGCTGGGGCTGGAACCAGGGGCTCGCGCACCGGGCGGCCCTGCTGCTGCTCGCGCAGCGGCCGCGGGCCGCCACCCGCTGCCTGCTCACCGGCGCCGCCGCCGGCACCCTGCTCGCCACCTCCGCGGCCGTCGCCGTGACGGGCCTCGCGCACCCGGCCGCACCGGCCTTCGCGCTCGGCCAGGCGCTCTACATGGCGGCGGCCACCGTCCTGCTGGTCCTCGGCCGCGAGCGCTCGCTGCTGTACGTGCTGGCGCCGCTGACCGTGGCGGCGGTCTGCGGCGCGGGCGGCCTGCCCTCGCCCGCGGTCGCCGCGATCCTCGTCGGGACGGTCGTCGCCGCCATGGCCGCGGCGGTGTCCACCGCCGCCCGCGCCACCTCGCCGCGTACGGCACCGCGCGGCCTCAGCGCACGCCTGAGACGGCGCCCCGCCACCGCAGAAGCTCCGCGACGCCTCACCACGCGGCTCAGGCGCCGCCGCACCACGGCAGCCCCCGCCACCGCAGAAGCTCCGCAACACCTCACCGCACGCCTCAAACGCCGCCGCACCACGGCGGACGGCGCCACCACGCCACCCCGCCGACACCTCACCGCACGCCTCAAGCGCCGCCGCACCACGGCAGACCCCGCCACCGCAGAAGCTCCGCAACGCCTCACCGCGCGCCTCAAACGCCGCCGCACCACGGCACGGGGCGCCACCGCAGACGGCCCGCAACGCCTCATCGCGCGGCTGCGCAGGAGCGGTGTGGCCGCAGAGGGCGGGCCGCCGGTGCCGCTGCACCGGTCGGTGCCGCTCGCGGTGGGGGGGCTGGCCGCCGGGGGTCTTGTGGTGGCCGCGGCGCTGGCCGGGGAGTTCGTCGCGGCGCTCACGGTGAGCATGGGACTCGCCGAGTGGCTGCTCTTCCGCTTCCGCAGCCGCTGCCTCGTGGCGCTGCGCAGGACCGGGGTCGCCGAGCGGCTGTCCGCCAGGTCGTGGCGGGTGCTGCTGCGCTGCCTGTGCGGTTACGCCGCCACGCTCGCGGCGCTGGCCGGCGTCGAGTCCGTTCTGCTGCCGGGGGCGGCGCCCTGGGACGCGCCGCATCTGGGCGTACTGCTCGCGTTGGGCTGCACGCTGTGGCTCGCGCTGCTGCTCCAGTCCTGCGGGCGCCCCTGGACAGCGGCGGGCGTCCTGTCCGCCGCGACCGCGACCGCCGTACCGCTGCTGGCCGCGCACGCCGGCCCGCCCGGCGCCGTCATCGGCCTCACCGGCGCGGGCGCCGCCGCCGTTCTCCTCGCCGCGACGGGCACCGTCACCGCGCAGGTGACCACCCACCGCTGACCACCGCGGGCCCCCGGGCCGCAGACCACCGGCCGACCCGGCCGCCCCTCCCTCCACTGCCTCGGCTTTGTCACTTCACCCTGCTCACAAGGAGATTCTTCCGTGTCCACCGCAACTTCCGTCGCCGTCACCGGCGCCGAGGGCTTCATCGGCTCGCACCTGGTCGAGGCGCTGGTCGCCTCGGGCCGCCGGGTGCGGGCGATGGTGCAGTACAACTCCTTCTCGTCGCACGGCTGGCTCGAACTGCTGCCGTCCGACGTCATGGACTGCGTGGACGTCGTCCTGGGCGACGTCCGCGACCCCGGCTCGGTACGCGACCTGGTCTCGGACTGCGACACCGTCTACCACCTGGCCGCACTGATCGCGATCCCGTACTCCTTCCGCGCGCCCCGCAGTTACGTCGACACCAATGTCAGCGGCACCCTCAACGTCCTCGAAGCGGTGCGGGAGTCGGGCATCGAGCGCCTGGTGCACACCTCGACCAGCGAGACGTACGGCACCGCGCAGACCGTCCCGATCAGCGAGGACCACCCGATCGTCACCCAGTCGCCGTACGCGGCGTCCAAGGCCGGCGGGGACCGGCTCGCCGACAGCTACCACGCCAGCTTCGGCACCCCGGTGGTGACGCTGCGGCCCTTCAACACCTTCGGGCCGCGGCAGTCGATGCGGGCGGTGATCCCGACCGTGATCGGGCAGGTCGCGGCGGGCGAGACCAAGGTGACGCTGGGCGATCTGCGGCCCACCAGGGACTTCACCTACGTCAAGGACACCGCCGCGGCCTTCCTCGCGGTGGGGACCGCGCCTGCCGACCGGGTGGTGGGCAGGACCTTCAACGCCGGTACGGGCGGCGAGATCTCGGTCGGCGACCTGGTGCGGCTGATCGGCACCCTGATGGACACCGACCTCACCGTGCTCGAGGACGCGCAGCGGCTGCGCCCTGCCGCGTCCGAGGTGATGCGGCTGGTGTGCGACGCGACCCGGCTGCGCGAGGCGACCGGCTGGGCGCCGGCCCACCCGCTGGAGGAAGGCCTCGCCCGCACCATCGACTTCTTCCGCGACCCCGCGCACCTCGCGCGCTACAAGACCACCGCCTACAACGTCTGACGCCGTCCGTCGATCACCGTCCGACGGTCTTTCAGGACCTCATACCACCATGTACTCACGACTTCTGGGGGGACCCACCATGCACGCAGTCATCCTCGCGGGCGGCAAAGGCGTACGCCTGCGGCCGTACACCACCGCGCTGCCCAAGCCGCTGGTCCCGATCGGCGACAGCCACGCGATCCTGGAGATCGTGCTCAGACAGCTCGCCACATCCGGCTTCAAGCGCTGCACCATCGCCATCGGGCATCTCGGCAACATCATCCGCGCCTACGTCGGCGACGGCTCGCAGTGGGGGCTCGCCGTCGACTACGTGACGGAGGACAACCCGCTGGGCACGATGGGCCCGTTGCTGACCATGCGCGACCAACTGCCGGAGCACTTCCTGGTGATGAACGGCGATGTGCTCACCGACCTGGACTTCGGTGGGCTGCTGCGCGGCCACACGGGCTCCGGCGCGCCGCTGACGATCGCCACCTACCAGCGCACCGTCAGCATCGACTTCGGGGTGCTGTCCACCGACGAGGGGCAGGTGGTGGGCTTCACCGAGAAGCCGAGCATGGACTACCGGGTGTCGATGGGGGTCTACGGGGTCTCCCGCGGCACCCTCGCCGGGTACACCCCCGGGCTGCCGCTCGGCTTCGACGAGGTGGTGCTGGACCTGCTCGCCGCGAACCACGCCCCGCGGGCCCACGACTTCGACGGCTACTGGCTGGACATCGGCAGGCCCGACGACTACGACCGGGCCAACGCCGAATTCAGCAGCCTGCGCCCGCTGCTGCTCAAGGGGGCGTGAGGGCGGCGTGACCAGGATCCTGTTACTCGGCGGCGGAGGCTTCCTCGGCGCCCCGGTGGCCGCGCGGCTCCGCGCGCTGCCGGGGGCGGCCGTGCTGCACGCGGGACGCGCCGCGCGCGGCCACGGTCCCGACGGCGGCCACGGGACCCGCGGCCGCCCGCTGCCGGACCTGCACGTCGACCTCGGCACGGTGCCGGTGGACGTGCTGGCCGGCGGGCTCGGGGCGCTCGTCCCCGACGTGGTGGTCAACTGCGCGGGGCTCACGGCGGGCCCGGCGAGCGCGCTGGCGTCGGTCAACGCCCGGGGCGCCGCGGTGCTGTGCGAGGCGATGGCCGCGGCGGTGCCCGCGGCCCGGCTGGTGCACCTGGGCTCCGCGGCGGAGTACGGGCCGGCCGTGCCGGGGACGGCGCTCGCCGAGTCGGCCCCGGCGCGGCCAGCCGGGGTCTACGGGGCCACGAAACTGGCGGGCACCCTCGCGGTGGCCGGTTCCCGGCTCGACGCGGTGGTGCTGCGGGTGTTCAACCCGGTCGGAGCCGGCGCCCCCGGATCCGGGCTGCCCGGGCGGCTCGCCGCCGCCTTCCGCGGCGCGCCGCCCGACGGGCGGGTCCGCACCGGCGACCTGGGCGCGTACCGTGACTTCGTGGACGTGACGGACGTGGCGGAGGCGGTCGCGCTGGCCGCCACCGCCGCGGGTCCGCTCCCCCCGGTGCTGAACGTCGGGTCGGGCGCGGCCACCCTGGTCCGCGACCTGGCGGCGGAACTCGCCGGGCTGTGCGGCTTCACCGGGCGGATCGAGGAGTCGGGGGCCGGCTCCGAGCGCTCGGCGGAGGTGTCGTGGATGCGGGCGGACATCTCGCTGACCGCCGCGACGCTCGGCTGGCAGCCGGTCCGTTCCCTGCACGACGCGCTGGCGGCGCTGTCGGACGCCACCGCGCCTGCCACCGGCGGCCCGGCGTGACGCCCGCCGAGCGGCGGGCCGGGTACCGCGGCCGCACGCCGGTGCCGTACGCGTCGCGGCCGCGGTCCCCTTACGCGCCGCGGCCGTTGCCGTGGCGGGCCACGCCGCCCGCCGCGGCCGCGCGTTCGCTCCTCGTCCCGCTGTACATCCATCCCGCCGTCGATCCGGGGGCCTGGCTGGCCCTGGAGCGGGCGGCGCGGCGGCTGTACGGAGTGGTGGTCAACGTGGCGGACGGGCCGGGGTCAGGCGGCAGGCCCGACGGGGTCGTCGTGGCGGCGGCGGAAGGGCTGCGGGCCGCCGGGGTACCGCTGTTCGGCTATGTGGACACCGGCTACGGCACCCGGCCCGTCCAGGAGGTCGACCGCGATGTGCGGCGGCACCGGGAGTGGTTCGGGGTGCGCGGGGTCTTCCTCGACCGGGTCGCGGCGGGCCGCGACCGGCTGCCGTACTACCGGCGGCTGGCCGGCGCGGCCAGGCTCGGCGGTGCGCGGACCGTGGTTCTGAACCCCGGGGTGCACCCCGACCCGGGCTACGCAGCGGTGTGCGACCTGCTGGTGACGTACGAGGGCAGCTGGACGGACTACGCGGCGGCGGATGTTCCCGGCTGGACGGCCGACCATCCCCCTGAGCGCTTCTGCCATCTGGTCTACGGGGTGCCCGGCGACGCGGCCGCGCGGGCGGTGGCGCGGACGGCCGCGGGCCGCGGCGCCGCCGTGCACTGCGCGGTGCCGGGCGGGCCGCCGAACCCGTGGCAGCACGTGCCCGCGGGTCCCGCGTGACCGGCCGCGCCGCCCGGCTGCTCGGGCCCGTCGTCGCGGGCGCGCTGCTGCTCGCGGCGGCGGCCTGCTCCCCGTCCGGCGGCCACGACGACAGCCGGTCCGCGGAGCCGTCCCGGTCGGCGTCCGCGGCCCCGCGGGCGCCGGCATCGGCGCCGCCCCTTCCTCCGCCGGTCTCCCGGCGCCCGTCCCCGCGGACGTCCCCGCCGACGTCCGCGGGGTCACCGGCGCCGGCGCCGGGCGGGCGCTGGCGGCCGCGTCCGGGCCTCGCCTGGCAGTGGCAGCTCAGCGGCACCGTGGACACCACCGTGGACGTGCCCGTCTACGACATCGACGGTTTCGAGAACGGCGCGGGCGTCGTCGCCCGGCTGCACGGCGACGGGCGCAAGGTGGTCTGCTACGTCAACGCCGGTGCGTGGGAGTCCTTCCGTCCGGACGCGGGCGACTTCCCTGCCGCGCTGCTGGGCCGCGGCGACGGCTGGGACGGTGAGCGCTGGCTCGACATCCGCGCGCTCGACCGGCTGCGCCCGCTGATGGCCTCCCGCCTGGACATGTGCCGCGCCAAGGGCTTCGACGCGGTCGAACCCGATCTGCTGGACGGGTACGCCGAGACCACCGGCTTCCCGCTGACGGCAGCCGACCAGCTGGCGTACAACCGCATGATCGCCGGCCTCGCCCACGACCGCGGGCTGGCCGTCGGGCTGAAGAACGACCTCGGGCAGGTGCCGGAGCTGGTGGGCGACTTCGACTTCTCGGTCGACGAGCAGTGCGCGCAGTACGACGAGTGCGGGCGGCTGGCCCCGTTCATCGCGGCGGGCAAGCCGGTCTTCCACGTCGAGTACGAGCTGGAGCCCTCCCGCTTCTGCCCGGCGGCGAAGAAGGCGGGCTTCAGCTCGATGCGCAAGCACCTCTCGCTGGACGCGTGGCGCGACCCCTGCTGACCGGCGGTTCCACGGCCGGGGTCAGACGAACTGCCACAGGTGGTCGGCGGTGCCGTTGTCGTCGTACTGCACGACGTGGGCGCTGTTCGCCGTCGACATCAGATCCACACCCATCACCTTGCCCGAGTTCTTGTTGCGGATGCGGAACCAGCCGTCACCGTTGTCGACCAGCTGCCACAGGTGGTCGGCCGTGCCGTTGTCGTCGAACTGCACCACATGGGCACTGCTCGCCGTCGACATCAGATCCACACCCATCACCTTGCCGGAATTCTGGTTGCGGATGCGGAACCAGCCGTCACCGTTGTCGACCAGCTGCCACAGGTGGTCGGCCGTGCCGTTGTCGTCGAACTGCACCACATGGGCACTGTTCGCCGTCGACATCAGATCCACACCCATCACCTTGCCCGAGTTCTTGTTCCTGATCCTGCGGTAGGGGGCGGGGGCCGACCACTGGTGGCCGGTCGGCGAGGTGGTGGGGAAGGCGGAGATCCGCAGCCGGGCGGTGCCCATCGGGATCAGGGTGACGGTCTGGACGGCGGCGGTGCTGCGGGCAGGCGAGTCCTGGAGCGGGGTGACGACGTGCTGGCTGTCGGCCTGCCATTCGGCGATCCGCCGGGCGGGGGCGGTGATACGCACCGGGTTCCCGCCGTGGCTGAAGGGGTCGGCCGGCAGCGGGCCGCCGGTGCGGCTGAAGGCGGTGGCGCCCGCGTCGAGGGCGAGCCCGTAGTTCCACGCCGAGGTGGTGTGCACGGCGTATTCGGGGAACTGCGAGGTGCCGCCGGTCTGCACGTACGTCTCGCCGATGTCCAGGGAGTAGCTCAGCGGGCCGTGGTCGACGCCGGTGGCCCCGTGGTTGCCCGGCCAGGTCCTGGTCGTGGTGGTCTGCGGCAGGGTGAGGACGACCGAGTCGCCGTTGTTCCAGGTGCGGTTGACGACCGTGAAGGCAGGTCCGGCGGGCGCGCTCACGGCGGCGCCGTTGACGGTCAGGCGGGGCGCGGTGCACCAGCCGGGTATGCGCAGGTAGAGCGGGAAGGCCAGCGGCCCGGGGGTGTTGAGGGTGAGCGTCACGGTGTCGGCGAAGGGGTAGTCGGTGGTCTCGGTGACGGTCACCTGGGTGCCGCCCGCGACCTTCGCGGTCACGGTGCTGGGTGCGTACATGGCGGCGGCCAGGCCGTGGTCGGGGGTGGCGAGCCACAGCTCCTCGGTGAAGTACGGCCAGCCCATGCCGTAGTTGTGCGGGCAGCAGCGGTATTGGTCGACGCCGGGCAGATAGGCCTGCATGGCCCAGTTGTTCTGGAACTGCCCCTGCGTCTTGGCGGTGTTGTCCAGGTCGACGCTGTTGGCGGAGGTGACGTAGTGCACGGCCTTGCCCGACGGGTCGAGGGCGGCGGGCAGCGAGTTGAAGGCCAGGTCCTCGCAGCGGTCGGCCCACACCGGGTCGCCGGTGATCCGGGTCAGCAGCTGGTGGCTGGCCATGAACTCGACGATGCCGCAGGTCTCGAAGCCCTGGCGCGGGTCGCCGAAGCCGGGCCTGGCGTTCTCGTCGCCCGCGAAGCCGCCGCCGGGGAACTGGCCGTAGGCGGTCATCACGGTGGTGTAGTTCTGGTACGCGGCCTGGGTGAGCGCCGTGGACGGGGAGCGCAGCGCGTACTGCGCGGGCTCGCGGAAGCCCTGGGCGATGTTGACGTTGTGCAGGGTCGGCAGGTTGTTCACCCAGTTGGCGCCGCCGGCGTGGATCTTGTCGGCGAGGTCGAGCAGGAAGGCGTCGCCGGTGCGGTTGTAGAGCCAGAAGACGCTGTCCAGGCCGTCGCCCCAGCGGACCGACACCCAGCTCTGGTTGAAGGCACCCGGGCCCTGGGCGTTCATGTAGCGGAAGAAGGCGGTCAGCATCGGCACGATCCTGGTGTCCGCGCTGTACTCCTGCCAGTTGCGCAGCGCCCAGGTCAGCGGCAGGTACGGCCAGAAGTCGGGGCCGCCGCCGAGTGAGGTGCGCAGCGCCGTCGGGCCGAAGAAGCCGTCGGACTTCGCGGTGGCGAGGATGGCGTCGACCCAGCGGCGCACTGCGGCCAGCGCGGTGCTGTCGCGGGTGAGGATCGCCAGGTCGACGTAGCCGCGCAGCCAGTACGGGACTTCCTCCCAGCCGGTCTTCTCCGGGTGGACCCAGCCGCTGTCGTCCATGGCCAGGAAGTGCGAGGTCGAGGCGTACTGGCCGCACAGCCCGGCGAGTTGCTGGCGGAGCCGGCCGTCGAGCCAGCCGCGGGCGGTGACCGCGCCGGGCGGCAGCCGGAGGAAGGCGGTGGGGGCGAGGGGGGCGGCGTTGGGGCTGTAGAGACCGCCGGGGGCGGGAGTGACCCGGGACGAGGCACGGCCCGGTGTCCCGTCCCCGGCGGCGGCTTGGGCGGGCGCGGACGGCAGCAGCGGGAGCGCGGCGCCCGCGGTGATCGCGGTGGCGACGAACTGTCGGCGGTTCAGGGGCATGGGGGGTGGCCTCCTGGCGGTTCGTATTCTTCCAACGTTGGAAAGATCGATGCCACCCGGCATGACAGCATGCCCCGGCTGTCATGTCCATAGCTCACACAGAAGTCGTCACAAGTCCCACCCGCATCGGCAAGCAGCGGGCGACGGCAGGGAATGGCAGGTTTTCGAAACTCTCGACAGACTTCTTGTCGCCACCCGAGGGCGCGTATATAACGTTGTAAAGCCGCATCAGGGAACACCTGTTCCCGCCTCCCCGCGTGCTGCCCCGGACCACTCGTACGACCGGCGGACCCACCTCCGCCGAGACCAAGGAGTGTCGTGAGCATGAAGAAGCACAGAACCCGCGCCCTGGCCGCCGCCTGCCTGCTGCTCGCCACAGCGGGCCTCGCCGCCACGGGCTGCTCCAAGTCCGAGGGCGACGACAAGGCGGCCACGCCCAGCGGATCGTCACAGGACGCCGCCCAGCAACAGGTCACGGAATCGGCCACCGCCGCGGCCGACGGCTGCACCCTGACGTCCCACGGCGCGCAGAAGCTGGACCTGAAGAACGCCGTCGTCGGCTTCTCGCAGTCCGAGAAGGAGGACAACCCCTTCCGGATCGCCGAGACCAAGTCCATCAAGGACGAGGCGGCCAAGCTCGGGGTGAAGAAACTGCTCACCACCGACGCGCAGTCCCAACTGCCCAAGCAGATCAGCGACATCCAGGACATGCTCACCCAGGGCGCGCAGCTGCTCATCGTGGCGCCGCTCAACTCCGACGGGCTGGAGCCCGCACTCCAGGCAGCGGCGGCCAAGCACGTGCCGGTGATCACCATCGACCGGAAGATCAACGCCACCTCCTGCAAGGACTACGTCACCTTCCTCGGCTCGGACTTCGTCAAGCAGGGCCAGCGCGCCGCGGACGCCATGATCAAGGCGACCGGCGGCAAGGGCCAGGTGGCGATCCTGCTCGGCTCCTCGGGCAACAACGTCACCACCGACCGCACCAAGGGCTTCCTCGACGAGATCGCCGCCAAGGCGCCAGGGCTCAAGGTGGTCGCCCAGCAGACCGGTGAGTTCACCCGGGACAAGGGCCAGCAGGTCATGGAGCAGCTGATCCAGTCCAAGCCCGGCATCACCGCCGTCTACGCGGAGAACGACGAGATGGGCCTCGGCGCGGTCACCGCGCTCAAGAGCGCCGGCAAGAACCCCGGCAAGGACGTGAAGATCGTCTCGGTGGACGGCACCCGCAACGCCGTACAGGCCATCGTCGCCGGCCAGTACAACGCGGTGATCGAGTCCAACCCGCGCTTCGGGCCGCTGGCCTTCGCCACCGCGCAGAAGTTCTACGGCGGCGAGGCGATACCGGAGAACGTGATCATCTCCGACCGCGCCTACGACGAGAGCAACGCCAAGGACTCGGTGGCCGGGGCCTTCTGAGCCGACCCGCACCCTGACACCCGGAAGGCCAGGCCACCGACATGGCACCACCAGAAGCCGCAGCGGCGCAGTCCGCCCCGCCAGGTCCCGACGACCCGCGGGACGCCGCCGCCCCGCCGACCCCAGTGCTGGAGGCGGTCGGCGTCGGCAAGCGCTTCCCCGGCGTGGTGGCGCTCGACGATGTCTCGTTCACCCTGCGCGCGGGTGAGACCCACGCGCTCGTCGGGGAGAACGGGGCGGGCAAGTCGACGCTGATCAAGATCCTCACCGGCGTCCACCGGCCCGACGAGGGCGAGTTGCGGCTCGGCGGCGAACCTGTCTCCTTCCACCGCCCGCACGAGGCGCAGCAGGCCGGCATCTCCACCATCTACCAGGAGGTGAACCTGGTCCCGCTGATGAGCGTGGCCCGCAACATCTTCCTGGGGCGGGAGCCGAAAACCAGGCTGGGCCTGGTGGACTTCCGCCGGATGCACCGGGAGACCGCGGAGCTGCTGGGCGGCTTCGGCATCACCACCGACCCGCGCCGCCCGCTGCACACCCTGGGCGTCGGCACCCAGCAGATGGTGGCGCTGGCCCGGGCGGTCTCGGTACGCGCCCGGGTCGTGGTGATGGACGAGCCCACCTCGTCGCTCGAACCCCGTGAGGTCGAGACGCTGTTCCGGGTGATCGGCGAGCTGCACGACCGCGGCATCTCGCTGGTCTACGTCAGCCACCGGATGGACGAGCTGTACCGGATCTGCGACCGGGTCACCGTGCTGCGCGACGGGCGCCTGGTCCACACCGGCGACCTCGCGGACACCGACCGGGTACGGCTGGTCTCGATGATGCTCGGCAGGGAACTGGCCCGCGTCCGCAAGGAGGGCGCCACCAGCTTCGGCGGCGGCAGGACGGCAGGCGCTGAACCCGTGCTCACCGCGACCGGGCTGAGCCGCCGGCACCTGCTCGACGGCATCGGGCTCGACCTGCGGCCGGGTGAGGTGCTGGGCCTTGGCGGGCTGCTCGGGTCGGGCCGCAGCGAGACGGCGAAGGCGCTCGCGGGCGCGCTGCCGCTGGACGCCGGCGAGATCTCGGTCGGCGGCCGGCGGCTGCGGCGGATCAGCTCGGCCGCCGCGATCAGGGCCGGCATCAGCCTGCTGCCGGAGGACCGCAAGGCCGAGGGCATCGTGCCCGGCCTCTCGGTGCGGGAGAACATCGTGCTGGCCGCACTCCCCCGGCTGTCCCGTTTCGGCTTCGTCTCCCGGCGCAGGCAGGACCGGGTGGTGGACGTCTTCATGAAGCGGCTGCGGATCAAGGCGGCGAGCCCGGAGCAGAAGGTCGGCGAGCTGTCCGGCGGCAATCAGCAAAAGGTGCTGCTGGCCCGCTGGCTGTGCCTGGAGCCGCGGGTGCTGCTGCTCGACGAGCCCACCCGGGGCATCGACGTCGGCGCCAAGGCCGAGGTCCAGACACTGATCGACGAGCTGGCCGCCGAGGGCCTTGCGGTGCTGCTGATCTCCTCCGAGCTCGAGGAGCTGGTGGAGGGCGCCGACCGCATCGTGGTGCTGCGGGCCGGCGCCGTCGCGGGCGAGCTGACCGGCGACGAGGTCTCCGAGGGCGCGCTGCTGACCGTACTGGCCGAGACCGCGCCGGACCCCGCAGAACCGACGGAAGGCCCGGCGGTCGAACCGGCGGAAGGCCCGGCGGTCGAACCGGCGGAGGGATCGCCGGACGGCACCCCGGATGGATCGCCGAGTGCCGTGGACGAGGCCGCCCGGGCGAAGGACCCGGCGGCGGGCCAGGCACCGGACCAGGCCGCGGACCGGCCGTCGGCGCAGGCGCCCGGCCCGCGCAAGGAGGAGGACCCCCGATGACGTCGTTCGCGCTCCCCCGCGGCCTGGACCGGCCGCGGATCGCCGACGCGCTCCAGCGCTACGGCGTCTACGCGGCCGTACTGGCGCTGCTGGCCTTCAACGGCCTGTTCACCGACCACTTCCTGACCGCGGACAACCTGCGCACCCAGCTGGTCCAGGTCTCCCCCGTCGTGATCGTCGCGCTCGGCATGGCCCTGGTGATCGGCACCGAGGGGGTCGACCTGTCGGTGGGCTCCACCATGGCACTGTCCGGCGCGCTGCTGCCGCTCTACCTCGGCTACGGCATCGTGCCCGCACTGCTGGTGGCGCTGCTCGCCGGAGTGGTGGTCGGGCTGGTCAACGGCTCGCTGGTGTCGCTCGTCGGGCTCCAGCCGATCGTCGCCACGCTCGCGCTGTTCGTCGGCGGCCGGGGCCTGGCCCTGGTGATCGCCGACGGGCAGCTCAAGCAGATCGAGAACACCGACCTGCTGAGCCTTGGCACCGACAGCGTCCTGGGCATCCCGGTCGTCGTGCTGATCGCCGGTGTGCTCGCCGCACTCGTCGCCGGGCTGGTCCAGCGCACGGCCTTCGGCCGCCAGCTGGTGGCCGTCGGCGGCAACAGGAAGGCCGCCGCGCTGGCCGGGCTGCCGGTCCGGCGGGTGCTGATCGGGGTCTACGTGATCTGCGGGGTGCTCGCCGCGCTCGCGGGCGTGCTCGCCACCGCACGGCTGACCGCGAGCGACCCGTCCTCGCTCGGCAACCTGATGGAGCTGTCCGCGATCACCGCCGTCGTGGTCGGCGGCACCCCGCTGACCGGCGGCTCGGTCCGGGTGCTCGGCACCGTCTTCGGCGCCCTGCTGATGCAGCTGCTGCACGCCACCCTGGTCACCCACGACCTGCACGACTCCACCGCCCAGATGGTCCAGGCGGGCATCATCCTCGTCGCCGTCTACGTCGCCCGGGAGCGCAGAGCCCGATGAAGTCCCTCGTGAACCCCGCCCTGCCCGCGCCCGCGGGCCCGCCGCCCACCGTGGTCGCGGAACCGCGCCCGAGCGGGCGGCAGCGCGCCGCGGAACTGCTCCAGCGCCAGGGCGTGCTGGCCGTCCTCGTCCTGCTCTGCGTGATCTCCTCCTTCCTCTTCTCGTCCTTCGCGACCCTGGACAACACCCGCGGCATCACCATCCAGGCGTCCTTCCTCTCGGTCGTCGCGCTCGGCATGACCCTGGTGATCGTCACCGGCGGCATCGACCTGTCCGTCGGCTCGGTCTTCGCGCTCGGCGGGGTGGTCGCCGCCTGGGCGTCGCAGTACGGCTTCCTGCCGGCGCTGCTGCTGCCGCTCGTGGTGTGCGGGGCGATCGGCGCGATCAACGGGCTGCTGGTCGCCAAGGCCGGCATGGCGCCCTTCATCGTGACGCTCGCCTCGCTGCTCGGCGCCCGCGGGCTGCTGCTCGCGCTGACCCACGAGGGCGCCAAGACGTATCTGGTGCCGCGTGGTTCTGCCTTCCAGAAACTCGGCGGCGGCTCGGTGTGGGGCTTCGGCTACCCGGTGCTGATCGCGCTCGCGCTGTTCGGCGTCGGCGGGCTCGTGCTCCAGCGCACCTCCTTCGGCCAGGCGCTGTTCGCGGTCGGCGGCAGCGGGGACGCGGCGCTGCTGATGGGCCTGCCGGTGGCGCGTACCAAGGTGCTGGTCTACACGCTCAGCGGGCTGCTCGCCGGGTTCGCCGGGGCGCTGAACGCGGCCAGGCTGTCGTCCGGGGTGACCATCATCGGCGTCGGCATGGAGCTGGACGCCATCTCCGCGGTGGTCATCGGCGGCACGCTGCTGGTGGGCGGGGCGGGCTCGGTGTCCGGCACGCTGTGGGGAGTGCTGCTGCTCGGCGTCATCCAGAACCTGATCAACCAGATCGGCTCGCTCAACTCCTCCTACCAGTCGGTGGTCAGCGGCGGCTTCCTGATCGTGGTCGTGGTCGCCCAGCGGTATCTGTCGGCGGCCAGACGCGGCACCTGACGGACACCGGCCGCGCACCCGTACCGGATACGGGACCGGCACACTGAGGCCGGAACCGCCGTGCCTCCGCAGGACGGCCGAGGGAAGGAACTCCGTGGGCGCCAGCCTCAAGGACGTCGCGCAGCTGGCAGGCGTGTCCGTCAAGACCGTGTCGAACGTCGTGAACAACTACCCGCACGTGACCCCCGCGATGCGGGAGCGCGTACAGCGGGCCATCGACGAGCTCGGCTACCGGCCGAACCTGACCGCCCGCCATCTGCGCAAGGGCAGGACCGGCATCATCGCGCTCGCCGTGCCCGAACTGGGCAACCCCTACTTCGCGGAGCTGGCGGGCGCCGTCATCGACGCCGCCGCGCGGCACGACTACACGGTGCTGCTCGACCACACCGCGGGCCTGCGGGAGAAGGAGGTGCTGGTCTCGCAGGGCTTCAGGGCGCACGTCATCGACGGCCTGATCCTCAGCCCGATCGAGCTGGAGGCCGCCGACCTGCTCGGCCGCCCGGGCGACGCCCCGCTGGTGCTGCTCGGCGAGCGGGAGTACGACGCGCCCTACGACCACATCGCCATCGACAACGTGGCCGCGGCGCGTACCGCGGTACGCCACCTGACCGGGCTCGGCCGGCAGCGGATCGCCTTCCTCGGCGCGCGCAGGGAGATGGCGAGGCAGCCCGCCCACCTGCGGCTGCGCGGCTGGCGCGAGGAGCTGACCGCCGCAGGGCTCCCGCACGACGAGACGCTGGTGGCGGCGACCGACGGCTACGGCCGCTGGGACGGCGCCGCGGCGATGAACGCACTGCTCGACCGCGGCGCGCGGCCGGACGCGGTCTTCGCGTACAACGACCTGATGGCGCTGGGTGCGATGCGGGCGCTGGTCGAACGGGGGCTGCGGGTGCCCCAGGACGTTTCCGTGGTCGGGTTCGACGACGTCGAGGAGGGCCGCTTCTCGACGATCGCGCTGACCACCGTCTCGCCCGACAAGCAGGCCATCGCCCGGCTGGCGGTCGAGCGCGTGGTGGCCAGGCTGGCCGGCGCCCCGCAGCTGCAGCCCGAGCGGATACGCCCCGGCTACACGCTGGTCGCACGGGAGTCCACCGCCGCACGCGCCGGCTGAACCCGCGGGCGAACGCCCGTATGCCGGCAAGCCCTGCCCCGCTCCGCCCCTGCCCCGACCCGCCGACCGCCGAGGACCGCAGATGCCCGCGCCCACACCGCACAGCTCACCCTTCGGCCACGCCCCCGACGGACGGCCGGTGGAGTGCTGGCGGCTGGAGTCGGCGGCCGGGGTCGCCGCCGAGATCCTCACCTACGGCGGCACCCTGCACGCCCTGCACGTGCCGGACGCCGCGGGGCGCAGCGCGTCGGTCGTGCTGTCGCTGCCGGACGTGCCGGCCTACGCCGAGAGCCCGTTCTTCGGGGCGCTGATCGGCCGTTACGCCAACCGGATCGGCGGCGCCAGGCTGCTTCTCGACGGCCGGCTGCACCGGCTGCCGGCCAACGACCGCGGGCACACCCTGCACGGCGGCCCCGACGGCTTCCACCACCGGCTGTGGCAGGCCGAACCGCTGCCGGGCGCGCTGCGGTTGACGCTGCACAGCCCGGACGGCGACATGGGCTTCCCCGGCGCGCTGGACGTGAGCGCGACGTACTCGCTCGGCGAGGACGGGACGCTGGCGCTGTCCTTCGAGGCGCGCACCGACCTGCCGACGGTCGTCAACCTCACCAACCACGCGTACTTCAACCTGGCCGGGGCGCAGGCGGACCCGCCGGCCTCCGGCGGGCAGGGGGCGGCCGGCGGCGGGATACTGCGTCACATGCTGCGTGTCGACGCCGACGGCTTCCTGCCGGTCTCCACCGAGTCCATCCCGTGGGGGCCGGAACAGCGGGTGGCGGGCACGCCGTTCGACTTCACCTCGCCGCGGGCGCTCGGCGACGGGCTGCGCGCCCCGGACCCGCAGGTCAAGGCAGCCGACGGCTACGACCACTGCTGGGTGCTGAGGCCGCCCGCCGAACCGGCGGTGCCGCGGACCGCCGCGGTGCTCCACGACCCCGGCAGCGGCAGGACCATGGAGGTCCGCACCACGGAACCCGGCATCCAGGTCTACACCGCCAACCTGCTGGACGGCAGCCTCACCGGCTCCGGCGGCCGCTCCTACGGCCCGCACGACGCGGTGTGCCTGGAGACGCAGCACCTGCCGGACTCGCCGAACCGTCCCGAGTACCCCTCGACGCAGCTGCGTCCCGGCGAGGTGCTGCGCAGCCGTACCGAATTCCGCTTCCCGCACCTGGCGGGCGGCGGGGAGCCGTCGTGACCGGCCCCGCACCGCTGCTGCTCGTGGACGGTGCGAACGTGGTCGGCTCCGTGCCCGACGGCTGGTGGCGGGACCGGCAGGGCGCCGCCGCCCGGCTGCGGGACCTGCTGGTCCCGCTCGCCGCCTCGGGCCTGCCCGCCGCGGGCGGCACCCCGGCGTGGGCGACCGGTGTACCGCTCGACATCGTGCTGGTGACCGAGGGCGCGGCCCGCGGGGTGCCGCCGGTGGCGGGCGTCAGGATCGAGGAGGCGCCGGGCAGCGGCGACGATCTGATCGCCGGGCTCGCCGCGGCGGCCGCCCCCCGCCACTGCCTGGTGGTGACCGCCGACCGCGAGCTGCGCGCCCGCGTCCACGCGGCGGGCGCCGCATGCGTAGGCCCGCGCACGGTCCGCCCGCGCTGAGCCCCGCAGGGCCCGCCGTGCCGATCCCGCCCGACGACCGGCACCGGGCACATCGCACCCCGCACGACCCCGGCAGACGCTGCCCCGCGCGACCGCCTCACGCGTAGGCCCACGCACGGTCCGCCCGCGCTGAGCCCCGCAGGCCCCGCCGTGCCGATCCCGCCCGACGACCGGCACCGGCACCGGCACCGGCACACATCGCACCCCGCACGACCCCGGCAGACGCTGCCCCGCGCGACCGCCGCATGCGTAAGGCCCACGCACGGTCCGCCCGCGCTGAGCCCCGCAGGCCCCGCCGTGCCGATCCCGCCCGACGACCGGCACCGGGCACATCGCACCCCGCACGAGCCCGGCAGACGCTGCCCCACGCGACCGCCGCGGAAGGCCGGCGGCCTGCCGATGCCACGCGGTGACCCGGCGGCCCGGTGGGTCCACCGCACGGCCCGGGTGCGCCACGAGCACGACGCCGCTACCGGGCAGTCCGCCCGCACCGGGCGGTCGCGCGCGGGTTCGGTCCACGCGGGGACACCACGTCCGATATCCGCTAGCCCGAGGGGTGCAAGGTGGCCATACTGGACGCATGACGACCGAGGACAGCAGGTACGAGGCGGTGCGGAGCCGGGACGCGCGGTTCGACGGGGTGTTCTTCTTCGCCGTATCGAGCACCGGGATCTACTGCCGGCCGAGCTGCCCCGCGATCACGCCGAAGCGGGCGAACGTCTCCTTCTTCCCCACCGCCGCCGCCGCGCAGGGCGCCGGTTTCCGGGCGTGCCGGCGGTGCCGGCCGGACGCGGTGCCCGGCTCCGCCGACTGGAATGCCAGGGCCGACGTGGTCGGCCGGGCGATCCGGCTCATCGGCGACGGGATCGTGGACCGCGAGGGCGTCGCGGGCCTGGCCACCCGGCTGGGTTACAGCGCACGCCAGGTCCAGCGGCAGCTCAACGCGGAGCTGGGCGCAGGACCCATCGCGCTGGCACGCGCCCAGCGCGGCCACACCGCACGGGTGCTGCTGCAGACCACGACGATGCAGGCGGCCGAGATCGCCTTCGCGGCCGGTTTCGCCAGCGTGCGGCAGTTCAACGAGACCATCCGGGAGATCTACGCGGCCACGCCGACCGAATTGCGCGCCGCCCGCCCGGCCCGCGGCACCCGCTTCGGCCCGGTCGCCGACGTCACGGCCGGCGCGCGCGGGGGCCACGCCACGGCAACCGGCGTCCCGTTGCGGCTGGCCTACCGCGGCGCCTACGACTCCGCCCAGGTCTTCGACCACCTGGCCGCGCGTGCGGTCGCCGGCGTCGAGGAGACGGTCGGCGAGCCGGGCGCACGCACGTATCGCCGCACACTGCGGCTGCCGCACGGGTCGGGCGTCGCGGAGGTCGCGGAGCGCCCCGGCCGCGGCGGCTGGCTCGAATGCCGGCTGCACCTCGTCGACCTGCGGGACCTCACGACCGCGACCCAGCGGGTGCGGCGGCTCTTCGACCTCGACGCCGATCCGTACGCGGTCGCCGAGCGGCTCGGGGCGGATCCTGCCCTGGCCGCTTCCGTCGCGCTGCGGCCCGGCCTGCGGGCGCCGGGCACCGCGGACCCCGAGGAGTTCGCCGTCAGGGCGGTCATCGGCGACGCGGAGCGGTCGGCCGCCGTGGCCGCGGCGTACGGGGAGCCGCTGGCCGCGGCCGGCGGCGGCCTCACCCGGCTCTTCCCGCGGCCCGCGGACCTCGTGGACGCCGGGCTCACGGAACTGGACCCGGGGGTGCGTCCCGTCGTGCGGGCGGTCGCCGAAGCCCTCACCGCGGGCTCGCTCCGGCTGGATCCGGGGGCCGACCGGGACGAGGCCGAGCGTGCCCTGCTGGGGATCGCGGGGGTGGGGGCCCGTACGGCCGCCGTCATCCGCATGCGCGCCCTCGGTGACCCCGACGTCCTGCTGCCGGGCTCCACCCCGGCCCCGCACTGGCGCCCGTGGCGCACCTACGCGACGCACCACCTCCTGGTCGCCCCCGCTCCCCGCCCGGCCGAGCCGGGGCCTGCCCCCGCGACGGTCCTGGCGCGCAGTTCCTGAGGGCGGTCGTCACGTCACCCGGTCGAGGGTGCCGGACGTGGCGCGGGGCGGTCTCAGGCCCTGCGGAGTGCTTCGCGCCGCCGGCGCTCCTCGTCGAAGAGCCGGAGGAATTTCTGCGTGCTCTCGTCCGGCTCCTCCGGGCCGTCCTCCTCGTCGCGCAGGAGGCCCTGCTCGCGCAGTTCGCGGTCCTGGACCATGACCGGTGGCACGGGGTCGGGGTCGGACGGGCGGGGGCCTTCGGGCCCGTCGGGGCCGACACGGAGCAGGCGTTCGACCCGGACGATACGGAAGTGGCGCCCAGCCACGTCGAGTTCGTCGCAGCGCTGCGCGTCGAGCCGGTCGGCGGCACCGTTGTAGACCGAGCGCTGCTCGTTCGTGAGGTCCCGCTGCCAGGGGACCATGACCCGCAGCTGCATCGCCAGCCCGTCCCGCGCGGACTGCGGCGTCGTCGCGGTGCCACTGGAACCCGGCCGCCACTGGCCGCCTTCGCGTTCCGCGGTCATGAAGGTGGCGGGCAGCAGCACCCCGCCGGGGTGCGTGACCGCGGCGGTCTGCGAGTCGTCGCGGACACCGCCCGGCACGGTCCCGTGCTTGCGCAGCGCGGCAAGGAGTTCGGCCTTGAGTATGCCTTCCGACACGCCCGTGGCGTCGTAGGGGTCGATGAGGAGCCCCGCCGCCGGGTCGAGCCCTTCGTGCGACTCACCCGGGCGGCTGGGGTCGGGGTCGGTGATCCGGGGCGGTTCCGGGCCGTCCGGCCCCATCCGGATGAAGCGCTCCGCCCGTACGACGCGGTAGCGGCAGCCGCACACCGTCAGGTCGTTGAGCGCCTCCCAGTCCAGGAGTTCACCCGCGGCCTGGTATTCGGCGGCCTGCCGCCGGTCGCCGCCGCCGGCCGCCTCCGAGGCGATCCGGCGGAAGTACGAGCCGAGGCCGTCCCTTGCGTCCTGCGGGGCGAGCCCGCTGAAGTACGGCTGGAGGACCCATCCGCCGGCCTGTCCCTCCCGGGCCACTCCGAAGACCGGGCCGCCGGCGAACAGCATCGACGGGTACGTCTTGCGCGCCTTCCACGCCTCCACGTCGGCGAGTGCCGCAACCGGCGACTCCGGGGCGGTCACCCGGATGGTCTGGTAGGCGGTGGCGTCGTCGGCGGAGTACTCCATGGCACCAGCATGCCCACCCGTCGCGGCGGTCGGCGGTGGTTCTGTGAAAGGCACCGCGGAATCGGCGCCGGTGCCGTATCTTGCACCGCCACCACTGCCGGCCGAACAGGACCTGGGTGCCCGGGAGGTCAGGCCTGGGTGCCGGCCAGCATCTGGCCTATCCCCTCAGGGGAGAGCAGGTGCTGGACGGCGAGCCGCCTGGCGCCCTCGATGCCCGCCCTGCGCCCGAGCAGGGTGGTCTCGATGGCGACGGTACGGGTGGCGAGCGGCAGGGCGCGGCGGTAGACGGCGGCGCGGATGTCGGCGAGCAGGTCGTCGTGCAGGCTGGCGATGCTGCCGCCGAGCACGATCGTGTCCGGGTTGTAGAAGCTGACCAGCGAGGCGACGACGTCGCCGAGCCGCTGGGCGGCGAGCCTGACCTGGCGCCGGGCGAGCGGGTCGCCCGCCGCCACCAGGCGGACCACGTCTGCCGCGTGTTCCGCCGGCAGGCCCGCCTCACGCAGCGTCGCGGCGATGGCGGCACCCGAGGCGACGGCCTCGACGCAGCCGGTGTTGCCGCAGTGGCACAGCACCTCGTCGTGTCCCGGGACCCGGATGTGGCCGATGTCGCCGGCCGCGCCGGTCGCACCGCGGTGCACGACGCCGCCGGAGACGATGCCGCAGCCGATGCCCGTGCCCACCTTGACGTACAGCAGGTGCGTGGTGGCCGGGCGGTGGCTGTACTCGCCGAGGGCCATCATGTTCACGTCGTTGTCCACCAGGACGGGCGCCCGGTAGCGGTCGGCGAAGAAGGCCGGTACCCGGTAGCCGTCCCAACCGCGCATGATCGGCGGGCGGATGACCGTACCGGTGCTGGCCTCGACCGGTCCCGGCAGGCCGATGCTGATCGCCCTGACGTGCTCCGCGGGGTGCCCTGCGTCGGACAGCAGCCTGCCGAGCTGCTTGTGCAGGCCGGTCAGGACCGCTTCTGGGCCCTCGTTGATGTCCAGGTCCTCGGTGGCCTCGGCGAGCACGGTGCCGCCGAGGTCCGCGACGGCCACCGTGCTGTGGGTGGCGCCGAGGTCGACCGCGCACACCACGGCGGTGGCGGAGGCGAGTTGCAAGGTGAGCGGGGGGCGGCCGCGTTCGGTGGCCACCGTGCCGGTCTCGACCAGCAGGCCCTTGGCGATCAGCAGGTCGACGCGCTGGGCGACGGCGGCCCGTGACAGTCCCGTGGCGGTGGCGAGTTGGCTGCGCCGGGTGGTGCCGCCGGCCACGAGGCCGGCCAGTTCACTGAGCGCGGTCAACTGCCGGTCGCCTGCTGCGGTCACCTCGGGGCTGCCTTTCGTCGGGCTGTCGTCCGGCGGATTTATGACAGAAGTTAGCGGAAATCTTGCCATTGTCAACCGAAACCCGGATGGCTAGCGTTTGAGTCAAGCGGAATGGGAGGCCATTTGTGGGCGGTAACGCAACGGTCGCGCCCGTATCGTCACTGCGTACGGCAATCGCCGGCGCGGGGATGATCGGACGTGTCCATCTGGACGCCGTACGCCGAACCGGCGCGCCGGTGGTCGGCATCAGCGCCTCGACCCCGGCGCGCGCCAAGGAGGCGGCCGCGGCCCTCGGCGTCGGGCGCGCCTTCGACAGCTCGGAGGAGCTGGTCACCAGCGACGACGTGGACGTGGTGCACATCTGCACGCCCAACGACGCGCACGCGGGGCTGGCCGAACTCGCCCTGCGGGCCGGCAAGCACGTGGTGTGCGAGAAGCCGCTCACCACCGGGTCGGCCACCGCGGACGCGCTGGCGGCGCTGGCGGCGGGGTCAGGCCTGGTGGCCGCGGTGCCGTTCGTCTACCGCTACCACCCGATGGCGGCAGAGGCGCGGGCGCGGGTGCTCGACGGCCGGGCCGGCGAGGTGCGCCTGCTGCACGGGCACTACCTCCAGGACTGGCTGTCGGAGCCCGGCGACACCAACTGGCGGGTGGACGCGGTGGCGGGCGGCCCGTCCCGGGCCTTCGCCGACATCGGCTCGCACTGGTGCGACCTGGTGGAGTGGGTGACCGGCCACCGGATCACCGAGCTGACCGCGGTCAGCCAGACGCTGGCCAGGTCCGGCGGGACACCGGACACCGAGGACGCGGTGCAGCTGCTCTTCCGCACCGACCGCGGCGCCACCGGCACCCTGACGGTGTCGCAGATCTCCCCCGGCCGGAAGAACCGGCTGTGGTTCGAGGTGGACGGCAGCGCCACGTCGCTCGCCTTCGACCAGGAGAACCCCGAGACGCTGTTCGTCGGCAGCCGCGGCGAGAACGCCGCGGTGCAGCGCGACCCCGCCGTGCTGTCCCCCGCGGCGGCCCGGCTGTCCGTGGTGCCCGGCGGCCACCCGATGGGCTATCTCGACTGCTTCGCCGCCTTCGTACGCGATGTGCACGCCGCCGTCCGCGACGACGGCACCGGTGGGGCCTTCCCCACCTTCGACGACGCCGCCCGCATGGTGCGCCTCACCGAGGCCGTACTGACGTCGGCGGCGGACCGGTCCTGGAAAGAGGTCTCCTGAGATGAAGCTGGGCTTTCTGACCGCCTGCCTTCCGCAACTGCCGCTGGACGAGATCGCCGCCTGGGCGGGCTCGCACGACTACCAGGCGCTGGAGGTGGCCACCTGGCCGTCCACCGGATCACGGGACTTCGAGGCCAGCCACATCGACGTCACCGACTTCGGCAAGCGGCAGGCCGACGAGGTGCGCGAGCTGTTCGACCGGCACGGCCTGACCCTGTCGGCGCTGGCGTACTACGAGAACAACCTGCACCCCGACCAGGCCCGCAGGTCCGAGATCGCCGCCCACGTACGGGCGAACGTCAACGCGGCGGCACTGCTCGGCGTCGAGTACGTCGGCACCTTCATCGGCCGCCACCCCGGTCTGTCGGTCAAGGAGAACATCGCGCTGGCCGAGCGCGAGCTGCCGCCGCTCGTGGAGTATGCGGGCGAGCGCGGTGTGAAGATCATCATCGAGAACTGCGTGATGGAGGGCTGGCACCCCGACGGCTACCCGGGCAATCTCGCCTACTCCCCCGAGCTGTGGGAGTGGATGTTCGGCCTTGGCCTCTACCTCAACTACGACCCCTCCCACCTGCTCTGGCTGGGCATCGACCCGGTGACCGCACTGCGCCCGTACATCGACCGGATCCCGCACGCCCAGGCCAAGGACGCGCAGCTCGACCCGCGCGCCAGGGACCGCCACGGCTTCTTCGGCCGCACGGTCGAGCGCGCCGACGGCTGGGACAGCGGCTGGTGGCGCTACCGGGTGCCGGGGCTCGGCGACGTCGACTGGCGCCGGATCGTGGACACCCTCTACGAAGGCGGCTTCACCGGGGTGCTGTCCGTGGAGCACGAGGACCCGGTGTGGAGCGGGGACACCGCAAGGATCACCCAGGGGCTGGAAATCGCCCACCGCACGCTGCGGCCGCTCATCGTGGGCTGACAGACCGTCCGACTCGAAGAAGCGGCTCCGCCGGGCCGCACCCGTACCGCCCGTACCGCACCAGCCGCATTTCCAGGAGGCATCGTTTCGATGGCAACGCCCCTGAGCATCCAGCTCTACACCCTCCGGGACCAGATCGCCGCCGACCGCGACGGCACGCTGACCCGGCTCGCCGAGATCGGCTACCGCTCGGTGGAGCCCTACGACCCGACCGGTGACCCGACCGGATTCCGCAAGCTCGCCGACGAGCTGGGCTTCACCGTGCCGAGCACCCACGCCTACGCGCTGTTCAGCAAGGACGCCGGAGAGGTCTTCGACGCGGTACGCGCCGTCGGCACCGACCGGGCGATCATCCCCGGCGGTATCGAGCACGAGCTGTTCACCACCACCGACGGCCTCCAGCAGGTCGCCGACCGGCTCAACGGCTTCGCGGCCAAGGCCGCGGAGCACGACGTCGCGATCGGCTACCACAACCACTGGTGGGAGATCGAGCCGCGCTTCGAGGGCCGTACCGCCCTCGAGGTGCTGGCCGATCTGCTGGCGCCCGAGGTCTTCCTCGAGGTCGACACCTACTGGGCTGTCGTCGGCGGCGCCGATGTGCCCGCGCTGCTGCGCTCGCTGGGCGACCGGGTGCTGGCCCTGCACGTCAAGGACGGCCCGGGCGTCAAGGACGAACCGCACACCGCCGTCGGGCAGGGCACCATCGACGTGCCGTCGATCCTCGCGGCGGCGCCGGAGGCGGTGCGGATCGTGGAGCTCGACAGCTGCGCGGGCGACGTCTTCGAGGCCGTCGCCGAGAGCCACCGCTACCTGACCGAACTCGAGGGGCGCTCATGAGCACCGGTCCCGTCGGCGTCGCGCTGGTCGGCGCCGGAGTGATCAGCACCCAGTACCTGACGGCGCTGTCGAAGTTCCCCGATGTGCGGGTGCTCGCGGTGGCCGACCTGGACATCGGCCGGGCCAGGGCCGCGGCGGACACCTTCGGGGTGCCGGCGGCCGGCGACGTCGCGTCCGTCCTGGCGATCCCCGAGGTCGAGATCGTCGTCAACCTCACCATCCCGGCAGCGCACGCCGAGGTCGCGAGCGCGGCGCTGCGGGCCGGCAAGCACGTCTACGGCGAGAAGCCGCTGGCGCTCGCGCCGGCCGACGGGGCGAAGATCCTCGCCGAGGCGCAGGCGGCGGGGCTGCGGGTGGGCAGCGCGCCCGACACCTTCCTGGGCGCCGGACTCCAGTCCGCCGCGCGGGCGCTGAGCTCAGGAGTCATCGGCGAGCCGGTCGCCGTGACCGCCGTGACCCAGGGCCCGGGGCCGGAGAGCTGGCACCCGAGCCCGGAGTTCCTGTTCCAGTACGGCGCCGGGCCGCTGTTCGACATCGGCCCGTACTACCTGACGGCGCTGGTCGCCCTGTTCGGCCCGGTGAGCCGGGTGTCGGCGACGGCCAGGCAGGCGCGCGCGGAGCGGGTGATCGGCTCGGGGCCCAAGGCGGGCACGGCCTTCGCCGTGGAGGTGCCGACCCATGTGCAGGCGCTGCTGGACTTCGAGAGCGGGCCGAGCGCGTCGGCGACCTTCAGCTTCGACTCGGCGGTGCCGCGCCGGATGATCGAGATCACCGGTACCGAGGGCACCCTGTCGCTGCCGGACCCGAACACCTTCGTCGGGCCGCTGCAGGTCCAGGCGTTCGGCGAGGAGACCTGGCGTGACCTGCCGGTGACCGGTTCGAGCGCCGGGCGCGGCATGGGCGTTCTCGACATGGCGCGCGTCCTGCGCGGGGGCACCGACCACCGCGCCTCCGGTGACCTGGCGCAGCACGTGCTGGAGTTGATGTCGACGATCACCGAGTCGGCCGAGCGCCATGCCGTGCTGCCCCTGGAGTCCGGTGCACCGGTGGTGCCCGTCCTGCCGGAAGACTGGGACCCGGTGGTGGGGGCGCGGGCCTGACACCGCGGCGCCACCCCCCCGGGGCGCCCCCGCGGCCCCCGCTACGCCCCGCCGGCCCCCCCCGGGGGGGGTGGGGGGGGCGGGGGTT
>NZ_JBICTO010000003.1:282377-332679 GCF_043197715.1 Streptomyces sp. NPDC049040
CGCCCGGTGTGGGCGGGCGCGGGGGGGGGCCCCCCCCCCCGCCCCGGCGGGCCGCGGGGGGGGCCCCCCCCCCCCCCCCCCGCCCCCCCCACCACCGAGGGCCGCCCGCGCGGCCCTCGATACGCCCGGCCGGCCCACCCGTGGGGGGATGGGTCGGCCGGGTTTTGTATCTCCTTTTTTGCCGCCGGCTCGCCTCCGGGCGCTTCGATCCGGTGTCGACAGTCGATCGTGCTCGATCCCCTCGTTCCCCCTTTTTGCCGCCCGCTCGCCTCCGGGCGCTTCGCGCCGGTGTCGACAGTCGATCGTGCTCGATCCCCTCGTTCCTCGGGGACCTCCGCGCGTTCTCCCTTTCGACACCGGCGCGCCCTTCGGCTCGCCGGCTACACAAGGGGTGGGCCGGGAAAAATGCGGCCACACGGGGCCGGGGGAAATTGCGGCCCCACGGGACCGGGGGAGGTTCGGGCCCGTGGGGTCGTCGGGGGTGGGTCAGGGGTAGCTGGTCAGGTCGGTGACCTGGTGGCCGCTGTTCACGGCGGCCCCCGTGGTGTTGACGACATGGCTGATGGTGCCGGTGCCGCCGAGGGAGACGGTCACCATGTCGTGGAAGCGCACGCCCGAGGTGTTGGGCACCTGGAAGGCGTTGGCGGACACCACCGACGGGTTGCTGCTGAAGTAGCAGTAGCTGCCCAGGCCCCAGGCCTCATGGGTGCCGACCGAGTCGGCGACCTTGTAGGCGGGGTATCCCTGCGACGAACCGTTCATCCAGGAGCTCTGGTTGGGCGGGTCGTAGGGCATCTCGTTCTGGAAGAAGTACGTTCTGCCGCCGTTGCCGTTCCAGAGGACCTGCGTCTTCTGGAAGTGCTCGACGAACAGGCCGTAGGCCGTCACGTTGGCACCGTTGACGACCAGTCCGGTGTCCGCGGTGTTGGTGCTCCAGCCGACCGTGCCGCCGTTGCCGTGGTCGGCCCGCCAGATCCAGGTGTGGTCGATGATCGTGTTGCTGCTGTTGATCACCAGCGACTGGGTGGCCTTGCCGACGGTGGCGCCGCCGATCCGGAAGAAGACGTCGGACAGGCTGGTCGGGTCGGCCGCGTGGCCGGCGGACGAGCCGGCCGGGCCGATCTGCATCAGCTGCTGCGAGTTGGTGGTGCCCGCGTCGATCAGCAGGCCCGCCAGCTTGATGCCGTCGACGTCGGCGGTGCTGATCGCGGTGATCCCGTTGTCCGGCACCAGGGTGGCCAGACCGAGGCCGAGCACGACGGTGTCGGGCCGGGTGATGTTCAGCGTCTGGTTGAGGTGGTAGACGCCCGGGGTGACCAGCAGGTTCTTGCCCGCCGCGAGGGCCGCGTTGATGTCCGACGCGGTCGCGCCCGGCTTGACGATGTAGAACTGGTCGATCGGCAGCGACTGCCCCTGCGGGGTCTTGCCGCTCCAGGTGGTGCCGGAGGCGTTGGACTGGAGCGCGGGCACGAAGACCTGGTACTTGCCCGAGCCGTCGATGTACAGGAACGGCTTCTCGCGGATGGTGGGCGAGGAGGCGACCGTGGTGTAGGTCGGGAAGGACTGGGCGGGCGCGCCCTGGTCGCCGACGAAGACCATGTTCCAGTTGGACCCCGACCAGCTGCCCATCGTGGAGTTCCTGGTGAGGAACTGCTGCTGGGAGCCGGAGCGGATCTGGCCGTCGACCTTGGAGTCGGAGATGAAGCCGCCGCTGGACCAGCCGCCGTCGTCCAGCGCCAGGTTGCCGCGTACGTGCATCCGCCGGTAGGGCGCGGCCTGCGAGACGGCCCAGCGGTCGGTGCCGCCGGTGGGGTTGACCGACATGTTCTCGGCGTCGCGCCAGAAGTTCTGGGTGGCGTTGCCCTGGAACCAGTCGGCCTCGGCGTGCACGGCGCCGTTGATGGTGACGTCGTCGGGGCTCAGGCCGAGCCCGGCGACCTCGGTGTAGAAGCCGACGTTGACATCGGCGCTGTAGGTGCCCGGCTTGAACAGCACGGCGTAGCGCTGGCCGCCGAACTGGTTGGTCTGCTGCTGGTTGAAGATCGTGTTCAGCCGGGACTGGATCGAGGAGGCCGACATCGACGGGTCGAAGGTGACCACGTTGGGCCCGAGATCCGGGTCGTTGCCGGTGGGCGGGGTGGTGGTGCCGCCCCCGGAGCCGCTGACATTGAAGGACTGCGCCGCGCTGCCGTTGCAGGTGTACTGCTGCAACTGGACGCTGTCGGCGGTGGAGGCGGAGGGCACGTCGAGGCACTTGCCGCTGTTGCGGTTGACGAAGTGGAAGGAGCCGCCGGACTCGGCGACCGGCTGCCACTGCTGGTTGGAGCCGCCACCGTACAGCCACAGCTGGGTGAGGGCGCCGTCCGCGGTGGACACGTCCGTCTCGTCCCAGACCTGGCTGGGGGCGGAGGCGGCGCCGATCCGGTAGTAGCCGCTGTCGGTGGCGGTGAACTGCCACTGCTGCGCGGCGCTGCCGTTGCAGGTGTACTGCTGGACGGCGGTGCCGTTGCCGGTGGCCGCGGCGCGGGCGTCCACGCATTTGCCGCTGCCGACGCCGGTCACGGTGGCCGGGGCGGTGGGGATGGTCGCGGCCCCGGCGCCGGGGGCGGAGACCAGTGCGATGCCGGCGCCGACGGGTATCAGAAGTGCCGCCACGAGGGCGGCCGTTCGTCTGCGGTGGCGGGGGGTGCGGGCCGGCGTGCCGGGCCCGGCGGGTACCTGGGTCACACGTGTCTCCTCGGTCGCGTTGTGGGGTGCGCGATGCGGTGTGGACGCTAGGGGCCGCCTGTCGGCGAGTCAATACACATCAAAAAATAAGTCGTGAATTATGCGGCGAAAGCAAGGGCCGGGCCATCGGGCCCGGCCTTGCGTACTCGGTCGCGCCGCTGGTCAGGCGGCGGGGACGGCGGGCGTCACGCGTCCAGGACGTTGGTCGCGAGCAGCCCGATCAGGATGAGGCCGACCACGATCCGGTAGATCACGAAGGAGTTGAAGGAGTGCTTGGCGACGAAGCGCAGCAGCCAGGCGATGGACCCGTAGGCCACCACGAAGGACACCAGGGTGCCGACCCCCAGCGCGGTGGCGCTCACCCCGCCGCCGGTGGCGTCCTTGAGCTCGTACAGCCCGGCGCCGGTGAGCGCGGGCAGGCCGAGGAAGAACGACAGCCGGGTGGCCGCCATCCGGTCCAGGTCGCGGATCAGCGCGGTGGAGATGGTCGCGCCCGACCGGGAGAAGCCGGGGAAGAGCAGCGCCAGGATCTGCGAGGTGCCGACGTACATGGCGTCCTTGAGCGTCACCTCCTGCTCGCCGCGCTTGAACCTGGCCATCTGCTCGGCGGCCCACATCACTATGCTGCCGCCGATCAGTGACAGGGCGACCACCCACAGCGAGCCGAGCGGACCGTCGATCAGCGGCTTGGCCGCGAGGCCGACGATCACGATCGGGATCGTGGAGTAGATCACCCACCAGGTGAACTTGTAGTCGTGGTTGTCGCGCTCCCCCTTGTTCGTCAGCCCGCGCAGCCACGCGGTGACGAACCGCGCGATGTCCTTGAAGAAGTAGACGAAGACCGCGGCGATGGCGCCGACCTGGATCACCGCGGTGAAGCCGACGACGGCGTCGTCGTCGACCTTGATGTTCATCAGGCCCTCGGCCAGCTTCAGATGCCCGGTGGAGGAGACCGGCAGGAATTCCGTGACTCCTTCCACGACTCCGAGGATGACGGCCTGGCCGACGCCGATGGCACTCATGGGTGGTCCTGTCCCCTGGTCTGCCGGTGATCACCCGGCCCGCTCCGACTACTGCTGCGACTACATTGCGGTAGACGTCGGTGCGACTTTAGAGGATCGGCGGCCGGACCCCGAATCCGGGGCGGCCCGGCCGCCGGACCACGACCTGGCGGCCTAGCAGGCGCCGAGGTCCTGCCAGACTCCCCACTCCCCCGTGGTGCCGGGCGTCTCGCCCGTCGTCCACCACTTGGCCTTCCAGGTGTGGCCGCCGTAGGAGACGGTGTTGCCGCCAACGTAGACCGCGGTGCTGCTCCATGCCGCGGCCGTGCACCCGGTGGTGCCGCCGGTGACCGTCAGCGTGTAGGTGGCCGAGTGGCTGGCACCTGCCGCCGTGCCGGTCACCGTCAGGGTGTACTTGCCCGAGACCGCCGAGGCGGTGGTGGACACCGACAGGGTGGCGTTGCCGCCCGCGGTGACCGAGGCGGGGCTGACCGAGGCGGTGACGCCGGCCGGTGCGCCGGTGACCTTCAGGGCCACGGACTGCGCGGAGCCGGTGGTCACCGCGGTGTGCACGCTGGAGGTGGCGGATCCGCCCGCGGTGACCGTGGCGGACGCCGGGGACAGCGACACCGAGAAGTCGTTGGCCGGCGGCGGGGTGCTGCCGCCGTTGAACGGCTCGAAGGTGTGGCTGAACTGCCAGGTGCTCTGGGTGGTGCCTGAGCAGGTGTCCGAGCCGCCCTGGCCGGGGCAGCCGCCGTTGTCGCGCTGGAGCGCCCAGAAGGACAGGGTGTTGATGCCCTTGCCGACGGCCCAGTTGTAGACCGAGGTGGCGTTGGCGGTGGTGAAGGTCTCGGCGGCGCCGAAGTCGTCGATGCCGGGCATCTCGGTGACGCCCACCATGTTCCACAGCTGGGCGTCGGTCTTCGACGGGTAGAGCTGGCCCAGCTGGTCGTGCAGGCCCTGGGCCGCGGTCTGGGTGTCGTTGGCCATGTTGTGGCTGGCGTTGTCGTAGTAGTCGAACGTCATGATGTTGACGACGTCGAGCTTGACGCCGTTGCTCACGGCGTTCTGCAGGACGGCCAGGCCGCTGCCCGAGCCGACGGAGCCGCCTTCCAGGCCGTGGGTCGTGGTCGGCAGGGTGTAGGAGAACTGCATCGGGCGGCCGTTGGCGGCCGCCCAGTCCTGCACCATCTTGACGGCCTTGTTGCGGCGGTCGATGCCGCCGGAGTTGGTCAGCGAGTTGTCCTCGATGTCCAGATCGATCCGGCTGATGTCGTAGGTCGTGATGACCTTCTCGTAAGCGGCGGCGATCGAGCTGACGTTGGTGCAGCTGTCGGCGATCTCGGTGCCGCTGTTGTCGGCCGCGTAGCCGCCGAAGGACGGGATGACGTCGCCGCCGGCTGCCTGCATGGTGTCGATGTCGGCGCCGAAGTTCGCCTGGCTGATCGGCATCGAGCTGTCGCCGTTCCAGTACGGGGTACAGGAGCCGACCGACGGGGTCTGGATGAAGGCCATCGTCAGGTACTTGTTGCCGGAGGCGGAGGCGAGCCCGGCGAGGCTGTCGCCGTTGTACGCCTCGAAGTACGGCGCCGCTATGTGGGTGGGCAGTGCGGTGGCCGCGTGTGCGGTGCCGCCGCCGGTCAGGGCGAGCCCCGCCGACGCGGCGGCGGTGACGAGTCCGGTGAGCAGTGCGCGGACGGGGGGTCTGCGAACGGGTCCGGTCATGGACCGCGCTCCTTCCAGGTGGGGGGATCAGCAGGCGGCGGCCTGCTGGTCTGGACCAATACTGCTGGCCTGGACCACCCAACTGTCAAGAGTCCTAACAGATAAAGGACTTGGACCACCCGGCCGCTGAATTCCGGCTTTTCCGGCACCCGCCGCGCCAACCGGCGCCGCCGCACCGGGAAGGGCGCGGCGGTGACCTGTCCCGATGCCTCCGCGCCGGTCAGCGCCCCCGGCCGGCCGCGGCGAGCGCGGGAACGAACCGCGAGGCGTCCGGTGTGCCCACACCGGTCGCCATGTCGTAGCACTTCACCGCGGTGTGACCGGGCACGCCGTCACAGGTGTTGTCCGTGCCGTCCTCGACGTCCACCACGCCGGTGGACCTCGCGTCGCCCCTGGCCGGCGGGTAAAGCGCCTTGTGGATGTCGCCGACCCGGCACCCGCCGAGCTGGTCGGCCGGCGCGATGACGCCGGCGAACAGCGGGGCGGCCTCGCTGGTGCCGCCGTAGACGTCCCAGCCGGTGGCCGCGGGATCGTAGCTGGAGTACACCCACGCGCCGCCGTCGACCGCGGCGGCCATCGAGATGTCCGGGGTACCGCGCCGGGCGCCCACGATGTCCCTGACGCCGTGGTCCGGGTCTGCCGGGTCGAACGGCGGCACATCGCCCCACTCGACCACCTGCACCGTGGAGCTCTTGATGCCCCAGTGGGCGCTGTAGACGTCCAGGTCGTGCTGGATCGTCGGCGAGCCGAACGAGTCCACGACCACGATGGTGCGGCCTTTGCCCGTGACACCGGCGCGGTGGAGCGGATCGGGGGCGTACGCCTGCCGGTACTGCAGCGGGCCGTAACAGTCGATGCCCCAGGTGGCCTGGCACTGGGCGATGCTCAGCGGGCTGCTCACGCCGCGGATCAGCCGGTGGCCTGCGGCGGTGGGGACCGGCTTGACCGCAGGGCGGTGACCGGCCGGCGCGGCCGCCGCGCTGCCGCCGGTCGGGGCGGCCGTCAGGGCGGCGGCAAGGGCGGTGGCCACGGCCACAGCGACACAGGCGCCGGACCGCGGGCGGGCTCTGCCGCACGGGCACTCCTTGCGGGGCGGCCAAACGCGCGGGGCGGGTGACGTGATCGGACCCGGAGATCATGCCCAGGACAAGAGGATTCGCCGTTCGCCCGCGGCCCTACCACCCGGATGGCCCCCGCTTTCAGGCCCCCGGTCGGGCCCGCGGCAGGGCCCGCTGCACCCGTCCGGCGGCCCGGGACGACGGCGCCCCGGGCCGCCGGGTCAGGACACGATGTCCTTGGTGCGGAAGCCGCGGAAGGCCAGCGCCGTCAGCACGATCGCGTACGACACCGACACCGACGCGCCCTGCAGCATGCCGGTCCACTCCAGGTGGGGCTGGAGCGCGTCGGCCCAGGAGAACTGCCAGTGCGCGGGCAGCACGTCCCGCCAGGAGCCGAGCGCGGTCACCGCGTCCAGCACGTTCCCGACGATCGTCAGACCGACCGCCCCGCCGACCGCGCCCAGCGGCGCGTCCGTCTTGGTCGAGAGCCAGAACGCGAGCGCGGCGGTGACCAGCTGGCTGACGAAGATGTAGGCCACCGCCACGGCGAGCCGCGGCAGCGCGTCACCCGAGGCCAGCGTGCCGCCGGTGGGGAGCTCCAGATCGCCCCAGCCATAGGCGACCGTGCCGGCGACCAGCGCGACCGCCGGCAGCAGCACCAGCGCGACCGCGCTGAAGCCCAGTGCCACCGCGAGCTTCACGCTCAGCAGCCGGGTCCTCGGCACCGGCGCGGCCAGCAGGTAGCGCAGGCTGGACCAGCCCGCCTCCGAGGCGACCGTGTCGCCGCAGAAGAGCGCGACCGGCACCACCAGCACGAAGCCCGCTGAGACGAACAGGCAGGTCGCGGCGAAGTTCGCACCCGAAGCGGTGGCGGTGTCGATCAGGGTGGGGCCGTTGCGCCCCTCCTTCGGAGTGCCGCCGATCGCGAAGGCGATGATCAGGATGAAGGGCAGCGCGGCGAGCAGCGCGGCCACGATCATGGTGCGCCGCCTGCGCAGCTGCCTGCGGGCCTCCACCCGCAGCCGCAGGGTGCGGCCCGGCCGGTAGCCGGAGGCCGCGGTGTGCGGCGGTGCGGGCAGGGGGGCGGGGGGTGCGGCGCTCATGCCGAGCCTCCGATCAGGGTCAGGAAGGCGTCCTCCAGGCGGCGGTGCGGCCCGACCCGGGCCACCGGCACCCCGAGCCGGACGAGTTCGGCCACGAACTGCGCCGAGGTCAGCCCGTCGAGCACCGCGAGCAGCCCGTCCTCCTCCCGGACTGCGGTGGCCACCCCTGCCAGCCCGGCGACCTTGTCGACCACGCTCTGCGGCATCTCGCCGTCCACGCCGACCAATACCGTGTCGGCCGAGCCGATGATGTCCGCGACCGGGCCCGAGGTGACGAGCCGTCCGCGGTCCATCACCACCAGATGCGTGCAGCTCTGCTCGACCTCGGCCAGCAGGTGGCTGGAGACGATGACCGTGCGCCCCTCGGCGGCGTAGCGGATCAGCACCTCGCGCATCTCGCGGATCTGCGGCGGGTCGAGGCCGTTGGTCGGCTCGTCGAGGATCAGCAGGTCGGGCAGGCCGAGCATGGCCTGCGCGATGGCCAGCCGCTGCCGCATGCCCTGCGAGTACGTGCGCACCGCCCGCTCCAGCGCCTCGCCGAGCCCGGCGATCTCCAGCGCCTCGGCCAGCCGGGCGTCCTGCGCCGGGCGGCCGGTGGCCTGCCAGTAGAGCTCCAGGTTGGCGCGGCCGGTCAGATGCGGCAGGAAGCCGGCGCCCTCCACGAAGGCGCCCAGTCTCGAGAGCACCGGCGCACCCGGGCGGACCGCCTCGCCGAACACCCGGATCTCGCCGTCGTCGGGGCGGATCAGCCCCATCAGCATCCGCAACGTGGTGGTCTTGCCCGCGCCGTTCGGCCCGAGCAGGCCGAGCACCTGGCCGGGCTCGACCCGGAAGGACAGGTCGCGGACGGCGTAGCGGTCGGCCGACTTGGCGTACCGCTTGCTCAGCCCGGTGATCTCCAGCGGCACCGCGGCCAGCGCCGGGTCGGCGCGGCGCGGCCGGACCCGGCGGCGACCGGTGAGCAGCAGCACGGCGGCGGCCAGCAGCGCCAGCGGCGGCAGTGCCCAGGCCCACCAGGGCAGCGCGGCGTCGTCGTCGCCGAGCGCGCCGTCCACGGGCACGGTCAGCTGCGGCGATGCCAGCGAAACGGTCACGGTGGCGGGCGCGGCCGGGGATGCGTAGCCCAGGTCGGTGGTGGCGAGCACCAGCCGCATCCGGTGGCCGGCCGCGAAGTCGTGGTCGACGGCGGGCAGTCGCAGCGTGAGGGTCCTGCCGCCGGGCGAGCCCTGCACCCTGACCGGTGCGGCCAGCGCCGCGGGCAGGGTGGCCTTGCCGCCGGGCGAGACATCGTAGAGCTTGCCGAAGAGGACCGCGTCGGGCGCGCCGGTGGCGACCCGCAGGGTGACCGTCGGCGCGCCGGTCAGATGGGTGCCGGCCTTGAGGGGTGCGGACTCGAACTGCGCGTACTGCCCGGGGATGTCGAGGGACAGGCCGGCGCCGAGCGAGGACAGGTCGCTGAGCGCGCCGGTGCCTGGCACCGCGGAGATCGCGGGTGGCGCGCCGCCCGCCGGGTTGGTGATCCGCTGCTCGCGGCCGGACAGCGCGATCCGGCGGGAGGTGGCGCCGCCCAGGCCCGGGTAGCTGCCGCTGTCGGCGCCGCGCAGCACGACGCTGCCGTCGGTGGAGTTCAGGCCGCCGGTGCGGGTGACGCGGAAGGCGGGGCCCGTCCCGGTTCCGGTGCTGCCCTTGAGGTAGTGGTCGAACCACGAGGTGACCCTGCGGTCGACCCTGCCGTCCTCCGTGTCCCCGCCGTCGTGGCCGCCCGCGATCCAGTCGACGGCGACGGGCGCGCCGTTGGCCTTGATCGCCGTGGCCATCGCATCGGACTGCGCCAGCGTGAAGAGCGAGTCGGTCTGGCCCTGCACGATCAGCGCCGGGACCTTGATACGGGACGCGACCGCGGCGGGGCTGAGCGCTTCGAGCTGGGCGCGGGCGGCGGCGTCCGGTACGCCCGAGGTGGCGACGCGCTGGTAGAGGGCGCAGATCGCGGGGGTGAAGCGGCCGCACAGCGGGTCGGCCGGCGCCGGCGCCGCGGAGGCCCCGGTCGGGCCGCCGGTCGGGCCGCCCGCGGGGGCCTTCCGCGGGGCCGCGGGTAGTGCGGCGGAGCCGGAGGAGAAGAAGATGCCGGACCACAGCTTCTTGTAGACGCCGTTCGGGAAGAGCGCGTCGGCGAGATTCCAGTACGTCTCGCGGGGTGCGATCGCGTCGATCCGGTGGTCGTATCCGGCGGCCAGCAGCGAGATGGCGCCGCCGTACGACACGCCCGAGACGCCGACCCGCGGGTCGCCGGGGGCGTCGAGCCGGACGTCGGGGCGGGCGGCGAGCCAGTCGATCAGCCGGCTCACGTCGGCGACCTCCCCGTCGGGCGCGTTGAGCCCGATGGAGCCGGTCGAGGCCCCGAACCCGCGGGCCGACCAGGTCAGTACCGCGTAGCCGTGCCTGGCCAGCGACTCGGCCTGGCCGCGGACGTCATCCTTGCTGCCGCCGAAGCCGTGGCCGAGCAGCACAGCGGGTCTGCGGGCCGGGCCGCCGGTGCTGAAGTAGGAGGTGTCCAGGCGTACGCCGCCGGCCCCGGTGAGCATCGCGTCACTGCGGTGCACCGCGCCGCTCCCGCCGGCCGCCACGGCGGTGCCCGCGACCACGCCGCCTGCCACCAGAACCGCGAGCGCCCCCACCCCGGCCAACCACCGCCTGCGCCGCGGCCATCGAAGATCCATCCCCCGATCCTAAGTGTGGCCGCCGTTGCGGCCGGACATGGGCGGGGCATTCTCCGGGTTTTCACAGGCCGGGCGGCGCGCTCGCCCGCCGCCCGCCGCACGGTCGGCGCGGATTCCCCGGTGATCGGGAATTGCGGGCCGGGTTGATCAACGCAGATGTGCGGGCGCCGGTGGACCGGCGCCCGCACATTTGTCGATCAAGGAATTCGGCCGGTCGGCCGAGGGCCGTGATCGGCTTTTCCGGGGAATGCGCCACGAATCGATGGCGCATTCCCCGGGGTGTTTCCGCCGGTCCCGTGGGGGCCGGTCAGCGGTGGGTCGAGGAGCCGCGCCTGCGGGTCCAGAAGACCAGTCCGCCACCCGCGAGGACGACGGCCACGGCGACGCCCGCAATCACCGGCGTGGCGTTGGAGCTGCCGGTCTCGGCCAGGTCGCCGCCGCCTGAGGCGGACGAGGTGCCGGCGACCACCGGGGCGTTGGTGGTGGCCGAGGGCGCCGGTGTGGTGGTCGGCGGGGTCGTCTCCGGGGCGGTGGTCGCCGGAGTCGTGGCCGGGGTCGTCGGCGGCGTGGTGGCCGGCGTGGTCGGCGGCGGTGACGTCGGCTTCTCGCACACCGGCGAGACCTTGGTCTCGTCCACGTCGTACTTCTTGTTGTCGCCTGCCTTGACCACCAGGTGCAGGGTGAGCGGGCTGTCGTGCGGGGGCAGCGCGTCCTTGAAGTGGAAGCTGCTGCCGAAGTCCTCGTCGTCGGCCAGCGCGCCCTCACCGCCGACGATGGTGAGCGACACCGAGTTGTGCACGTGCTTGGCGGTGCTGTAGCTCGTCAGGTCGACCTTGACCGAATCGCAGGTGACCGACCAGACGGGAGTGTGCGCCGAGGCGGTTCCCGTCATCAGCGCTGTACCGATCATGGCGGCCATTCCGGTCGCCGCGATGGCCGCGGATCTCCTGCGGCCCTGAACCGTCAATCTCATGAACCCTCCCATTGCAGACCGGACTTCATCCCTACGGCCCCGCCCGCCTGATTACCGTGGGACCGGGACAATACACCCTGCCCTTCCGCGCGCTTTCACCGGGCGTCCCCCTTACGAATTCCGTAGCGAATTCAACGGTGTTCCCGCGGGCCGGGGTTGTCGGTGCCCCGGGGTACGGTGCGAGGACGGCACCAGGGAGGAGGACCCATGCCCACCGCTTTGACCGCGGCCCAGCGGCGTGCGGTCACCGGCTCCGACCCGGCGACCGGACGGCTGACGGCGAGGGCCGATGTCTGCGCGGCGCTCGTCGCTCGCGGGCTCGCCGTGGCGCACGGCCGCGCCGGGCACCACGGCCACTACCTCTCACAGCAAGGGCTGCGACTGCGCGCCGATCTGACGGCGGCCCGGCCCGAAGTCCCCGCCGAGGGCGGGCCGGTGCCCGCGGCGGACACCTTCACCGCCGACGACGGCACGGGGACGGCGCCACCCGGCGGGGCGCGGCGGGCGGCGGAGGTGGCGACCGCGTGGGAGGGCCTGCTGCGGATCCGCGCGCTGCTGCTCGACGGCGCGACCGACGTGCCCGCCCCCTGGGAGCGGGACCGCGCGGTGCACTCGGTGGCGCTGGCCCTGGAAGCGGGCGGCTGCCCGCCGGCCGGTTCCGGCGGCACCGGGTACGCGGTGACGGCCGGCGGGCAGGACGGCCTGCCCGAGGTGGCCTGGCGCGGCGCGGCGGACCAGGACACCGCCGCACGGGCGCTCGCGAGATGCGCGGACCTGCTCGGCAGGTACGGCTGGCAGTGCACCGAGCACCGTGCCCGCGGGGGCGCACCCTTCCTGCTGGCCTCCCCGCGCAGGACCCGCTGACCTCGTAGCGCGGGCCCCGCCGCCCTCGTAGGGCAGGGCCTGCCCACCACTCCGCGCCGGGGCTGCCCGCCGCCCCGGATCAGGACCGCCGCCGCACCGCCTCGGGTCGGCCGCCTCCCCCTCTCCGGACCCGCCGGCCTCGCAGCCGACTCCCGTCCCAGCCCCGAGCTGCCCCGCGGATCTCCGCAGGCCGCGACCGCGCAGCGGCGGTCGGAAAATCACCAACTTCCGCCCCGTCTATGACGGTTGTATGTCATGAATATTGCGAAGAATCATCGCTGTTTTGCGCAGACTCATGGACTTACTGCGGCGACGCTCGTAGTCTCTCCAGCGCCCCGGCCGGGCGCTCCACCTCCCCCCACCCCCGAGCCGCAAGGACTCCGCCTGTGTCGCAACCACCGCACGGCCCCCAGCCGACGCCTCCCCTCTCCACCGCCGCTCCCTCCGCTTCGCCGCGGCCCCACCGGATCAGACGCCGCGGGATGGCGGCCGTCCTGTCCTTCGCCGTGGCGGGCGCCGCGGCGCTGACCGCCGTCACCCTGGTGGGCGCCCCGACCGCGCACGCCGCGGGCGGCGTGCCCGCGCCGTCGCCCGTCGGCATCTCCGGCCGCGGCGCGAACGTGCCGTTCAAGGAGCTGGAGGCCGAGTACGCCAACACCAACGGCACCCTGATCGGCCCCGACCGGCTCTACGGCCATCTGCCGTCCGAGGCCTCGGGGCGCCAGGCGGTCACCCTCAACGCGGCAGGCCAGTACGTCGAGTTCACGCTGACCGCGCCCGCGAACGCGATGTCGCTGCGCTACAGCCTGCCGGACACCGCGGACGGCAAGGGCCGTGACGCCAGTCTGGACGTGCAGGCCAACGGGCAGTCGGTCAAGACCCTGCCGGTGACCTCGAAGTACAGCTGGTACTACGGGGGTTACCCGTTCAACAACAACCCGGGCGACACCAACCCGCACCACTTCTACGACGAGGCCAGGACGAAGTTCAGCGCCACCTACCCGGCCGGCACCAAGATCCGGGTCCAGGTGACCTCGACCGCCCAGTCGCCGACCTTCACCATCGACCTGGCCGACTTCGAGCAGGTCGGCGCGCCGATCGCCAAGCCGGCGGGGGCCATTGACGCGGTCGCCGACTACGGCGTCGACCCGACCGGCGCGACCGACACGACCGCCAAGATGCAGGCCGCGGTCAACGCGGGCAAGGCGCAGGGCAAGGTCGTCTACGTCCCGCAGGGCAACTACACCCTCTACAGCCATGTCATCGTCGACGGCGTCACCGTCCAGGGGGCCGGCCCCTGGTACACCGTCTTCGGTGGCCGCGACCCGGTGAACCGGTCCAACGCGGCGGGCTTCTACGGCAAGTACGCCAACCAGGGCGGCCCCAGCACCAACGTGCAGCTCAAGGACTTCGCCATCATCGGCGACATCCGGGAGCGCGAGGACAACGACCAGGTCAACGGCATCGGCGGCGCCATGTCGAACTCCACCGTCGACGACCTGTGGATCCAGCACGTCAAGGTCGGCGCCTGGATGGACGGTCCGATGGACCACTTCACCATCAAGAACAGCCGGATCCTCGACACGACCGCCGACGGCGTCAACTTCCACATCGGCGTGACCAACTCGACGGTCACCAACACCTTCGTGCGCAACGTCGGTGACGACGGCCTGGCCTCGTGGCCGGAGAACGTGCCGAACGTGAACGACAGCTTCGACCACAACACGGTGGTGCTGCCGATCCTGGCGAACAACATCGTCACCTACGGCGGCAAGGACTTCAATCTGTCCGACAACGTCATGGCCGACACCATCAGCAACGGCGGCGGGCTGCACATCGCCAACCGCTACCCGGGCGTCAGCGCCGGACAGGGCACCGCGGTCGCGGGCACCATCACCGCCGCCCGCAACACCCTGATCAGGACCGGGAACAGCGACTACAACTGGCAGTTCGGCGTCGGAGCCATCTGGTTCGACGGACTCCAGGGCCAGGTCAACGCGAACATCCAGATCAGCGACACCGACATCCTCGACAGCTCCTACGAGGCGATCCAGTCCATCGAGACCGGCGTCACCGGTGTCACGATGAGGAACGTCAACATCGACGGGGCCGGCACCTACGCCATCCAGGCGCAGGCCGCGGCGCAGATGACCTTCATCAACGTCACCGCCAAGCACATCGGCCAGTCCGCGACCCCGATCCACAACTGCATCGGGACAGGCCTGCAGATCACCGACGGCGGCGGCAACTCCGGCTGGAACACCGGCCAGACCTGCACAGGCACCTGGCCGACCCCGATCTGGACCAACAGCGGTGTGCCCACCGGCGGCAGCGGCGGCACCACCGGCGGCAGCACCACCCCGCCGACCACCCCGCCCACCACCCCGCCCACCACTCCCCCGACGACGCCGCCGACCACCCCCGCCGACGTGAACCTGGCCAAGGGCCGCCCGGTCACCGACACCGGCCACGCCGACGTCTACACCGCGGGCAACGCCGTCGACGGCAACGCCTCCACCTACTGGGAATCCACCAACAACGCCTTCCCCCAGTCCCTCACCGTCGACCTCGGCGCCACCAGGACCATCGGCCGCGTCGTCGTCAAACTCCCCCCCGCCACCGCCTGGGCCACCCGCACGGAAACCCTCTCCGTACTCGGCTCCACCGACAACGGCACCTGGACCACCCTCAAACCCTCCACCGGCTACACCCTCAACCCCGCCACCGGCAACACCGCCACCATCACCCTGACCCCCACCACCACCCGCTACCTGCGACTCACCATCACAGGAAACACCGGCTGGCCCGCCGCACAGCTCTCCGAGCTGGAGGCCTACACCTCCTGAGCCGCCTTCTCCGCGCGCCGGGGTGACGATTAAGGTCGATCACCATGGAATACCGTCACCTCGGCCGCAGCGGCCTGATCGTCAGCGAGATCGCCTACGGAAACTGGCTCACCCACGGCTCCCAGGTGGAGGAGGACGCGGCGACGGCGTGCGTACGCGCCGCGCTGGACGTCGGCATCACCACCTTCGACACCGCCGACGTCTACGCGCAGACCCGCGCGGAGTCCGTACTCGGCCGGGCGCTCAAGGGTGAGCGCCGCGAGGGCCTGGAGATCCTCACCAAGGTCTTCTGGCCCACAGGCCCCGGTCACAACGACCGGGGCCTGTCGCGCAAGCACATCATGGAGTCGATCGACAACTCACTGCGACGACTCCAGACCGACCACGTCGACCTCTACCAGGCCCACCGATACGACCGGTTCACTCCCCTCGAGGAGACGATGGAGGCCTTCGCCGACGTCGTGCACTCGGGCAAGGCGCACTACATCGGCGTCTCCGAGTGGACCGCGGACCAGATCCGCCGCGCCCACGCGCTGGCCCGCGAGCTGCGGATACCCCTGGTGTCCAACCAGCCGCAGTACTCCGCGCTGTGGCGGATCATCGAGGGCGAGGTGGTACCGACCTCGGAGGAGCTGGGTCTGGGCCAGATCGTGTTCTCGCCGGTCGCCCAGGGCGTGCTCACCGGCAAGTACCTGCCGGGTCAGCAGCCTCCCGCGGGTTCCCGGGCCACCGACGACAAGGGCGGCGCCAACATGATCGGCCGCTGGATGCGGGACGATCTGCTGGCCAGGGTGCAGGAGCTCAAGCCGCTGGCGGCCGACGCGGGCCTGTCGCTCGCGCAGCTCGCGGTCGCCTGGGTGCTCCAGAACCGCAACGTCTCGGCGGCGATCGTCGGCGCCTCCCGCCCCGAGCAGGTCGCGGAGAACGCCAAGGCGTCGGGAGTCCGGCTGGACGCCGAGGTCATGGCGAAGATCGAGCAGATCCTGGAGCCGGTCGCGGTGACCGACCCGCTCAAGGTGCACGAGAACGTGCCGACGGCCCGGCCGTAGCGTCATCGTGCCGGCCGCGGCGTAGTCTGACTACAGATCTGTAGTCAACCGCCGCCGCGGCCGGCACGCACGGCCGTCCCCGCAGCGGGGGAAGGGCACCTTCTCGATGACCCTGCGCCTCCGCCGGTCCCGGCTGCTGCCGCCCGCCGCGCTCGCCGTCGCCTTCGCCCTGCTGGCCTGGCTGGTGCTGGCCAGGCACGGCACGCCCTACGGCTTCGACACCGGGCCGCACCACTGGTCCGTCGCGCACCGCCCGCACGGCATGGCCGTCGCCGCCCGCGCCGTCACCGACGCGGGGACCGGGCCTTACCCGTATCTGGCCGCCGCGCTCGGCGGCTGGCTGGCCGGCGGGCGCACCGCCGCGCGCCGGCTGCGGGTGGCGCTGCTGTCCGTGCTGGTCCTGCTGGTCGGCCAGTTGCTGCGCACCGGGCTCGCGGCGGCCCTGCACCGGGCCAGGCCGCCCGCCGCGGACTGGGCGGCGCACGCCGGCGGGCACGCCTTCCCCTCGGGGCACACCGCCTCATCCGCGATCGCCGCCACGCTGCTCGCCTGGGGCCTGCTGCGGGCCTGGCCCGGCACCCTGGGGCGGGTACTGGCCGCGTTGTGCGGTCTCGCGGCACTCGCGATCGGCTGCACCCGGGTCTACCTGGGCGTGCACTGGCCGTCCGACGTGCTCGGCGGCTGGCTGTTCGCCGCGTGCTGGCTCACCGCCCTGCTGCCGCCGCTGTCGGCGTACGCCGGCCGTACGGCCGACGGCTGACGGCGTGCGGCCCGGCGGCCGGCGTCAGACCGACACGCCGTGGGCGCGCAGGTAGCGCAGCGGGTCTATGTCGTCGCCGTAGACAGGACCGGTCCTGATCTCGAAGTGGAGATGCGGCCCGGTGACGTTCCCGGTCGAGCCGGAGCGGGCGATCCGCTGGCCCTCGTTGACCTGCTGCCCGACCTTGACGGAGATCTGCGACAGGTGGCCGTACTGGCTGTAGTGGCCGTCGGCGTGCCGGATCACCACCTGGTAGCCGTAGCTGCCGCCCCAGCCGGCCGTGACGACCTTGCCCGCGGCGACCGAGTGCACGGCGGTGCCGGTCGGCACCAGGAAGTCCATGCCGGTGTGGTAGCCGCTCGCCCAGTGGCTGCCCGACGCGTGGTAGGGCGTGCCGAGGGAGGCGTGCACCGGCAGGGTGTAGCCGGTGTGCGTGACCGTGGCGGGCCTGGTGTGGGCCGATACGGAGGTCGCGGTCTTCTTCGGGGCCGCCTTGGGGGCGGGCTTCGGCTTGGGCGTCGCCTTGGGTGCCGGTTTCGGCACCGCCTTGGGGGCCGGCTTCGGCTTGGGCGCCGCCTTCTGCACGGCCTTGGTGGGCGCGGCCTGCGGGGTGGACAGCGCGAGACGCTGGCCGGGCAGGATCAGGTCCGGGTCGCCCCCGACGACGGAGCGGTTGTCGGCGTAGAGCCGCGGCCAGCCGCCCGAGACGTGCTGGTCGGCGGCGATCCCGGACAGCGTGTCACCGGGCACGACGGTGTAGCGGTCGTGGGCCGCGGGAGTCCTGGCGGGGGCCTTCGCCTGGGCCTTGGCGGGTGCCGCCGTGGCCGATTTCTTCGCCGGAGCCTTCGCGCCGCCGGTGTGCGCGGACACCGGGCGGATCTTCGCTGCGGGCACGTGCACGGTGTGCGACGCGGAGGCCGCCTCCCGGGTCAGCCCGGCCCGGACCGAGCAGACCGGCCAGGCGCCAGGGCCCTGGCTGCGCAGCACCTTCTCCGCGACCGCTATCTGCTGGTTCTTCGTGGCCAGGTCGGCGCGGGCCGCGTAGGCACCGCCGCCGAAGGACTTCCAGGTGGAGGCCGCGAACTGGAGGCCGCCGTAGTAGCCGTTGCCGGTGTTGATGTGCCAGTTGCCCGACGACTCGCAGTTGGCGACCTTGTCCCACACCCCGGCCGATTCCGCGTGCGCGCTACTCAGACCGATCAGCGGGAGTGCGAGGCCCGCACCGCCGGCGGTGACGGTCAGCGAGGCCTGGGAGACCCTGCTCGGGCGGTATCGGCGGTGGCGTCCGCGTAAGGGCATAGCGCGAGTCCTCCCCGGGACCGGCCCGGTGCCGCCCTCGGCGACCCGGGATGCCGTACGCCCGAATTGCCGGGCGGCCACAGAGTAGGCCCGCCCCGGGCGCGCCACAAGGGCGCATTGCGCGGGTACGCCCCACCTCTACGCCTCTCGTACGCCTCCTGGTGGAGGCGGGGAATCACCGGCGGGCGTGAGCGTTGGAATGGGGGTGAGCTCCGTACTGCGCGACACGCCGTTCTCCGTCCTGGACCGGTCGAGGACCAGGGAGGGCGAGGACGGCCCGCGGGCGCTGCGCGACACCGTGGATTTCGCGCGCGAGGCCGAGAAGCTGGGCTTCCACCGCTTCTGGGTCTCCGAACACCACGGGGTGCCGGGCGTCGCCGGCTCCGCCCCCACCGTGCTGGCCGCCGCGGTCGCCGCGGCGACCTCGCGGATCCGGGTCGGCACCGGCGGGGTGATGCTGCCCAACCACCGGCCGCTGGTCGTCGCCGAGCAGTTCGGCGTACTCGAATCGCTCTTCCCGGGCCGGATCGACATGGGCCTGGGCCGCTCGGTCGGATTCACCGGCGGGGTGCGGCGGGCGCTGGGCCACGACAAGGACGCGGCGGACGGGTTCGGCGGGCAGGTCGGCGAACTCCTCGGCTGGTTCACCGGCGACCAGACCGTCCACCCCCAGGTGCACGCGTGGCCGGCTGAGGGGCTGCGGCCCGCTCCCTTCCTGCTGGCCACCGGCAGCGGCGCGGACCTCGCGGCGGAGCTCGGGCTGCCGCTGGTGATCGGCGGCATCCGCGGCGAGGACGCGATGCTGCGGGCGGTGGACCGCTACCGTGCCGCCTTCCGCCCTTCACGCTGGGCGGGCGCACCCCATGTCGTGCTCTCGGGTACGGTCGCGGTCGCGCCCTCGGCCGCGGATGCCCGCAGGCTGCTGATACCGGAGGCCTGGTCGACGGCCTACTCGCGGGTCCACGGCGTCTTCCCGCCGCTCGTGCCCGCGGAGGCGGTCGAGTCGATGCCGATGACCGCCGCGGAGCGGGACCGCTTCGACGCGGCCATGGACGCGGGCCAGGTGCACGGGACGGCGCAGGACGTCGCCGCCGCGCTGGAGTCGCTGCTCCTGCGCAGCGGGGCGGACGAGTTCCTGGTCACGACCAGTACCTATGACCGCTCCCGGCTGCTGGAGTCCTACCGCCTGCTGGCCGGCCTGCTGTCCTGACCCCGCTCCCGGGGGCAGGGATGGGCTGGTCGGAGCAGTCGTTCACCCGGGGGTGGCATGGCGGACCCGGATGGGCCTCGTCACCGCGCCCGCGAAGCAGCGGCATTCATACGGTGAACGTATGAGCAACCGCCGCGCAGCCACCCGTGTCCGCCGCCGCGTCGCCGCCGTGTTCGGTGCGGGATGCTTCCTGGCCGTGCTCGCGGGGCCGGCGCTGGCCTCGGGCGACACGCAGGCCGGCGGGGCGCTGCTGTTCGAGCCCGGCGTGCACGTGCAGCGCGAGGACGGCGCGCCCGAACTGCCGTCCGGCATCTCCGCCCTGTCGTGGACGGTCTCGGACGCCACGACCGGCCAGGTCCTCGCCGCGAAGAACGCGCACCGGCAACTGCCGCCGGCCTCCACGCTCAAGACGCTCTTCGCGGTGACCGTGCTCCCCCGCTTCCCCGCCGACAGGACCCACACGGTCACCGAGGGCGACCTGACCGGCATCGGGGCGGGCAGCAGCATGGTCGGCGTGCAGGCCGGCCAGACGTACACGGTCGCCGACCTGTGGCGCGGCGTCTTCCTCGCGTCCGGCAACGACGCGGTGCACGTCCTGGCGCACATGAACGGCTCGGTTCCGCTGACGGTGGCCCAGATGCAGGCCAAGGCCAAGATGCTGGGCGCGGACGACACGCAGGTCGTCTCGCCCGACGGCTACGACAACCCGGGCCAGGTCTCGTCGGCCTACGACCTGGCGCTGTTCGCCCGCGCGGGCCTGGGCAACCCCGACTTCGCCGCCTACGCCTCGACGGCGAGCGCGCAGTTCCCCGGCGGCTACGACGCGCACGGCGTCTTCGTGAAGTCGTTCGGCATCCAGAACACCAACCGGCTGCTGACCGGAGCGGGCGGCGTCACCCCGTATCCGGGGCTGGTCGGGGTGAAGAACGGCTACACCACCAACGCGGGCAACACACTGGTCGCCGCCGCGGAGCGGCAGGGCAGGACGCTCATCGTCACCGTGATGAACCCGCAGTCGGGCCTGCCGCAGGCGGTGTACAAGGAGGCGGGCAAGCTGCTCGACTGGGGCTTCGCCGCCGCGGGGCACACCGCCTCCGTCGGCACCCTGAACGCCGCGCCGACCGCCTACCACCTCAAGGGCATCACCGCGCAGGCCCCGGCGCCCGCCGCGCAGGCGCCGCACCCGGCGCCCGCGCCCGCCGAGCGTTCGTCCGGCGCCTCCGCGCGTGCCTGGTACGTGGGCGGCGGCCTCGCCGTGCTGGCGGCCGGATCCGTGCTGCTGCTGCGGCGCAAGGCGGGCGGCGGCCGCAACCGGTGACCGCCGGGATGCGCGTCGGCCTGCCGGCCGCGGCGGATCGCGTGCTACAGTGCGATCAGCACATGTCTGCGCCCTCTGCTTAGCGGCGCCGGTGCTGGTTCCCGATTCCCACCGCCCGGCAGCGATCGCGTCCGGCCAGGTGGACCCCTTCCGCAGTCGTGAGCGTGCGGTTCCCCACAGCCCCACGCGCAGCGAAGTGCGCCGGTTCGCCCCCAGCGCCGTGGCCGAATGCCACGGCCCGGGCCACCGGGTGATGTCCGCGGTCCGCGGAGCGTGACGAGTCCGCTCGCGCCGCACACTCCTCTTCCGTCCGCGAAAGGACGACTTCCATGACAGACACTCTCCAGCGGCCGGACGTACGGCCGCCGACATCCGCCCGGGTGGCGGGTGTCCTCGACATCCAGGGCGCCGGCGGCCAAGGCCGCCTGCGCACCTCAGGCTGGCACGCGTCGTCCGGCGACATCCAGGTCTCCGCCGCACAGATCCGCAGGTCGGGACTTCGCAAGGGCGACCTGGTGGAGGGCACGGCCGCACGGCCCGGCGCCCTCGGCGAGGTGCTGCTCGTCAACGGCGCTCCCGCGCAGCGCGGCCGGCCGCACTTCGCCGAACTGACGCCGCTTCACCCCCGGGAGCGGCTGCGCCTGGAAAGCCCGCTGCTCAAGGGCTCCGGCGCGCTGTCCGGGCGGCTGATGGACCTGATCTCACCGGTCGGCAAGGGCCAGCGCGGCCTGATCGTGGCCCCGCCGAAGGCGGGCAAGACCATCCTGCTGCAGAACATCGCGGCGGCGATCGCCGCCAACCACCCGGAGTGCCACCTGATGGTGGTGCTGCTGGACGAACGCCCCGAGGAGGTCACCGACATGCGGCGCAGCGTGCGCGGCGAGGTGCTCTCCTCGACCTTCGACCGGCCGGCGAAGGAGCACATCGCGCTGGCCGAACTGGCGGTGGAGCGGGCCAAGCGCCTGGTGGAAATGGGGCAGGACGTGGTGATCCTGCTGGACTCGCTGACCCGCCTGTGCCGGGCGCACAACACGGCGGGCGCGAGCAGCGGCCGTACGCTCTCCGGCGGTGTGGACGCGGCCGCACTCCTCGCGCCGAAGCGGCTGTTCGGGGCGGCGCGGCTGGCGGAGGAGGGCGGTTCGCTGACCATCCTGGCGACCGCGCTGGTCGACACCGGCTCCCGGGCCGACAACTTCTTCTACGAGGAGTTGAAGGGCACCGGCAACATGGAGCTGCACCTGGACCGTTCGCTGGCCGAGCGGCGGGTCTTCCCCGCGGTGGACGTGACCGCTTCCGGCACCCGGCGCGAGGAACTGCTCTTGTCGGCGGCCGAGTTGCCCGTGGTGCGCGGCCTGCGCCAGGTGCTGCACGGCAGGGACGCGCAGTCCGGCCTCGACGTGCTGCTCGACAAGCTGCGCAGGACACCGGACAACGCGGCCTTCCTGCGCCAGGTGCACGGCACCCTGCCCGCCCACGACTGATCCCGCTCGGCGAAATCCGGTGGCCCGCGCCGGCCGTGCCGCGTGATGATCGGGCCCATGGATGCGGATGCTGTGCTCGGCGGGGACGACGGCGGCAGGGCCTTGGTGGAGGCCTTCCTGCGGGACGGCTTCGTCAGGCTCGAGGGGGCCTTCACGACCGCGACGGCGCGGGACTGCGCGGCGCTGCTGTGGCAGGAGACCGGCTGCGATCCGCAGGACCCGGCGACCTGGACCCGGCCGGTGCACTGGGTGGGCGGGATGGCGCAGCAGCCTTTCGTGGACGCGGCCAACACCCCGGCCCTGCATGCCGCGTTCGACCTCCTGGTCGGCGCGGGGCGCTGGGTGCCGCGCACGTCACTCGGCTCGTTTCCGCTGCGCTTCCCGCACCAGGAGGAGCCTGACGACGCCGGCTGGCACATCGAGGGCAGCTATCTGCCGGAGGGTGCCGACTGGTTCTTCACCAACCTGCGGTCGCGGGACCGGGCGCTGCTGATGCTGTTCCTGTTCACCGATGTGGACGAGGGCAACGCGCCGACCCGCATCCGGGTCGGTTCGCACCTCGACATGCCGCCGCTGCTCGCCCCGTACGGCGAGGCGGGCGTCTCCGGGCTCGCGCTGGCACCAGCGCTGGTGGCCGCCAGTGACCACCGCCAGGTCGCACTGGCCACCGGCCGCGCGGGCGACGTCTTCCTCTGCCATCCCTTCCTGGTCCACGCCGCGCAGCCCAACCACGGCACCGCGCCGCGCTTCCTGGCCCAGCCGCCGCTGCATCCGGCGGTGCCGTTCGAGCTGGAGCGGGCCGACGGTGCGTACTCGCCGGTGGAGCTGGCGATCCGGCGGGGGCTCGGTGCGGACGGCGGCGGCGGACCGATCGGTTAGCGTTCCGGCATGCTGCACGGACGGGAAGGGGAAGCCGCCGCGCTGCGCGCACTGCTGGATGGCGCGCGGGACGGGCGAAGCGGGGTGCTGGTGCTGCGCGGGGAGGCCGGTATCGGCAAGACCGCGCTGCTCGACGACATGGCGGGCGCGGCCAGCGACATGACGGTGGTACGCGGCTCCGGCGTCGAGTTCGAGGCCGAACTACCCTTCGCCGGACTCCAGTTGCTGCTGCGTACGGCCATGGGGCAGCTGGACGCGCTGCCCGAGCCGCAGCGGCGGGCGCTGCGGGCGGCGTTCGGGCTCGCGGCGGAGGGGGCGGGCGAGCCGATGTTCGTCGGGCTCGCGGTGCTGTCGCTGCTGTCGGAGCACGCGGGGGAAGGACCGCTGCTGTGCGTCGTGGACGACGCGCAGTGGCTGGACCGGGCGTCGGCGGACGCGCTGCTCTTCGCGGCCCGGCGGCTGGACGCGGAGGGGATCGCGATGGTCTTCGCCGCACGGGACGGCGAGGGCGCCTTCGCCGCCGCAGGACTGACCGAGCTGCGCCCGGCCCCGCTGGACGAGGCGGCGGCGACGGCGCTGCTCGCCGACCGGACGGGCACGCTCGCCGAGCCGGTACGCCGCCGGGTGCTCGCCGAGGCCCAGGGCAATCCGCTGGCGCTGCTCGAACTGCCGGTCGGGCTGCGCGCCGCCGACCAGGGCGCCGCGGCGGCGGGGACGCTGCCGCTGACCAGCAGGCTGCAACTGGCCTTCCACGGCCGGGTCAGCCATCTGCCGCGGGGCACCCAGACGCTGCTGCTGGTGGCCGCAGCCGACCACACGGGCGAGCTGGGGACGATCCTGCGGGCCGCGGAGGCCCTGGGCGCGGGGGTCGCGGACCTGCCGCCCGCTCAGGACAGCGGGCTGGTCACCGTCGAGGGCACCGACCTGCGCTTCCGCCACCCGCTGGTGCGGGCGGCGATCCACCAGCGGGCCGCGCTGCCGGAACGCCTCGCCGCTCATCGCGCCCTGGCCGGCGCCGCCGATCCGGAGCGCGACCCCGACCACCGGGCGTGGCACCTGGCCGCCGCGGCGACAGGGCCGGACGAGGACGTGGCGACCGCGTTGGAGGAGACCGCGGGCCGGGCCAGGGAGCGCAGCGGCCACACCGCCGCGGCCGCCGCCTACGACAGGGCCGCCCGCCTCAGCACCGACCCGCGGGCCCGGCTGCGCCGCCTGCTGCTGGCCGCCGAGTCCGCCTCGGAGGCCGGCGAGATCCCGCGGGCCCGCTCCTTCGCGGAGCTCGCCGCCCGCTCGGCCGCAGCCGCGGGCGGTGACGCCGCGGGGCAGGCAATGGCGCGGTCGCTGCACGTCCGCGGCCTGGCCGGCTTCTGGGAGGGCGACTTCCCCGGGGCGCACCGGCTGCTCACCGAGGGGGCAGGCCTGGCCGCGGCGGGCGATCCCGCGCGGGCGGCGCGGATGCTGGTGCAGGCCACGCACACCGCCTGGTATCTCGGCGCCGACGAGGTCGCGGACACCGTCGAGCGGCTGGCCGCGCTCGACCTGCCGGCGGACGCCGCGATCCTGCCGGTCGCCCGCTTCCTGACCGGCGCCCTCGGACGTGACGCGGCCGGGCGGGTGCCGCCCGACGTCGGTGAGGCGGGTGCGGCGGCCAGGGCGGCGCACGGCGGCCGGGTCGACCCGCGGGACCTGGTGATGCTCTGCGGGGTGGGCCTGACACTGGGCCAGGACGCGCAGTCGCACGAGCTGACGACGGCACTCGCCGCGGAGAGCCGGGAGAGCGGCGGGGTGGGGCGGCTCACCACGATCATGTTCTTCCGGGCGGAGGCGGAGATCTTCGACGGCCGCTTCGACGACGCGGCGGCGACCGCCGCCGAGGGGCTGCGGATCGCCGCCGACACCGGGCAGCGCCAGTGGGTGAGCCAGCTGAGCAGCGCCCTGGCGCACATCGCGGCGGTGCGCGGCGACGAGGACGGCTGCCGCCGGCTGGTGGACGCGGCGCTGGCGGGCGGCTCGGGTACGGCGATGGCGCCGGGCGCCCCATGGGCGTACTGGTCGCAGGGCCTGCTGGAGCTGGGGCTCGGCCGGGCACGGGCGGCGCTCGACCGGTTCGCGCTGCTCGGCGAGGAGTCGGTGCGCCATCACATCTGCGCGACCCGCAGCGTGCCCGACCTGGTGGAGGCGGCGGTCCGGCTCGGCGTGCCCGGGCGGGCGGACGCATCCTTCGCCCGGTTCGAGGCGTGGGCGGCGCGCACCGGGCAGCAGTGGGCGGCGGCGCTGGTGGCCCGCTGCCGGGCCCTGCGGGCGCCGGACGCGGAGGCGGAGGCCTACTTCCTCGATGCGCTGGCGGCGCACGACCCGCACCGGCGCGCCATGGAGTCGGCCCGCACGGAGCTGCTGTACGGGGAGTGGCTGCGGCGGGCGCGGCGCAAGAACGAGGCCAGGGTGCGGCTGCGCGGCGCCCTCGACGCCTTCGAGAGGCTCGGCGCGCGCCCGTGGGCGGACCGGGCCCGCGGTGAGCTGGGCGCGGCGGGCGGTGCGGTGCCAGAGGCGGGCCGGGAGAGCGGCCCGGTGGACGCGGCTGCGGGGCTCACCCCGCAGGAGTCGCAGATCGTACGGCTCGCCGCGGAAGGGCTGTCCAACAAGGACATCGCGGCCCGGCTGTTCCTGAGCCCGCGGACCGTCGGCTACCACCTCTACAAGGCGTATCCGAAGCTCGGCGTGGTCTCCCGCGGTGAACTGGCCGGGCTGTTCGACTGATCGCGGAAGGCGCCGGCCGTACAGGGACGGCGGCCGGGAAACGGCGGTGCCCGCCCGGTGGTGAAGACCGGGCGGGCACGTCCTGGGGCGTCGGGTGGATCAGATGGTGACGCCGTGCGCGGCGAGGTAGGCGACCGGGTCGATGTCGGAGCCGTAGTCGGGGGTGGTGCGCACCTCGAAGTGCAGGTGCGGGCCCGTGACGTTGCCGGTGGCGCCGGATATGCCGATCTCCTGGCCCGCGGTGACGGTCTGGCCGACCGAGACGACCGGGTTGGTCAGGTGGCCGTACAGGGTGTACTTGCCGTCGGCGTGCCGGATGATCACGTCGTTGCCGTAGGAGCCGTCCGCGCCCGCGTGGATCACGGTGCCCGCGGCGACGGAGTGGACCGGGGTGCCGCTCCAGACCAGGAAGTCGACACCGGTGTGGTAGCCGGACGACCAGTTGGAGCCCTGGGCGTGGTACGGGGTGCCGATGGCCGCGTCGCCGACCGGCTTGGTGTAGCCGCTGGAGCTGACGGCCTTCTTGGCAGCGGCGGGCGCGGCCTTCTTCGCCGGGGCCGGGGCGGCCTTCTTCGCCGGGGCGGGCGCGGCCTTGACCGGGGCGGTGTTCAGCGTGAGGTGCAGGCCGGGGCGGATCAGGCTCGGGTTGGTGCCGATGACCTTCTCGTTGGCCTTGTACAGCGCCTTCCAGCCGCCCTTGACGTGGTGGGCGGTGGCGATCTTCGACAGGGTGTCGCCGGGGGCCACGGTGTACTGGGCCTTGGCCGACACGGCGGCGGACGCCTTGGCCGGCTCCGCGGCGGACGCGTGGCCGACGGTGACCAGCGGCAGCGCGAGGGCGACGCCTCCGGTGCCGGCGGCGATGCACACCCGGGTGAGGCTGTTGAGCGAGCGGGGCTTGCGGTGCTGTCCCTTTGCGGGCATGGGGGAATTCCTCTCCTACGCCTGCGAGGTGAGCTGTCGGGTTCGGGCAGGAGATGCCCGGCCGCGTCCCGCCGTGTCCGCGCTGTGCGGTTGCGCGTACGGCGGCGCGGCTTCACCCCGAGCCGTCCGGTGCTCCCGGACGGCGGCTTGCCTGGGTCCCCCGCTCCTGCCCTGAGTTGCTCGGCTGTTCCCGGTACCGGGCGGCGGCAGGATTCGGCGTCCCGCCCGGCGGATGCCGCGGGCGTCCTGCCCGCGGTACGGCGAAGCTAGACGACCCCCGGAGCGGCGGGCAACCAAACGCGGCATGCCGCACCATTCCGCCCGTACCGGCGGTTACTCCTCGCCATCCCGGTACGGCGGTACGTGTGCGCGGCCGTCACGGCGGGTGGACCATCGAGGGGCGAGGGGTGACAAACGGGGCAGGTCGGGAACAGTGGGTGTCGCGGGGAAGCCGGACCGTGTTCCCGCGGTGACGCCTGTCACTCGACGGCGGGACAGTGAGCCACCTCACTGCGAAATGCCGGAATTGCACCGGATTTTGACCTATGACCTGAATTGCAGCCGACGGCACGTCAGCCGCCGCTTCAGTAACTCCCCGGCGCCCCGCCGATCCGCGCGTCGAGATTCCTGCTGAGCCGGTAGCCGACCGGCCGGAAGCCGACCGCGGGCCAGTGCCCGGCGGCCAGCGGCGAGGCGGAGTGCCAGCGGGCCGACATGTAGCGGTGGCCGTTGTCGTACGCCCACGCAAGCGCGGTCGCCACCAGCACCCGGCTGATGCCCTCGCCCCGTGCGGAAGGCTCCACGTACGCCTCGGCGAGTTCGACACAGGACTCCGGTATCACCGGGTCAGGGACGGCGGGGACGAGCAGCACCATGGCGATCTCCTCACCCCTGCGGGAGGCGATCCAGGCACCGCAGCGCGGGTCGGCGAGCGCGTCGGCGTAGTGCAGCCGCAGCGCGGCGAGCGCGCCCTCCGGCTGGGGCTGGAACATCGCCGACTCGCGCTGCCGCCGCGACGACTCGGCGGCCATCCGGCCCACCTGCGGCAGGTCGCCGGGACCGGCCCGCCTGATGCCGAGGCCGTCGACGCCGCGCGGCTGGCGGCCCCTGGCCTTGACCGCCATCAGGCCGTGCACCAGCTCGCGCCCGAAGCCCAGGTCCGCCCAGGGGGCGGTGGCGACCTCCCCGGCGGGCACCTGCACGTAGTGCACCAGGCGGCGGTCGGCGACCAGCCGCTCCGCGACCTTGGCGTAGAGCGACCGCAGCACCTCGGTCTCCCGCCCGCCCGGCAGCGCGTGGCCGCCGTAGGGGACCAGGGCGGAGCGCGGGTGGGTGCGCAGCGCCGCCGGGTCGTCCGGGGAGAGGGTGACCGGCTGGGCGGCGAGGTAGCCGATCAGATTGCCGTCGCCGTCGAGGGCGCGGCACGCCTCGAGACCCGGGACGGCGTGCAGCTTGCCCACCAGCTCGTCGCCGCGCACGGGTCCGTCGGCCAGCCAGGACCGCTGGGAGGGGGGACGCCGGGCGCGCGAGAACCAGCGGTCGTAGCGCTGCACGGCCAGGGGTATGTGCTCGGCGGTCAGCGGCGCGGTGGCGACAGTCATGGTGTTCGAGGACGCTAGCGGGGCGCGTACCCCCACGGCAAGGCGGTCCGGGGTGCGGGACCGTGCCGCGCCGTCAGCCGGTCCACGCCGGATGCCGCGGGTCGTCGGCACGTACCAGGACATCGGCGCTCTCTTCCGGCAGCGCCTCACGGGCGTACCGCTCGTAGGCGGGCAGCGTCCAGTGCTCGGCCGGCTCCGTACGCCGCCGCAGCGCGCCCTCCGACAGCCGCAGATGGACCGTCAGATCCAGCGGCAGACCCTGGCCGAGCAGCAGCGGTCCGTCCAGCACCAGGACCCCGCCGGGCGGCAGCGCCACGTAGTCCGCCCGGGTGGAGCGGTCGGTGCCGGGGTCGCGCAGCGACGGCAGGGCGCGCCCGCTGCCGGCCGGCCCGAGCGGTTCGAGCACCTCGCGGCGCAGCGCACCGGTGTCCAGCCAGAGCTGGTAGTACGCGTCCACGTCCTCGTGCCCGTACTCCAGGCGCTGCGACGCGGGCCGCCAGAAGCCCTGGGCCCGCACCCGCAGCACCGGGTGGCCGAGCGCGGGCAGTGCGGCGGCCAGCGCGTCGGCGAGGTCGGCGGTGCCGGCCGCGGGCGCGCCGTCCACCGCGACACGCCACCAGGGGCCCGCGGGCGGCGGGGCCGAGGCGATCCGGTCGGCGAGGGCTTCCGCGAGCCGGGGCCAGGTGATCGGGGTGAGCTGCACACGGCCATCCTGCCGGAGCGGGTCGCCTGCGCGGCGGGCGGCCGGGGCCGCCCCGCCGGGCGGGACGGGGGCGGCGCGCGGACCGCGCCCCGGGCCCACCCCGTCGGGCGGGACCGGCGGCGGCGCGCGGACCGGTCCGGGCCCGCGGGACCCCGCTCGCCTGGGGCGATCCTCGGCGAATCACCCGTTTGCCACCGAGCGGGAATCGCGACTTTTTGTGACCCTTGAAGAACTCATGGTGACCGTCCCCATCACCCAGGAGAAAGCCCATGATCCTGTCCATCTCCGGCGTCGTACTGCTCGGCGTCATCGTCTTCCTGTTCTTCCGCAAGGACGGGCTGAAGGTGTCCCACGGCATCGTCAGCGCCCTCTTCGGCTTCTACCTGGCGAGTACCGCCATCGCTCCGAGCATCACGGCGGGCGGCGCGAGCCTGGCCGGCCTGCTGGGCGGGATCAGGATCTGACGGGCCGTCCCGGCAGACGGCACGAGGTATGTCACCCGCAGACCCGGGAGCGGCCGCCCCGCTCCCGGGTCGCTTTCGATCCGTCCCCCACCGCACCGCCGCGCCTCCCCCGCGGTCCCCGCACCCGAACCACCCCATGGAGCAACCGTGGCCAGGCGTCCTCTTCCCAGCATCCTGAGCAGCCGACCGGCGCTCGTCCGCGGTCGCGACATGGCGCGCAGCGCCGCCGACGGCGCCTCCGACGTGCTGCACCCGGTGATCACCATCGCCCGCGGCATGCGCCGCCAGGCGTCCTGGACCGGCGGCTGGTGGAACCGCACCCCCAAGGACCGGCGCGGGCCCGCACTGCTGCTGGCCGCCGCCGGGGTGGTGGTGCTGGTGATGATGCCGTACGGCCCGCTGCTGGCCATCGCCGCGGTCGTGGCGTCCGCGGCGTGGATGGGCCGGGACAGCGCGGCCGCCGCTCCGGCCGGCCCCGGCGAGGCGGAGGCCGGGCGGCTCCAGTCGCTGTACGAGGCGCTGGTGCCCTACCTTTCCGACCCCGCCGACCCCGCGCCGCTCTACACCTACGACGGCAGCTGGGCGAAGGCCTTCACCTCCTTCGACTTCGCGGACGGCCGGCTGGTGCGGCTGCACCTGCGCTACCCCGCGTACTTCACCGACGGGGAGGTCGAATCGCGGACCCGGGTCGAGCAGCTGCTGCACGCCAAGGCCGGGCGGGGCAGGGAGTACCGCTTCGACTGGAACGAGGAGGACAACCAGCTCACCCTCACCGCACTGCCGCCACTGCCCACCGACATCGTCGCCCAGCGGTTCGTCACCGCGCCCGGCGAGACCGTGCTCGGCTTCACCGACGCGGACGCGATGCCGCGGACCGTACCGGTCGCCGGCGGCGGCGAGGAGACCAGGGACGCGCCACCGGTGGTGTGGCGCACCGGCGCGCGCTCCACCGAGCCGCACCTGCTGGCGCTCGGCCAGCCCGGGACCGGCACGACGAGCCTGCTGCGGTCCATCGCGCTGCAGTCGCTGGTGCACGGCGACGTCGTCATCGTGGACGGCAGCGGCACCGGCGAGTACGCGTGCCTGACCGGGCGCCCCGGGGTGCTCGCCGTCGAGGACGGGCTGCTCGGCGCCGCCGCCACCCTGGAATGGGCCGCGCACGAGACCGAGCGCCGGCTCATCGCGGTCAACCGCGCCCGGCAGGAGGGGCGGCCGGTGGACGAGGACGCCCGCAGGCCGCTGTGGATCCTGGTCGACCGGCCGACCGCGCTGAGCCAGCTGGCGCTGGCGGAAGGGCGGCCCGATCCGCAACTGCTGCTGGACGTGCCGTTGCGGCACGGGCGTACGGCCAGTGTCGCCGTCGCCGTCGCCGACCAGCTCGACGCGACGGAGGCGCTGGCCCCGGTGGTGATCGCGCACACCCGGGCGCGGGTGGTGCTGGGCCGGCTCGCGCCGGAGCACGTCGAGGCGGTGCTGGGCGCCGCCCAGCGCACCACGCCGGCCGCCGACGTCCCCCCGGGCCGCGGATACGCGCGGCTCGGCACCGGGCCGGTCCTGCGCCTCCAGGTCCCGGCGACCCCCGACCCGTACGACGACGAGACGACCCCGCCCCAGCGCGAGGCCGTCCTCGCCCTCCTCCCGGGCGCCGCCCCGACCCCCGACCCGGAACCGGCGTCCCTCCGCAAGGAAGCCGTCATCCGCACCGTCGCCGACCTGACCTGACCCAGGGACGCGACGAACGGCACGAACAACCCACCACCGGCCCGGTGGTCCGGCACGGCCCAAACCCCCCACCCGGCGGGCAAAAACCCGCACCCCCCAAGAGGGCACCCCCAAAGGGGCGCGAGGAACGGCGCGAGCAACCCACCACCGGCGGGAGACCCGGCACGGACCGAACACCCCCACCCGGCCGGCAACAACCCGCACCCCCCAAGAGCGCACCCCAAAGGGACGCGAGGAACGGCGCGAACAACCCACCACCGGCGGGAGATCCGGCACGGACCGAACGCCCCCACCCGGCCGGTGACGACCCGCACCCCCCAAGAGGGCACCCTCCAAACGGGCGGCACCCCAAAGGGGCGCGAGGAACGGCGCGAACAACCCACCACCGGCCCGGTGGTCCGGCACGGACCGAACACCCCCACCCGGCCGGTGACGACCCGCACCCCGCACGGGGGTGCCCCCAAGGCGCCGCACCCCGCGGGAGGGCCACCTCCAAGCGGGCCGGCTAGGCCACGAAGAGCCCGGTGGACTCGGCGTCAGGGGCGGCGCCGGAGCGGACCAGGTCCGCGGCGGCGGCGAGCCGGGTCGCCGCCTCGACCGCCGTCGTGCCGCTGACGGTGAAGGGGATGCGGACGTAGGACTCGAAGGCGCCGTCGACGCCGAAGCGCGGGCCCGAGGGGACGCGCACGCCGAGGCGTTCGCCGGCCACGGCGACCCGGGAGCCGGAGACGTCCCCGGTGCGCACCCACATGGTCATGCCGCCGCGCGGCACGGTGAACTCCCACCCGGGAGTGTGCTCGCGCAGCGCCGCCGCGAGGTCGTCCCGGCACTCGCGGGCCCGCTGCCGCCGGGTGGCGAGGGCCTGGTCCCAGCCGCCGCCCCGCAGCAGCCAGGCGACGGCGAGCTGGTCGACGACCGGCGAGCCGAGGTCGAGGTAGGCGCGGGCCGACACCAGCCGCCGGACCACGTCGGGGGTGGACCTGACCCAGCCGATGCGCAGCCCGGCCCAGACCGCCTTGCTGGCGGAGCCCACCGTCATCACGGTTCCGCCGCGGTCGAACGCGGCCATCGGACGTACGCCCGACTCTCCACCGTCGAGGGTGAGTTCGGCCATCGTCTCGTCGGCCACGACGACCGTGCCGGCCGCCCGTGCGGCCTCCACGAGTTCGCGCCGCTGCTCGTCGCCGATGAGCGTCCCTGTCGGGTTGTGGTAGTCCGGCATCACGTACGCCATCCGCGGCGCCGCGTCCCGCAGCACCCGCCGCCACGCGCCCATGTCCCAGCCGCCGAGGCCTTCGCGCAGCGCGACCGGCACGAGCCGCGCCCCGGTCTCGCGGAAGAGTTCCAGCACGTTGGCGTAGCTGGGCGACTCCACGGCGACGCGCTCGCCGAAGCCGGCCACCCGCCGGGCCGCGGCCCCGATCGCGCCCATCGCACCGGTGGTCACCATGATCTGCTCGGGCATGGTCGGCACGCCCTGCGCGGTGTAGCGGTCGGCGATGGCTTCGCGCAGCACCGGCAGGCCCGCGGGGAAGTCGCCGTGCGTGGCGGCGTACGCGGGCAGTTCGGCGAGCGCGCCCTCCATGGCCCGGGTCAGCCACGGCTCGGGCGCGGGCAGGGCGGCGCAGCCGAGGTCGATGACGGATCCGGCGGCGTCCGGCGGCAGCGGTTCGAGGCTGCGGGTGGGCAGCACATGGCCCTCGGGGATCGCGGTCCAGCTGCCGGCGCCACGCCTGGACCTGGCGAAGCCCTCGGCCCGCAGGGCCTCGTAGGCGGCGGCGACGGTGGTCCTGCTCACCCCGAGGGCGAGCGCCAGCTCCCGCTCGGCCGGCAGCCTGGCCGCGACCTGGACCCGGCCTTCGAGCACCAGCAGCCGCACCCCGTCCGCGAGTCCGCGGTAGGCGGGGAGCTTCCGCCCGCCGGTGCGTGGCGCCGGTCCTGGCTCCAGCAGCCGGGCGAGATGTGCCGCACTCACCGACGCAGTCCACTGCGACATGGAATTCAGTCCACCTTCCGCGGATTGGCCATGGATTCTTTTCCTTTTCAGGCCACAGAGTGGCATGCGCGCTCGCACGACCACCAGGGGGGTTCCGTTGTCACCGTTTCGCCTGCTTCCGTCCCGTCCACCTGCCTTCCGGCGTGGCCCGCTGCCGGTGGACCGTCTCGTGATGCTCTACGCCGGCCTGGTCCTGTACGGCGTGACCGACGCCCTGGTGATCCGCGCCGACCTCGGACTTGACCCGTGGGATGTCTTCCACCAGGGCCTGTCCCGGCACACCGGGATCAGCATCGGCAACGTCTCCATTCTCGTCGGTGCGGTGGTGCTGCTGCTGTGGTGGCCGATCCGGCAGCGGCCGGGCCTCGGCACGGTGTCCAACGTGGTCCTCGTCGGCGCCTCGATCGACGCGACGTGCGCGGTGGTCCCGCACGTCGAGGCGCTGAGCGCCCGCATACCGCTGCTGCTCGCCGGTGTGCTGTTCAACGGGGTGGCGACCGGCCTGTACATCGCCGCCCGCTTCGGCCCGGGTCCACGGGACGGCCTGATGACGGGGCTGCACCGCAGGACAGGCCGCTCGCTGCGCCTGATCCGCACCGGCATCGAACTGACCGTGCTCGCCGCCGGTTTCGTGCTCGGCGGCGGGGTGGGCGTCGGCACCGTGCTGTACGCGCTGGCGATCGGCCCGCTCGCGCAGTTCTTCCTCCGGGTTTTCGGCGGCTCGGCGGCGGGTACGCCACCCACCGTCGCCGTACCGGCTGCGCCCGACCCGCGAGAACGCGCGGTGGCGGACTCGATTTAGCCTGGGGCGACGCGGACCGGTAGTGTACGCGGTTGGCCCTGTAGCTTGACCGTTACTGCACGCAAAAGATATGACAACACCGGGTGACATCTCCCCTCAGATGTGACAAACCGGGCGCCGGTGGGTACAAACAGGGGCGACACGACGGGCGACGCATATCCCTCTTCGGGAATCTTCACCGCCGACCGGACGTTGACCGGATGACGACGACAGCGACACCTGTCCTGTGGGCGACCAAGCCCGGGAGGCACGATTCATGAGTGAGCGAGCTCTCCGCGGCACGCGACTCGGGGCCACCAGCTACGAGACCGACCGCGGTATCGATCTGGCCCCTCGCCAGACCGTTGAGTACGCATGCCGGAACGGACATCGTTTTGAGATGCCGTTTTCGGTCGAGGCCGAGATTCCGCCGGAGTGGGAGTGCCGCGCCTGCGGCCAGACCGCACTCCTGGTGGACGGAGAGGGCCCGGAGGAGAAGACCACCAAGCCCGCGCGCACGCACTGGGACATGCTCATGGAGCGCCGCACGCTGGAGGAGCTGGAGGAGGTGCTGGCCGAACGGCTGGCCGTCCTGCGCTCCGGGGCGATGAACATCGCGGTGCATCCGCGGGACAACCGCAAGACCGCCTGACGCCGACCCCCGGGGTGACATCCGGGGCCGGCTCGACTCTCCCGCCCGGCGCGGAACGCAGCGTTGCGTTTTCCGCCGGGCGGCTTTGTCGTGTCCGGGCGCGTCCTGTCCGCCTGTCCTGTGCGGCCTGATCATGTCCGGCCAAGCCCTGTCCGGCTCATCGACCCGATCCTGCCCGGGCCCCCGCGCCCTGCCGCTCCCCCTCCCCGGCGGGCGCCCCCGAGGAGGCACCCGCCAGGCACGGGTCAGTCCTGCCCGCGGTGCTCCCGGTCGACGACCTCACCCTGGATGACCTTGCCGTCGGGGCGGTGGATGCGGTTCTGCTCGTCGGCCTGCTGGGCCTGCTGGAGGAGGTCGCCGAGCGAGCCGGGGTCGGCTGCGCCGGCGTGGCGGCTCAGGGAGCGCGCCGCGGCCCGCTCCGCGAGGGCTCCGATCAGCTTGCGCGTCGGGGGGAAGAGCAGCAGCAGGCCGGCCGCGTCCGAGATGAAGCCCGGGATGATCAGCAGCACCCCGCCCAGCATGTGCAGGCCGGTACGCCCGCCGCCGGCCGGGCGCACCTCGGCACCCTGCTCGCCGCCCGGCTGCTGCTGCTGCATCGCCGCGGTCAGATTGCGCCAGGCGCTTCGCCCTGCCCGCTTCACCGCCACCGCGCCCAGCACGAAGCCCGCGAGGATGCAGAGCAGCACCACCAGGCCGCTGGTGGCGGACGCCACCACCACGAGCAGCCAGATCTCCAGCACCGCCCATGCCGCGATCACCAGCGGCACCACGGTGCGGGCACGGGAGCGCCGCCGCGGCTGCGCGGGGCGCGGGCGGACGGGGGGCGGTGTGCTCGTCGTCATAGCTCAAGTGTGCCAAAGAGCAGGTAAAGGCCGGGTGGGCAGGGGGCCCGCGGTGGACGGGACGAGGCCGTACCGACACGATGTGCCACGTGACGCACAACGCACCGGACCCCGACCACCGGCCGACGCCGGCCTGGCGGCGGGTCACCCGGGGGGAACCGCGCTGGGCCTCGACAGCGGCGGTGGTGGCCGTGGTGGTGATCCAGCTGGCGCTGCCGTCCCGGCTCGCCGCGCATCCGCGCTGGCTGATGCCGGCCGTGGAGCTGGCACTGCTGGTGGCGCTGATCGCGGGCAATCCGCACCGGATCGAGCGCAGCTCGCGCGCCTACCGGGCCCTGGGCCTGGGGCTCGCCCTGGTGATCGGCGGTGCCAACGCCTATTCGGCGGTACGCCTGGTGACCGGCCTGATCCGCGGCACCGAGACCGCCGCCGCCGGCACCCTGCTGCTGACCGGCGGGGCGATCTGGCTGACGAACATCGTGATCTTCGCCCTGCTGTACTGGGAGCTGGACCGGGGCGGCCCGGCCGCCCGCGCCCAGGGCGAGCGGGACATGCCGGACTTCCTCTTCGTCCAGATGCAGTCGCCCGATCTGGCTCCGCCGCACTGGGAGCCGGCGTTCTTCGACTACTTCTACCTGTCCTTCACCAACTCCACCGCCTTCAGCCCCACCGACGTGATGCCGATGACGCGCTGGGCGAAGGCGCTGATGCTGGCGCAGTCCGCGGTGTCCCTGCTGACCGTGGTGCTGGTGGTGGCCCGTGCGGTGAACATCCTCGGCTGAGGCCTGCCGGCGGGGTCGCCATGAGCCGACGGAGACCCGGCGGGCCCGGAGACCGGGCCGCGCCCCGGCCCGCCGGTCAGGAGGAGGACGGGCGGGCTGCCTCCGCGACGATGCCGGCGTCGTCGGCCTCGCCGTCGGCCTGCGGGCCGACCCGGGGCGTGGCCTCCGGCTGGTCCTCGCTGTCCTTGCGCTCCTCGACGGCCGCCGGCTTTCCGCCGCCGATCCGGCCCGCGCGTGAGCTGAGGCCCCACACGGTGACCCGCATGAAGGCCTCGGCGACGATGTTGCGGCTCATCTTGCTGTCGCCGCGTTCCCGCTCCACGAAGGTGATGGGCACCTCCACCACGTGGAAGCCGGCCTTGACCGCGCGCCAGGCGAGGTCGACCTGGAAGCAGTAGCCGGCCGAGGCGACGTCGTCCATCCCGAGGCCCAGCAGGGTCTCCTTGCGGAAGGCGCGGTAGCCGCCGGTGACGTCGCGGATGGTGACGCCGAGCATCAGCCGGGAGTACGTGCTGCCGCCGCGGGAGATGAACTCGCGGCTCTTGGGCCAGTTCACCACCCGGCCGCCGGGGATCCAGCGGGAGCCGAGCACCAGGTCGGCGCCCTTGAGGGCGGTCAGCAGCCGCGGCAGCTCCTCGGGCTGGTGCGACCCGTCGGCGTCCATCTCGACCAGGACGTCGAAGCCGTTGTCGATGCCCCAGCGGAAGCCGGCCAGGTAGGCGGCGCCGAGTCCTTCCTTGCCCTCGCGGTGCAGGACGTGCACCGACGGGTCGTCCTCGCGCAGCTCGTCGGCGAGCCGGCCGGTCCCGTCAGGACTGTTGTCGTCGGCGACCAGGATGTCGGCCTCGGGCACCGCGGCCCTCACCCGCCGCACGATGGGCACGATGTTCTCGGCCTCGTTGTACGTCGGGATGATGACCAGGACCTTGCCGAGCGGCCCGAAGTTCCGCTGCTCGCCGTCGTTCACTGCTGTTCTTGTCCTTTCGTCGTGCGGGTGCGGTCCCGCCTGCCGAGTGCGATGGCGGCCGCACAGGACAGAAGCCCCACCATAGCGAGGGTCCACTCGGGTGCCGCACCGACGCGATCGGCGAGCGTTGTGCCGTCGCGCAGCGGGATGTCGGCGTTGAGCACCTGCTGGGTGAATTCCTTGCTGCGCTGCTCGATCTTGCCATCAGGGCCGACGATCGCGCTGATCCCGCTGGTCGCGGCCGTGACGACGGCCCGCCCGTGCTCGATGGCCCGCAGCCTGGACATGGCGAGCTGCTGCTCGGGCTGCCCCGTCCTGCCGTAGGTGGCGTTGTTGGTCTGCACGACGATGGCCCGAGCCCCGGCGTTGACCGTGTCGCGCACGATGCCGTCGTAGGCGACCTCGAAGCAGATCACGTCGCCGAGCCTGGCGGGACCGATGTCGAGCACGCCGGTGGTCTTGCCGGGGTAGAAGTCGCGGGGGATCTCGTCGAGCCGGCTGATGACCTTGGTCAGTTCCTTGCGGAAGGGCACGTACTCGCCGAACGGCACCGGGTGCTGCTTGGTGTAGTGCGCGCCGGGCCCGTCGACCGGGTCCCACACGATGCCCTCGTTCTGCACGTGGTCGGCGTCGGGGCCGTCCACGAGCACGCCGACCAGCACGGGCACGCCGACCGCCTGCACGGCCTGGGTGATCTTGTCGTAGGCGGCCGGGTTGGAGAACGGGTCGAGGTCGGAGGAGTTCTCCGGCCACAGCACCAGGTCCGGCTTGGGCACCCGGCCCGCCTTGATGTCGGCGGCGAGCTTGAGCGTGGCCTTGACGTGGTTGTCCAGGATCATCATCGGCCGGCCGAGGAAGTGCAGCCCCGGCTGCTGGACGTTGCCCTGCACCACGGCGATGCGTACGTGGTCGTCGGCGCCGGTCGGCACGGGTACGAACAGGCCGGCCAGCAGTACGGCCGCGGACAGCACCAGCGCGCCGGCGGCGGGCAGCACCGCGCGCGGGGTCCAGGTGTGCGCGCGGCGGAGGCGTACCGCCGTGACCGCGGCGGCGGCCAGCAGGGTGCCGCTGAGCGCCACCGCGAAGGTCACCAGCGGTGCGCCGCCGAGCGCGGCCAGCGGGGTGTAGGGGGAGCCGGTGTTGGCGAAGGCGAGCCGGCCCCACGGGAAGCCGCCGAACGGCAGCCGGTCCCTGGCCAGCTCCTCGGTCACCCACAGGCAGGCGCCCCACAGCGGCGCGCCGGGCAGCCGCGCGCTCAGCACCAGGCAGGCGCCCAGCGCGGCAAGGAACGCCGCCTCGATCGCGGCCAGGCCCACGACGGCGTCCCAGCCGACGGTGTGCAGCCACTGGAGCAGCCAGATGAAGAAGGGCCACCCGAAGGCGAAGCCGAGCCAGGCGCCCTGGCGCACGGTCCTGCCGCGGGTCAGCAGCGACAGCGCGGCGACCGCGACCAGCGACAGCGGCCACAGGTCGTAGGGCGGGAAGGCGGCGGCCAGTGCCAGGCCGCTCACGGCGGCGACCGCGCTGGCGGGCGCGGACCTGCGGACCAGGGCGGCGAACCGCTTCCGCCGCGGGGCGCGCGCCGGCGGGGCCGCGGCCGGGCCGCGGTCCGGCTCGTCCAGCGGCCGGTCGGGCTCCGTCCGCGGTACACCGGGGTCCGCCGGGGGCGCCGCGGGCGCGGCTTCGGGGCGCAGGCGCACGGTGGCGGCCTTCCTGCAGGTGGAGGGGTGGTGAAGGCGACCGTACCTCGTGATGGCGCGAGGGTGAGCCGCGGGTGTGCAAAGCTTCCCATCCCGCCGGGCTCCGCCAGGAATCCGGCGTCTTCGCCCCGCGCGCGGGTGATCCTGCGGAACGGGCCCGGACGCCCTTCGGGCCGACCTGGGACCTGCTGGCTGCGGGTCGTACCAAAGCCGTTGTCTACTGGGCGTCCGGGCCCTTCCCGGGTCACACCTGCCGATCGGGCGGCGCTCACCCTCCGTACCCTCCCGGGCGGAGAGGCCCACTGGCGAGCCGCGTTCTGCGTCGTGCGCGCTGGACCTGGCTGCCAGTGGCGGCGTGCACGTGCGGCGCGACACCCCATGGCCCAGCGGCGGTCGACGCAACCGCGGAGGACCCCCGGTTCGACATCCTGTGGTGGACTTCGCCGAACCTACTCGCCTCCGACCGGCAACTGTCAACAGCCCTTTGACCTGCGAACTTTCACCAAATCAGCAGGTCAGTGCGGACCGCGTGCGGAGCATGCGACACGCCGCGGCGCCCCGAGGGCGCACCGTTCGGCCCCATCGGCAGCCGCCGCCGGTCACCCGTTCGGCCGAACGTGGACCGTGCGGCCGCCGACGACCGTGCGCAGCGCGGTCGGCAGCTCGCGGCCCGGCGTCAGATCGGGCAGGCCAGGGGTGCCGGAGCGGGGGTCGGTCGACCAGTTCGCGACCCGCTCGTCGGGTGCCTGGACCACCAGGTCGCCGACCCGCCAGACCGCGTAGTCGGCCGGCGCTCCCGGTACCAGCACGCCCGCGTCGTCCCTGCCGACCGCCCGCCAGCCGCCGCGGGTGTGCCCGGTGAAGGCTGCGCGGGCCGAGATCCGGTGCTCCGGTGTGCGGTGGAAGGTGGCGGCCCGTACCGCGCCCCACGGGTCGAGCGGGGTGACCGGGCTGTCGGAGCCGAGCGCGAGCGGCACACCGGCTCGGGTCAGCGCGGCGTACGGGTTGAGCGCCGCGGCCCGCTCGGCGCCGAGCCTTTCCGCGTACATCCCGTCGGTTCCGCCCCAGGCCGCGTCGAAGGCGGGCTGCACGGACGCGACGAGGCCGAACTCGGCGAAGGCGGCGATGGCGGCGCCGCTGAGCAGTTCCGCGTGCTCGACCCGGTGCCGCAGGGCCCGTACCCGGTCGAGGCCGGCCGCCTCGGCCGCTGCCCGCACCCCGGCGACGACGGCGTCCACGGCCGCGTCCCCGATGGCGTGGAAACCGGCCTGTACGCCCGCCTGCGTGCACAGCAGCAAGTGGCGGGCAATGGTCTCGCCGTCGAGGTAGGAGACGCCCGTGGCGGCGGCGTCGTCGGCGTAGGGGGCGTGCAGGCAGGCGGTGTGCGAACCGAGCGAGCCGTCCACGAACAGGTCGCCGCCCGCGCCGACCGCACCGAGGTCGCGGATGCGGTCCAGGTCGGCAGGTGTCCGCACCGGCTCCGCCCAGTAGCCGAGCACCCGCGGGCCGTCGCCCGCCGCGGCCAGCGCCAGCAGGCCCGTCAGGTCGTCCTGCGAGGAGATGTCTGGCCCGGCGCACTCGTGCAGCGCTCCGATGCCCTGGGCCGCCGCGTGCCGCAGCGCCGCGCGCTGTGCGGCCTCCCGCTGCGCGGGGGTCACGGCGGCGTACGCGGCCTTGCGTACGGCGTGGTGCGCGTCGCGGGTCAGCGGTGCGCTCGGGTGGTGGCCCGGCAGGCCGGCGAGGCCGGGTACGAGGGCCGCGAGGCCGCTGGTGACGGCGGCGGAGTGCACGTCGGTGCGGGACAGGTAGAGCGGGCGGCCGCCGGTCGCCCGGTCCAGCTCCTCGCGGGTGGGCGGGCGGCGCTCGGGCCAGCGGGTCTCGTCCCAGCCGTGCCCGAGCAGGACGCGGTCCGCGGGGTGGGCGGCGGCGTGCGCGGCGGTCCTGGCCAGCGCCTCGGGCAGGGACGCGGCGGTGGTCAGGTCGAGGCCGGTCAGCGCCAGGCCGGTGGCGGTGGTGTGCACGTGGGCGTCGGTGAACGCCGGGGTGACCAGGGCGCCGTCCAGCTGGACGACCTCGTCCACGCCGTCGGCGAAGGAGTCGGCGGCGGCCTCCTCACCGACCCAGGCGACGGTGCCGCCGTCCACGACGATCGCTGTCGCGAAGGGGTCGGCGGGGGTGTGGACGAAGCCCCCGCGCAGCATCACGGTGGTGCTGGTGGGGGCGCCCTTCGCGGAGGGCCTTGCCGTTGCGGAACTGGGGTGCATACCCCCAAGTCTCCCCCGCCCCGCCCGGCCCGCAGGGCCCACCCCCCGGGACCGCCGGGTGCGTCCGGCCGCGTGGAACCCGCGGGCCTGGCCGGTCCCGGGCTCCGGCGGCGGTGTGGGCACGCTGGCGGGGGCGCGCGGCGGTGCAGCGGTGAGCGCCCGCGGGGGGCGTTCAGAGGCGGGGCGGCCGGGACTCGTACGGGGTCGACAGGACGACCGTGGTGCGGGTGGAGACACCGGCGAGCGAACGGACCCTGGCGAGGAGGTGTTCGAGCTCGCTCGGGGTGGAGACGCGGACCTTCAGGATGTAGTTCTCGTCGCCCGCCACCGAGTGGCACGCCTCGATCTCGGGCACGTCGGCGAGCCGCTCGGGGATGTCGTCGGGCGCGCTGGGGTCGAAGGGCTTGACCGAGATGAACGCGGTCAGCGAGAGCCCGACCGCCTCGGTGTCGACGATCGCGGCGTAACCGCGGATGACGCCGCGCTGTTCGAGCCTGCGCACCCGCTGGTGCACCGCGGAGGTGGAAAGGCCCGTGGCCTTGCCCAGGTCCGTGTAGCTCATGCGCCCGTCGGCCATGAGCAGTTCCACGATCTGACGATCCAGCTCCTCCACAGCCGACGACCTTACCGGCCCGCCGGTGGTTTCGGTCATGCGTGGAGCATCCGGTCGAGGAAGCCGTTGGAGAAGGTGCGGGCCGGGTCGGTGGCGGACGCCAGGGCGAGGAAGTCCGGCATGCGGGGGTAGCGGGCGCGGACCTCGGCGGGGGCGGTGGTGAAGAGCTTGCCCCAGTGCGGGCGGGGGTCGTAGGGGGCCAGCGCCTGCTCGATGGCGCCCAGCACCGGCAGGACGCGGGCGGTGTCCTTGATCCAGGTGAAGTGCAGGCACACGGTGTCGCGGCCGTAGGCGGGGCTGAGCCAGAGCCGGTCGGCGGCGACCGTGCGGACCTCGCAGATCTGGAGGACCGGCGCGATGGTGTCGCGCATGGCGTCCAGGGCGGTCAGCGCGGCGGCGGCGTGGGCGCGGGGCACCAGGTATTCGGACTGCAGCTCATCGCCGCTGCTGGGCGTGAAGCCGGGGCGGAAGTGCGGCAGCCGCTCGTGCCAGGGGCCCGGCACATCGAACTGCTCGGTGCAGTGCACGGGGTCGACGCCGGGCACCGGGTGCATCTTGGTGTCGGCGGGCTTGGCCCACGGGAAGTCGGCGCCGGGGGCGTCGGCGAGCTGCTTGAGCCATACCTGGGTGAAGCGCGGGCCGCGCCAGTCGGTGAAGAGGCTGACGCTGTACGCGGCGGCGGTGATCGCGTCGAAGTTCGCGGTGGCGTCGGCGAGTTCGAGACCGGTGAACACCCGCTGGCGGATGTCGAAGGCGGGGCGCAGGTCCAAGGTGAGGTGGGTGACGACGCCGAGTGCGCCCAGGGCGACGACGGCGCCGTCGAAGGCGCCCCCGTCCGCGGCGCGGCTCATGGTGTGGATGCCGCCGTCGGCGGTGACCAGGTCGAAGCCGGAGACGGAGGTGGCCAGGCCGCCGTTGGCGTCGCCCGAGCCGTGGGTGCCGGTGGCGACGGAGCCGCCGACCGAGATGTGCGGCAGGGACGCCATGTTGGGCAGTGCGAATCCGCGGGAGTGCAGATGTGCCGCGAGTTCCGCGTAGCGCACGCCGGCGGCGACCCGCACGGTGCGCGCGGCGGAGTCGACGTCGATCTCGGGCGGCAGCGCGGACACGTCGACGAGGGTGCCGTCGGTGTCGGCGATGTCGCTGAACGAGTGGGCGCTGCCGACCGCCTTGACCCGGCGGCCGGCGGCCACCAGGGCCCGCAGTTCGGCGACGGTGGCAGGACGGCGTACTTCGGCCGCGGAGAAGGTCAGGTTGCCCGCCCAGTTGTTTTGCATCTCGCCACGCTTCCGCTCCCGGCGCGACCTGTCCTGGCCTCGCCCGTTGGCACCTTATCCGGCTGCGCGGCAAGGCGCCGCGCGGGGGCGCAGGGGGGTGCGCAGGCGCACGGCGGGGGCGCATGAACCAGCCATAACGAGCAGTGTGACGAAGGCCACACCGGGTGGACCGCTCCGTCCGCTATGGCGTGGTTACCCGCGTAGCGTGGCGGGAAGTGCTCGCTATGGCCGCAGGCGTGACGCCCGGCCGACCCGATGAAGGGCATTCCACCCGAGGGGGACGCAGCATGCGAAATCACGTGCGCCACAGCCGCAGCGAGCGGATCAGGCCCGCGTTCGAGGAGGGTCACGAACGCGACGCCGCGTTCGCCTTCCCGGCCGTGGAATCGGCTGACTCCGGCCTGCCGGACGACCTCATGGACGGCGAGGACATGGACGCCGACGAGGCGTTCGAGGAGGACTTCGGCGACGTCGTCCGGCTGTCGTGCCCGGACTGCGGGCGCCCCATCGCGGTCTTCACCGACGAGGAGCGGCTGCCGCAGCACGCGCTGTGCCCCACGCCGTGGAATCCGTTCGGGCTGACCGTGTGCGGCGGCTCCGGCCGCGCGGTGGCCGACGCCCGTCCGGCCGACGGCGGCGCGGGCGCGAGCGCGCAGCAGGACCTCGCGGCGCTGCTGACGCTGCCCGTCGGCCTCGACTGGCGTACCCAGCCGTTCTCGCACGTCGGCGGCCCCGAGTCGCGCCCCATCCACATGCCCGAGCAGCGGCTCGCGGCCTGACGGCCGCCCCGCGGACACACGGCGGCGGCCACGCCGGGGCGCTGCCGGATCGCCGGACGGCGGCCCGGCAGCAGGACGACCGGTGCCCGCCGCGCCCCGGCCCCGCGCGCTGCTCGCCGCGGAGCGCGGGACGGCTCTCGGTGCGCCCGGCCGGCGCGCACGACGCCGGCCCGGCACACCCCGCGTCACCGCGGAACCGCTGGTCAGCTCCTGGTCTCAGGGCCCGCCAGGTGGCGGGCCACCACCATCCGCTGGATCTGGTTGGTGCCTTCCACGATCTGCAGCACCTTCGCCTCCCGCATGTAGCGCTCGACCGGGAAGTCCGCGGTGTAGCCGTACCCGCCGAGCAGCTGGACGGCGTCCGTGGTCACCTGCATCGCGGTGTCGGTGCAGAAGAGCTTCGCCATGGCGGCCCGCGCGGAGAAGGGCTGCCCCGCGTCGCGCAGCCGTGCCGCCGCCAGGTAGAGCGCCCGGCCCGCCTCGATCCTGGTGGCCATGTCGGCGAGCATGAAGCGCACGCCCTGGAAGTCGGCGACCGGCCGGTCGAACTGCCGGCGCTCCATGACGTAGCCGAGCGCGGTGTCCAGGGCGGCCTGCGCCACGCCGGTGGCGCACGCGGCGATACCGAGCCGCCCCGAGTCCAGGGCGCTCAGCGCGATGGCGAAGCCCTGGCCGGGTTCGCCGATCCTGCGGGTGTCGGGGACCCGGACCGCGTCGAAGTGGACCTGCGCCGTGGGCGAGCCCTTCAGGCCCATCTTCCGCTCGGGCGGCGCCGCCGACAGTCCCGATGCGTCGCCCGGTACGAGATACGCCGAGATGCCGTGCGCGCCCTCGCCGCCGCTGCGGGCCAGCACGGTGTAGAAGTCGGCGACGCCGCCGTGGGTGATCCAGGACTTGGTCCCGTCGATCGTCCAGCCGTCGCCGTCGCGTACCGCCCGGGTCCGCAGGGCCGCCGCGTCGGAGCCCGAGGTCGGCTCTGACAGGCAGTAGGCGCCCAGCATGGCGCCGCCGAGCATGCCGGGCAGGTGCTCGGCGCGCTGCTCCTTGCTGCCGTAACGGGCCAGGGCGTGGCAGGCCAGGGTGTGGACACTGACTCCGAGGCCGACGGTCAGCCGGGCGGCCGCGAGCTCCTCCAGCACCTGGAGGTACACCTCGTACGGCTGGCCTCCGCCGCCGTACTCCTCCGGGTAGGGCAGGCCGAGCAGCCCGGCCTCACCGATCAGGGCGAAGGTCTCACGCGGAAAACGCCCTGCCTCCTCCTGCGCTGCCGCGGCGGGGGCGATCTCCCGCTGGGCCAGGTCCCGGGTGAGCGCGAGCAGGTCGCGCGCCTCCTCTGTGGGCAGTTCGCGGGACACCGGCTGCGGTCCGTAACTCTGCATGGCGGCGGACTCCTCCCTTACGGGGGCGACGGCGGCATACCGCGCGGGTGGGCGGTGCCGTCCGATGGGCATATCCGGTCACAAAGCTCCCGTACCGGATCACGGCACGGGCTGATCAACGCGACCGGCGGGTTGGAGTATGCCCGATAGGACGACACGCCGTCACCGACGCCTGGCCCGGGCGAGCGTGGCGGAGGAGCGCTTCCCGGGGTGGCGGGCCCTCCCCGCGCGGCCCCCGGTCCGCACGGGCGCGCCGCCGTCCGCCGGGCGCCGCCGACATCCGCCCGGTCGGGGCGGTCGGGAAGGCCGGCAGGGGGCCGGTGTCCCGCGGCCGGCCGTCAGGTGCCGGTGAGCCGCAGCCCCGCCCACAGCGCGACGGTGGAGGCCACCAGCGTCGGCGGCACGGTGAGCAGTCCGAGCCGGGTGAAGGTGCGCAGCGAGGCGTCGGTGCCGTGGTCCTGGAGCACCCGCCGCCACAGCAGCGTCGCGAGCGACCCGGCGTAGCTCAGGTTGGGGCCGAGGTTGACGCCGATCAGCACCGCGAGCACGGGGCCCGCGCCGCCGGTCTCGGCGAGCGGGAGCAGTGCCAGGACGGCGGGCAGGTTGTTGATCACGTTGGCCAGGAGGGCGGCGAAGGCGGCCGTGGCCAGCAGCGCGGGCAGTCCGCTGCCGGACGGCAGGATGTGGTCGGCGGCGTCGGACAGGCCGTTGCGCACCACCGCCTCGACGACCACGCCGAGCGCGAGGACGAACAGGCAGAACAGCGGGCCTGCCGCGGCCACCAGGCTTCCCGCGGTGGCCCTGCGGCGGTGCAGGGCCCGCACCCCGAGCACCAGCGCGCCGGCCAGCGCCGCCCAGGCGGGGTTGACGCCGGCCAGCGAGGTGACCGCGAAGCCGGCGAGCGTCAGGCCGAGCACCACCAGGGTGAGCACCGGCACCGCGGGCGGTTCACCGCGCTCCGGCGGGTGTTCCGCGACCTTGAGGTCGGCGGCGAAGAAGCGGCGGAAGATCACGTACTCGATGCCGATGGCCAGCAGCCACGGCACGGCCATCAGCAGCGCGAAGCGGGTGAAGGTCACCCCGGCGGCGGTGAAGGCCAGCAGGTTGGTCAGGTTGGAGACCGGCAGCAGCAGCGAGGCGGAGTTGGCCAGATGGGCGCAGGCGTAGACGTGCGGACGGGGCCGGGCACCGGCCCTGGCGGCGGTCGCGATGACCACCGGGGTGAGCAGCACGACGGTGGCGTCCAGGCTGAGCACCGCGGTCACCACGGCGGCCACGGCGAAGACCCCGGCGAGCAGCCGCTGCGGTTCGCCGTGGCAGGCCTGGGCGATGGCGTCGCCCGCGGCGGTGAAAAGGCCGTCGTCGGCGCACAGTTCGGCCAGCACCAGTACCGCGGCCAGGAAGCCGACGACGGGTGCCAGCTCCTTGATCTGGCCCCAGGCGGCCGACGGCGGGACCGCGCCGACCGCGGTGAGCAGCGCCGCGGCGGGTACCGCGGCCGCCGCCTCCGGCCAGCCGTGCGGCCGCAGCACGGCGAAGCCGAGCACGACGAGCAGCGCGGCCACGGACAGCGTCTCTGCGGCTGCGGTACTCAGTGGAACTCCCCGGTCCGGATGCGGTGTACCCGGGGATTCCATCACAGCGGCCCGCACCGTCCGCGCAGCGCCGCCGACGCGCGACCCGCCGTGCGCGCCGCCGGGGGCGGCGCGCCGCGGGCGGTCAGCTCGCGTCCGCCAGCGTCAGCATGTGCAGCTGGTCGGCCGGGCCGGCCTTGCCGTAGTACCAGCCCTGCGCGGTGTCGCAGCCCAGCGCGCGCAGGTGCTCGGCCTGGGCCCGGGTCTCGACGCCCTCGACGGTCACGGTGAGGTCGAGGGTGTGGGCGAGCGAGACGATGCCCTCGACGATCTTGAGCTCCACCGGGTCGGCCGGCTGCTGCCGCATGCCGCGGGTGAAGGACCGGTCGAGCTTGAGCACGCTGACCGGCAGCCAGCGCAGCGACGACAGGTTGGAGTAGCCGGTGCCGAAGTCGTCGAGCGCGATGGCCACCCCGAGGTCGGCGAGCCGGCGCAGCGGCTTGAGGGCGCACTCGTGGGCGCCGATCAGGGCGCTCTCGGTGACCTCCAGGCACAGCGCGCTGGGTTCGAGGCCGGTCTCGTCCAGGACCGCTGCGACCTCGGCCACCAGGTCGGGGTGGCCGAGCTGCACCGGCGAGAGGTTGACGTTGATCCGCGGCGCGGGACCCGCGATGTGCCCGTCCTGCCAGTCGCGGGCCTGCTGCGCGGCCTGCTCCAGCACCCAGCGGCCGAGCGGCACGATCTGCCCGGTGCTCTCGGCGAGCGGGATGAACTGGTCGGGGCCGAGCACCCCGTGCACCGGGTGGCACCAGCGGACCAGTGCCTCGGCTCCCAGCACGGCGCCGTCCTCCAGGCCGATCAGCGGCTGGTACTCGACGAAGAACTCGCCGTGCCGCAGGGCGCTGGGCAGCTGGTTGGTGAGCCCGTGGCGGGTGATGGCGCGGGCGTCGGCGTCGGGGTCGGCGACCTCGTAGCGGTTGCCGCCGCGCTCCTTGGCGCGGTACATGGTGATGTCGGCGCTGCGCAGCACGTCGGCGGGTCCGCGGGCGCCGACCTTGCCGTGCACGATGCCGATGCTGCCGTGCACGGGGAGCTGGCGGTCGTCGAGCAGCACCGGGGTGGACAGCGTCTTCAGGATGCGGCCGGCCAGGTCGGTGACCGAGCGCAGGCTCGGCGGGTCGGCGTAGAGGGCGACGAACTCGTCGCCGCCGATCCTGGCGACCAGCTGGTCGGGCGAGGTCACGCAGCCGCGCAGCCGCTCGGCGACGGCGACCAGCAGCCGGTCGCCGACGGCGTGGCCCAGGCTGTCGTTGACGGCCTTGAAGCCGTCCAGGTCGAGGTAGCAGACGCCGATCCTGCGGTCCTCGGCGGAGCCCGCCAGCGCCTGGTCGAGGCGCTCGAAGAACAGCGCCCTGTTGGGCAGTCCGGTGAGCGCGTCGTGGGTGGCCTGGTGCCGCAGCCGCTCCAGCAGCCGGCGGCGCTCGGTGACGTCCTCCAGCAGGGCGAGCTGGTAGCGCGGCCGGCCTGCCGCGTCGCGCAGCAGCGAGACCTGGACGTTGGCCCACAGCACGGAGCCGTCGGCGCGGGGGTAGGCCTTCTCGATCTCGTAGTGGTCGCGTTCGCCGCGCACCAGCCGGCGGTTGAGGTCCTCGGTGCCGGAGGCGTTGTCGGGGTGCACCCAGTCGCCGGTCCTGCGGTGCCTGATGTACGCCTCGCTGCCGAACATCCGGGTGAGCGCGGCGTTGACCTCCAGCACGTTGCCTTCGAGGTCGGCGATGCCGATGCCGATGGCGGCGGTCTCGAAGACCGCGCGGAAGCGGGCCTCGCTCTCCGCCAGGGCGCCCTCCGCCTCGGACTTGGCGGTGAGCGCGGCGCGGGAGATCGACTCCTGCTCGTGCAGGGTGCGCTCGCGCAGCGCGTGCGAGAAGCCGACGGCGACCGCGTGCTGGAGCCGCGAGCAGCGCACCCGGCACTCCTCTGCGGGCAGGTCGAGCCCGGGGCCGCAGTAGAGCACCAGGTAGGCGTCGATGACGCCGAGGATGCTGGGCAGCGCCTCGGGGTCGGTGCAGTGCGCGTCGACCAGGCCCGCACCGACCGGGGCGGCGTCGCGCGGGTCGAAGCGCTCGGCGTGCAGCGTGTCCTTCAGGGTCCGCGCCAGCGGGAGCAGGTGCTGCTCGAACTCCGCCCGGGTCATCGAGGTGGCGGTCACCGGGTAGATCGCCCGGCTCCAGATCGCGGCGAACCGCGCCAGGTTGTCCCGGTCCGTCGGCGGTCCGTACACCGTCGCGCCCGCGGCCCGCGGCCCGTGTCCTGCGACGGCCGGTCGCGCGGTCACGCCTTCAGCCCCACACCGGCGAGCAAGGCGAGCAGTGCGGGGTCCTCGTCCTCGGCGGGCGGGGTGTCCGGGCGCCAGTCCTGCACCGGGACGACGCCGGGCTCGAGCAGGTCGAAGCCGGTGAAGAAGCGTTCCACCTCAGCGGTGTCCCGCAGCACCACCGGGGTGCTGGTGCGCTGGTAGACGTCCTGCACCCGGCGCTGGTCGGCGTCGAAGGCCTGCTGCGGGGCGCCGTGGGTGACCACCAGGATGCTGCCGGGCGCGAGCGCGTCGCGCAGGGTGGCGACGACCTCGTAGGGGTTGTCCGCCTCGGACAGGAAGTGCAGGACGGCGACGAGCAGCAGGGTGACCGGCCGGTCGAGGTCCAGCATCCGGCTGGTCTCGGCGTGTTCAAGGACCGAGCGCGGGTCGCGCAGGTCGGCGGCGGCGATCGTGGCGTGTTCGTTTCCGTCCAGCACCGCCTTGCTGTGGGCGACGGCCACCGGGTCGTTGTCGACGTAGACGACGTTCGCGTCCGGGTTCAGCGCGTGGACGACCTCGTGCACGTTTCCGAAGGTGGGGATGCCGGAGCCGATGTCGAGGAACTGGTCGATGCCCTGACCCATCGCGTGCCGGACCGCGCGGCGCATCACCGCCCGGTTGGCCTGCCCGACCCGCGGTATCGCGGGGATGGCCTTGAGCGCGTTTCTGGCCGCTTCCCTGTCGACCTCGAAGTTGTGGGAGCCGCCGAGGAAGTAGTCGTAGACCCGCGAGACGCTGGGCACGGTGATGTCGATGCCGGGGGGTGCCCAGGAAGGACGGTCGGTCACGGTGTGAGTCTCCAGGTCGTGGGGCCGGGTCGACGCGTCCGGAGTCAACTCTCGCGGACGGTGGGCCGCTTACTCTGCGAGGCTACTGATCACCTGTACCGAGCGAAACAAGCAACCGGAGATGAGAGGTCCGTTTTCGGACAACAACCACCGGCATGTGCAGCTGCGAATTCGCGCCACGGCGATTTTGCGCACACATGACCGAACGGGGCGGCACACGGCGGTGGGGGGGGGGGGGGGGGGGGGGGGGGGGGGGGGCGGGGGGGGGGGCGGGGGGGGGGGGGGGGGGGGGGGGGGGGGGGGGGGGGCCGGCCGGGGCCGCGGCGGGGGCGGTGCGGTCGGCGGCGGTGCGGTCAGCGGCGGGGGCCGCG